>JAZUBB010000019.1:0-122765 GCA_045638285.1 Alistipes sp. | reverse complement strand
CCTAACTGTAAGTAGTGATGTTTACTTTTCTTTGTTTTAATTTAATCCAAGTTTGGCGGCTGGGGGGCGTGCAACTACGTTTGCACGAGCCGCCGAACTTGACGATTTCTTCGAAATCGCGCCACCTTCGCCTCCGAGCGTATTTATTTGCGACAAATATAATTTTGAATCTTGAATTTTGAATTTTGAATAAAAAAAAGCCGCACCCCGATGTGGGCACGGCTAATTTTTGACCAAAGTGCGAACTCGGCGCGGCGATCGGCTCGATTACAGCTCGCTCTCCTTCAATCGCTCGGCGTTCTCGGCTACGATCAGCTGGTCGATAACCGACTGAATATCACCGTCCATAAATGCCGACAGGTTGTAGATCGTATAGTTGATTCGGTGGTCGGTGATACGTCCCTGCGGGTAGTTGTAGGTACGGATCTTAGCCGAGCGGTCGCCCGTCGAAACCATCGTCTTACGCTTCGATGCGATCTCGTCGAGGTACTTCGAATATTCGAGGTTGAACACGCGCGTACGCAACTCCTCCAACGCCTTGTCGAAGTTTTTGAGCTGCGACTTCTGGTCCTGACACTGCACGACGATACCCGTAGGAATGTGCGTCAGACGGATTGCCGAGTAGGTCGTATTGACCGACTGACCACCGGGACCCGATGCGCAGAAGATATCCTTACGAATGTCGTTCATCGAAATCTCGACATCAAACTCCTCAGCCTCAGGCAGTACGGCTACCGACGCTGCCGAGGTATGAACGCGACCCTGCGTCTCGGTCTGGGGCACACGCTGCACGCGGTGCACACCCGATTCGTACTTCAAAACGCCATAGACGCCCGCGCCCGTAACTTTCAGTACGACCTCCTTGTAGCCGCCCGCAGTACCCTCGCTGAACGAGTTGATTTCGTACTTCCAGCCGCGGCTTTCGATATATTTGGTGTACATACGCAGCAGGTCGCCCGCGAAGATTGCCGCCTCGTCGCCACCCGTACCGCCACGGATCTCGACGATTGCGTTCTTGTCGTCCTGAGGATCCTTCGGGATCAGCAGGAGCTTGATCTGCTCTTCGAGTTGTTCGATTCGGGGTTCGAGCTCAGCGACCTCCATACGTGCCATTTCGCGGAACTCTTCGTCCTTTTCGTTGGCGAGTACATCTTTGGCTTCTTGCAAGTTAGCGATCGCGGTGCGATAGTGTTCGCTTGCCTCGATGATCGGTTCGAGCTCTTTGTACTCCTTATTGAGTTGAATGAAACGCTTGACGTCGGCGATAACTTCGGGGTCGGTCATCTGCTCGCCCATCTCCTCATATTTGAGTTTGAGACCGTCAAGGCGTATAAGTATTGAATTGTCTGCCATAGCTTTACATTTTGCGGCAAAGATAAGGAAAAGTATTTGCTTTTTAGCAATGTGATAGATATTTTTCCTACGAAATTGAGTTTGGGATTCGTACGCTTCTCATTATTAATAATTATTTTTATAAATTGTTTTTTAATCAAATTTATATACCTTTGTCACAGGAAATATCTGTAAAGCAATGACTTGGAGTATCTCATATTGCGTGCATAATTTGCGTAAGTGTCTGGGGGGGGGAATTTTAGGTATCCTTACTTCAAGTTCTACATTAGGTAAATCAAGGAAATATAATATCAATGCAGATGGGGTCATAACCGACTTCATCGGTACTTTTTTTGTTTATATCCGAGAATTTTTCCGAATAAATTTCGAAAGTTTTTGCAGTCTATTAAACCTTAATGCAAGAGTGATTTTCAGCAAATTTATACATTTTACAAAACTCTCGCCGCAATTCGATTTTTTCGCATTGAGTTTCGTTCTCTATCGGTGCACTGGTAGCGGTGAGCCAGTGTGCCCTTTTTGTGCAAATTATAATTAATATCAAATAAAAATGAAACAAGTAGAGAGAGAGAATTACGAGATGCCAGAGATTGTGGTCGTATCTGTGGCTATTGAGAATGGATTTGCGGGTTCGCCCAATAATCCGAATGGTGATTTTGACCACGAATTTGGTGGGACCGAATGGGAAGAGGAGGATTAATCATTAAAAACAGTATGACAATGAAAAGATTTTACTACATAGCAATTGTTTTGTGTTCGATGTTTGCAGTCAGCTGCGAGAATATCGAGCCTAATGATGGTCTTGACACTTCCATCGAGGAGAACGAGATTTTGATCTATGCTGCGGGTGCTGATGCTACTCGTGCGTATGTTAGCGAGGTTGGTGCGTCGACTGGCGATCCTTCGACGATTGTTTGGGACGAGGGTGACCAGGTAGGTGTTTACGTATCGGGTCCTGCTACCGAGACCAACCGTTGTTTCACTTCGCTTGCAGGAGCAGGCGTTGCTTCGGCAACCTTCAAGGGTTCGTTCGAGAACAAAGCCACAACGGGCAATTTTACCTACTACGCCTATTCGCCCTACACCGCTACGGCAGGTGCTGACCACACCGCTGTTGCAGGCTATTTGAATCCCACTCAGGTTCAGGTTGATTCGAAGGGTACTCATATTGGTGAGCAGATGCTCGAAATCGCTACCCCTGTCAATTCTGACAACAACAAGGGTAATATCGATATGAAGTTCCGCAACAAGTTTGCGATTCTTAACTTCAAGATCAAATATAGTGACGAAAATAATGATGGTCAAACTCTTAAAGGTGCTCAGGTAACGGGTATTCGTGTCTATGTTGCTAATCCGCGTGGCGGAGAGGATGAGCCTTTCGTCCCTTTGAATAGCTATGATTATGCGTTGGCTGGTAAATATACCGCAAATCTTCAAACTCAGACCACCACAATGAATAAGACTGCTTATAGTTGGTTGGTGGAGTTGGTTGTTGGACATAAAGTAACCGTAGAGTCGAAAGACAACAACGGTGCAGTTGATGCTTGGGTGGTTGTCAATCCCGTTGCTGATATGACAAATAAGAAACTCGTTGCTGAGATTATTACCGATCGAGGCACGTTTGTGACTTCGCGTAGCATTAAGAGCGAGAAGTTGGCTGAGAATACCGTTTACGTTATGCCCGCAACCATCAAGGTTCCGAAGGTAACACCAAAGGTATATCCTTTGTGGACTGAGGAGTCTAAACCGAATAGCTTCTTCAATGTGCTTCAAATCAATGAGACTCACACTATCACTGGTGCGGATTCTGCTATTGAGTTGAAACCGTCGAACTGCTTTGTGGTTAAGCCTAACACACTCTACAAGTTCAAGGCAAATGTTCGTGGTCGTGGCGCAGCAGGTGTTGCAGCAATGGGTATCACTGAGAATGGTTTTGTTGGTGACTACTATATGCACGCCGATGGTACGATTACGACGTTGCTTGAAAATGACGACTATATCTATGTAAAGACAAGCGAAGAAGGTAATGCCGTTATTTCGCTCTACTATGGCGGTACGGTGCTTTGGAGCTGGCACATTTGGTCGATTAACGATGAGTTGACTGATGTTCAGGTTGCCGACAACGTCTATATGCTTGACCGCAACTTGGGTGCACGCAAGGTGCTGACCACGAGTTATGTAGATAATGGTGGTAACTATCACGCAGCAACAGCAGGTCTGTTCTATTGCTGGGGCTTTAATGTTCCTTATCCTGGCGTATATGGATACTTGATGACTCGAAGTTCACAATATTCAGCATCTGCGATTAACAAGTTTTTGAATAATTATTATTACGAAGGTAATAGTGCAACGCTGGTAACTACCCGTTATATTCTTCCTGCATTGACGTTGAGCACATCGATTATGGCACCCTATGCTCCTGCTGATCTTGCTTCAAATACGGATATTAATGCCGCAACGGATCAATATCTGCGAATGTGGGGTTATAGCAGCGATGGTAATTACAAGAAGACCGCATTTGATCCCTGCCCGTATGGTTATATGGTTCCCAAGCAAGAGATATTTGGACAGTATAATATTGATCAAACGAACGGCTTTAATGTAAATGAAAGCGGCATTGAACCTATACTTTACAAGTCTCAGGTGCAATCGCTGCGATATAATGGGTCAGTAGCTACTTACTTGCCAGAGATGGGTCTTATCGGATTGTACAATACCGATGCGTCTGTCAACAATTGGCGTCATCAGGGTCAAGGCTCGGCATATTATTGGACCGCTACACCTGCTGAGGTTTCTAAGAATGGAGGTGTTATGACAAGTGCATCGTACAATCCTGATACAAACGCATTTGGTTCTACTTATTCTAATGAGGAGAACAACCGTCGAGCAATGGTTCAATATATTACATCGACCACCTCATCGGTAAAGCATTTCCATTATGCGATCAGCCGATTCCAGGGCTGTCCCGTTCGTTGCGTTCGCTGCGAAGACGAGCAGTAGTGCTCCACTCTACGATAAAAGAGCCAGTCCCAAGCGGGGCTGGCTTTTTTATTATAGATACCGAAAATTTTTCATACCTTTGTATCTCAAAGAGATTTCATAAGGCGAATGGAGCTGAAAAAACACTTTTCACTGCGCGAGTTGCAGCTCGTCGTGCGCGAACGTCTTGCTGAGGCGTTCCCGCTGCCCGTGTGGGTCGCCGCCGAGATCTCCGAAATGAAGGTAAACTATTCGGGTCACTGCTACCTCGAACTGGTCGAAAAGGGTGGCACTAATGGTGTCCCCGCGGCGAAGGCATCGGCGGTGATTTGGCGTTCGCACTACGGACCGATTGCCTCATATTTCGCCTCGAAAACGGGCGAGCAGCTCTCGGTCGGAATGAAGGTGCTGGTGCGTGTAACGATCTCATATCACGAACTTTACGGACTCTCGTTCCAGATTCAGGATATCGACCCCACCTACACCGTTGGCGATTGGGAGCAGCAACGCCAGCAGACCATAGCCCGTCTGCGCGAGGAGGGCGTGTGGGAGATGAACCGCGAGCTGGGGGTGCCCCGCGTGCCGCAGCGTGTGGCGGTGGTGTCGAGTGCCAATGCGGCGGGTTATCAGGACTTCTGCAAGGAGATAGCGCGTTCGGCATATCGTGTGGAACTCACTCTGTTTGACGCATTTATGCAGGGGCACGGAGCTGAGGATTCGATCATCGAGGCATTGGAACGTGTGGCAGATCGCGCCGACGAATTTGATGTCGTGGCGTTGATTCGTGGCGGTGGTTCGCAGAGCGATCTGGCGTGTTTCAACTCCTATCGTCTGTGTGCGCACGTGGCGCAATTTCCGCTGCCTATGGTGACGGGAATCGGGCACGACAAGGACGAAAGCGTGGCGGATATGGTCGCCGCACGAAGGCTCAAAACACCGACTGCCGTAGCGGCGTGGGTGGTTGAACAGCTGACCGAGTTTGATGGCGAGTTGGAGGCTTTGGGGCAGGCTATTGAGCGATGTGCAACGGAGCTACTATCATCTGAGCGTCAGCGACTTGAACGCAATGCCGCGCTGGTTGCAACGCAGTCGTTGGGTGCTACGCGACGGCTCGAACTTACGCTCGAACATTACCGTTCGGAGTTGCGTCGTGCGGCAGAAAAGGTGCTCTCCGACGAGCGAAATCGTGCGGCACGTGCCGACGAAAATCTGCGTCGTGCGATCGACTATTTTGTGCGCTCGGAGCGTGAGCGTTTGGCGGCAATGGAGCAGGCGGTTGCGGCGCGTGATCCGCAACGAATTATGGCACTCGGATTTGCGGTTGTGAGCCTCGATGGGCACGCGATGAGCGATGCGTCGGCGGTGGCGGTTGGTAGCGAGGTTACGATCCGATTGGCAAAGGGTGAATTGAAAGCAAAAATTACAGATAATGGCAAAAACGACTAAGAAACAAGAGGTTAGCTACGCCGAGGCGATGACCGAGGTGGAGCAGATTTTGGCACGATTCAACACTCAGCAGATGGACGTCGATAGGTTGGCGGCTGAGGTCAAGCGTGCGACCGAACTGATCGCGCAGTGCAAGGAGCGACTTTTGCGTGCCGAGCGCGAGGTTGCGGAGGTGCTTGGCGGCAACGAGGAGGGTGCGCGATGAAACGACTTATACGCTTCATTCTCAACGCTATACCGCGCCCCGTGTTGCAACGTATGGCGGGGTGGGCGGTGCCGTTGCTCGGACTCCTCTATGTGGGTCGCGGGCGCGAGTGCCCCGTTTGCGGTACGCGACGTCGCAAATTTCTGCCATACGGCTATGTTGTTTCGCGCGATAATGCGCTGTGTCCCAACTGCTTGTCGCTCGAACGCCACCGATTGCTGTGGTTGTGGTTGCAGCGCGAGAGCGATCTGTTCGAAAAGCGTCCGCGACTGCTGCACGTGGCTCCTGAGGTATGCCTGATGCGCCATCTGCGCAAAGCGTACGGGGGGGGGAACGTGACGGATTATGTTACGGCAGATTTGGAGAGCCCACTGGCGGATATGCACTTTGATATTCAGCACATTCCGTTGGCTGACGAGAGTTTCGACGTCATCTTCTGTAACCACATTATGGAGCACGTCGAGGACGATCGCCGCGCGATGAGCGAGTTGTATCGCGTTATGCGTCGCGGGGGCTGGGGCGTGATTCTGTCGCCCGTTGAGCTGACTCGCGCGACCACTTTCGAGGACGATTCGATCACCGATGAGGCGGAGCGCACCCGCATTTTCGGGCAGTATGACCACCGCCGCGTCTATGGTCGTGACTATGCCGATCGTCTGCGCGAGGCGGGTTTCGAGGTCGAGGATCTGGATTATGCGGCTCAACTCTCGGAGGAGGAGCGAGTGCGTTTTGCCCTGCCCGTTGATCACCTCTATATCGTAAGAAAAAAGTAGGCTGACGCTTTCATTTTCGCGCGAAAATACCTATATTTGTATATTAATTGGATAATTATATTCTTACTATAAAAAATGAAGAAAGAGTTTAAGCGTTATTTGGTCACTTCGGCATTGCCCTACGCCAATGGTCCGGTGCATATCGGTCACCTGGCAGGCGTATATGTCCCCTCGGATATCTATGTTCGTTATTTGCGTCAGCGCGGTGCTGATGTCATCTCGGTTTGTGGTAGCGACGAGCACGGTGTGCCCATCACAATCAAGGCGCGTAAGGAGGGTGTAACCCCGCAAGATATTGTAGATAAGTATCATAACATAATCAAATCGTCGTTCGAGCGTCTGGGTATGTCGTTCGATATCTATTCGCGCACGACCTCGCCCACCCACGCTAAGACCGCGTCGGAGTTCTTCCGCACGCTCTACGACAAGGGTGAGTTCTCGGAGGCAACCTCGCAGCAGTACTACGACGAGGAGGCTCAGACCTTCCTCGCCGACCGTTACATTACAGGTACCTGCCCCAAGTGCGGCAACGAGCGTGCATACGGCGACCAGTGCGAGAAGTGCGGCTCGACGCTCAATGCGACCGACCTGATCGACCCCAAGAGTGCCGTTTCGGGCTCGAAGCCCGTTATGCGCGAGACGAAGCATTGGTATCTGCCCCTCGACAAGCACGAGCAGATGTTGCGCGAGTGGATTTTGGAGGGTCATAAGGAGTGGAAATCAAACGTTTACGGTCAGTGCAAGAGCTGGTTGGACGGTGGTCTGCAACCGCGTGCCGTGAGCCGCGATTTGGATTGGGGTATTCCCGTTCCGGTCGAGGGTGCCGAGGGTAAAGTGTTGTACGTTTGGTTCGACGCCCCGATTGGCTATATCTCTGCTACTAAGGACCTTACACCCGATTGGGAGAAATATTGGAAGAGCGAGGATACCAAGATGGTACATTTCATCGGTAAGGACAATATCGTGTTCCACTGCATCGTTTTCCCGTCGATGTTGAAGGCGCACGGCGGTTATATCCTGCCCGAAAATGTGCCCGCAAACGAGTTCCTGAACCTCGAAGGCGACAAGATTTCGACCTCGCGTAATTGGGCTGTTTGGTTGCACGAGTACCTCGATGAGTTCCCCGGCAAGGAGGACGTTTTGCGTTACGTGCTGTGCGCCAATGCGCCCGAAACCAAGGATAACGACTTCACGTGGAAGGACTTTCAGGCTCGCAACAACAACGAGCTGGTAGCTATCCTCGGTAACTTTGTCAACCGCGCGTTGGTGCTGACGCAGAAGTATTACGAGGGTGTTGTACCTGCTGCGGGCGAACTGACCGACTACGACCGCGAGACCTTAGCCGAGATGCCTCGAATCCGCAAGGCGTTGGAGGAGAACATCGAGGGTTACCGTTTCCGCGAGGCGTTGAAAGAGGCTATGAACCTCGCCCGTTTGGGTAACAAATATCTGGCAGACACCGAGCCGTGGAAGGTCGTAAAGACTGATCCTGAGCGAGTTAAGACCATTCTTAACATTGCGTTGCAGATCACTGCCGAGTTGTCGATTGCCATCGAGCCGTTTATGCCGTTCTCGGCTGCGAAGATCATCAAAATGCTCAACATCGAGAAATTGGATTGGGAGCGTCTGGGCGAACCTGAGGTGATCGAGGCTGGTCACGTGATTGGCAAGGCAGAGCTGTTGTTCGAGAAGATCGAGGATAGCGTTGTCGAGGCTCAAATCGCTAAGTTACAGGCAACTAAGGCTGCGAATGAGGCTGCCGAGAAGAAGGCCGAGCCGCAGAAGGCGGAGTGTTCGTTCGACGAGTTCCAGAAGATGGATATTCGCGTTTCGACCATTCTTGCTGCCGAGAAGGTTGCCAAAACCAAGAAACTGCTGAAACTTACTGTCGATACGGGCATTGACACCCGCGAGATCGTTTCGGGCATTGCTGAGCACTTCACGCCTGAGGAACTCGTTGGTCGTCAGGTGCTTGTGTTGGTCAATCTTGCACCCCGCGAATTGAAGGGTACGCTCTCGCGCGGTATGGTGCTGATGGCTGAGGACGCCGATGGTAAGTTGGTTCTGCTCTCGCCTGACAAGGAGGTCAAGAGCGGATCAATCGTAGGCTAACAACCTAAAACACAACTATATATGCAAAATTTGGATTGGGGATCTTTGGGATTCTCATACACTAAAACCAACTACAACGTTCGCTCGGTTTACCGCGATGGCGCGTGGAGCGAGATTGAGGTGAGCGATAGCGAGTACATTCCGATGCACATCGCTGCATCGTGTCTGCACTATTCGCAGGAGGCTTTCGAGGGCTTGAAGGCGTATCGCGGTGTCGATGGCAAGGTGCGTATGTTCCGCGTCGAGGAGAATGGCAAGCGTCTGCAACGCTCCGCCGAGTATCTCTGTATGGCAGTGCCTCCTATCGAACTCTTCGTCGAGGCTTGCCGCAAGGTGGTCGAACTGAATATGGACTTTATGCCGCCATACGGCACGGGTGCGACGCTCTACCTGCGTCCTCTGTTGATCGGTACGAGCCCCCAGCTGGGCGTTGGTCCCACCAAGGAGTACACGTTGATCGTCTTTGCGTCGCCCGTTGGTCCCTACTTCAAAAGCGGTTTCAAACCTATCCACGTGATGATCGACCGCGACCACGACCGCGCTGCCCCGAAGGGTACGGGTCACGTCAAGGCGGGCGGTAACTACGCTGCGTCGATCTATTCGGGTGTTCAGGCGCACGACAAGGGCTTTGCGAATGTGCTCTATCTGGACGCTGCCGAGCGTAAGTATATCGAGGAGTGCGGCGCAGCTAACTTCTTCGGTATCAAGGAGGGTAAGTACATCACGCCTCAGTCGGGCTCGATCCTGCCGTCGATCACCAATATGAGTCTGCGTCAGATTGCCGAGGATATGGGCTTGAAGGTCGAGCAGCGCAATATTCCCGTCGAGGAGTTGCCGACGTTCGATGAGATTGGTGCTTGCGGTACGGCTGCGGTGATTTCGCCCATTGGCTCGATCTTCGATCCCGTTTCGGGTGAGACGCTGAACTACGGCACCGAGGCTGGCGAGATGAGCGTGAAGATGTATAACGAGCTTCGCGGTATCCAATTCGGTGAGATTGAGGACCGTCACGGCTGGTGCACAATCATCGAGGGCTAAGACCTTTGGTAATTCAAGATTCAAGATTCAAAATTAAGTCGCGCTCGATTTGAGTGCGACTTTTTTTATTTGCCATACGGTGTGTTCCACGTGGAACCCGCCATATGGGCGGGTTTTACTTTTTTTGCGTCTTGCCGTTTCCTGCCGACTTGTCGCTCTGTGTTCCACGTGGAACTATACATAAGTATATAATAAAAAAGCCTACTCGAAAGTAGGCTTAATTTTTTATTGTGAATTGCTCAACGCCCGAAGTAGACCAACAGCACATTGATGTCGGCGGGCGAGACACCAGGGATACGCGACGCCTGACCGATGGTCGCGGGGCGAATCTTGGTGAGTTTTTGGCGAGCCTCGATGGTGAGCGACTGCAACGAGTGGTAGTCGAAATCGTCGGGAATGGCGATGTTCTCCAAGCGGCGCATCTTCTCGGCGATGTACTGCTCGCGCTCGATGTAACCGCGATACTTGATCTGAATCTCTGCCTCCTCGATCTCCTCAGGAGTGAGTTCCTCGCGGGCGATGAATCGGGCGAGCTTCGGGTAGTGGTCGGCAACGCCCGCAATGGTCACATTGTTGCGCAAAATGACGTCATAGAGCTTGCGACCTTGCGCCAAAGGAGCCGCGTCGATCGAATTTAAATAGCTCTGTAAATCGTCTGGCGTGACACTCTGTCGGCGAAGATACGAAATAAGCGATTCTACGTGCAATTTTTTTTGCTCGCAAATCTCCATTCTTTTTTGCGTTGCAAGACCAATTTCGAACGATTTTGGTGTCAAACGGAGGTCGGCATTGTCCTGACGCAACAAAATTCGATGTTCGGCACGCGAAGTGAACATTCGATAGGGCTCATCGACACCTTTCGTAACCAAATCATCGATCAGCACACCGATATACGCCTCGTCGCGGCGCAAAACGAAGGGCTCACGTCCAGCGAGTTTCAGGTGGGCGTTGATACCCGCCATCAGACCCTGCGCGGCAGCCTCCTCGTAGCCAGTCGTACCGTTGATCTGCCCCGCGAAGTAGAGGTTGTCGATGAGCTTGGTTTCGAGGGTGTGGTGGAGCTGTGTGGGCGGGAAGTAATCGTACTCGATGGCGTAACCCGCACGGTAGATATGTACGTCCTCCAATCCCTTAATCTTCTGTAAAGCAGCCACTTGCACCTCGAAAGGTAGCGACGACGAGAATCCATTGAGGTAGTATTCGTTGGTCGAGCGACCCTCTGGTTCGAGGAAGAGTTGGTGCTGTTCTTTATCGGCGAAGGTGCGCAATTTGTCCTCGATACTCGGGCAGTAGCGCGGACCGCGACCCTGAATCACGCCCGTGAACATCGGCGAGCGATCGAATCCCTTGCGCAGTTCGTCGTGAACCTCCGTCGAGGTGTAGACCAAAAAGCAGGGTAACTGATTCTTAACGGGTTGAATATCAGGCATAAACGAGAATTTCGACGGCTCTGCGTCGCCATATTGCGGTTCGATAGCGTCGAAATCTATCGTGCGTGCGTCCAATCGCGCGGGTGTGCCCGTCTTCATTCGGTCGACCTCGAAACCCATCGCCACGAGCGAGGCGGTCACACCGTGAGCCGCGGCGTCGCCTGCGCGACCGCCCTCGGCACGATTCAGACCGCAGTGCATCACGCCCTCCAAGAACGTGCCTGCGGTCAGCACGACAGCCTTGGCGCGGAACTCGACACCCATCTGAGTACGAACGCCCACAACACGCTGTCGTGCACCCTGCGTACTCGTGCCAACACTCTCACCCTCAGTTGTTTCGCTCTCGAAAATCAGCTCCGTGACGCTATCCTGCCACAGATACAGACGCCACGTATTTTCGAGCGTACGACGCCATTCGGCCGAAAATTCTGCCTTGTCGCACTGTGCTCGCGGGCTCCACATCGCGGCTCCCTTCGAGCGGTTGAGCATACGAAATTGGATCGTCGTCAGGTCGGTGATTCGACCCATCTGACCACCCAGCGCGTCGATCTCGCGCACGATCTGACCCTTTGCCACGCCACCCACTGCGGGGTTGCACGACATCGAGGCGAACTTGCTCATATCCATTGAGATAAGCAGTGTGCGCGAACCCAAATTTGCCGCCGCTGCCGCCGCCTCACAACCCGCGTGTCCGCCCCCGACAACTATGATATCGTACTCGGTTCTCATCGTTTCCAGAAGGCTAAATATTTGTCCTCTTTGCGGTGCATTTGGCGTTCGGCGCGGGGTGTTTTGTCCTTTTGACCGCAGAGGTGCAGCACGCCGTGAACCACCACGCGACGCATCTCGTCGAGGCGCGTAGCACCAAACTGCGCCGCATTGTCCGCCACGGTTTCGACGTCGATGTAGATCTCGCCATTGATCACACCCTCGCCGCGCAGATCGCTCTCGTCGAAAGTGATGATGTCGGTGTAGTAATCGTGACCGAGAAACTCACGATTGATCTCCAAAAGTCGCTCCGCCGAGCAGAAGATGTAGTTGATCTCGCCAACCGCATACCCCTCCTCGCGAGCCACCTCCACGAGCCACTCGCGGGTGCGTCGTTTTTCGGGCAGACGGTATGTGCACGAATCGTTGAAATATCTGATAGCCATAGCTTTACCTGTTTCGTTGGTTATTTGAGCCATTGGTCGGCATCGAGCGTGTCGCCATTGGGGGCGAACAGTCCGAAGACCAATTTATACTCGGTTCGACCCGACGCATCGACCGCGCGACCGATCGAACCGATCGCCTGTCCGACCGTCACCTTCTGACTCTCCTTGACCGTTGCGGTTGCCATATTTGAATAGGTCGTAAAGTACTGACCGTGACCGATTAAGACGATATATGATTTGGTGTTGCGGTTGTAGGTGACGCGCATCACCTCGCCATTGAAGACCGCTTTGACCTGCGCTCCCTGCGAGCCCGTGATCTCGGCAATGTCGCTGCCATTGGGCTTCAAACGACCCCCCGCAACGGGCATTGGCAGGCGACCGCGATTATCCTTGATGTTGCCGCCAATTTTAGCCTCACCCTTCGATTTTCGGGTCGAATTGACCAGTCGTTCCAACTCGCGACGCTGCTCCTGCTGAGCCTTCAAAACCTTTTTTTCGCGCGACGAGAGGGTGCTCAGACGCTTCTTGTAGTCGCGCTCGTTAGCCGATAGTTTCTTCAATTCGCTGTTGTGGCGGTTGCGCGTATCTTGCAACGCAATCTTCTCAGCGTCAAGCGATTTGCGTGCGCTATCGAGTTGAATCGTCAGCGAGTCGATCTCGCGTACCTTGCGCTCGCGGGCGTCGTTCACAAGGCGTATCGCGGCAATGCGTCGCGTTGCCGAATTGAAGTCATCGGACGAAAAGAGATAGGTCGTGAAATTCTGCTGGCGGTAGTTGCGATACGCCGTGCGCACCATATCGGCATACTGCGCTTGCAGCTGCTCGCGCTCGGCGGCGAGGCGGTCGATTTGGCGCGTGAGGACGTTGATGTTGCTGTTCAGCGCGACCATCTGCGAATTGACCTCACCGACCAACTTGCGTCGTTTGCCAATCAGACGCGAGAGCTTATTGACCTCATTCTGAGTCGCTTTCTTGTCCTTGCGAATCGACTTGATCTGCTGTTCGAACTCGGCAATCTGTGAGGTCAGTCGGTCGATACTGTTCTGTATCGTGCGGTTCTGCGCCTGCACGACGGAGCAGAGTACCGTCGCGGTGAGCAGTAGGGTCAGTAATATGCTAACGAGTTTACGCATAGTGTGTTACGGCTTTTTGAGCTTTTGCAATCGACTCTCGATCTCGGCTTTGTCGTAGCCTCCGTCGCGTGCCTTCTCCCAATAGATTTGCGCCATAAAATTCTCGCCCAGCGCGAAGAGTATGTCACCATAGTGGCACATCAACACCTCGCTCTGCGTGGGATCGAGCGTAACTGCCTGACGCATATATCGTTTAGCCTCGCTGTAACGCTCCAATTTGTAGAGAATCCAAGCATACGTATCGAGGTAAGTCGAGTTGTTTTTCGAGATCGCGATGGCACGTTCAGCCATCTCCAACGCGCGTTCGAGGTCGCGCCCCTCCTCCGAGAGAAAGTAGGCATAGTTGTTCAGCAGACCCGCGTCGTTGGGCAGCAGTCGCAACGCCTTTTCGTAGGTTCGGAACGCCGCGCGGGGGCGGTTGTCCTGATACTGAGCGTCGCCAATCATCGTGAGCGTCGCACCGCGCAACGAGTCGCTGTCGATACGTCGCAAGGCGTCGCGGAAGGCTCGTTCGGCAGATTTATATTGCTCATTATAAAGGTAATACGTTCCACGACGCAAGATAAATTCGGGGCGGTCGGGGAAGCGTTCCATAGCCATACGGGTGTAGTACTCGACCGAATCGGGACGCTCCTTGAAGCTCTCGATGTCGAGAATCGTATTGAAGATTTTCGGTTCGGGAACCGAGTCATTGACGTGCGATTTGTAGATTTCGAGCGCACGATCCAAGTCGCCCGTTGCGATCAGGTGGGTGGTGTAGAGCTCCATCGCATTGAGGTCGTCGGGGTGGGTCACCGCGACCGTAATAGCCAACTGATTGAGCTGTCCGTAGAACTGCTGATAGTAGTCGATGTTGTTGGTCAAGCGGTTGAAAATCTTGATTTTACGTTCGAGATCGACCTCGCGCGAGCCAAACAACGGAAGCATTGTGCGCAGATAGTTGGCGTGGTCGCCGCGCTGACCGTAGAACTCGTTGAGCGACCCCAACGCGCTAATGCTCGTCGAGTCGATTGCCAGAGCGCGATCGTAGTTGACCAACGCTAACGAATCCTTCTTTGCGTGGGCGTACAACTCCGCCGCAATGATGTAATTATCAATGTTATAGGGGTCAGACTCGATCAGTTCTTCGTTCTGCTCCAATGCCCGATCGTACTGCCCTGTCTGCACCAGCAGCTGGCGTTTGAGGGGCGAAATCGCGGGGTGGATACCGAATCGACGCTCGGCAGAATCGAGCACGATGATCGCCGAAAACGGTTGATCCTGCTCGTTGTAGAGCATTGCCAGAATGCGGTGATTCTCAGGCTCATTGCCTTGCAAACGGACCATCTCGTTGAATAGACGGATACCCTCCGCATAGTCCTCTTGCAGAATTTGCAGACGCCCTAACTGCGAGTTGAACCAAACATTGGTCGTGTCGGTGCGGTAGGCACGCAGGCTGTAACGCTCCGCCTCGTCCGTATCGTCCATCATCAACATCGCCGCGGTGTGGTATGCCGCGGGAGCGTAGGCGGTGTCGATCGCCAAAGCACGCTCGAAATGGTGGCGTGCGCGGATAGAATCATCGAGTAGGCGGTACGATTTCAAACCCTCGACATAGTGCCAAAAGGCGTGAGCGTCAGCAGGATAGTCGCTCGGAGGCAGGCTGTCGCGGTGCGTTGCCATCGAGCTGTCAATGCGCATTGCGGGCACGATTTTCTCGGTCGTCTCGACCCCATTTTCGGTCGAGGGCACACCCCTTTGCGGCAACGTTCCGCACGAGAACATCACCAACATCAGAGCCGCCACCGCGACACGTATCATAGCTCCGTAACGCATTGATTGAGAGTGGTCTATATCGTTTTGCGCCCCCTCAGTCGAGACCGAAGGGGCACAAATCGTTCATATCTGCAATTAGAGTGCCGAGTCGAACTGGCGCAAGAAACGCACGTCGTTCTCGAAATAGAGGCGCAGGTCCTTCACTCCATATTTGAGCATTGCGATACGCTCAACGCCCATACCGAACGCGAAACCGCTATACTCCTCAGGGTCGATACCGCTCGCTTTCAGTACGTTAGGATCGACCATACCGCAACCCATAATCTCCAACCAGCCGGTGCCCTTGCAGACGTTGCAGCCCTTGCCGCCGCACAAGTTGCACGACACATCGACCTCAGCCGACGGCTCGGTGAAGGGGAAGTACGACGGGCGCATACGGATCGTTGCGTTCTCACCGAACATCTCCTTAGCGAAGTAGAGGATCGACTGTTTCAGGTCGGCAAACGAGACACCCTTGTCGATATAAAGACCCTCGACCTGGTGGAAAATGCAGTGTGCGCGGTACGAAATAGCCTCGTTACGGAACACACGACCGGGGCAAACAACGCGAATCGGCGGACGCTGGTGCTCCATCGTGCGCACCTGAATCGACGAGGTGTGGGTACGCAGCAGCACATCTTTTTGGTTGGGTTCGTCCGAGTTTTTCTCGATGAAGAAGGTGTCCTGCATATCGCGTGCGGGGTGCTCCATCGGGAAGTTCAGCGACGAGAATACGTGCCAATCGTCCTCAATCTCAGGACCATCGGCAATGGTGTAACCCAAACGCGAGAAGATGTCGCAGATCTGGTTGCGAACGAGCGAAATGGGGTGACGCGAACCGAGCTGCTCTGCCGTGCCCGGGCGAGTCATATCGCCGATGAGCGACGCCGCGTCGGCAGCACCTGCCTCAGCCTCAGCTTTGAGTGCGGCAATGCGCTCCTGAGCAAAGTTTTTGAGCTGGTTGATCTTCTGACCCATCTCGCGTTTCTGCTCGGCAGGCACGGTTTTGAACTCCTCCATCAGTTGGTTGAGCAGACCCTTCTTGCTGAGCACTTTGATTCTAAACTCCTCAATCTCAGCGGGATTCTTCGAATCGAACGCCTCGACTTCGGACATCAGTTGGTTGATTTTCTCTACCATTGTATTGTCAATTTTTGTGATTTCTCTCTCTCTTGCGCACACGTACGCGCACGTACGCACGCCTTACCAAGCTACAAAGTTAAAAAATAATTTGGATATGCCCTACTTTTCGTCGCTGCAAATTGCTCTTTGTCGCAAATAAGGCTTATCGGCGAGTGCGTTTATTTGCGACAAATATAATTTTGAATTTTGCTTTTTGAATTTTGAATAAAAAAGCCACGCGGTTGCGTGGCTCTAATTGTGAATCCTACAAAGCCTACTCTTGCGGATAATCGACATTGTAGTGGCAGCCGACCGACTCTTTGCGGTCACGACCCTGCTTGATGACCAAATAGGCAACGGCGATCATATTGCGCAACTCGCACAGGTCGCGGTTGGGAGTGGTCTTGTTGTAGAGCTCCTCGGTCTCGTGCCAAAGGATCTCCAAGCGGCGCATTGCGCGTTTCAGATAGAGGTTCGAGCGCACGATACCGACGTAGTTCGACATAATCTGCTGCATCTCGCGTTTCGACTGAATGATCAGCAACATCTCCTCGGTGTTCGACGTACCCTCGAAGTTCCAATCGGGAATACCCTCCTGAATCTCGGTGCGATCGAAGAGCTCGATGGCGTGCTTTGCAGCCTGATCGGCATAGACCACAGCCTCGATCAACGAGTTCGAAGCCAAGCGGTTAGCACCGTGCAGACCCGTACACGAACACTCGCCCAGAGCGTAGAGTCGTTTGATCGAGGTCTGACCATTGAGATCGACCTTCACACCGCCACAGCAGTAGTGCGCTGCGGGAGCGACGGGGATATAATCTTTGGTGATGTCGATACCGAGCGACAGACACTTCTCGTAGATATTGGGGAAGTGGCTGCGGATCGAGTCGGCATCTTTGTGCGTAACGTCCAGATATACAAACTCTTCGCCATTGCGTTTCATTTCGCG
This sequence comes from Alistipes sp., assembly GCA_045638285.1. Taxonomy (GTDB): domain Bacteria; phylum Bacteroidota; class Bacteroidia; order Bacteroidales; family Rikenellaceae; genus Alistipes. Next base: position 105,280 of record JAZUBB010000019.1, on the reverse strand, counting down.
GTCGATGGCGCGTGCTACCACGTCGCGCGGTGCGAGCGAGCGCATCGGGTGGTACTTGTCCATAAACTCCTTGCCATTCGACAGACGCAGTATCGCGCCGAAACCACGCATCGCCTCGGTGATCAGGAACGAGGGACGCTCGCCGGGGTTGTAGAGCGATGTGGGGTGGAACTGAATGAACTCCATATTCGAGATCATCGCCTTGGCGCGGTGGCACATTGCTATGCCGTCACCCGTTGCTACGATGGGGTTAGTCGTTGTGCCATAGATGTTTCCGCAGCCACCCGTAGCTACGACCGTAAAGCGCGAAAGCATTGTTTCGATACGTCCCGAATCCATATCGAGCACGTATGCACCGAAGCACGCCAAGCCGCGTGTGTGGCGCGTAACGAACTCACCCAAGTGGTGTTGGGTGAGCAGGTCGATAGCGAAGTGGTGCTCCAAAACGGTGATATTGGGGTGCTGGCGCACGCTCTCGATTAGGGCACGTTCGATCTCGGCACCCGTCAGGTCCTTGTGGTGGAGGATACGGTGCTCGGAGTGACCGCCCTCGCGGTTGAGTTCGAAACGACCGTCGGGGGTCTTGTCGAAACGAGTGCCCCAGGCGATCAGATCGGCTATGAGTTCGGGAGCACGACGTACGACGAGATTGACAGCTTCGGGGTCGCATATACCTGCGCCACAGACCATTGTGTCGTGAATATGTTTTTCGAAGGTGTCGGGTTCGTAGGTCACCGAGCAGATACCGCCCTGAGCGTAATTGGTGTTACACTCGACCATTTCGCCCTTAGTAACGATCGTTACGTGACCGTGTTCGGCAGCTTTGAGTGCGAACGAAAGACCCGCTGCGCCACTGCCGATAACCAAGAAATCTGTTTTCATTCTTGTTCGTATGAGTTATATGTTGCACAAAGATACTAAAATAGTAACACAAAAAGCACACCCGCGTGAAACTTTTTTCATCGGGGTGTGCTTGAATCTGGTTTTGCGGTGTGCTCTATTTTGTCTTCGGGCGGATTTGGGTCAGGCGCGAGATATTGCGCACGTCGAACTTGCCGTAGATGCCCATCACAACCCACTCATCGTCGCTGAACGAGAGCATCAGCAGGCGGTTGAGTGCCGAGCGCGATTCGGAGGTGTAGAGGTAGAAACTCACCTCGCGTCCACCCTCGCTGACGGTCGAGATCAGCTTGAATTGGTCGGCCAAAAATTGGGCGTCGGTAACGAAACGCTTGTTGTAGGTCGAGGTCGAGATCACCTTGATGTGTTCGATACCGGCTAACGTGCGACGCATTTCGCGGTCGGAGGTCTGCTCGCTCATCATCTCCATCATCTTGCGTCCGAGCACCACGGTGCGGAACTCCTTGTTGTTCTCGTAGCGGTTGAAGAAAGAGGTGTAGAATACCTCCTGTGCCGCACCGACGAGCGGCAACAACAACATTATTAATAGCAGTAAACGTTTCATAATGAGTCGAATAGTTTAGAATTTCACACCACCAACGTTGATCGTTGCACCGAGCGAGAAGATATTGCCCGAGGGACCTACGCCCTTGCGAAACAGCGGCGTGAACGAGTACTCGGTGTAGAATCCGAACGAATAGAAGTTGATCGACGCGCGAATTGCACATTCATAAGGGTTGATACCTCGGATTGCGTTGCTGCGCACTTTGGGTTTCTTATAGACGGTGCGTTGTGCGTAATTGATCGAGTTGATCACCGACACATCGAACCATAGACGCGACGGGCGGTGCGAAACGTAGAATCCGATGGGCACGCCAATGCGCTCGACATAGAACTTCGACTTTTTGTACTCGCGGTCGAGGGCGATGGGCACCACGCGTCCCGTGGCGTCGTTGCCGAGTGTGCGGTCGGGCTGCAACGAGTAGTTATCACCCGAGATACGCAGACCGGTGTAAAAGTAGCACTTGGTCGGTACGCGGCTGTCGCTCAGGCGCAGCGTGTAGCGGAAGATGTTAGTGGCGAAGTGTACCGACTTGCGACCACGCGCCATAAATCCCTGCTCGTCAGCCGAATAACCCGCATATCCTTCGTCGATCAGGCGCACCGTGCCGATATCCATATTATATGCGCCGATGGCGAACTCGGAGCGTCCTTCGGGCTTTTCGGGCGCACCGATCGAGATCACAAAGCCTCCCACCTCCAAGTCGAGGGTTGCGGTGTTGGTGTCGGCACGCAGCACAATGTCGGTGCTGTCGGTAAGGGGCGCCGAGGTTGTGGGCGCAGTGGTTGCGGTAGCGTCGAGCGCAGGCTCTTTAACAATCTCTTCGTTGGGCTGCTGGGCGTTGGCTGCGACAGCGGCAAATATCATTGCGAGTATAATTACGATTCGTTTCATAGTTGTATCGGTTTTGGAAAAAGGGTTAATTATTTACTTCTAAGTTGTTTTCGAGGTTAAAGTCTTCGAGCAGGGTCAGCACCTGCATCGTCTGATCCAACTCTGCCAAATGTTCGAAACAGCGTGTCTCGTTCATCGCTATCTGAGCGTCGTGCACCGCCACGCCATTGATGTAGCAATAGGGTTCGCGGTCGATTGTCGTTGCGACGATCATCGCCACCACCGCAGCCGCCGCCATACTCCACGCAACGATTCGCTGTCCGAGGCGCATTGTCGGACGCTGAGCACGTAGCGGTCGCTTGATGGGTTGAGGGTTGCGCTCCTCGGCTAATGCTCCGTAGCCCTCGAAGGTGGTCGTCAACCACCCCAAACGGGCGGGTAGAGCCTCGCCACACGCCTCGACGAGCGATCGCAGTTCGCGCTCCTCGGCGTCGGTTGTCGCGCCATCGAGCCAACGCTCAACGAGCAGATCAATGCGTTCGATAGATTTGTCCATAGTCGGTTGTTTTTTCGATTATCTCTTTCAGTTGTCGGCGACCACGCGAGAGGATCATTCGCACGTTGGCCTCATCGAGGTTCAACATCTCGCCAATTTCACGACAGTTGTAACCTTCGATTTCGCGCAGATGAATCACCTCGCGTTGACGGTCGGGCAGTTGGGCAATAGCCTTGCGCACGGCTTCGCGCACATCGCTCCGAGAGTCTTCGGCAGCCGTTTCGGGCAGTCGCTCGGTCAGCTCCTCGCGCTGGCGACGCAGACGATCGAGGCAGGCGTTACGTACCGCCGTCATAGCCATCGAGTGCGCACCCCGATGTTGCTCCAACGCCTCGTGTCGGCGCCACAAACGCTCTTCGACATCGGCTACCGCGTCCTCCGCTTCGACCTGCACTCCGAGGAGCGTGCGGGCGAAACGATACATACGATCGTGCAACGTAGCGATAAATATGTCGAATTCGTTTGGGGTCATTTTGAGTTTCTGTCCATAAGTAATACGTTTGGGTGCGCCAAAGTGCAACAAAGATGCGTAATTTTTTTGAGAATTGTGTGCGACCGCCAAATTATTGAGTACTTTTGTAGGGTAATTCATCAGTGAAAAATGAGTAGATTTCAGATAAATATAGACGATTACGCCTATCCGCTGCCCGACGAGCGTATCGCCAAATTCCCGCTTGCCGAGCGTCAGCTCTCCAAATTGCTGATCTATCGCGCGGGCGAGATCGCCGAGAGCCGTTTCTTCCGCATTGGCGAGGTGCTGCCCGAGGGGGCGATGTTGGTCTTCAACAACACGAAGGTGATCCGCGCTCGTATCGTGATGCACAAACCTTCGGGTGCGCGTATCGAGATCTTCTGCCTCGAACCGCACGCCCCAGCCGACTACGAACGTGCCTTTGCGGTGCGTGGCGAGTGCGAATGGAGCTGCATTGTCGGCAACTCGAAAAAGTGGAAGGAGGGCGAGCTGCTGATCGACTTCGAATATGAGGGTCAGCCCACACGATTGGTTGCTGAACGAGTTGAGAATCAGGGTCGTGAGAGTATCGTTCGTTTCCGTTGGGAGGCTCCGCTCACGTTCGGGCAGTTGCTCGAAGAGTTGGGTCGAATCCCCATTCCGCCTTACTTGGGTCGTGAGAGCGAGGAGATCGACAACACGCGCTACCAGACGGTCTATTCGCGTTTCGAGGGTTCGGTGGCGGCACCGACCGCAGGGCTCCACTTCACACGCGAGCTGATCGATGAATTGAAGGGTGAGGGCGTTGAGTTTGAGGAGGTTACGTTGCACGTGGGTGCGGGTACGTTCCTGCCCGTCAAGGAGGAGAACGCCGCCAATCACCCGATGCACACCGAGCACTTCGAGGTGCACCTGCCGACCCTGCGCAACCTGCGCCGTAAGTACGGTAAGATCATCGCCGTAGGCACGACGTCGGTGCGTACGTTGGAGTCGATAGCGGCACTTGGCTACCGCGTAAAGTGCAGTGGCACACCCGATTGCGAGCGCACCGTAGGTCAGTGGGAGCTGTACGACATTCCTGCCGAGGTGGGTGGTGCTGAGCTGCTCGACGCGCTGATTGAGTATATGGCGCGCGAGGGGCTCGACCGACTGAAAACCTCGACGCAGATTATGATCACGCCCTGCGGCTATCAGTTCCGCATTGTTGAGGGTATGGTGACCAACTTCCACCAGCCGCGCTCGACCCTTTTGTTGCTGGTTTCGGCACTGGTGGGCGACGATTGGCACGCGATTTACGACTACGCGCTGGCGAACGATTTCCGTTTCCTGAGCTATGGCGACTCGTCGATTCTGTTGCGAAAATAATCCTTAAATCACGCCCCGATGACCCTCTATGCTCATATCGTGTTGCCACTGGCGCAACCTTCGTTCACCTTCTCGGCTGAGGGTGAAGTGGCGGAGCATTTGCGTGAGGGTCAGGCAGTTGTGGTGCAGTTGGGGGCGCGTAAAATCTATACGGGTATCGTTTGGCAGATCACCTCGGAGCGACCTCCGTTCCGCACCAAACCGATCCAGCGAATACTCTATCAAGAGCCGCTACTCTCCGCCGAGCAACGCCGTCTGTGGGAGTGGATTGCCGACTATTATATGTGTACGGTGGGCGAGGTGATGCGTGCTGCGCTGCCGTCGAAGATGAAACCGAGCGGAATGTCCGACGAGGAGTTTGCCGAGGACGAATTTCGTGTGGCGAGGGAGCGAACGGTGTCGTTAGCTCCTGCACTGCGCTCGCAAGAGGCTCTGAATGAGCAGTTTGAACGATTGACGCGCCGCGCACCGAAACAGTATGCCGCGCTGTTGGAGATTGTAGAGCGGGTGGCTGATGAGGGGTTTGCGGGTGAGGTGCGTTGCCGCACGTTGCAGGCTGACACTGCGGCTCTCAAAGCATTGGCTGACAAGGGTTTAGTTGAGTTTCACGAACGCGAACGCGAGACTGCGTTTGGTTCGGACGAGGAGTGCGCGACGTTGCCGACGCTGTCCGAGGCACAGGCGAAGGCTCTGCGTTCGATCGAGGAGCAACACACCGAGAAGCGTTGCGTGCTGCTGCACGGAGTGACGGGTTCGGGCAAGACGGAGATATATATTCATTTGATTCATAAGGCGTTACGCGAGGGTGACGATGTGGTGATGTTGGTGCCCGAAATCGCGCTGACCGAGCAGTTGATCTCGCGCTTGCGTCGCTATTTTGGCGATCGCGTGGTGGCGTACCACTCGAAGCTGACCGACACGCGCCGCACGGATATCTACCTGCGTCTGTTGCGTTCGGAGGCGGGTCGGCTGATCGTCGGAACGCGCTCGGCACTACTCTTGCCGCTGTCGCACCCGCGCCTGCTGGTGATCGACGAGGAGCACGACGCGAGCTACAAACAGAACGACCCTGCACCGCGCTATAATGCCCGCGATACGGCGGTTGTGGCGGCGGCGATGTACGACGCGCGGGTGGTGATGGGTAGCGCGACGCCCTCGATCGAGAGCTTTATGAATGCACATCGAGGTAAGTATGGATACGCCTCATTGACAGAGCGTTACGGTGGTGCGCAAATGCCCCGAATCATCATCTCGGATACGCTCCGCGCGGCAAAACGTGGCGAGCGTCACGCGCATTTCAACAAGGCTCTGCTGGATCGCGTGGGCGAGGTTTTGGAGCGCGGCGAGCAGGCGATGTTGTTCCAAAATCGACGCGGTTTTTCGCCCTACGTCGAGTGCACCGACTGCGGTCGTGTGGTCGAGTGCCCGCACTGCAATGTGTCGCTCACTTTTCATCGTCCGAATACGTTGCGTTGTCACTATTGTGGTCATTCTCAGCCACTTCCCGAACATTGTCCGTCGTGCAAGGTTGCCGATGTGACGTTGCGAGGTTTCGGTACGGAGAAGGTCGAAGAGGAGCTCTCGAAGATCTTTCCGCAGGCTCGAATCGACCGTCTCGATCGTGATAGCGCGTCGTCGCAACGAGCTTTCAATGAGATAATTAGACGTTTCGAAAGCGGCTCGACCGACCTGCTCGTCGGAACGCAAATGATAACCAAAGGTTTCGATTTCTCGCGCGTGAGTCTGGTCGGTATTCTCAATGCCGACAACCTGCTCAACTATCCCGATTTTCGATCGTCGGAGCGTGCGTTCCAGCTCATCACGCAGGTGGCGGGACGTGCCGGTCGCCGCGAAAATGTGGGCGAGGTCGTGGTTCAGACATCGCAACCTCTGCACCCCGTAATACGTCAGGCAGCTGAGGGAGATTACCTCTCGATGGTCAATACGCAACTGCGTGAGCGTGAAGCGTTTCACTATCCGCCCTACGCCCATTTGATCAGCGTTACGATGCGCCACCGCGACCCTCAGTTGTTGCGTGCGGCGGCGCGTCAGTTGGGAGTTTCGTTGCGCGAGGTGTTTGGTCGCCGCGTGCTCGGACCGCAGTCGCCACCCGTCGACCGAATCAATGGGGTCTATATCCTCGGTTTCCTGCTGAAAATCGAAACATCGCTCTCGTTCACACGTGCCCGAACACTGCTCCGCGAGCAGCTCGACGCAATCCGCCAACAGAAGGATTGGAATACGATCAATATTTACTGCGATGTTGATCCTCAATAAGTTACGTCGCGCATTGAGCGATCTCCACGCTCTGATTTTTCCGCCCGTCTGCCCCGTTTGCAACGCTACAATGCGCGAGGGCGAGCAGGTGATTTGCAACCGTTGTCGCGTCGCAATGCCAATGACCGGCTACATCGGTCACATCGACAACGCAATGGAGCGACGGCTGTGGGGACTAATGCCATTTGTGCAGGCGTCGGCACTATTTTTCTATATCGAAGGAAGCCCCTATCGTCGTGTGATTCACGCATTTAAGTATGGCTCGAAGTGGCGGCTGGCACGCGATATGGGCGAGTGGTTGGGTGGCGAGTTGGTGCGCTCGCGGGCGTTCGAGTCGGTCGATGTGATTGTGCCTGTGCCGCTGCACCCGCTGCGTCGAATGTGGCGCGGCTACAACCAATCGGAGTACATTGCCGAGGGTATTGGGCGGGTGCTTGGGCGAGAGGTTGATCGTCGTTCGTTGCGCCGCACGCGCTACACAACCTCGCAAACACGCCGCGCCAAAAACGAGCGTTGGGAGAATGTTCACGGTCGTTTCGAGGTGCGTCGAGGGGAGCAGTTTGCTGCTCGCCACGTGTTGTTAGTCGATGACGTATTTACCACTGGTGCAACGATTTGCGCCTGCGCCGAGGCTATCCTCCGCGCGGCTCCCGACTGCCGAATCAGCGTCGTGACCTTAGCCGTTTCGCAACGCGAGGTGGCGGATATGTTTTAGCTATTCAAAATTCAAAAAGCAAAATTCAAAATTGTTTTTCTTTGCATACAATTAATCCAAGTTCGGTGGCTGCGGGCACGCCATATGGGCGTGTTTTGCATTTTCTGACTTTTACTAAAAATGAAATCTTGCTTTTTGAACTTTGAACTTTGAATTTTGAATTTTGAATTTTGAATCTCACAGCCTACCCTTTCGGGAAGTAGCGCATATATTGTGTGCGTAGCAGAAGGTCGTCCTTGCTGTCGGGTGGCTCGGCAACGCGACCGCGAAACTCCTCGATCGTGCGGAATCCGTGCTCGCGTCCCCACGCGTTGATAGCCTGATTGATCTCGTTAATCGCCTCATAACCACCTTTTTGTATCGCTGTGCAGACCTGCACCGCCCGCGCACCGCACAGCAGAGCCTTCACCGCCTCCGTGCCACTATGCACGCCCGTCGAAACGGCAACATCGATCTGCGGCACCACGCGTGTGCAGAGCGCAACCCAACGCAGCGAATTGCGCAATTCGACTACCTCGCTGAACGGATTTGCCGCCTTGAAATGGAGTGCGTCGATATCGACATCGGGCTCGAACGGACGGTTGTGGAGTACCACGCCCCGCGCCCCGACACCCCACAGACGATCAATCAGATTGATCGGTGCGGTCAGTCGCAGCGGTAGCTTAACCGACACGGGGATATTCACCGTCGCGCAGATTCGCCGCACCACATATTGGTACTCCTCCTCGATCTGCTCGGAGCGGATATGACGGTCGGCAGCGAGCGTGAAGAGGTTGATTTCCAGCGCATCAGCCCCCGCCGTAGCCAACTCCTTGGCATAGTCTACCCACCGCGCACCCGCGCCAATGCAGTTGATGCTGGCGATGATCGGAATCGAGGTTTGCGCCTTCGCGTCGGTCACCAAACGCAGAAACCGACCGCGATAATCCTCGCCCACGTAGTGTTGCAGATAGTCGTCCGTATCGCCAAAAGGCGAGGTCCCGAACTCCGAAAGGTGGTCCGCCTGACCGATGATCTGCTCCTCGAAAATTGATTTGAGTACCACCGCGCCCGCACCTGCCTCTGCCGCCGCGCGAATGCCCTCGATGTCCGCCGTGAAAGGCGAGCTCGCAACCACAACGGGCGAGGAGAGTTGCAGTCCGAGATATGAGGAGTGAATGTGTTTCATAGTTCTCAGTTTTAGATGTTTACGCAGTTCGACAACGTGCCGAACCACAAAATTGGCGTTGCACACACGCACAACGCCAATCGAAAGAGAAAAAGTAAAAGTATCGGAAAAAGAGAGTGCTCATTTGCCGTTCGTGAACGCCCGTTGGTGACCCCGATCGTGCGCTGCCGAGGTGCGTGCGTCCACTCGATGAACTTGCAAATTGAGTGCCAAGAATAGCGTTGCGCGAGTGCAGGATCGAGCCCCTCGCACCGCTCCAAAAACAAAAAAGCGAGCCGCCTCGACTCGCCTATTCAGTGATGATGAAAGATTGATCGGGATTGCTCGTGATAGCCACAAGCAGTGCGCCGTCGAGTTGCTCGATCACGCCTGCGAGGGGCTCGCCAAAGGCTGTGCCACGCACCTCACCGCACTCGAAATCGACCTCGGTGAGCTGTAAATCGCGTCGGAAATCGACCCCCTTGCGCCCCACACATTTGAACATCGCCTCCTTGGCGCACCACACTGCCGCACGAAAACGCTCGTCGGCAGCAGTCGGCAGCAGTCGCTCAGTGTTGCTAATGTATTTATTTTCAATGTGTTCGAAGTTGCGGTCGAGGTGCTCGATGTCGATTCCGCAACGCCCCTCCCACGCGCGTGCCAAAGCCACAAACCTCCGCGAATGAGTGACCGAAATCGACCCCTCCAAACCCTCAAACTGCGGCTCGCCCGACGTCGAATATGCCACGCGCAGAGCCTGCTCGCCGACACCCCAACGCTCCGCCCGCTCGCGCAACAACCCACGCCACGCCACCCACTCGCGGCGTCGAGAAGCCGTAAGTTGCGTGGCGTGCGCACGCTCCTCATCGCTCAACCCTGCAAACAGAGCCGAGTCATCGGTCGGAATTTCGCGCACAACGACCTCTATCGGATTGGGAATAAGCATTTTATGATGATTTAGGCGATCTTCTCGACGCGGATCTTATCCACGCGGCGACCATCGACCGACTTGACCGTCAGACGCAGACCGTGGGTGGTAACCGAGTCGCCCTTTTTGAGCAGTTCGCGCTTGATTTCGAGCATCAGACCTGCCATTGTTTCCGCCTCGCCCTTGACCTCCGAGAGAGCGTCCTCGGGGAGTGTCATCACGCGCTCAAAATCGCCGATATGTGTCTTACCGTCAAAGAGATACGACCCGTCGGGAAGTTTCGTATAGAAGGTTTCGAACGTGTCGCTCTCGTCCGAAATTTCGCCCACGATCTCCTCCAAAATATCCTCCAACGACACCAAACCGAGCGTCGAGCCGTACTCATCGACCACGATCGCCAAGTGTACCTTCGTCGTCTGGAACTCTTCGAGCAGGTCGTTGATCTTCTTATGCGCGGGCACGTAGTAGGGCTGGCGCAGCAACGACACCCATTCGAACGAGTCGTCGTTGTGGATATAGGGGATCAAATCCTTGACATAGAGCACTCCCTTGATGTTGTCGGCACTCTCCTCATAGACCGGAATACGCGAGTAACCCGACTTGATAATGTGCTCTTTCACAGCCGAATAGCTCTCGTTGATCTCGACTGCAACGATGTCGATTCGGGGTTTCATAATCTCCGAAACGTCGGTATTCACGAAATTGACAATACCCGACAACATCTTGCGTTCCTCCTGCGTCTGGTCATTCGAGGCGAGGTCGATAGCGTTCGACAGTTCGTCCATCGAGAGGTTGTCGCGCTTGGCTTCGAAGCGGTTGTTGATACCTCGACCCGTGCGCACAAGCACCATAGCCAACGGCTTGACGAGGGTATTGAGTACCGAGAGCGGCGCAGCAGCAAAGCGAGCCACGCGCAACGGGTTGGAGTTGGCAAGCACCTTGGGCAGGATCTCGCCGAACAGCAACAACAGGAACGTGACGCAGACCGTCTTGAATACAAAGGTCCACGCATCCGACTGGAACACGAACATCAGATCGACGATTCGTGCCGAGATAATCGTAATACAGATATTGACCAAATTATTGACAATCAGAATCGTAGCCAACAATCGGTCGCTTTGTGTCAGCAGTCGGATAATGGTTTCGGAGCTGGGCTGACCGCTCTCCTTCATCTCGCGGATCTGCTGCGAGGTGAGCGAGAAAAATGCGGTTTCCGATCCCGAAACAAACGCCGAAACACACAATAACAAAGCCAACACCAGTGCCATTGCGATCACTGATGAAGGCTCAAACTGCCCTAAGGCGATAATTGATAAATATGTAAGTGTCAATTCTTTACGGTTTGGTTAATACTATCCTTTTTGCTCCTGATCGCTGAACAGATTGCCACTGCCCGAATTGTCGATCTTCGATTTGCTCGGAGTCTTTTCGCTCTCGTTGATCAACTTTGTGTTCGCGGGCGAGTTCATCACCTGCATTGGCGACTTGCGACGCACGTAGGCGGGAGTTCGCTTCATCTCGTCGATCTCCATAAAGCGATTCTTGCGGGCACCCAGCACAACGGGGATCATCGGACGCGGCACAGCAACCGTCGGACGCTTCGCAGCACCCGTCTCACTCGGTCGTGGTGGCAGGGTGGTTGTCGTGGGTGCCGCGGTGGGTACACCCGCAACTAACGGAGCATTGTCGCTCGCCTCGTCGCTCGTCATATCGCCCTGAGCCTCAAAGCCCGTAGCCACCACGATCACCTCCAAATCGTCGTCCAACGCGGGCTTGGCACTATTACCCCAGATGATATTCGCGTCGTGCAGAACACCATTCTCGTCGGTATATTTAGCCTCCGATTGGATCACTTCGAGGATCGTCGTCAGCTCGTGATACATCATATTTTCGCGCTTGTCGCAGCTGATATTCAGCAAGATATTTTTAGCACCGCGGATCGAGTTGTGATCCAGCAGAGGCGAACGCAACGAATTACGCGCAGCAGTCTCGGCGCGATCCTCACCCGACGCGCGGCTCACACCCATATGCGTGCGACCGCTATTGGTCATCACCTTCGACACATCGGCAAAGTCGATATTCGTACGCGGGCTCTTGATCGTGATGATCTCGGCAATGCCCTTTGCTGCCAACGCCAACACCTCGTCAGCCATCGAGAACGCCTGATCGACCGTTGTTGTCGAGTCGCCCATTGCCATAATGTTGTCGTTGTTGATAATCAGCAACGAATCGACGCAGCCCTTCATCTCCTCGATACCTGCCATCGCCTGTTTGTAGCGAATCTGACCCTCGATTTTGAGGGGCGAGGTGACAATACCGACGGTCAGGATATCCATCTCGCGTGCCGCCTTAGCGATCACGGGCGAGGCTCCCGTACCCGTACCACCACCCATACCGGCGGTGATAAAGACCATCTTAGTCGAGAAGTTCTCGAACATCTGCTTGACCATATCGAGGCTGGTGATCGCCGCGCGACGACCTACGGCGGGGTCGTTACCTGCACCCAAACCGTCCTCACCCAGACGAACTTTCAATTCGACGGGACTGATATCGAGAGCCTGCTGGTCGGTGTTGCACACCATAAAATCGACATCTTTGATGCCGAGTTCGTGCATATAGTTGACAGCGTTACCGCCCGCGCCACCGACGCCAATCACCATAATGTGCGACTTCGAGGCTTGCGAGCGTTCAACGTTCAACGAATTGATTATATCGTTATTCATCGTTTCAGTGTCGGCATTGCGGGGTTAAATAATATCGTCGTCGGCGTTGTTGCTATCCATCTTTTCGAGAAGCTCAGTCGCCTTCTTGCCCAACTTCTTCAAGCCCTCGAACAAGCCGCCCTTCTTCGCCTTCGGTGCCTGATCATCAACATCGGGAGTACCCTCAGTCGAAGGTGCGGGGGTGGGTGCGGGTGCGGGTGCAGGTGCAGGTGCAGGAGTCGGAGTGGTTGCAGGAGCCTGCTTAGGCTGATCAACACTCTGCTGCTGAGCACCATAACGCTCATTGATCGTCTGCGGCTTTGTGGGCTCCGACGTAGGTGCGGGGGTCGGTGCAGGTGCGGGCGCAGGCGTGGGGGTTACCACACGCGGCGTGGGTTGCGGAGCGGGTGTCGGGGGTACGGGGGGCGTAAAGCGCGGCTGCTGAGGTCGCGGCGCAGGTGCGGGAGTGGGCTGCTGCACGGGCTGTGCGGGTGCGGGTCGCTGATCGACCATACAATAGGCACCGCCCTGCAAAGCGTTCCACAACAGACCCGTAATGGTCGCATACTCAGGACCATCGACCTTCTCGGCAGACTCCTCATCGACAACCATTTCGGGCACTCCGATACGGGTATCAATGCCCGTATGCTGGGTAAATGCGTCGGCGATACCCTCCAAATTTGCACCACCACCAGTCAGCACGATGCCGTAGGGAAGTTTCTTATCGAAACCTGCATTTTTGATCTCATTGACCACCAGATCGGCGATATCCTGCACGCGAGCCTCGATTGCTGCCGCCAGGTTGCACTGCAAGATCACCTTCTTACCCTTCGGGGTGTTGTAGGCGATACCTGCGTCCTCTTTGACGTTGGCAGCCACGGCGTTACCGTACTTCACCTTCATCTTCTCGACCGACTTTTCGGGGATACTGAGCGAGCGAATATCGTTATTGATGGCGTTCGAACCGATCGGAATCGAGGCTACATAGCGCACCACATTGTTGTAGTAGATCGTCACGTCGGTCACGTCGGCACCCATATCGACCACTGCGATACCCTCCTCCTTTTCGTCCGAAACGAGCAGTGTCTCAGCCGTAACCAACGGATTGATGTGGATAGCTAAGGGCTTGATACCCAGCTTCAACACCGCATTTGTCAGTCGCTGAATGGGGGTGCGCAGGCTCAAAATGAAGTTGAAGGTCGACGAGAGGCTCTTACCGAACGAACCGACCGGATTGGGCACCTCTTTGTTGCCATCGACGACGAAATTCTGAGGGATACGCTCCAAAATCACCTCGTCGTCGCTCGGTGCGCTCACCTTCCCCATACGCGCATAGAGTTCATCGACATCGCTCTGGCTGACGCCGTTTGCATAGTCACCCACAGCCACCCAATCGTTATGGCTGGTGCAGCGAATAAACTCGCCTGAGATGCCGAAATATGCCTCGAACACCTTGATATTCAGCTGCTCTTGGAGCTTATCGACGGCTGTTTTGAGCGATTTGGCTGCAAGTTCGATGTTGTCGATTGCGCCACTGCTCACGCCTTCCGACTTCTCGCGCACGACTGCCTCAATCACCATTTTGTCGTCGGCACCGCGCACTGCCGCTGCTGCGGTCACGTTGTGCGAGCCGAGATCAATTGCCACTATGTAGTTCTTCTTTTCCACGTGTATATATTTTTTCGTTTTTCTTCAATTCCTTGCAAATCAAAGACTTTGCACCTCTTTTGCGCTATGTTCTGGCACCGCAAAAATGGCGAAATCTTTGATTTCGGCACACCTTCGGGGGCTCGCCTTCGGCGACCGCCCCAGCCCCCGAAGGTGCGTGTTGCTACTCGCGCCGAAGAATTTTCATTTGTAAATCTATCAAAAGCCCTCTATCGCTTGGTGCATACCACCTGATTGTCGAAGCGCACGTCGATGGTGCGGTAGGTATTCCAACCCTCCTTGTCGAGACCCTCACGATAGAAACGCATCAAGCGGTCGAGTTTACGCTCGACCTTCTCGATTCGACCAAAAACGATCGTATGGTTACCCGCGCGAGGCACAAGTCGCAGAAACAGAGCACCATTCTGCGATTGGGATACGACAATTTCGACTATCTGGGCTCGCCAGAAGTCGTCACCTTCGATCAATTTCACAAAGTTAGTGAGATTAATGAAATCTTCGTAGTTTTTTTGCAACTTTTTTTGCTTTTCGACCAAACGATTTATCTCGATCGTCTTTTGGTCGGCAGCCTTTTGGCGGACGCGCATTCGATAGGTGTAGAGAGCTCCCGAATCCTTTTTGACTTTGAGGAGCGACTCCTTGCGCCACTCGAACTCATCTTTCGACTCGAACAGCCCCTTTTTGACCGTGCGAGAGTAGAGTTTGCTGCGTTGGCGTTTGATTTGTCGCTGCTCGATCAGAAGGTCGTTACGAGCCTCCTCGGTGGCGTCGATAAGCGAGTCCAATCCGTTGATTTTCAGTCGTAACTGAACGTCGGTCGCACCCTCGTGCTTAGCCGTGAACGGAACATCGAAACGTCCCGTAACCACAGGCACGTATGCCGCTGAGAGTTCGGGCGAACGGAACACTTCGCCGTCCGTTGTGAGGTAGAAGTCGTAGCCCCCATCGAGCATCATTCGCATCGCGGGTTCGTGCTGCTCCACCTCGACCTTCACGCGACCATTGGGGGTCAGGTACGCCTCTGCCGAGCGCACATAGCCGTGCGAAAGAATCGTCTGCTCGATCTCGCCCAGCGGAGCGTCGACAGCACGCACGCCCTCGACTTTGATCGAGGCAATCCAGCTTCGTACGGTCTGTGGATCAACCATTTGGCGGCGGGCACTATCCTTGACCACCACATCGACGCCCGTGAGTGTCTGCACCTCGGCGCGAGTCGATGAGTGGCGTCCGAGGAGCACCATAACACCGATCACAACAACCCAAAAGATGCTGAACGCTATGATTTTACCTATCTGTTTCATCTCGTTTGGCGTTTAACGACATTTAGCCTCGGCAACTGCTGCCAACGCCTCGGTTTGACGGTCGATACTGCCCGCACCGAAGCTCACCACCACGTCGGTAGACATCTCGCTGATCGTTGCCGCCAGCTCCTCCAACTCGACAATGCGGTAGGGTGCGGTCAGCTCGCGTGCGATCAATTCTGCCGTAACACCCTCGATCGGCAACTCGCGTGCGGGGTAGATCGGCAGCAACACAACCTCATCTGCCATCGACAACGCCTCGGCAAAACCGTCATAGAGGTCGCGCGTGCGAGTGAAGAGGTGAGGTTGGAAGATGGCGGTCAGGTGACGCTTGGGGAACATCGCGCGTACCGACGAGATCGCCGCACCCAACTCGCGCGGGTGGTGGGCATAGTCGTCCATATAAACCTGCTTGGGGTGGTTGACATAGAACTCGAAACGGCGTTTCACTCCCGAAAATTCGTTGAGCGCGGCACGCAGTTCGACGATATCGAGCGGACGGTTATCTGCCTTTGCCGCCGCCCACAACATCGCCACCGCAGCCACCGCATTCTCAACATTGACCCACCCAGGGATACCCAATCGCAGACCGCTGAGAACACCATCGGGGCAGTTCAGATCGAAGGTGTAGTAGCCACCCTCGTCGGTCGAGATGTTCGAGGCATAGAAGTCGCACGGCTCGTCGTACGAATATCGGAATACGTTGATTGACTGATTGTTAATCGCCACCTCGACACCCTTCTTGATGATGAGCGTACCGCCCTTTTTGATACGGTCGACGAACTGCGAAAACGCCTCTTTCACCGCCTCGTGCGTGCCATAGATATCGAGGTGGTCGGCGTCTGCCGAGGTGATCACCGCGACGTCGGGATCGAGGCGCAGGAACGAGCGGTCGAACTCATCTGCCTCGACCGTCATACGACGACCCTCGCCGAGCACTAAATTGCTCGCAAAGTTCTTCGAGATACCGCCCAATACCGCCTTTCCGCACCCTGCCGCGCGGTGGTTCAACCACGCCACGAGGGTCGAGGTGGTGGTCTTGCCGTGCGTGCCCGCAACCGCCATCACGTAGTTGTCTTCGCACAGCAAACCAAGCATTTGCGAGCGTTTCATAACCTCGAAACCACCCTCGCGGAAGTAGCACAGCTCCGAGTGGTCAGACGGCACCGCGGGGGTGTAGATCACGCGCGTCGAGCTCGGATCACGAAACTCCTCGCCGATCAACTCGACGCTATCCTCGTAGTGGACCGCCGCACCCTCCTTTGCGAGTTGCTCGGTCAGGGGCGACGGCGTGCGGTCGTAACCGCCCACACGATAGCCCTCGTGCATAAAATAACGTGCCAAGGCACTCATTCCGATACCGCCAATACCGACGAAATATATGCTTTTGTTGTTCATCTTCTTCAACTATTTAAGTCCAATAATTTCAGCCACTTGCGCAGCTACACGGTCTGCCGAATCGTCGATTCCGAGAGCCGCGATATTCTCCTTCAACGCCTTCAATCGAGCCTCGTCCGAGAGCAACTCCTCGGCGCGTGCCATTGCCTTCTCGACCGCCTCCGCATCGCGCACGATCTCCGCCGCACCCTTCTCGACCAACGCCATTGCGTTTTTGGTCTGGTGGTCCTCCGCCACGTTGGGCGAGGGGACAAACAGCGTTGCACAACCCACCAAACAGAGCTCCGAAACCGTGCAGGCACCACTACGCGAGATGACCAGATCGGCTGCCGCATAGGCTAAATCCATACGATTGATGAATGCGCCCTGCCAAACACCCTCGGTCGGGTGCGCCGCAAAGAACTCCTGCATCTCGCGCTCGTAGAACTTACCCGTCTGCCAGATAACCTGAATCTTAGGCTCGCCCTTTTGCTCGGCAACCCAACGTTTCATCATCTCGTTGAGCGTGCGCGTGCCTAACGATCCGCCCACAACCAGCACTACGGGTTTCGTGTCCGAGAGCCCGTAGAACTTCAAGCCCTCGGCGCGAGTATCGCCCGTAGCCGCCGAGAACGAACCGCGTAACGGATTGCCTGTCATCACGATACGCTCCGCAGGGAAGAAACGCTCCATACCCTCGTAAGCCACACAAATGCGCTCGGCACGACGCGACAAAATCTTATTCGTTACGCCCGCATAGGAGTTTTGCTCCTGAATGAGCGTCGGGATTCCCATACGTTGCGCCGCCCACAGCACGGGTGCGCTGGCGTAACCACCAAAGCCCACCACGATGTCGGCACCAAACTCGCGGATCACGCGCTTTGCTTTCGCAATGCTCTTTGCCACCTTGAAGGGCAACAGCAGGTTCGACAGCGTGAGGCGACGTTGCAGACCCGCCGTAGGCAGTCCGACGATTTGGTAACCCAACGCAGGCACCTTCTCCATCTCCATCTTGCCCTCGGCACCGACAAACAACAGCTCAACCTCATCGCCAAAACGACGTTTGAGAGCCTCGGCTACGGCAACCGCAGGGTAGATGTGACCTCCTGTGCCACCGCCGCTAAGTATTATGCGTTTCATATCATATATTCGTTATTTTCAGTTTGTTACGTTTATTAACCTTTGTGTTGCGCGCGATTTTTCAGTCGCGGTGCAATTATGACCCCACCCACCTTAATCTCATTATCTGTGGCTGGGGGGGTCGCGCAACTTCGTTTGCGCGAGCCGCAGATAATGACACGCCTTATGGGCGTGCTCCTTTCTTCTTAATTCAAGTCCAAAACCCAATTTTGAATTTTGAATCTTGAATCCAAGTTCGACCGAAGCTGCCGTCAATTCGCTCAATACAGCCTACCCCTATATAATATATATAGGTATCGCTACTTCTCGTAGAGCGATTCAGTGCGCGGGCGTTCGAGTGTCTTGTCGGCAAGCGCACGACTCACGCCCAAGATCATTCCCAAAGCCAACGCCGCCGAGATCATCGACGAACCTCCGTGGCTGATCAACGGCAGAGGCTGACCCGTTTCGGGCATAAAGTTGATCGTAACCAAAATGTGGATCAACGCCTGAAACGTAATCATCAATCCCAACCCCAGCACCAGCAGGGACGGAAAGCCCGACGCGCACCCGTCGAAAATCACCTTACAGCGGTAGAAAATCCACAGATAGAGCAACATAATCACCACGGCGAGCAGCAAACCATACTCCTCGACGATGAACGCAAAGGCGTAGTCGCACTCGGGGTGGATCAGTTCGACGCGCATAATGCTCTGACCCGCGCCCTTGCCCGTCAGACCGCCGTTGTAGATGGCGATCATTGAGCGTTGGGTATCGGTCAGGTTCTCGACAGCCACCTTCTCGTCGTTGAATAACGTGTTGATCCACATATCCATACGTCCTGCGGCGGTGTCGCTACGACCGATGTTGAGCGCACCCAAAGCCAGCAATGCCGCCGCGATTGCCAACAACAGCAGTCGTCCCAACTCGCCTCCGCGCACACGTCCGATTGCCAGCATAATCCAGCAGGTCAGAAACAGCAATGCCGCCGATGAGGTGTGTGCGGGCAGAATCACCGCGCACGACAACACTACGGGTCCCAAAATGGGTATGGTGCTCTCTTTCAGTGTCTTACTGACGCGACGCCACGTGCGACCCCAACGCCAGAATGCCAACGACGGAAACAAATCCATATTTTCGATTCGTTTCTGACGTGCACCGAGCTGTTTGGCGAGCACGAGAATAGTCGCAACTTTCAGAATCTCAGACGGTTGTATGGTTATAATACCTAAGTCGAGCCAACGTCTTGCGCCATTGATCACCACACCGATACCGGGCACGTATGCCGCAATTGTCATCAACAGCGCAACGCCATAGGCGACCCACGCCCACGAGCGATACTTGTCGAAATCTATCTTGTGAACCATCAAAATCGTTCCCAGACCCACCATCACAAAGAAGATCTGCTTGAACATATAGGAGTACGATCCCGTGTTCGACGCACCCTGATAGACCATCTTGGCGGTCGACGAATAGACCACCAAAATCGAGAAAACCATCATCAACGCGATGATGATCCACAACGCGCGGTCGCCCGTGAAGAGTTTACCCCAAAAGCCCTGCTCTTCCTGCTGATTTTCAACTGTTTTAGCCATTGTTTGTCGAGCCTATTTTACGTTATCATTAACCCACTGCTTGAACTCCTCGCCGCGAGCCTCGTAGTTGCGGAACAGGTCGAAACTTGCGCACGCGGGCGACAACAGCACCACATCGCCCTCGCGTGCTGCCTCGCGTGCCGCGGTCATCGCCTCGTCGAGCGAATGGGTGTCGCGGATCGTGGGAATGACGCCCGTAAAGCTGTCGATAAGTTTCTGATTATCAACACCCATACATACGAGCGTATGCACCTTCTCGCGTGCGAAATCCATCAGCGGAGCGTAGTCGTTGCCCTTGTCCGTACCGCCAGCAATCCACACCGTCGGGCGGGTCATACTCTCCAAAGCGTACCAAACCGAATCGACATTTGTTGCCTTTGAGTCGTTGATCCACAGCACGTTATCGTGATCCTTCACGCGCTCCAAGCGGTGCTCGACACCTCCGAAAGCCTCGACCGTTGCTCGCACCTGCTCAGGCTCGACACCCGCCGCCAAAGCCGCCAGCGACGCCGCCATTGCGTCGTAGGCGTTGTGCAGACCCTTGATCTGCATTTTGGCAGTGTCGATCTCAATCGACTTCTTGCCCACCGTCGCCGTGAAGACGCCATCGCCATCGAGGTAGGCGTCGCCCGCACCACTCGCTACGGCAGTCTTAGCCGCAAAGGGCAGCTGACGCATACGTAGGTCATATTTGGGCAGCTGCTCGGCAATCACTTGATCATCAGCCGAGTAGATGAACGCGCAACGCGTGTGTTGGTTCTGTGCGATACGCATTTTCGAGTCGATATAGTTCTGGAAACAGTAGTCGTAGCGATCCAAGTGGTCGGGCGTGATGTTCATCAACACCGCCACATCGGCGCGGAAATCGTACATACCGTCGAGTTGGAACGAGCTGAGTTCCAGCACATACCAATCATATTCGGCAGTCGCTACCGAGTATGCAAAGCTCTCGCCAATGTTGCCGCCCAACGCCACGCGGAAACCCGCATCGCGCAGGATCTGATAGGTGAGCGAGGTGGTTGTGGTCTTGCCGTTAGAGCCTGTGATACAGATAGTTCGCGCCTTGCCCTTGTAGCGACCTGCGAACTCGATCTCCGAAATGATTGGCGTGCCCTGCTCGCGCAGAGCCTTCACCACGGGTGCCTTTTCGGGGATTCCGGGGCTCTTGACCACCTCGTCAGCCGCCAAAATGCGCTCCATCGTGTGACCGCCCTCCTCGTACTCGACGCCCCACTCATCGAGGGCTGCCTTGTAGCGATCGGCAATGCGACCCGCGTCCGAAAGGAAGGTTGCGAATCCGAGTTTCTTTGCCAAAATCGCCGAGCCGTATCCGCTGATACCGCCACCCAGCACTACTATCTTCTTCTGTTTCATTGTTTTATCGGATTTTGAGGGTTACGAGTGCCACCGCTGCCAGCAGAATCGACACGATCCAAAAACGGTTGACGATCTTCACCTCGTGGAAACCGCGCTTCTGGTAGTGGTGGTGCAGGGGCGACATCAGGAATACACGTCGTCCCTCGCCATATTTACGTTTTGTGTATTTGAAGTAGCTCACCTGAATCATCACCGACAGCGCCTCAACCAAGAAGACACCGCACATCACCGGCAGCAGCAACTCCTTGCGGATCAGCAGTGCAAAGACCGCGATGACGCCACCGATAGCCAGCGAGCCCGTATCGCCCATAAAGACCTGCGCGGGGAACGAGTTGTACCACAGAAAACCGATCAGCGCACCCGTCATTGCCGCCGCGAAAACAACCAGCTCGCCACTATGCGGGATATACATAATGTTCAGATAATCAGCATAAACGATATGTCCCGAAAGGTATGCTAACACGCCTAACACTACCACAATCGGAGCCGACACGCCCGTCACCAAACCGTCCAGACCGTCCGTCAGATTCGCTCCGTTCGACACCGCCGTGATGACGAAAATCGCCACTAAAACGTAGACCAGCCAACCGAGTGTCTCGTTACCACCCGCCAGCCATTTGTAGTCGAATTCGTTGTCCTTGATGAACGGAATGGTTGTCTGCGTGGTCTTAATGCCCTCGACCTCAGTTGCTTCGGGAACTTTGCCCTGCTCGGGCGCAAAGTAGTTCTGCTCGACCACCTCGCCACGCAACTCGGTCGGCAGGCTCGCGCCATCGCGCACCACGATATCGGCATTGAGCCACATCGTCGTGCCCACAATCAGACCCAAACCGACCTGACCCACGATCTTGAAACGACCCTTCAAGCCCTCCTTGTTGTGGCGGAAGACCTTGATGTAGTCGTCGGCACCGCCAATCAGACCCAACCATACGGTCGATACCAACATCAACTGAATGTAGACATTCGTCAGGTCGCAAAACAGCAACATCGGCACCACGATCGCCAGCAGAATGATTATGCCACCCATCGTCGGGGTGCCCTTCTTCTGCATCTGACCTTCGAGACCGAGGTTACGGATCTCCTCGCCGATCTGCAAACGCGCCAGACGGTCGATAATTCTGCGTCCGAAGACGATTGCGATCAGCAGGGCGGTGATGATTGCCATCGCCGCACGGAACGACAAGTATTGGAACATTCCTGCTCCGGGCAGCGAAAACGCATCGCCCAAATATTCGAAAAGTGAATATAACATAGGTTTGGTTTAGTTTTTCTTTCGGTTTAAGTCTTTGTTAATTAGCGTTTTTTGCGCAGCGTGTCGAATGCCTCGCGCACCTGCTCGCGGTCATCGAAGTGGTGCTTGACACCCTCCACCTCTTGATATGTCTCGTGACCCTTGCCCGCAACGAGGATCACATCGCCCGACTCAGCCAACATCACCGCCGTGCGGATCGCCTCGCGTCGATCGGCTATGCGCAGGTAGTGGTCCGTCGGCTCCAAGCCCGCAACCATATCGTCCAAAATCGCCTCAGGCTGCTCGCCACGCGGGTTGTCCGAAGTCAAAATCGCGCGATCGCCACCACGCACCGCAATCTGAGCCATCTCAGGACGTTTGGTCTTGTCGCGGTTGCCGCCACAACCGACCACAACGGTCAGTCGCCCCGCCCCGCGAATATCGTTGATCGTGTCTATCACATTCTGCAACGCGTCGGGCGTATGGGCATAGTCGACAATGGCGGTCACGCCGTCCTCCGAGCGCAGAGCCTCGAAGCGTCCATTGACCGAGGACAACATCGACAACACGCGCAGCACCTCCTCCTTATCAGCACCGAGCAGCACCGCCGCGCCATAGACCGTCAGCAGGTTGTAGGCGTTGAATCGACCGAGGAAGCGCACCCAAAGTTCGCGTCCGTCCACGCGCAGCAACATTCCGTCGAGGTGCATTTCGATGACGCGACCGACAAAGTCCGCCATCGAGCGCAGCGACAGGCGGCACACCTTCGCGCGGGTGTTCTGCACCATCACCTCGCCATTGCGGTCGTCGATATTGACCAGCGCAAACGCCTCGCGCGGCAGCTCGTCGAAGAACATCTTTTTGGCGCGGATATACTCGGCAAAGGTCTTATGGTAGTCCAAGTGGTCGTGCGTGATATTCGAGAACAGTGCTCCCGCGAAGTGCAGACCGCCGATTCGACGCTGCACAATGCTGTGCGACGACACCTCCATAAAGCAGTAGTCGCAACCCACCTCGACCATCTCCGCCAGCAGTGCATTGAGCGTAATCGGGTCGGGCGTGGTGTGCGTCGAGGGCACTACGCGACCGTCGATACGATTTTCGACCGTCGACAGCAGACCCACACGATAACCCAATGCGCGGAACATCTCATAGAGCAGCGTCACGGTCGTGGTCTTGCCATTCGTTCCGGTGATACCGACCAGCTTCAACTGCTCCGAGGGGCGGTCGTAGAAGTTCGACGCCATCTGACCGACCACAGCCGACGTATCCTCAACCACCACGTAGCACACCCCCTCGTTCGGTTGCTCAGGCACGCGCTGGCAGACCACCGCCACCGCACCGCCCGCCACCGCACTCTCGATGTAGGCGTGACCATCGGTTGCTGTTCCGACCACAGCGAAGAACATCGTGCCCGACGCGACGCGACGCGAGTCGAGAGCCAGCGCACTGACCTCCACCGCCGTCGATCCGATCACTTGACACTCGATGCCTTCGATTATATCTTTAACCTGTTTCATTCTTATCTTGTGTTGTTATTTAAGTACCAATTGCACATAGTCGCCGCGCCGAACCGTAGTCTCTGCCGCCACGCTCTGACTCGTCACGCGCCCGTGCCCCGTAAAGCCGACACGCAGACCGCGACTCTCCAAAATGTAGATCGCGTCCTTCAAACCCATACCGACCACTCGCGGCATCTTGCCTGCGTCGGTTGTGATCTGACTGAACTTGGCTTGTTGGGTCGAGTCGTCAACCTCCGCCAGCGACCACCCGCGACGTGCGTCGGTCGTGACCGACATATCGAGTGCCGACGCCACCTCGCGCATCTGCTCCGTGCGACCACCCTTGATCTGTGTGGGTCGCTTGATTGCCGCGCCCGACTCGATCGGATTGCGCCACTCGCTCTCCATCGTGTAGAGACTATAAATGATGTCGCGCACCACAGGACCACTCACACCCGCACCATAGTAGGCTCCTCGCGAAGCGTTGTTGCGCACCGCCACCATAACCGTATATTTCGGAGCGTCGGTGGGGAAGTAGGCAACCATACTACCGAGGTAGTCGTTGGTCTTCGATCCGACAACCACAGCCGTACCCGTCTTCGCCGCCACACGGAACAGAGCCGTATCGCGCACAAAGAATGCACGCGCCGTACCCGTCAGCGCAACCTCCTCCAAACACTCCTGCACCTTCGCCAGCGCACCCGACGAGCAGATACGCTCGTTGAGCACTTTGGTTTCGAACTTCTGGATCGTGCGACCATTCTGTCGTATCTCACGTATCAACTTCGGTGCAACCATACGACCCTCGTTTGCAACGGCATTATAGAGCGTTGCTGTTTGGATCGGAGTGATTTCGTTCTCGTATCCGTAGGCAATTTGGCACAGACGGTTGTTATAGATCCACGTGCGACGCACCTCGCGGCTGGCGGGGTCGTCATCGGTCGGATAGTCGTTGAAGCGGGGTGCCTGCTCACCAAATTCGGTCAGTCCCATCGGGCGATCGAGGTGCAACTTGCGCAGGAAGGCTACATACTGTTCAGGGTGATCCTTGTAGGACTGATAGATGGCGTTGGCAAAGAAGATATTCGACGAGTGAGCCACACAATACTTCATCGACATCGTGTCGCAGAAAGCGTGGTCGTCGCGGATACCCTGCGCCTTGGGATTGGGACCTACCTTGATACGCTGATCCTTGCCTGCCGAGGTCACCTGCCCCTCCTTGATCGGGATTCGGATATTGATATCCATACCCTTGTCCTCGACCAACGCCAGCAACGACGCCAGCTTGAAGGTCGAACCAGGGCACATACGCTTGAAAGCGTTATCGTCGATCTCGGCATAGTTCCCCGCCGAGGTTTCAGAGAGATTCGACAACGCCAGAATCTCGCCCGTCTCGACACTCATCACTATTGCAGTACCCCAAATGGCATTGTTAGCAACCATATTTTTGCGCAGAGCCACGTCCGAGATCTCCTGAATACGTCTATCGAGTGTGGTGACGATATCCACACCATCAACCTTCGGTTTATCCTTCTTATTACCATCGGTCGCAACGTTTGAGGTGAAGCGGTGGGCAATGCGCTGTCGCGACTGCTGTCCGTCCTCGCCTCGCAGAATCGAGTCGAAGACGTGCTCGATACCAAACGGGGTCTTGATACGGTCGCTCTCATACTTACCCACCGTACGCTTGGCGATGTCACCCAACGGATAGATGCGCGTCAGACTATCCAAAAGCGAGTAGGTCTGCCCGATATCCCAATTGAGGATCGTGAATTGCTTGATCTGACTCCACTCCTTGTGGTCGATCCAGCGCGGTAGCAACTCGATGGTCGAGTAGCGGCGGCGACCATCATCGGTGAAACGTTTATGGTCGTGATAGAGTGCAAATTTCTTCTTGAAGTAGGCTTTGGGGTAGCCCTCGTTGGCGAAATATCCACCCAACAGACCCGCCAACGAATCGGAGAGTTTGACGTAACGCTCAACCGAGTCGAGAGCCTCCGCGCCAAAGTCAAACGACACCTGATAGAGTGGCAGCACCGTAGCCAACGGCTCGCCATCGCGCATCAAGATGTTGCCACGACGCGCTTTGAGGGTCTTGGTTGTGAGGATACGATTCTCGATCGCGTTGGCATACTCGGCTGTCGAGCGGCTGAAATATTGGATATAGATCAAACGTGCGATGATCGCCACCACAACCAAAAAGAAGGTGACGTAGAGCCATAATGCGCGACGACGTATTTGGCGTTTAATGGTATATTTCTGTTCGGGCATAACTTAGTTGTTGTCGATGATGTGGGTTTGAGTCGGCAGCTCTTCGAGGTTCAACCCGCGAGCCTTCGACTGTTCGATGATTGCACTACGCGACGTAGCGCGGTAGAGTTGTTCGGACTGGCGCACCGACTGCTCCTGCAACACTATCAGTTCGTTTTGCAGGCGTGAGCGTTTGATATCCAAACTCAGTGCCGAGAAGAGTATGAAGATACTCACGAAGAATATTAATGCCACGAATAGCAGATAGGGGTAGATGTGGCGGGTCTCCTCGTTGGTGAGGATCTCGCCCGTGAAAAACGCCTTGAAGGTCTTGTTCCACCAGCTGTTCTGGCGACGCTCCTCGCGTTCGCGTGCCTCCTGCTCTGCCTCCTCCTGCTCCAAACGCAGACGCTCGTCCTCAGCCAAATCCTCCTCGGCTTTGCCGCTCAGCACGCGTACAACCTCATTGCGAATGCGGCGGTCGCGCTCGGCTTCGGCTGCCGCACGCTCGCGCTCCTCACGAAACGAGGGATCAATCTCAATATCTTCGTCGTATCTCATTGTCTTGTAATCGTTTTTAAAGTTTTTCGGCTGCACGCAGTCGTGCGCTACGCGAACGAGGGTTGCGCTCGATCTCCTCAGCCGAGGGTGCAACAGCTTTGCGCGTTACGAGTTGCCACGGCGTGGTCGAGCGACCAAAGAAATCCTTTTCGGCTTGTGCCGAGAAGGTTCCGTTGCGCATAAAGTTCTTCACCAGACGATCTTCGAGTGAGTGGTACGAGATGACCGACAGGCGACCACCCGGGCGTAACATCTTCAAACTCTGCTCCAAAGCCATCTTCAACGCCTCCATCTCGCCATTGACCTCGATACGCAGTGCCTGAAAGAGCTTGGTGAGGAACTTGCTCTCGTCCTTGCGCGGAGTGCAGGGAGCAACCGCCTCAACCAACTGAGCCGTCGTGAGGATCGGGGCTGCGGCACGTGCACGCACAATGCAGTTGGCAGCTTTGTAGGGGGTGTCAATCTCGCCCCACTCGCCAAAGATGCGGGTGAGGGTCTCGGCGTCCGCCTCATTGACGATGTCGGCAGCCGAGCGACCATTGCGGTAGTTCATACGCATATCGAGCGGTGCCTCGCCACGGAACGAGAATCCGCGCTCGGTGCAGTCGAAGTGGTGCGACGACACGCCCAAATCTGCCAAAATGCCATCGACCTGCTCCACACCGCGATAGCGCAACGCACCACGCAGAAAGCGAAAATTGCTCTCGACGAAGTGGAAACGGTGATCGTCGGGACAATTAGCCTTGGCGTCGGGATCCTGATCGAAGCTGAATAGGCGTCCGCGCTCCGAGAGTTGCGAGAGGATATGACGCGAGTGACCGCCGCCGCCGAAGGTCAAATCGACGTATGTGCCATCGGGGTCAATCGCAAGCAAATCGACCGACTCGGAGAGCAATACGGGGGTATGATATGTAGTTGTTTCGTTCATTTTTGCATATTTGGGCGTAAAGTTACTCAAAAAAAGAGGATTTTCGCGCATATTTTCTATCTTTGTATCCATAAAAATCTTTTTTATGGATAGAATCGACATTGACAGGATCTTGGAGAACAAGGTTCCACGCCTGAAACGTTACATTCCGCGCTGTGTGATCAATTGGTTGCGCGGACTGATTCACGAAGATGTACTCAACTGTGCCATAGATAATTACGGCGACAAGTCACCCCTCGAATTTATTCGCGGCGCATTCAAAATTCTCGATATTCGATACGATGTCGAGGGCTTCGAAAATATCGATCCCAACGGTCGCTACATCTTCGCTTCGAACCACCCCTTTGGCGGTATGGACGGAATGATGGTCGCCGAGGCTATCGGCTCGCGTTTGGGCGATGTGCGTGTGGTGATCAACGACCTGCTGATGTATATGGAGCCGCTGCAACCGATTTGGCTGCCCGTCAATAAGCACGGACGCCAAAATTCGGAGTATGCCCGCCGTATGCACGAGGCTTTCGAAGGACCGCTGCCGATTATGACCTTCCCTGCGGGTCTGTGCTCGCGTCGAACCAAGGGCGTTATAGCCGATTTGGAGTGGCGAAAGAGTTTTATCAAGCAGGCGCATTCGACCGATCGTCAGGTTGTTCCCGTATTTGTCGAGGGTAGGCTCTCGAACCGTTTCTACAACCTCGCAAATCTGCGCAAAAAACTCGGCATAAAGTTCAATATCGAGATGATTTTGCTGGTCGATGAGATGGTGCGACAGAGTGGTCAAACCTTCACACTGCGATTCGGAAAACCGATCTCGCGCGAGGAGTTAAAGCAGGCAGGAAACTACGACGAGCAGGTGGTATTTGTACGTAAAAAAGCCTACGAAATGCAAAAATAGGTCAAAAAGTAGCTGTTTCTCAACTAAAATAGCTATCTTTGCCTAAATGCCCTATTTTTATGTGTGAGATGAAACCCATTATAGAGCCCGTTGCACGCGAGTTGATCGAACGTGAACTGACGGCAGAGAAGAAGATTCGCAACACCAACAAAGCCGGTAACGAGATCTATGTTGTGACGGCTGCCGACTCGCCCGCCGTGATGCGCGAGATCGGTCGCCTGCGCGAAGTATCGTTCCGCGAGGCGGGTGGCGGTACAGGCGAAGAGGTCGATATTGACGCCGACGACTTGGCAGAGAACGGCTATCAGCAGTTGATTGTTTGGGACCCCGCCGCACGCGAAATTGTGGGTGGCTATCGCTTTATCATCTGTCGCTCGTCGCGCCCCGCGCACCTCTCGACGGAGCACTACTTCCGCTTCTCGGACAAGTTCCGCGAGGAGTTCCTGCCGTGGACCATCGAGCTGGGTCGTTCGTTCGTGCAACCGAGCTACCAATCACGCGATAACAACAAGAGTATCTTTGCGTTAGACAACCTTTGGGACGGTCTGGGAGCACTCACCGTACTCAACCCCGAAATGCGATATTTCTTCGGCAAGGTGACGATGTACACCGATTTCAACGTTGAGGCTCGCAATATGATCATCTACTTTATGCACCGCTATTTCCCCGATCGTGACGATCTGATGGAGGGCATTGATCCCGTCGAAATGGATATCGACTACGAGCGTTTCGACGCGATGTTTACGGGTGACAACTACAACGAGGATCACCGCACGCTGTGCCAGCAGGTGCGCGAACGTGGCGAGAACATTCCGCCGCTGATCAACTCCTATATGAGCATTTCGCCCTCGATGCGAACCTTCTCGACGGTCCACAACAACGACTTCGGTGCAGTCGAGGAGACGGGTATCCTGATCACCATCGCCGATATCTACCCCGCCAAAGGCGAGCGACATATGAAATTCTAAGCGATCTTTTGAGCGGATTGTAGCCCGCCAAAACGCAACTAACAAAACGAAAGGAGCTGCCACTGCGGGGCGGCTCTTTTCTGTTATATACATATATCTATATCGCCCGAAAACCGCCACAAACCCCCGAAATAGCCCGTCGAAATTAAAATTTTTGGGGCGAACGCTTGGAGTTTGAAATAAAATTCATATATTTATGGTCGCGAAATTTAGAAACTAAAACAAAAATAACCTCAAAACTATGAAAAACTATTCAACTAAGGAGATCAAGAACGTCGTTCTGATTGGTGCTCCCGGCTCGGGTAAAACCACCCTCGCCGAGGCTATGGCGTTCGAAGGTAAGGTAATCGACCGTCGTGGTACTATCGAGGGTGAGAATACTCTGTCGGACAACACCGATATCGAGCACGAATACAAACGTTCGATCTATTCGACCGCTCTGTTCTCGGAGTTTATGGGTCGTAAGCTCAATATCATCGACACCCCGGGTTCGGACGACTTCTGCGGTAGTCTGTTCTCGGCTTTCAAGGTGGCTGACGTGGGTCTGTGCGTGATCAGCGCAGTCGAGGGTTTCGAGGCTGGTACCGAGATTCAGGCTCGCTACGCTCGTAAGCTTAACAAGCCCGTGATCGCTATCGTAAATAAGCTCGACGCCGAGAACGCTAACTGGGAGGAGACCATCGAGAGCATCACCGCTTCGTCGCGCGTGAAGCCCGTGATCGTGCAGTATCCCGTTAATCCGGGTCCGAACTTCGATTCGTTCATCGACGTGCTGATGATGAAGATGTATCGTTTCACCGACGAAAATGGTACTCGTGAGGAGCTCGAAATCCCCGCTGAGGAGATGGATCGCGCTATGGAGTTGCACCAGACGCTGGTTGAGACCGCAGCCGAGAACGATGAGGATCTGATGATGCTCTACTTCGACAAGGGTGCGCTGACTCAGGACGATATTCGTAGCGGTTTGAAGTTAGGCGTTGCTAAGCGTGACTGCCTGCCCGTATTCTGCTCGTCGGCTAAGCGCGATGTAGGTTCGAAGCGTATTATGGAGTTCATCATCAACGTGGCTCCCGGTCCGCTGACCGCTCCCAATTTCCTCTCGACCGAGGGCGAGGAGATCGAGGCAGACGAGAATGGTCAGCCCGTTCTGTTCGTATTCAAGAGCCAGGTTGAGCAGCACTTGGGTGAGATCAGCTACTTCCGCGTAGTGCGTGGTAAGGTTACCGAGGGTATGGAGCTCGTGAACAGCCGTACGGGTAACAAGGAGAAGATCTCGCAGCTGTTTGCTGTTGCAGGTAAGAACCGTATCAAGGTTTCGGAGATGGTTGCAGGTGACATCGGTTGCACCGTTAAGTTGAAGGCTACCCGCACCAACGACACCCTGTCGGCACCCGCAGCACCCGTTGAGATCGAGCCGATCGTATTCCCCGACGCTCGCTACCGCGCAGCAGTTAAGCCCGTTAAGCAGGGTGACGACGAGAAGTTGGGCGAGTTGCTCAATAAGGCTAAGTACGAGGATCCGACCATTTTGGTTGAGTACTCGAAGGAGTTGAAACAGACCATCATTCAGGGTCAGGGTGAGCACCACCTCAATATCTTGAAGTACCGCCTCTCGACCGAGAACAAGATGGAGATCGAATATATGGCACCGCGTATCCCCTACCGCGAGACTATCACTAAGGTCGCTCAGGCAGACTACCGCCACAAGAAGCAGTCGGGTGGTGCAGGTCAGTTCGGTGAGGTACATATGGTTATCGAGCCCTACTACGAGGGTATGCCCGAGCCTACCAAGTACAAGATCAACGGTAAGGAGGTTACCGTGAACATCAAGGGTAAGGAGGAGTACGAGCTCGAATGGGGCGGCAAGTTGCAGTACTACAACTCGATCGTTGGTGGTGCAATCGACGCACGCTTTATGCCCGCAATCTTGAAGGGTATCAACGAGAAGATGACCGAGGGTCCGTTGACAGGTTCGTATGCACGCGATATTCGCGTTGTGATCTACGACGGTAAGATGCACCCCGTTGATTCGAATGAAATCTCGTTCAAGTTGGCTGCACGTAACGCCTTCAAGGAGGCATTCCGCAATGCAGGTCCGAAGATTATGGAGCCTATTTACAGCGTCGAGGTACTCGTTCCGAGCGACCGTATGGGTGACGTAATGAGCGACTTGCAGAACCGCCGCGCTCTGATCGAGGGTATGTCGTCGGATCACGGTCTGGATCGCCTGAATGCACGCGTGCCTCTGGCAGAGCTGTATCGCTACTCGACCACTCTGTCGTCGCTGACCAACGGTCGTGCATCGTACACGATGAAGTTCGCGTCGTACGAGCAGGTTCCCGCTGACGTTCAGGACAAGCTGTTGAAGGCTTACACCGACACCGACGAGGATTAATCCCCCACGGTTCGATAAATGACCAAAGCCGCACTCCAACGAGGGTGCGGCTTTGATCATTATATTGCGTGTAACCTATTATCTCTTAATAAGTTTCACTACATTCTCGACGTGGTAGGTGTGCGGGAACATATCCACCGGCTGGACACTCTCGACGCGGTACATTCCGTCCATCAGCGCGATGTCGCGTGCCTGAGTGGCGGGGTTGCAGCTCACGTAGACAATGCGGTCGGGTGCAGCTCGCAGAATCACATCAATCACAGGCTCATCAACACCCGCACGCGGCGGATCGAGAATCACAACATTGGGGCGACCATTGGCTGCAACGAAATCGTCGCTCAGCACCTTCTTCATATCGCCCGCATAGAAGACCGTATTCGTAATTCCGTTGATCTCGGAGTTGACCTTTGCGTCCTCGATAGCCTCAGGAACATACTCAATACCAACCACTTTCGCACAACGCGACGCACAGAAATTGGCGATCGTACCCGTACCCGTATAGAGGTCATAGAGCACGTCGTCAGCCTTCAAATCAGCCGCCTCGCGTGCCACCTTATAGAGCTCGTACGCCTGCTCCGAGTTGGTCTGATAGAACGACTTGGGACCCACCTTGAATCGCAAGCCCTCCATCTGTTCGAAGATGTGCCCGTTGCCACGATAGGTCACGGGTTCGAGGTCGCCCGTCGAGTCGTTCAACTTCTCGTTGATCATATAGATCATCGAGGTGATCTCAGGGAACTGCTCGCAGAGGTGGTCGAGCAGTGCGGCGATACGCTGCTCGTCCTTATAAGCGAAGATCACGATGACCATCACCTCGCCCGTCGAGGCGGTGCGAATGATCATATTGCGCATAAATCCCGTATGCTCGCGCACGTTGTAGAACTCGTAGCCATTGTCGATACAGAAACGCTTGGTAGCCAAACGAATAGCATTCGAAGGCTCGTTCTGCAACCAGCACTTTTCGATGTCCAACACCTTGTCGAACATCGTCGGAATGTGGAAACCGAGTGCGGGCGAGGCGTCGAGTTCGGCACCCGAAGCGACCTCCTCCTGCGTCAGCCAGCGGCGCGGCGTGAAGGTAAATTCGAGTTTATTGCGGTAGAACTGCGTCAGGCGCGAGCCCAAAATGGGGCTGATTGCGGGCAGCTCGATCTTGCCGATACGGGTCAGTTGGTCCTCGACCTGCGACTGCTTCAAGCGCAGCTGTTCGTCGTAGGGGAGGTTCTGCCACTTGCAACCGCCACAAACACCGAAATGCTGGCAGAAAGGTTCGCAGCGCATCTCCGAAAATTTCTGATAACGAACCACATAGCCCTCCATATAACGGCGGCGTTTGTTGCGGATTTGAACGTCCACCACATCGCCCGGAACGGTCATCGGAACGAATACAACTTGGTCGTTCCAGCGACCGAGCGACTTGCCCTCGGCGGCGAGAGTGGTGATTTCGAGCCCCTCGATCAGAGGGTATTGATGTCTTTTACGTGCCACGATAGTTTGGATTTATTTTCGGCAAAGGTACGCAAAAAGCGGTAGATTGCAACGCTCCCAACCTCCGCGCGTATAAAATAATGTATAAAAATGGGCGGTGGATTACGAAAAATTCGTATTTTTGTATTTTGGAAAAGTATTGTTTAATCCGAAAAAACGTGAAACTTCACATACAACTATGATCGACATAGCACTATTCTGCGTCAATCCCTTTCAGGAGAACACCTACGTGGTGACCGACAAAGCTACCGCTCGCTGCATAATCATCGACGCGGGTTGCAGCAACGCAAACGAAACTGCCGCAATCATCGACTACATTCGCTCGAACCGACTCGAAGCCGAGATGATCGTCGGTACGCACGGACATATCGACCACATTATGGGCGTCCAGACGCTCAAAGAGGAGTTAGGTATTCCCTATGCACTCTCGTCGGACGATAAATTCCTTGTCGAGAGCGCGGCTCAGCAGGCGGCGATGTTCGGCTTGAAGGTACCCGTGACGCCCTCGATCGACATCGACCTCAAAGAGCGCGACGAGATCACCTTTGGCGAGACCGTCTTGAAGGTTATCCCCACCCCCGGTCACACCCCCGGTCACGTATGCCTCTACCACGAGGAGGGGCGTATGCTCTTCACGGGCGACACACTCTTCCGCGAGAGTATCGGTCGCACCGACCTGCCTGGTGGTGACTACTCGTGGATTATGCGCTCGATTTTGGATCGCATTGTGCCGTTAGGTGACGACGTGGTCTTCCACGCGGGTCACGGTCCCTCGTCGGACATCGGTCACGAGGTGCTCTACAACCCCTTCGTTGTGGAGGTGATGAACAACGAAATCAACTATCGAGGATAACCCAATTATGATGCGTTTGATCCATAAATTGCTCTATCGACTGCTGCCACTCGAAGGCTACCTGAGGGTGGTGAGCGCGATGTTCTTCGTCTGGAAACGTCTGGGCATAGGTCGCTATGCCGAGGCTACGGAGTATGTCTACCACCTGCCCGAATTGGTGGGCGAGGGCGCGACAGCGATCGACATCGGTGCCAACTTGGGTTACTACTCGCGCTACATCTCGCAGGCGATTGGCGAGGGCGGCAAGCTCTATTCGGTTGAGCCCGTAGCTCCGATTCTCGGTGTGTTGCGCCACAACCTGCGTCACTGCTCGAATGTCGAGATTCTGCCCTACGCGTTGGGCGAGGAGGAGCGCGAGATTGTGATGTGCAACGACACGGCTCGCTATCAAGGTTACTTCGGTACGGGGCAGAACTTTGTGGGTGACGCCTCGGCTGCCGAGAGTGAGGGTGAGCAAAAGGGCGAACGTTTCCCCGCGCAGATGCGTCGCGGTAGCGAATTGTTTGCGAAATTGACCCGCCTGAACTTCATCAAGTGCGACATCGAGGGTTACGAAGTGGTTGTAATGAACGAGTTGCGACCGTTGTTGGAGCGTTTCCGCCCGACGGTGCTGATCGAAACGGGTGGCGACAACCGCGCTAAGATCATCAAGTTGTTCCACTCGCTCGGCTATCGCGGCTTCACGCTCGAACACGGCAAAGAGGTGCCACTGGGCAACGAGGGCGAAAAGGATATTATTTGGAGAGCATATTAACAGCGGGTCGAAAACCGTAGTTTGTTGAAATTCAAGATTATGGTTTAAGACAAACACGAAAAACTGAAATTAAGAATATTTAACCTCAAAAATTCAGCTCTTACAAAGTATCCAATTTCGCTTTGTGCTTTTTGAATTTTGCTTTTTGAATTTTGCTTTTTGAATTAACCGAATTATGCGTATTGATATTATAACATCTGTTCCCGAACTGCTGACATCGCCACTGAGCGAGTCGATCCTCAAACGCGCACAGGAGAAGGGTCTGGTCGAGATCGTGGTCCACAACCTGCACGACTATGCCCACGACAAACGCCGCACAACGGACGACTATCCCTTTGGAGGTGAGGCAGGTATGGTGATGAAGTGCGAGCCCGTATTCGAGCTTGTCGAGAAGTTGCAGTCGGAGCGCACCTACGACGAGATCATCTACACCTCGCCCGACGGCATACGCTACGACCAGCACGAGGCAAACCGACTCTCGACCTTGGAGAACATCATCATTCTCTGCGGTCACTACAAGGGTATCGACCACCGTATCCGCGAGCACCTCATCACGCGCGAAATCTCGATTGGCGACTACGTGCTGACGGGTGGCGAGCTGGCTGCCTGCATCATTGCCGACTCGGTGGTGCGATTGGTCCCCGGTGCGATTGGCGACGAGGCGTCGGCACTGACCGACTGCTTTCAGGACAACCTGTTGGCTCCGCCTGTCTATACCCGCCCTGCGGAGTTTCGCGGCTGGCGCGTGCCCGATGTGCTGCTCTCAGGCAACTTCGGCGAGATCGAAAAGTGGCAGGAAGAGCAGGCGTGGGAACGAACTAAGCGACTCAGACCAGATTTGTTGGAATAATTCAAGATTAATCTGCCTTCGGCAGCTTTTCCTCCTTCGCGCCTCAGCTGAGTTCGAGCAAGCTCGACTCCGCATTCGGCTTGGCGTCGGTTCAAAATTAGTTTTGAGTTGGCGATTAGTTTGAATTAAAAAGAAAAAGAAAAAATATAAACCAAATGCAAAATGGCGACACGCACCTTCGCGGGCTGGGGCGGTCGCCGAAGGCGAGCCCGCGAAGGTGTGTCGAAATCAAAGATTTCGCCATTTATAAATTGAAAAATACAACCTATTCGGCAACCCGCCGCGCTTGTCGCGGCAAAGCCCTTGCCTGAGGCGGGGGGGTGGGGGTGGGTCAGAATTGCAACCGCGACGGAACGTCGCGCGCAAGGGCAGCCAACGACAACCGAATGAGCATTCAACATAGTTTAAGGAACGAACAAAGAATGAAATACTATCTCATAGCGGGAGAACCGTCGGGTGATTTGCACGGCTCGAAACTGATTGCGGGATTGCGTAAAGCGGATCCGCAGGCGGAGTTTCGTTTCTGGGGCGGCGACCTGATGGCTGCCGAGGGCGGTCAGCAGGGGCTGGCTATGCACTACCGCGAGGCGTCGTTCTTCGGCTTTATGACCGTGTTGCGCAACCTGCGCAAGATATTTCGACAAATGGCTGAGTGTCAAGCCGATGTCGAGCGTTTTGCGCCCGATGTGCTGATTCTGATCGACTACCCAGGGTTCAATATGAAGATGGCGAAGTGGGCGAAGAAACGCGGTCTGCGCACCTTCTACTACATCGCGCCGAAGGTTTGGGCGTGGAAGGAGTGGCGCGTGAAGAAGTTGCAGCGATATGTCGATCGACTGTTCACGATCTTCCCGTTCGAAACGGACTACTTCCGCGCGAAGGGTATCGAGCCAACCTTCTGTGGCAACCCGCTGGTCGATGATATCGTGGCTCGACGCGAGAAGTTGATTTCGCGCGAGGAGTTTATTCGTCGCAACAACTTGGACGAGCGTCCGATCATCGCTCTGCTGGCGGGCAGCCGCAAGAGCGAGATCCGCGAGAATCTGCCCTCGATGGTCGAGCTGTCGAAACGAATGCCTGAATATCAGTTTGTTGTGACGGCAGTGCCGTGGATCGACAAGCGGTTTTATTGGGCATATATGGCTGACGGTCAGCACGCGTCGGACGTTCGCTACGTGTGCGACCAGACGCAGCAGACCTTGGCGGTTGCCGAGGCGGCGGTGGTTACGTCGGGCACGGCAACGCTCGAAACGGCATTGATGCGAATCCCCGAAATGGTTGTCTATCACGTGCCTAAGCTCTACGAAGTGTTGCGTCCGTTGGTGTTGAAGATTCCGTTTGTGTCGTTGGTCAATATCAACTTGGGGCGCGAGGCGGTGCGCGAAATGGTCTGTGCGAAGTTGGATTTGGAGGCTGCCGAACGAGAGTTGCGAGCGATCGTTTCGGGAGGCGCGAAACGCGAAAAAATGCTCTCGGATTTCGACCAGCTCGGTGAGTTGATTGGTGGCGCGGGCGCGAGTGAACGATTTGCCGCTGAAATGGTTAAGGATTTAAGAAACAATAAAATAGAATAAAGCAAAATCCAATGGATTTTGTCATTATCTGCGGCTCGCGCAAACTTTGTTGTGCGACCCCCCCCCAGCCGTAGATAATGGGATAAAGTAACGAACAAACGATGAAGATCTTTTGCATAGCACGCAATTACGTCGAGCACGTCGATGAGTTGAAGATGGGTGCGGTGCCCTCGGCTCCGATCTTTTTTATGAAACCCGACACGGCTCTTTTGCGAAATAACGACCCCTTTTATGTACCCTCGTTCAGCCGCGAGGTGCACTACGAGTGCGAGTTGGTGGTGAGGATCAACCGCGTCGGCAAGTGCATTGCCGAGCGATTTGCCCACCGCTACTACGACGAGGTGGGTTTGGGTATCGACTTCACCGCACGCGATGTGCAACGTGCTGCTGCTGAGGCAGGTGAGCCGTGGGAGATGGCTAAGGCATTCGACCACTCGGCTGCCATTTCGCCCGAATTTGTGAAGCTCGCGGAGCTGGGTGGCGACGTGCAAAACCTCCATTTCGAGATGACACTCAATGGCGAGGTGCGTCAATCGGCATCGACGTCGCAGATGATCTTCACGGTCGATCAGTTGATCAGCCACATTTCGCAGTTTGTGACGCTGAAAATAGGCGATCTGATCTACACAGGTACCCCCGTCGGAGTGGGCGAAGTGAAGGAGGGCGACGAGCTGGTGGCTACGTTGGAGGGTCGTCGATTGTTGGACTTTGATATACGATAATACGCTATGTTACTGCACGATACGCTTAAAAATTACCGACTGATTTTAGCGAGTCAGTCGCCCCGCCGCCGCCAACTGCTCGCCGACTGCGGATTGGAGTATGAGCTGGCGGAACGATACGAGGTCGAGGAGGTGTTCCCTGCGACGATGGACGCCGACGAGGTGCCCGTCTATCTGTCGCGCTTGAAGAGCGAAGGCTACCCCGCGGAGCTGTCCGAGAACGATATTCTGCTTACGGCTGATACGGTGGTAGTAGTTGATAATGAGATACTTGGCAAGCCTGCCGATGAGGTTGAGGCGCGCGAGATGTTGCGCACGTTGTCTGCTCGTGCCCACCGCGTCACTACGGGCGTCACGCTCCGTTCGCGCGACCGCGTGGAGAGTTTTGCGGTGCAGAGCGATGTCTATTTCCGCGCCCTAACCGACGAGGAGATCGACTACTACGTCACGCGCTACCAACCGATGGACAAGGCGGGTAGTTACGGTATTCAGGAGTGGATCGGTTACGTTGGT
This sequence comes from Alistipes sp., assembly GCA_045638285.1. Classification (GTDB taxonomy): domain Bacteria; phylum Bacteroidota; class Bacteroidia; order Bacteroidales; family Rikenellaceae; genus Alistipes. The sequence goes on along the minus strand of JAZUBB010000019.1, from coordinate 66,925 downwards.
ATCGAGCGTATCGACGGCTCGTTCTACAACGTGATGGGGCTGCCCGTGCAGCGAGTCTATGCGGCACTCGCCGAGTTTGTAAAGTAATGAGTAACAAATAAATACAACTAACGACTATGAAGAAATTTTTATCGACTCTCGTGGCTCTGATGTTCGTCTTTTCGGCGGCTGCTGACGAGGGTATGTGGCTCCCGAGCCTGATTGGAAATCGCATTAAGGATATGCGTTCGAAGGGTTTTCGACTGACCGCCGAAGATGTTTACAGCATCAACCGCGCCTCGATGAAGGACGCCGTTGTGTTGTTCAATGGCGGCTGCACGGGCGAGTTGATCTCGGAGCAGGGTCTGCTGCTCACCAACCACCACTGCGGTTATGGCGCAATCCAAAGCCACAGTAGCGTCGAGCACGACTACCTGACCAACGGTTTTTGGGCGATGTCGCGCGAGCAGGAGCTGCCCAATCCCAACCTCTATGTGGCGATTCTGGTGCGTATGGAGGACGTGACCGACCGCGTCAAAGCGGGTGGCGACGAGAAGATCGCTGCCAACATCGACGCTATCAAAAAGGAGGCGTCGGAGGGTGGTCGCTATTCGACCTCGGTCGAGTCGCTGTACTACGCAAATCAGTATTTTCTGTTTGTGTATGAGAAGTTTACGGACGTGCGTTTAGTTGGTGCGCCCCCCTCGTCGATCGGCAAGTTCGGTGGCGACACCGACAACTGGATCTGGCCGCGCCACACGGGTGACTTCTCGGTTTTCCGCGTCTATGCCAACAAGGAGAACAAACCCGCCGACTTCTCGCGCGAGAATGTCCCATACAAACCCCGCCGCCACTTCAAAATCTCGACCAAAGGTGTCGAGGAGGGCGACTTCACGATGATCTATGGCTTCCCCGGCAACACCCAGCGATATGTCATCTCGTCGGCTGCCGACTATGTCGAGCGTCTGTCGGATCCGATGAAGATCAAGCTCCGCACCCTGCGCCTCGACGTGATCTCGAAGGCTCAGGAGGCTGACCCGAAGGTGCGTATCCAGTATGCCGCAAAGCACGCCAACATCGCCAACGCTTGGAAGAAATGGCAGGGCGAAGTGCTTGGTTTGGAGCGACTTGGTACGGTCGAGAAGAAGCGTGCCTACGAGCAGAAGTTCGCCGCTTGGGCAGAGTCGAAACCCGAATACAAGGGTCTGTTGGAGAAGATGTATGCGGCTTACGACGAGCTGCGCGACCCCTATTGGCGTGCCGAGTACTTTGCCGAGTCGATTTCGGCTATCGAGCTGGCGCAGCTGACCCGTATGGTCGCTCAGCGCAAACCTGCGGCTGACGACAAAGCGGTGGCGGCATTCTACAAAAACTATGTTGCCGACATCGACCGCGAGGTGGCAAAGAAGTTGGTTGCAGCATTCGTCGAAGATATTGACGCACAGTATATTCCCGAATCGGTGAAGAGTGAGATGGCACGTTTTGCGTCGACCGACCACTTTGTCGATTACCTCTTCGACGAGAGTCAGCTGACCACGCCTGAGAAGTTCGCAGCTTTGGCGTCGGATCCCGACCACCTGCCCTCGATTATGGAGAACGACCCGATGAACCGATTCGTTACCGAGCTCATCAAGTGCGGCAACTTCTCGCAGCGTCGCTACCGCAATATGAGCGACGCACCGTCGATCGCGCAGTACTACGCTCCCTATATGCGTGCGCTGATGGAGTACGACAAGGAGATGGCTTTCTTCCCCGACGCAAACCTCACATTGCGAGTTGCTTACGGTAAGGTTGGCGGCTATCGCTATGCCGACGCTGTCTACCACAAGCACTACACCACGCTCGACGGTATCATCGAAAAGGACGACCCCGCAATCTACGACTACGACATTCCGCAGTCGTTGCGCGACATCTATGCCGCGAAGGATTACGGTCGTTGGGGCATCGAGATGGACGGTCGCTACACCGTTCCCGTATGTTTCATCGCCTCGAACCACACTACGGGCGGTAATTCGGGTTCGCCCGTGCTGAATGGTCGCGGCGAGCTGGTCGGTATCAACTTCGACCGCACGTGGCTCTCGACAATGAGCGACATCGAGTTCGACCCCGAAATCTGCCGCAACATCGCTGTGGATATTCGCTACGTGTTGTTCGTGATCGACCGTATCGGCGGCGCGGGCTACCTGCTCGACGAAATGGAACTTAAATAAAATTCAGGATTCAAAATTCAAGATTATTTGGCAAAATCTTTGATTTTGACACACACTCGCGGGCTCGCCCTTTGGGCGACCGCCCCAGCCCGCGAGTGTGCGCCCGCCATCTGAGCGAATTTTGATTTTCAGTCCTGCAAACAAAATAAACGTTAGCAAAGGCTAATTTTGAACCGACGCCAAGCCGAATGCGGAGTCGAGCGAAGGCTCGAACTCGACTGAGGCGCGAAGGAGGAAAAGCGGCCGAGGCAGATTAATTTTGAATTTTGAATCTTGAATCTCTAATTACCGACATTATGAACTGGTTCGAAACCCTCTATCTCACCCCGTCGCCGTTGCAGGCGGTAGTGGTCATCTCGACCATCTGCGCGGTGGGTCTGATGCTTGGACGAGTGCGCGTCAAGGGTATCTCGTTGGGCGTTACGTTTGTATTTTTTGCGGGTATTTTGGCGGGTCACATCGGCTTGAAGGTCGATCCGCAAATGCTGACTTTTGCCCAGAATTTCGGTCTGATAATCTTCGTCTATGAGCTTGGATTGCAGGTCGGACCGGGTTTTTTCAGTGCCTTCCGCAGTGGAGGTATTCGCCTGAATATGTTGGGTTTAGGCGTGGCGTTGATCGGTACGGCAATGGCTATCGGTCTGACCTACGTGACGACCATTCCGCTGCCCGATATGATGGGTATCCTGTGCGGTGCGACCACCAACACGCCCGCGCTCGGTGCAGCACAGCAGACGCTCTCGCAGATGGACGTTTCGGCAAGTGGCGCGGCTCTGAGTTGCGCGGTGACCTACCCGTTAGGTGTGGTGGGTGTGATCTTGGCAATCATCGTGATCCGCAAGTTTTTTGCAGGCAAGGAGGACTTCGCTGCACCCGATGCCGAGCACGTGAATACGACCTACATCGCTACGTTTGTGGTTAGTAATAAGGCGATTGCGGGTAAGACGCTTGCGAAAATTGCCGAGCTGAGCAACATTCAGTTTGTCATTTCGCGTGTGTGGCGCGAGGGTCGTGTGTCGGTGCCCGACGGCAAGACCACGATCGAACTCGGCGACCGCCTGCTGGTGACAGCCTCGGAGCGCGACGCGGAGATGTTGACCGTATTGTTTGGCGAGCGCGAGCAGACCGATTGGAACCGCAGCGACGTCGATTGGAACAAGATCGACCGCCAGCTGCTCTCGCGCAGTATCCTCATCACCCGCCCCGAAATCAATGGCAAACGCCTCGGCTCGTTGCGTCTGCGCAATAGCTACGGTATCAACATCTCGCGTATCTATCGCAGTGGTGTGCCTCTGTTGGCGACGCCCGACTTGGTGCTGCAACTCGGTGACCGTGTGATGGTTGTGGGCGAGGAGCCCTCGATCGAGCGCGTCGAGAAGAAGCTCGGCAACGCCTCGAAGGAGCTGAGCGAACCCAACCTGATGTCGATCTTCATAGGTCTGATTTTGGGTCTTGCGCTCGGTGCGGTGCCGCTGTCGATGCCCGGTATTTCGTCGCCCGTGCGACTCGGACTGGCGGGCGGACCGATCATCGTCGGTATCTTAGTCGGCACGTTCGGACCGCGATTTGGACTGATCACCTACACCACCCGCAGCGCAAATCTGATGCTCCGTGGCTTAGGTCTTGCGCTCTATTTGGCGTGCTTGGGCTTGGACGCGGGTGCTCAATTCTTCGAAACCGTGATGCGCCCCGAGGGTGTGCTGTGGATCGCGGTGGGATTCCTGATTACGGTTGTGCCTGTGCTGATTATGGGTCTTTATGCGCTGAGAGTTAAACACTTGGACTACGCTACGGTTTGCGGAATGTTGTGCGGTAGTATGGCAAATCCGATGGCTCTGAACTATGCCAACGACACCATCGAGGGCGACAACGCCTCGGTAGCCTACGCAACGGTCTATCCGCTGGCGATGTTCACGAAGGTGGTTTTGGTTCAGGTGATTCTGCTCTTTTTGATGTAAGAATACCCTTTATATATAAATTGCGGCGGCGGAAATCACATTTTAATTCGTATCTTTGCGCCCTGAAAAATTGATTTACAATAGAAAATGACCTTACAAGAAGAGATCACACGCAGGCGAACATTCGCCATCATCAGCCACCCCGACGCGGGTAAGACAACTTTGACCGAAAAATTGCTGCTCTTCGGTGGTGCAATCCACGTTGCAGGTGCCGTGAAAAGCAACAAAATCAAAAAGACCGCAACCTCGGACTTTATGGAGATCGAGCGTCAGCGCGGTATCTCGGTCGCTACGTCGGTGATGGGTTTCGAGTATGGCGGCTGCAAAATCAATATCCTCGACACCCCGGGTCACGAGGACTTTGCCGAGGATACTTACCGCACACTGACGGCCGTAGATAGCGTTATCATCGTCATCGACGGCGCGAAGGGTGTCGAGACGCAGACCCGCCGACTGATGAATGTCTGCCGTATGCGAAAGACCCCTGTGATGGTCTATATCAATAAGTTGGACCGCCCGTCGAAGGACCCGTTCGATCTGTTGGACGAGGTCGAGAACGAGCTCCAAATCAAGGTGCGTCCGCTGGCATTCCCCATCAGCAACGGTCCGACGTTCAAGGGCGTTTACAACATCTTCGAGCAGAATCTGTCGCTCTTCCTCTCGGACGAGCGTCTGACTGCCGACGCCGAGACGGTTGATATCAAGCTCGACAGCCCCGACTTGGAGAAGTATATCGGTCGCTACGCACAGCAGTTGCGTGACGATGTGGAGCTGGTCGATGGTGTCTATGAGCCTTTCGACCGCGAGGCATATCTGCGCGGTGAGCTGGCTCCCGTTTTCTTCGGTAGTGCGATCAACAACTTCGGTGTGCGCGAGCTGTTGGAGTGCTTTATCAACATCGCTCCCTCGCCCCGTCCCTCGACCACCTCGCAGCGTCCGATCGAGCCTGAGGAGCCGAAGATGACAGGTTTCGTATTTAAGATTCACGCAAATATGGACCCCAACCACCGCGACCGAATCGCCTTTTTGAAGATCTGTTCGGGTACGTTCGAGCGTAACAAAAACTACCTCCACGTGCGTAGCGGCAAGCAGTTGAAATTCTCGTCACCCACCGCATTTATGGCGGAAAAGAAGTCGGTGATCGACTTCGCCTACCCGGGTGACATCGTGGGTCTGCACGATACGGGTAACTTCAAGATCGGTGACACCTTCACCGAGGGCGAGAAGCTCACCTTCACCGGTATTCCCTCGTTTGCGCCTGAGTTGTTCCGCTATATCGAGAATGCCGACCCGATGAAATTCAAGCAGTTAAGCAAGGGTATCGACCAGCTGATGGACGAGGGCGTGGCGCAGCTGTTCACCTCGTCGCTCAACGGTCGCAAGATTATCGGTACGGTCGGTGCGTTGCAGTTCGAGGTTATCCAATACCGTTTGGAGCACGAGTATGGCGCAAAGTGTCGTTACGAGCCAATCTCGATCTACAAAGCGTGCTGGATCGAGAGCGACAACGCTGCACAGCTGACCGACTTCAAGCGTCGTAAGCATACCAATATGGCGGTCGATAAGCACGGACGCGACGTCTTCCTCGCCGACACGAGCTACGCACTCGCGCTGGCGCAGGAGAACTTCCCCGATATCCGTTTCCACTTCACCTCGGAGTTCTAACGACAATTCAAGATTCAAGATTCAAAATTCAAGATTATAGCCGCACTTCAAAGTGCGGCTTTTTTGCTTTCGGTTTAATACATATTAATAATAAAATAAGAAGAAAAAAATAGAACCAATTTCAAAGCAAATTCGAATCTTTAATTTTGAATTAAAATTGGCGATTTCTCCAAAATCGCCACACCTTCGGGGGCTCGCCTTCGGCGACCGCCCCAGCCCCCGAAGGTGCGCATCGCCCACACAACGTGCCTCAGCCGTGTGGATTTTTCAAAATTGTTAATAATTGGTAGATAAATTTTCTCGCAGGCGAGGATTTTGTAGGACTCGAATAGATAATTTTGCACCAACCAAAAGCAATTTCTATGGCAAAAGGAGAACAGATGGGGTTGGAACTCAGTATCGACGAGCAGACCATACAGGGTCGTTACTCGAACCTTGTGGTCATCACTCACTCGGCGTCGGAGTTCGTGCTCGATTTTGCGTCGATGTTGCCGGCAATGCCCAAAGCTAAGGTCCAAAGCCGAATCATTATGACCCCCGAACACGCTAAGCGATTGATGATGACTTTGCAGGATAACATCATTCGCTATGAGAGTGCAATGGGCAAAATCGAGGTCACTATGCAACCCGCAACCGACGAAGCAATGGCAATGGGGTTCAATGTGGGTGAGGCGTAAAAAAGTCACCTCATCTCTACATTTACGCGAAAAATTGGTCGGAAATCGAGTATTTCGCTACTCGACGAGGGCTTATAGTGTGGATTTCAACGCCTAAACAGCAAAATATTGTGCTAAAATTTTTGTAAAAGACAAAAATGTTATACCTTTGCACTCCGCAAAGGACAATTTTTTTGGAAAACAAAATATAAAAAGATAGAGTTATGGCGATGAAAAGAACATTCCAGCCTTCGCGCAGGAAGAGAATCAACAAGCACGGTTTCCGTCAGAGAATGGCAACCGCTAACGGTCGTAAGGTATTGGCTGCACGTCGTGCAAAGGGCCGCAAGAAGCTGACCGTTTCGGACGAGGCTACTTTCAAGTACGCTTAATCGCGTAGAAGACGGTAACGCCAAAATAAGAGCTACCCACGAAGGGTGGCTCTTTTTTGTTGGTGGCGAGCGAATGGAATGGGGCGGGGCGGGGCGTTTTCAAAATTAATAACTATTCACGTGCGCACCTTCGGGGGGGCTGGGGCGGTCGCCGAAGGCAAGCCTCAGAAGGTGTGACGTTAATTTTGAATTTTGCTTTTTGAATTTTGAATCTTGAATTTTGAATTAAAAAAGCCGCACCCAATGTGGGCGCGGCATAATTTCGCAGTTTGAATCGCCTAAATCACAGCCACTTCTTATACTTGAAGTAGCTCAAAATCGCGCCCGAAATCAACAGAATCAGACCCAGCGCAAACCAATAGCCATACTTCCACTCCAACTCGGGCATATACTTGAAGTTCATACCGTACAAGCTCGCAATCAACGTCGCGGGCAGGAAGAATACCGATACGATCGTAAAGATCTTGGTGATATTGTTCTGGTCGAGGTTGATCAAACCGAGCGCCGTATCCTGCAAGTAGTCCAAACGCTCAAAACTGAAATCGGCGTGGTTGATCAGCGAATTGACGTCCTTGATCATCAGTTGCAGACGGGGGTAGATATCGTTCGGGAAACGCTCCGAACGCAAGATGCCCGACAGTACACGTTGGCGGTCGAAGATGGTCTCGCGGATCAACATCGTGCTCTCCTGCAACGAGTTAATGCGCTGCAAGTCCTCCTTATCGACCGCCTCGCCCGAGTTCAGGTCGCGGCTCAGGCGAGCAATCTGACGTGAGATGTTCTCCACAAGGTCGGCGTCGAAGTCGATACGCACCTCCAAAATCGAGATCATCAGGTGGTAACCCGTCGGAAAGGCGCGGTAGTTCATCTGCAACTTCTTCTCCGCCTCGCGCACCGTACGCGATTCTGCCGTGCGCACCGAGATCAGAACTCCCTCCGAGATGATCATCGAAACGGGCTCGACAGCAAAGGTATCCTCCGTGCGCAAGAAGAAGTTCGAGTTCGAGAAAATTGCATTCTCGGTCTCGAAATATTTCGAGGTCGACTCGATCTCCTCCGCCTGCTGGCGCGTTTGGAGGTTCAACTCCATAAAGTTCTCGACCGCTTTCTGCTCCTTGATCGAAGGATTCAGCAGGTCGATCCACAGAATGTCGTCGTAGCCCAGATCGTCGAACAGGTGAAGATCGGCGTTGCGGACTATTTTGTTGTATTGTTTGAGATAAATCGTAATCATTGGCTCCCTGTTTTTGAGAATATTCGTACTTTGTGAGTCGGTGACCGAGGTCACTCAGGGGCGTAAATTCATTGCGCCGAACCGATGTGGCGGATCGCTCGCGCAGGCGATCCTCAGGACGTTCAGCCGGGATTGGCTCGCGGAGCCACCTTGACGCCCTCGCGCCAAAGTTTGCGCAATGCCTTATCTTTCTCTTGATCAAACAGATAGTCGATTCGTTCGGTCAGCTGGGTGTAGCTCTCGGGCGTAGCCATCGAGCACTCTTCGAGAGCCTCCCACGTATGCTCAATACCGTAGGTCAGCGCACGCTCGAAGGCGTCGCTCTCCTCAGGGGTGACATCTGCACGCGCAACCCACACGCCCAACACCAACGGCGAATGGGTCGAACGACGCCACTCCTCGCCTAAATCGAACTCGTAAAGGCGGCGACGCAAGGTCGTAAATGCCTCATTGCCACATACGATCTCGGCGTCGGTCGGTGCTGCCTGCCAATCAGCGGGCAGTTCGTTACGGTCGATCAGCTTGGGTGCGATACGCCACAGATGGGTGCAAAGGCGACCCAAAATCTCAGGCGTGATGAACCACTCGGCATCGTAGATGATTCGCTCGATCTGCTGCAAGGGCACATCGCACTCCATACGAGCCGTCGCAAGACGTTCGGGAGCCGACAGACAATATTCCGAGAGGATACGTACACCGCGCAGGCGATCAGCCGCAGCCGTCGGGACGAGGGCAACATCTGCTGCGCCCTCCTCGATCAGTTGGACACTATGCGCGGGTGAGGACAACAGCAACTCGGCACGACACTCGGGTGCGTGCTTGATGCCATACTCGAATGGCACCGTATCGAGGTAGGAAGTAAGTGCAATTCTCCGCAGAATAGCCATCGTCCATATTGTTGAGCATTTGGTGAAACATAGCGGACTATGGACACACGTAGCCATAATCCGCCGCTAAATTAATATAATTTTTGGAAACTGCCGCCTCCGAGCGCAAAAAAATAGCAAACCAACGCGCTTTTTTGGCTTTCACTGCAAAATTTTTGCATTTTTTCGGGTGGCGTAGCGTGCTCATTCTCACCATTGTGGCGGGTGGACGATTCTCAACTTGCGAAAAATTTTGCGTTCACCTCTTGACAAACGCCCTCCCGAAACACTATATTTGCACCATCAATCGACCCGCTTTCCACTCGGTTTTCGACACTCCATAGCGCGGGTTTTCAACACTCGAATATTAAACCATCGAACAGCATTGTCTATCAATGCTTTGCGCCCGCTATCTCACATCTTTTGCAGTGGGTTGTCAATGGTTATCGACACATCTTAACACTTTATCGACATATTCTAAACAATGAACCGATCTTCACTTTTCACCGCCCTGCGTGCCGCCGTCGAGCCGCTCGGCTACTCATTTGCAACGGGCGACCCCGCAGTCGCCACCGCAACAATCCGTAACTATCCCACCGCGTGGCTCGATACACCCATAGCCACCGCCGTCGAGGGGTTAGGCGAAGGCTCTATCAGCTACCGAATCTCGCTACGACTGCTCCACCGCGCCGACCGCGAGGCTGTACTCAACCCCGAAACGGTATGGGAGAGGGTCGAACTCGACGCCATCAATCTGCTCCACGCGCTCTCGATCAGTAGTGGCGTCATCGCCCTCGACAACGTCAAACTGACTCCGACCGCCTTCCAAACAACCAACCACGGCGAGCTGGGTATCGTCGCTACTTTCACAATCAAAGTCGAATACTGCATCTAAACACACCGAAAAACTATGAACATCACATCTTCACCTGCGCCATACGCCTCGGCTGTCGAACCGCTGCTCTACACCCTCGAAGGACTTGATCCCGACGCGGTTACATCGGTCGAGATCATCAACTCAGACAACGGAGCAACACTCGGTACGTTGCGTCTGAAAGGTCTTGCCACGCGCTCGATCGACATCGCTCCCTACCTGCGTCGTCACTTCATTCTCAATCCCGTGACCAACTCGGGCACATACTCCGTCGGTCACCCCTCGTCGATCATCAACTGCCATATTCGCATTGGTGACATCGAGTCGCAAAACCTCCCCGCAACCCTCTCTGCGCCCCACAACTCACCCCTCGCACCCTGCGAATTGCTCTCGGACAAACCTCTCCTCCGTACCATAGCGGCGGGCGAAAACGACGACCTGCGTTTCATCTCCGAGGACGGAACGATCGCTGCGATAATACAACTTATCGACGACAAGGGCAACGCAACGCCCTACACCCTCTCGTCCGAGGAGCGCGAGCAGATGGTCGGCGTGGTGATCGACTTCGATTCGTTGCAGGCGCGTATCACAGCCCCATTGAAACGTATCGCAGTGACTCTCCACTCCTCGAAAAAAGAGGTCGGAATGATCATCTACGACGTGGTCGAGCGCGGCACAGCAAGCCACCGCGTGGCGTGGTTCAACTCGCTCGGAGCCTGCGACCTGCACACCTTTGAGGGGTGCGGTGGGCGTAGAGTGACCATCGAACGCAGCCGCGTCGCCAATGCGCCCGATCCCCTCACCACACGTCGCATAACGATCACGCTCGACAGCGGAATTATGCCCCACAACTCGCTCGACGCGCTGTTGTCGTTGCTCTCGTCGCCCGCCGTTTGGCTCTTTGTCGATGGTCGTCCGCGCAAGGTCGAGGTGATTACAGCCGACTATTTGTCGCACCCCGTGGAGCGTCCCGATCGCCTCGTGGTGCAGTTGAGCTACACCGAAACAATCTCTCGAACCGTCTAAAACACAACCTTTTATGAAACTTTACATTGATAACCGACTCTGCCTGACCGACGCCGCCACAGTAGCCCCAAGCATCTCGTTCGACGCTGCCGACCTGCGTTCGTTCAAAGCTCTGCGTGTGGGACGACGCTACCGACTCTCGATCCCGATCTGTCGCCAAAATCGAGAGATCATCGGTTATGACGATCGGATTCTTGCCGCCACCTCGTTCAACGACGTGGAGCACAAGGCGCGAATCGAGTTCGACGGCGTGACGCTCATCGAGGGTACGGTGTTGCTCGTCGGGACGGAGTGCACCACCACGGGCGATCGCTACTCAATCGAGATCATCTCGGGTGCGCACGAGTGGGCACGCACAGCCTCGCTTCGACAGATCGACGAGGTGGGAATTGACTTCTCGGCAACATTCGACTCAACCGCGATCATCGACAGCTGGGAGAACGACAGCGTGGTGCGTATGCTGCCCGTGCTGCGCGACCGATACACCGCTCTGCGTTCCGATGTCGAGCTAATGCCCGTGCAGCAGATCCCCTCACTGACCGATTTCCACCCCTTTGTGAGTGTGCCGAAGATTGTCGAGGCGATCTTTGCCGACGCAGGTTATCGCGTCGAGAGCCGTCTGTTCAACTCGCACCCCTTCAACCGATTGGTGATGAGTGGTCGTTTTGCCGAGCGCGACACCTCGCGTCTCGACGCCCAAATGGGGTTCCGTGCAGGTCGCTCGACCGCTACAACCGCCAAAGCAGACAGCCGAGGAATGGTCTATGCAAACCCCTTCACGTCGCTCAATACCGTTGGTAATCTGGTCGATACGGTCGCACCCTCGGCAGACGCAACCGACCTGCACGCAGCTGACGATTCGTTCCGTATCGAGGAGGGTGGAGCGATCTTCGCACCCCACGAAAAGGTCAATGCCTCGATCGTCTGCCGACTCCACTACGCAACCGACTACCGCATCGCAACGCGCTACACGTTGCAGGGTTTCGACACGATTTGGCTCGACGCCGAAAATTGCTACAAATTTGCCTTAGCCAACCGCTTTATCGACCACCGCGCCGAGATTCGCTCAGGAGTGGAGTACCGTTGCGTGGTATTCGATCATCAAGCGGGCGCAAGTTACCGACTCGTCTACCTCGCTCGTCGCGGCTCGGTAACCTCCGAGGAGATTGCCGTCGAATTCTCATCGAACAACGCTCTGTTCACGATCTCCACAGCCGTAACTCCCTATGAGCCAATGCTTATGTATCGACCCTCGGGCACATCAAACTATATCCCTTGTCCGAACGATTGGGCACTCTATGGCGGTTATGTCGAGATGACGGGGCAGACCGAGGTCGAGGTGACCGTAGCCACCGCACCGCGCGAAGTGTCGGCGTCGGAGCCTTTCGAGTTCCGTAACATAGCCTTCGGAGGTGCCGCCGCAGGACAGTCGATGACCCTCTACGCCTCGACCCGCGCATACCCCTCGTTCCAACCCAATCCCGCCCTCGGTTCGACCTTCGCGCTTGCCGACGTGCTGCACTACGATATGCGTCAGGTCGACCTGCTCGAATCGCTCGCTCATATGTTCAACCTGCGTTTCTACACCGACCCCATCGAGCGAAAGGTCTACATCGAATCGGCAGCCGATATGGTTGAGCGTGAGAGTGTTATAGATTGGAGCGACCGCGTCATTCAATCGCAGCAGATCGTCATCTGCTCGGCTGCAATGGGTAGCGACGAGGGTACGCTGCACCGCTACCTCGTGGGTGACGGAGCCGTCGGACGATACAACCAACAGCACGACGATCGCTTTGGCGAGTGGGTCGGTGAGGTCGATTCGAAACTTGCCGACGAGGGTACGCGCGACGCCTGCAACCCGATTTTTGCCCCCACGATCAACGCCTCGGAGATCTTCTCGCTCGCACCGTCGGTGTCGTTGCCGCAGGTGGGTGACCGCGACGCAGACGACCCCGCACAACTCAACTTCCCGACCAAAATCCTGCTCTACAACGGTATGAGGACCCTGCCCGACGACGAGCGTTGGGGGTTGGTTGCCGCAGCCTATCCGCACGCGGCATTTCACTCAGCCGAGGGGTCGCTCTGTTTCGAAGATCGTGACGGAGAAGAGGGTCTGCATCGCTACTTCGACGCTCATTATGAGGAACTTAACTCGGCTCGGCGCGTGACTCTTTCGTTGCAACTCTCGGCTGCCGACCTGCTGCCCATCATCGTGACTGACCCCGCAGGACGCGACCTACGTTCGGTATTCCGCCTCACCATCGACGGCGAGGAGGCTCTCTACCGCTTGGAGGCAATCGAGGAGTGGCGCGAAGAGGAGCACGTGGCTCGTTGCCGATTTGTTCAACTCGTCTAAAAATCAATCGTTTATGGCACTTGATACACGTCCTTTCGAACGCCTTCTGCGCGATCTCTGTCCTCCCATTCGCGCACGTCGTATTGCCGACCGACTGATCCGCGCCAACCTGCTCGACACCTCACGTCTGCGTGCCCTTGCCTTAGCCCTCTACGTCGATGAGCAGGTCACCCGCGGACGCGCCAAAACCGAGGCATTGGAGCAGGCAGCTATCGACTTCGGTTGTTCCTATTCGACCGCCTGCCGCGCCGTCTATGACACCTCTAATCAACAAACAATCAAACTATTACAAAAATGAAAAACTCCATTGAAATTCGTTGCGCGGTCGACCGCACGGCAGTGATCGACATCGAAGGTACGATCGGCATCGACCCCGCCTCGAACGACTCGCGCAGCGTTGCAACCTACGAGGCTTTCAACCGCGCACTCGATGAAATCCGCTCGCTCGACGTCGACCAAATCACCGTCAATATCCGCTCAACGGGCGGTAACGTCGCCGACGCACTGTTGATCTATGACGCACTTTGCGCCCTTGACGCTCAGGTCGTTACGCGCTGTCACGGCTACACCGCCTCAGCCGCCACCATCATCGCACAAGCCGCTTCCGAAGGGTGCCGCGAGATTATGTCGGGTGCGCTCTATCTGATCCACCGCTCGGTCAGTGCCACCGAAGGCAACGCCGTAGACCTGCAACAGAGCCTCGACCTGCTCGCCAAAACCGACGAACGTCTTGCCGCAATCTACTCATCACGTAGCGGACGCGAGGTGGAGCAGATCGTCGCCCTGATGAACGAAAATGGCGGCAACGGTCGCTGGCTAACCCCTGAGGAGGCTCTCGACGCGGGTCTGGTCGACCGAATCATCGACTCGGTGGCTACGCGCCGCACGATGAAGGCTCGCATTGCCGACGCTGCCGAGCGGTTGATGTCGGTTCTGCGCCCAACCGCCGACGAGCCTATGCCCCGCGCCGTGCTCGACATCGAAACCGCAGCCATCGAGGCACGTTCATCGGCTGCTGTCGAGGCTCTGCGTCGCGGTCAGGAGCGTGCCCAACCCACTCCGATCCTATCTGCCGAAGACCCCTCGGATCGTGAGGCTGTCGAGCCCGCTAATGCCGCCTCGTACTCGCGCGACGCCGACGCTATGCGCGAAGCAAAGTTCTAAAAATTCAAGATTCAAAATTCAAAAAGCAAAAAGCAAAAAGCAAAAAGCAGAGTGAGCACGCTCAGTAGAGCGTGTCATCATCGGCGGGTCGCCCTTTGGGCGAGCCCCCCACCCCCCGATGATGAGCCTAAATGAAAGTAAAGTAAAAAACAACAGACCACACACCTCAATTAATTCATTTTTATTAACCAACCAAAAACCTAAAAACCATTATGAGTAAACTGATCGAAAACCCCAAGACCTATTCGGGTCGTGAGCTCGAAACAATCTTCTTCCGTCCTATGTTGAACGGTCCCGACGCCCTCGATCTGGGCATCAAGGTGATGTACAATATGCCCGTACCCACCACCCTCAACTTCTGGCGTCGCAGTGGCGACATCTTGCAGCCCTATGGCGCAGGTTGGAACGGCTCGAAGGCTGCCGACCGCTATCAGAAGTCGATTGATATGAGCAAGGTCAAGGCGGAAATCGCATACTCGGCTGCCGACTACTTCTCGATGGTCTACGAGCTGATCACCAACCGCGCCGACGTCAATATGGACGACCTGTCGGGTACCGAGTTGGAGAGTGCCGAGACCGAGTTGTTCCGTCAGGCGATCGCCGAGAGTATCCGCGCAACGATGTGGCTCGGCAACACCGAGCGTGCGAATGGCTCGCTCAACACCTTCAACGGTCTGCTCAAAGCGATCCACAATGACCGCGAGGAGATGACCTACTCGACCTACGAGGCAAGCGAGGTGGCAACCGAGGGCTTTGTCGAGGCTACGCTGCGACAGATGCTGGCAGACGCTCCTGAGGAGCTGCGTGCATTGAAGTCGGAGGGTCAGCTGGCATTCTTCTGCACGTCGGATATCTACAACGCCTACGAAAATTCGCTCGACAGCGTGGTGCTCGACGCCGCTTACGAGGCTAAGCAGGCGGGTCGTACGGGTCTGTCGATGCGTGGCGTGCCGGTGATCGACTTGCAGCTGAGCAAGTACTCGCAGCAGATCAACGACCTGCCCAAATCGTTCATCATTCTGACCGACCGACGCAACTTGGCTTTGGCTGTGAACACTGCGGACTTCCCTGGTACCGAGATCCGTATGTGGTACAACCCCGACCAGATGGAGAACCGTCAGCGTGCCGTATTTATGGCTGGCTGCGACTATCTGCTGCCTGAGTTGATGTCGTATGCTCACATCGAGTAGCTATGATCGAAAGTTTCAACCGTGTGTGCGGCTCCCTTGTCGGGGGAGTCGCCACCATTGAACTGATCGAGGCTCGAAGTTTAGCTCTGCCTACATTCGACTCGACCAAAACACGTTGCTCGCAACCGCAAATCATTGGTGACGACCACTTTGTGCGCGTCAATTTCATACCCGAGTCGGGCTCATACATTCAGACCGCAACCGTCAGCAACGGTATGACCGAGATCTACCACGCCCTGCGATTCGAACTCCCCGCACGCGAGGATACCGCCGCCTTCATCGACTCGTTGCGTGAGGCGACGCGATTGGGTGGTTTGGTTGCCCGCGTAAGGCTCAATACGGGTTTGGAACTGTTGGTCGGCGTGTCGCCTCTGCTGGGCTATGAGCAACCGCTGCGTATGGGCTCCGCGCGTCACTCGGTCGAGGCGGAACGCGACGAACGCCCCGTTTCGTACATTATGCTCGAATGTTATACCGAGAGCCTCGCCCCCGTTCTAATCAACTAAAAATCAACCGAAAAGACTATGAGCAATAAACCAACTAAAATTTTGGCTGCCGCCGATCGCTCGGATCCCTACTTCGTTCGCTCGACGCGCTGCAAGAGCGATAAATTTTGGCGTTGGGGCGACGACAACCTGCTCCCTGAGGCTCTTGCGCTGATGTCGCGTCGCTCGACAACCCACCGCCGAATCATCAACGACAAGGCAGACTACATCTCAGGCAAGGGTTTCAATTTCGACCACTCGAACCGCCTGCTCGGCTCGTTTGTCGAGCGCGTCAATGGTGCGGGCGACACGCTCCGTCAGACGCTCAACCGTTTGGCATTCGACAAGTCGCTGTTCGGCAACGCCTTTTTGGAGGTGGTGACCGATGCCGACCACTCGTTTCTCGCGCTCTACCACCACGACGCCTCGCACTGCCGCCTCGCACGCGACAACCAGCACGTGTTGTTGCACCACGATTGGGCTCACTTCAAGCTCGCCGAGGCGCGTTCGGTGGCTCTCTATCCCACGTTCGAGGTCGATGACGAGGGTCTGCATCGCGCGATGATCCACTACAAGGACTACGAACCGATGTTCTCGCACTATGGCGTGCCGCCCTACATCGCAGGTATGAACGTATCGGCAATCGCCTACAAAACAGACCGTTGGAACATTTCGCGTCTGGACAATTCGTTCCAACTCTCGGGCGTGATGATGCTCGACGCCGACATCGACAACGAGCAGGCGGCATACGATCTGGTGCGTCGTGCCGAGCGTCGTTTTGCAGGTTCGCCCGGGCAGGTGATGTTCGTGATCCGCGATGGCGCAGGCGACGACAACTCGCGCTTCATTCCCATCGGCTCGGCGAACGACGGCGACTGGACCGACCTCCACTCGCAGGCTACGAGCGACATCGTTGTGGCACATTCGTGGTTCCGCGCGTTGAGCGGTCTGGACTACTCGTCGGGATTCAATGCCGACCGTATTCTGCACGAATATGAGATCGCGCTCAATACCGTGATCCTTGCCGAGCAAGCCGAACTGATGGAGCCGATCGAGGAGCTGATGCGCTCGATTTTGGGTCTTGACACCTCGTCGTTGCAGATTGTCAACCGCCCGCCGACCAAAGCCAAACCCCTCTATATGCGCGTTTGGGAGGCTCGCAAGGCTGACGGACTGGACTACGATCCTGAGGCGGAGGACCAGCAGCCCTTCTTGGCGCAGATCACTAAGTATAACCTTCGTAACATCGACTAAATGAACGCTATGGAAAACCTTATTTCACCCGAAAAGGTCGCCTCGCAAGCCTTTGCGCCACTCGACCACGTTACGCCTGACGACATCAACCCGCTGACTATCAGCGTGGCGCAGGAGCGATTCATTGTTCCCGTCTTGGGCGAGGCGATGGTTGAGGCGATGATTGGAGGCGACTATGCCGAACTTATGGACAAGTGGGTCGCTCCTGCCCTCGCGCTCTACACCCGCGCGTTGATGTTGCCCGCCCTCGCCCTGCGCACAGGTGCGGCAGGAGTGTCGAAGGGCTCGAACCAATACCTCGACGCCGCAACCGAAAACGAACTCCGCTCGCTGCGTCGCACCACTCTCGCTCAGGCAACGACGCTGCTGCGTAAAGCCGTCGCGCGAATCGAATCCGCCCCCGACAACTATCCCGAATACAACGCACGAATGAACATTTGGCGTCGCTGCCGAATCGACGGCGGAGTAGTCGCTTGACGAAATTCAGAATTCAAAATTCAAGATTCAAAATTAATTCCGTTGCCTCCATTTAGGCTCATCATTGGCGGGCGAAATCTCTGATTTCGACATACGCGGCGGCACCCGCAACTTTCAGTTGCGCCGCCCCCTGCCGCCGCGTATACTCTTTTAATAGTAAAGTAAAATCTTGAATTTTGCTTTTTGAATTAAAAAAAACGCTAACACTTAACTACCTATGGAAAACACCCTTTTCAAACTCATTTTCGGGGCGTTGTCGGCTCTCGTCGGGCTGTTTGCCCCCATTGCGGGACTCATCTGTTGCGCCATCACCTTCGTGGCGGTCGATTTCGTGACGGGTGTCCTCGCCTCGCGCCACCGCGCCGCACGCCTCGGTACGGCGTGGAGCTTCGAGAGCCATCGCGCGTGGGATACAATCCGCAAAACCGCAATTATCATCGTCGGTATCGCCCTCGCGTGGCTCATTGACTCGCTGATTTTAGACTTCGCCCACCTGCGTCTGGCAAACCTCTTCACGGGATTCACGTGCGGAGTCGAGTTGTGGAGTTTCCTCGAAAACGGCGCTGAGGTGTGCAACTACCCACCCTTTCGCTGGCTCAGACAATTTATGCAGAAACAACTCGCCGACACGCTCGGTAATCAAATCACTCCAAAACTATGAAACGTCACCCCCTGACCCGAGCCGAACGCAACCACAACCCAGGTAATATCCGCCGTTGCGGAGTGCGCTATCGCGGTGAGCGACGCCCCTCGTGCGACCCCGCCTTCAAGGAGTTCGAGAGCGACGAGTGGGGCTACCGAGCGATGTTTGTGTTGCTCGAATCTTACCGCCGTCGCTATGCAATCGACACCCTGCGTGCCATCATCACGCGCTGGGCACCACCCTCCGAAAACGACACCGAGAGCTATATCCGATTCGTTGCCTCGCGCTCGGAGGTCGATCCCGACGCTGAGTTGCAGCCGCGCGACATACGCCTGAGAGCCATTGCCGAGGCTATGAGCCGTTTCGAACGCGGTCACGAACCCTCACCCGCCCAACTCGACGCCCTCGATGCGGGTTGGAAACTCTTTTTGAAGGATTACTAATTGGAGATTATTTAAAATTCAAAATTCAAAATTCAAGATTCAAAATTCAAATTTTTGCTTTCAAGATTCAAAAAAAGCAAAATTCAAAAAAAGCAAAATTCAAGATTCAAAATTCAAATTTTTGCCTTTCGAATCTTGAATTAACAAAAGAAAAGCCGCACCCCGAAGAGTGCGGCTTTTGCATATCACTTGATTAGTATTTCGAATTACTTCTTCAAAGCGTCGAGCTGCTCCTTGCGAACCAAAGCACGCTTGGTGGTAGCCTTCTTGGTTACGAACTCGCGTACTGCTGCTGCACCCTCAGCATCAGCGACAGCAGTCTTGAACTTCAAGGTGGTCATCTTACCGTAACCCTCGATACCGTTCTTGTTGAAGGGGCAAGCAACTGCTACGTACTCGGTGTCGGGATCGAAACCGGGCCATACATAGTCGTCGTTCTCGAACATCGAGTAACCGTAGAATGCGGTGTACTGCTGAATGTACTCCTCCTCAGTCATACCGATCGACTCACCGTAAGCTACCAACTCATCGTAGTCAAGCTGCGAGTAAACCGACTGATAGTAACCAATGGTACCCTCACCCATCGTGTAGATCAACTGAGCAGTGGTCGAAGTAACTTCACCGAGAGTGATGGTTGCGGTTGCCTCGGGAGCGTTCTCGTCGAACGAAGGCGAGGTGAAGGGAGCGTGAACGATCTCGTAGACATTGCCGTTCTCGTCCAGAATCATCGCTGCAACCAGATACTCATAGTCGCACTCACCGTTCATTGCCCACATTGAGGTCTTGGTCTCGCCAGCCATAACAACGTCAGCCATATCCAACATATAGTAGGTCTCCAACAGAGACTGCTCGCCACCGAATGCCTCAGCGAAATCGTAGTAAACCGATGCCGAAGCAGCCAATGCGATCACGCCACCGCACTTGTCGTTGGGGGTGTAGGTTACGTAAGCCTGAATGGTGTTGTCCATCGAAACCTGAATGTCGCAACCAGGACCATAGAGAGTGGTAACCTTCTGGCTAACAACATCGCTACCGGTGTTCTCGCGGTTGAATGCCTGAGCGTAAACGATATAATCGGTCTCAGCGTCCAAGTTCTGCAAAGTCACGGTCTTAGGCTCGTTGCCGTTTGCGCTAACGGTCTCGATCTCGCCAGCCAAGAACTGCTCAACGGTCGAGTTGCCATCGCCGATACCTACTACGAACTTAGCGGTGTGCTCGCTGGGGGTAACGGTAACCTCAGCACCGCTGTAAGTCAGGTTAGCAACCGAAATCGACAACGAAGTTGCGAAGTCGGGAATATGAACATTGGTATTGGTCACGGTGTAAGCACCATTAGCAGCGCGAGCTGCAACAACCAGACGGTAGTCGCTCATCTCCTCCAAGTAGGGCATCGAAACGCTAACGGTGGTGTTGGGCTCAACCTCCTTACCATTCTTGAAAACGAAGTCGCCAGTTGCGATAAACTTAGTGTCGGTGGTACGATAGTAAGCAACTGCCTCAGCCTTAGTGGTGGTGATGGCGAAAGTTGCCGACTGAGCGTCCTTAGCCGTTACGGCTACCTCAACGGTTGCGTCCGATACTGCAACCTCTTCAACCTTATCCTCTTCGCAAGCTACGAACGAGAATGCTGCTACCAATGTCATTGCAACGGCAGCAAAGCGAGTGAAAAATTTCTTCATATTAATAAGCATTTTTAAGTGATTTCGTAAATGCAAATATATGGTTTTGAAACTAAATAAACAAATTTTCTCCTATGCTTTTTTTGTGAGCGAAATTTCGGATCGAAAGCATTTTGCGCAGCTTTGGTTTCAAATCGAAACTCAGTTCACCCTCTTGCGTTGCGCGATCACTCCTAAGTGGCTCGATTAGTGATTTTTTGCAAGATGTGAGTTTTTTTGCTTTTGGGAGCAAAGATTGGATTTTTGGGCGAATCAGCTGGATTATTTAACCAAAATTGCAGTTTGCCTTATAATTAAAAAATATTGCGTACCTTTGCCGAAAATTTAACAACTGAGGCAAACTATGGAAAACCCCAATTACGTGCGCGAAGATCGCTACGACGAAAAGACTATCAGCGAATTGATGGTTCACTACCGCGAGATCCTGCGTCTGCTCGGCGAGGACCCCGACCGCGAAGGTCTGCTCAAAACACCCGAACGTGTGGCTAAGGCAATGGCATTTATGACCAAGGGCTACAACGAGGACCCGAAGCAGATTATCCAGTCGGCGATGTTCAAGGAGGACTACCGACATATGGTGATTGTCAAGGACATCGAGCTCTACTCGATGTGCGAGCACCACATTCTTCCCTTCTTCGGTAAGGCGCACGTGGCATATATCCCCAATGGCTACATCACCGGTCTGTCGAAGATCGCTCGCGTGGTGGAGTGCTTCGCCCGCCGCTTGCAGGTGCAGGAGCGTCTGACGGTGCAGATCCGCGACAGCATTCAGGAGGCTCTCAACCCGTTGGGCGTGGCAGTGGTGATCGAGGCAGGTCACACCTGTATGCAGATGCGCGGTATCCAAAAGCAGAACTCCGTAACCACCACCTCGGCATTTACGGGTACGTTCCTCTCGGACCACCGCACCCGCGAGGAGTTCCTCAACCTGATCGGTCACAAGCTGAGATAGTTCGTTCTTGGCTCACAATTATAGCCGCCCGCTTTTTTTGTAATTCAAAATTCAAGATTCAAAATTCAAAATTACTTTGCTGACATTTAGGTTCATCATCGGAGGGTTTTGCTAATTCAAAATTCAAAAAGCAAGATTCAAAAAGCAAAAGCAAGATTCAAGATTAATTAAGACGAAAAAACGGAATCGCTCACCGAGAACGATTCCGTTTAATTTTTGCAGAGGTGGTATAAGCCGGGTTCTGTACTCCGACGAGCGGAGCCTCTACCATTTATCTACAATGCCGATCACTCGACACTTCCAGCAACCTACCCCCCGACATTGGACGAGTAACCCTTAATTGTCGGTATACGCGGTCTTGCAACCCGTAAGGCGTACGGACCCGCACGTGTCGCCACGACGGCGGTGGGCTCTTACCCCGCCTTTTCACCCTTACCTGCCAAGCCCACACGTGGGCGGCAGGCGGTTATTCTCTGTTACGCTACTATGATCTCACGACCATCTTCCCGTTAGGAAGCACGGCACTCTGCGTTGCCCGGACTTTCCTCCCTCCCCTTGCGGGGACAGCGGTAGAGCCCGCCTCTGCGGCTGCAAAGGTACGCATCAATTCACAATTCACAATGCGCAATTCACAATTATTTTTCTCTGACCGCACATTTCGCAACATCTCGCTTATCGACTTTCGGGGGGCGAAGGAGGTGCAAAAAATGGAGTTACTCTGAAAAGCAACTCCATTTTTAATAATATAAAGTTCCGATTACCAGATCACAACGCGCTCCTCGACGGGCATAAACATCGCGCCGTCCTCGATCGAGAATGCGGTGTAGAAGTCCTCGATATTGCGCAGTGTTGCGTTCACGCGGTTCTTGCCGAGCGAGTGAACATCGACTTTGGTCAGGCGAGCGATCTCCTCGTCACGAATGTTCTGTGCCCAAAGGGTAGCGTAAGCCAAGTAGAAACGCTGCTCTGCGGTGTAACCGTCAATCGGAGCGGGTGTCTCCTTGCCTTCGAGCGAGTTGCGCAGTGCGGTCATAGCCACGCGCAGACCACCCTGATCGGCGATGTTCTCACCGAGCGACAGGCGACCATTTGCGAATATGGCGGGCTGATCCTCCTTTGCTGCCAGCACCTCGATAGCGTCGAACTGAGCAACCAACTTATCGGCACGCTCGTTGAAAGCGGCAGCGTCGGCTGCGGTCCACCAATCGTTCAGGTTGCCGTCCTTGTCGAACTGGCGACCCTGATCGTCGAAACCGTGGGTCATCTCGTGACCGATCACAACGCCGATAGCACCATAGTTCACCGCGTCGTCAGCCTCCGAGTTGTAGAAGGGGGGCTGCAAAATTGCTGCGGGGAAGCAGATCTCGTTGGTGGTGGGGTTGTAGTAAGCGTTCACGGTCTGAGGCGACATAAACCACTCGTCGCGATCGACGGGCTTGCCCAACTTAGCGAAGTTGTCGGCTGTGTACCAAGCACTTGCGCGCTTGATGTTCTCCCAATACGACAGCGTGGGGTCGATTTCGAGCGACGAGTAATCCTTCCACTTGTCGGGGTAGCCGATCTTAACGGTGAACGAGGCGAGCTTCTCCTGTGCGCGAGCCTTTGTCTCGTCGCTCATCCACTCCAAAGCCTCGATATGCTGACCAAGTGCCACCTGCAAGTTCTTGACCATCTCGGTCATACGTGCCTTGTCCTCCTCAGGGAAGTACTTCGCAACGTACATCTTACCAACTGCCTCACCCAAAATCGAGTTGGGCACGCCCATAGCACGCTTCCAGCGGGGACGCTGCTGCTGTGCGCCCGACATCTGACGACCGAAGAAGTCGAACGATGCGGCGTTCAGTTCGTCGTTCAGATACGACGCTGCGCTACGCAGGTAGCCTGCTGCGAGGTAGTCCTTAACAACCTCGATCGAGGTCGATTTGAGCAGATTGTTTACAGCGTCCAAAACCTCAGGCTGACCTACGATCACCTGCTCGAAGTCGCTGATACCGACTGCTGCGAAGTAGCTCTCCCAATCAATCGCGTCGTAACGCGCTACGAAAGCCTCGCGGGTGGTGGGGTTGTAGTTTGCGTTGATGTCGCGCAACTCAACCATCGAGCGGAACTCCTTAGCCATCTTGGTCTCGAAGTCGAGAACGGCAGCAGCCTTCTCAGCCGCGCCCTCGATCTCTGCCAACTCGAATGCTTTGGTCAGGAAGGCAACGTAACCCTCACGTTTCGAGGCGTTCTCCTCGTCGAGATAGTAGTCGCGGTTGCCCATACCAAGACCCGACTGCTGAGCGTAGAGAGCATTCACGGTGCTGTTCATCATATCGGCATCAACGCCCAGACCGAACAACGGATTGCTGACGCTGTTGTGCAACTCAACCAGCACGGGAATCATCGTCTGCAAATCGGTGATGGCGTAGATCTTCTCCAAGTCAGCCTTCACGGGAGCCAATGCCTCCTCGTTCAGACGCACCGAGTCCATACCGAGCTTGTAGAGATCCGAGATCTTCTGCTCGACCGAACCCGCCTCAGCCTTCATCGACGACATCGACTGGAAGAGTTCGTTGATCTGCTTTTCGTTGGTTTCGCGCAACATATCGAACGAACCGTAGCGCGAAAATTCGGGCTTCAATGGGTGCTTCTGCTGCCAGCCGCGGGTTGCGTGCTCATAGAAGTCCTCGTTGAGGGCGATAGTCTTATCGAAGTTTGTGGTGTCGATTGCGGGCACGCTCTCGCGCTTTACGCCGCCACCTGCGCAGCCTACCATTGCGGCTGCCGAAATGAGTATCATCAATCGTTTCATTTTTTTTGAAAGTTCCTTTAAAAAAGGGGCGGACAGCCGCGCGAACTGTCCCACCCCGACAAGAAATATCTTAAATACTTGTTCGTTACTCGTTGATAGCAGCTACGCCCGGCAGTACCTTACCCTCGATAGCCTCCAACAGTGCACCACCGCCGGTCGAGATGTACGATACCTGGTCAGCCATACCGAACTTGTTGATGCAAGCCACCGAGTCACCACCACCGATGAGCGAGAATGCGCCCTCAGAGGTAGCCTTAGCGATAGCCTCAGCGATAGCACGCGAGCCACCGGTGAAGTTGTCGAACTCGAATACACCTGCGGGACCGTTCCACAGAATGGTCTTAGCACCCTCGATAGCCTCAGCGAACTTCTCACGAGTCAGCGGACCTGCGTCCATACCCTCGAACTCGTCGGGAATCTCGTTAGCGGGGCAAACGATGGTGTTGCAATCGTTCTTGAAGTCGTCGCCTGCAACGCAGTCAACACCCAGCACAAGATTAACGCCCTTAGCCTTTGCCTTAGCCATAATCTCCAAAGCCAAGTCGAGCTTATCGTCCTCGCAGATCGACTTACCGATCTTGCCGCCCTGAGCCTTTGCAAAGGTGTAGGTCATACCACCGCAGAGGATCAGGTTGTCCACCTTGTCCATCAGGTTCTCGATGATACCGATCTTGGTCGAAACCTTCGAACCACCCATAATAGCGGTGAAGGGACGCTTGATGTTGCTCAGAATGTTGTCAACAGCCTCTACCTCTTTCTCCATCAGGTAGCCGAGCATCTTGTTCTCCGAGGTGAAGTAGTCGGCGATAACGGCGGTCGAAGCGTGCTTGCGGTGAGCGGTACCGAAAGCGTCGTTGATATAGCAGTCAGCATACGATGCCAAAGTCTTAGCGAACTCCTTCTGCGATGCCTTCATAGCCTTCTTAGCCTCGTCGTAAGCGGGATCCTCCTTGTCGATACCGACGGGTTTGCCCTCCTCTTCGGGATAGAAACGGAGGTTTTCGAGCATCAGCACCTCGCCCTCCTTCAAAGCAGCAGCCTGCTCCGCAGCCTTAGCGCAATCCTCAGCGAACTGAACCTTCACACCGAGCTTTTCGCTCACAGCGTCAACGATCTGGCTGAGCGAGAACTTCGCGTTCACCTTGCCCTTGGGCTTGCCCATATGCGACATAATGATGAGGCTGCCGCCGTCAGCGAGCACCTTTTTCAGAGTGGGGAGCGCACCGCGGATACGGGTATCATCGGTGATCTGACCGTTCTCGTTGAGGGGCACATTGAAATCCACGCGAACGATCGCGCGCTTGCCTTTGAAATCGTAAGTTTCGATTTTTGCCATAGTTGTAAATGAAATTATATGAGTTATTAAATCTTCCGTTTTTGGTTTGGATATAATCGGGGCAAAGTTACTAATTTTTTCGCAATACACATATATATAATTCAAAATTCAAGATTCAAAATTCAAAATTATTTACTTTGCTTTCATTTATATCAAATTAATTTTAAATAAATTCCTTGTGCGCACCTTCGCGGGCAACCGCACCAGCCCGCGAAGAGTGTTTTATTTTAGCTAACCAAATATAGTAAAACCCGCCCATATGGCGGGCTCATCATTGGCGGTGGGGACTCAGCTACTTTCACTTTGCATTCAATTAGAGCTCACCTTCGCGGGCTGGGGCGGGCGCCCGTAGGGCGAGCCCGCGAAGGTGCACGCCATATGGGCGTGTTCTGCTTTTTTAATCTTGAATCGCAAATATTTAATTT
The DNA here is from genome assembly GCA_045638285.1 of Alistipes sp. Taxonomy (GTDB): domain Bacteria; phylum Bacteroidota; class Bacteroidia; order Bacteroidales; family Rikenellaceae; genus Alistipes. The sequence continues at coordinate 40,867 of JAZUBB010000019.1, read as the reverse complement.
TGAATTTTGAATCTTGCTTTTTGAATCTTTAATTGTGAATCGTCTTCTTACAATCCTTAACTTGCTGCTGCGTTACGATTTGTAACTTTTCTGCGAAAAAAATGGTCGAAACGTAGCCGAGTTTACAAAAAATAGTATATCTTTGCTTGCGAAATGCGCATAACGGGCATTTTTGAACCTAAAACGCACAACTTTTAAATTATAATTTGATACCACTATGTACGGTAAGATTAAGGAGCATCTTCAACAGACCCTCGCTGAGATCCGCGAGGCAGGTCTTTACAAGTCGGAGCGTATCATCACCTCGGCGCAGCGTGCCGAGATTACGGTTGCCGACAAGCAGGTTTTGAACTTCTGCGCAAACAACTATCTCGGACTTTCGGACAATCCGCGTCTGGTCGAGGCGGCTAAACGCGCGATGGACTCGCACGGTTTCGGTATGTCGTCGGTGCGCTTTATTTGCGGTACGCAGGATATTCATAAACAGCTTGAAGCGGCTATTGCTGAGTACTTTGGCACTGAGGATACGATTCTCTATGCAGCTTGTTTCGACGCCAATGGCGGTGTGTTCGAGCCGTTGCTGACCGAGGAGGACGCAATCATTTCGGACGCACTGAACCACGCCTCGATTATCGACGGTGTACGTCTGTGCAAGGCTCAGCGTTATCGCTATGCCAATGCCGATATGGCAGAGTTGGAGGAGTGCTTGAAGAAGGCTCAGGCGCAGCGTTTCCGTATCGTGGTGACCGATGGCGTCTTCTCGATGGACGGCAACGTGGCTCCGATGGACGAGATCTGCCGCTTGGCTGAGAAGTACGACGCGCTGGTGATGGTCGATGAGTGCCACTCGGCGGGTGTTGTAGGTGCGACGGGTCGCGGTGTGACCGAGCAGTTTGATCTGCGAGGTAAGGTCGATATTATCACCGGTACGCTTGGCAAGGCATTTGGTGGTGGTATTGGTGGTTTCACGACGGGTCGCCGCGAGATTATCGAGTTGCTGCGTCAGCGTTCGCGCCCCTATCTGTTCTCGAACTCGGTTCCTCCCGCAGTTGTGGGTGCGAGCTTGGAGGTATTCCGTATGTTGGCTGAGAGCGACGCATTACACGACCGTCTGGTAGAGAATGTCGAGCACTTCCGCACTCGAATGATCGAGGCGGGCTTCGATATCAAACCCACGCAGTCGGCAATCTGCGCGGTGATGTTGTACGACGCACCTCTGTCGCAGAAGTTTGCAGCGGCGTTGCTCGATGAGGGTATCTACGTTACGGGTTTCTACTATCCGGTTGTTCCGAAGGGTCAGGCACGTATCCGCGTGCAGGTTTCGGCGGGTCATACGCGCGAGCAGTTGGACCGTTGTGTTGAGGCGTTTGTCAAGGTCGGTCGTGAGCTTGGCGTATTGAAGTAATCTGATTAATAAGGAGTTAGTAATAGAATGAGCAAAATTAATATAGATGCGATTGATCGCAAGATATTGAAATTTCTGATCAAGAATGCGCGTATGCCCTTTTTGGAGATCGCTCGCGAGTGTGGTATTTCGGGCGCGGCGATCCACCAGCGCATTAAGAAGTTGGACGAGTCGGGCGTGATTCTTGGTAGCCGATTGATGGTCGATCCGCGCTCGTTGGGCTTTGATGTGTGCGCGTTTATCGGTATCCGCTTGCAGGATCCGACGCAGAACAATACGACGGTGGAGCAGTTGCGTCAGATTCCTGAGATTGTTGAGTGTCACTATGTTACGGGCGAGTACAATCTGCTGATCAAACTCTATTGCATCGACAACGAGCACTTGATGAACACCATCTTCAATCGCATTTTGCAGATTCAGGGTGTATCGACCACGCAGACCTACATCTCGATGAACGAGGTGTTCCAGCGTCAGGTCTATGTTGATTGCTTGAAGGACTAAAACGCTTGATGATGAGTGTAGTACGTGTAACAAAACAGTTCTCGTTCGAGATGGCTCACACGCTCGATGGTTACGATGGGGCGTGCCGCGAGATCCACGGTCATTCGTATCGTCTGTTTGTGACGGTGCGCGGTGTTCCGTGTGCCGACGAGAGCTCTCCCAAGTGCGGTATGGTGGTCGATTTCGGGGTGCTGAAATCGATTGTCAACCGCTTGGTGGTCGATCGTTTGGACCACTCGCTGGTGCTGCGTCGCTCGGAGCGTAACGAGTCGATCTTGGGTGTGTTGAAGGATCGTTTCGGTCGCGTTGTCGAGGTCGATTATCAACCCACGTGCGAGAATATGATCTCGGATTTTGCGGCTCGTATTTCGGCAGAACTGCCTGAGGGCGTTGAGCTTACGGCACTGCGTCTGTACGAAACCGCAACCTCATACGCCGAGTGGCTGGCGGAGGACAATAGAGCGTAATTCAAGATTCAAAATTCAAAATTCAAAATTCAAAATTCAAGAGTCAAGATTCAAAATTAATCAGCCTGCGGTTGCTTCTCCGCCGTCGCGCCTCAGCCAAACTTAGCCAGCTGGTTCCGCATTCGGCTTGGCGTCGGTTCAGAATTAGCCGTGTCCCGTTGGGGCGCGGCTTTTTCTTTATTGACAATGAGTGCGCACACTCGTGGGCTGGGGCGTTCGCCGAAGGCGAGCCCACGAGTGTGTGACGATTTCGTAGAAATCGCATTTTCCCATTCTGAGTGCACGATAAAAAGAGTCCGAAGTGTGATTAATCTTGAATTTCGCCCTGCGTTTTGTAAACCCGAAAAAAAGTTTTAATTTTGTAAAAATGGTGCTCCGCCGTCGCGCCTCTAAAACTGCGGCGGCGTGCCCGCGACAAAATGAGATCAACGATGAAATTGCAACTTACAATCATTGCGCTGCTACTTTCGCTGACGGCTACGGCGCAAAATATTGTTTTAACCTCTGATCGTCAAGAGGATAAGAGTGTTATCATTCGGGTCGATAAGCAGGGGTATGGTCGCTATACTCTTGCCATCAAGTTTAAAGATTTGGATAATTGCGATTTTGTTCCGAATGATAGCTATTTGATTAGCAGTTCGACCGATTTAATCCGCCTGCGTCCGTTGTATCCGAAGGCTCACGTCGGATATAGCTATTCGTACCGATGGTGGAACGGCGATCTGCACACTAAACCCGATACGACCTTTGTCTACCGTTTCCCGTTGAGTGATTTGAAACCTTGCAAGATTACCGAATGCTATGATCTTTATGATGTGATGTTTGGTCAGAGTTCCTGCGAGAATTTCACATCGTACTACTTCCCTTGCCAGCGTGGCGATACGGTTTTTGTGGCTCGCAGGGGCGAGGTTGTAGAGGTCCAGCGCGAGCGTGTTGCACCTCAGCAGGGCATTGCCTATACCTCTAATCGCGCCAATGTAATTATCGAGCACGACGATGGTACGCGTGCCGAATACTCTATGGTCGATCCTGATAATCTGTTCGTTACCGAGGGTGAGGTGGTCACTCCCGATCGCCCGCTTGGTTTGGTCGGAACATTCAACAACGATCGTTACGGATTCTATTTTTCGCTCCACTATAAGGTTTGGAAAGTTAAGGGCGAGAAGGTCATTAATCACTATTTCCCGCCACTCTTTCAGACCGATTTGGGTGTCACGCGCCTGCGTCACGTGGTTGAGTATCGCGCGGTGGTCGATGACGAACTTGTTGAACGCGAGATGACCTCGCGCGAAAAGAAACGTCGTCGTAGGCAATAAATTTGCAAGGAGGTCAGTTATATTGTTAAGTTATATTCCTAAAACGTGTGAACAAAATGAAACGAGTAATTCTTCTTTTGGCGGCTGTGCTGCTGGCTGTTGGAGTGCAGGCGCAGGATCCCTCGGAGCAGGCTTTCCCGAGTTTTGTCGAGGTGAGCAGTCGTGCTGATCGCGATGTGGCTCCCAATCAGGTATTTTTGTCGATCACGATCAACGAACGCGAATCGAAGGGTCGAATCACGGTCGAGGAGCAGGAGCGCGATATGGTTGCGGCTCTCAAAGCGTTGGGTATCAAGACCAATCTCTACCTTCGTGTGAGCGATATGTCGAGCAGTCTGCTCAAACGCAATCAGGCCGTAACCACCAAATCCTATCAGTTGGAACTGAATGATGTGGCGCTTGTGGGCGATGTCTATACGGCTCTAAATGAGATTGGTATCACCACGATCAACATCGAGAAGGTAACCAATACCAATATGGACACGATTCAGAATGAGCTACGCGTCGAGGCGATTCAGAATGCGCGGGTCAATGCCAAGTTGATGGCTGAGGCTCTCAATCAGACGATTGGCAAGGCGTTCTATATCTACACCTTCGATGCGTTGATCTCGACCGTTCGCAACGAGATGAATGATGGGGTTGTTGCCACGTTTGCGATGAAGCGTTTAGATGCTCCCGAGCCTGCGGTTACTGAGCTGCGAAAGATGAAGGTTTCGGTGCAGGTCCGAGTGAAATTTGTGCTCGAATAGGTTGCGTTCTCTGCAAAAACAAACCGCACCTCTATGCGTGGAGGTGCGGTTTTCTATTATCGTTGGGTGTGGTTACCCGATATATGATTTCAGTGCATCGACATACTCGGCAAAAGCCTCGCGCCCCACGTCGGTCATACGGCAGATGGTGCAGGGTATTTTGCCGCGAAATGACTTCTCGACAGCGATGTAGCCTGCGCGTTGCAGTTTGTCGATCTGTACGCTCAGATTGCCCGCTGTCGCGCCCGTCTGCTTGCGCAGGAAGACAAAATCGGCACTCTCGACACCGACAAGTATCGACATCACAGCCAAGCGTAACTCTGAGTGTAACAGGGGGTTAAGTTGTCTAAGCATTGTTGCGTTGTTTTTTTGCGCGGTGTACGAAGATGTGCCCGGGCACGATCATCATCACCACAAATATCACTGCAAAGATAAAAATATCTGCGTATAAAACCGCGGGTTCGGTAATTGCATAGCTTGTAATAAACCAACGTTTCATCGGAAATATCGCCGAGAGCACGATCGAGATCGCGCCACATAGCGTCAGCAGACGTTGGCGACAGATCTCGCCAGTGATAGTTGTTCCGATGCCCATCATAAAGACGATGAAGAAGAGGAACAAGTTGGCATTGTCGAAGAATAGCAGATAGCTACACAGTGACGATAGCCCAAGTACCGTCCAAACGGCGTTCACGCTACGATCGATATACGATTTTGGGCGTGCGGATTGTTTTTCGCGGCGCGTGAGCAGATAGGTCGCCACACCGCCGATAACGGGGATCAGCCACCACGCCCATAGCCACGATTTGTTCAGCCCAGCCACGCATACGATGTACTCAAAGAGCGACACCAACACCGTCGTGTAGCCCCAAGCGAGGAAGTGGTAGCTGCTGTTTTGTTCGATTTTTTGCGATGTGTCGGCTATCATTCGTGAGATGATTTCCAGACTTTTACGCTCGTCGATCGGTTGTTCCGTCGAGTGAGTCGAATTTTTCATTTCGTTCATAATTGTACGACTTTTAAATTGATTTGTATTAGCGCTCTGAGAAGTGCCGCAAGGGTACGTACGCTCTCCTATAATCATCTTCTCGATTGCAAATATAAAGTAGTTTATAAAATAAACCAAATAATTGAGCAACATTTTTTGTTTTGGGTGGTGATTTTTTTGCGGTGGAGGGGGTGACCTATTTATATAATGGGCGTGTTGGCGTGTTCGGTGCTCGGCTCTTTTTTATTCAAAATTCAAAATTCAAAAAGCAAAATTAATCAGTCTGCGGCAGGTTTTATTGTGGTTGAGCAGAGAATGATAGTACAACTTCTCTGAACGTATTTTCATCGGTCAATAACTTGGCTCGCACCAATTGACATAAGTCAGCCCTTCTCGTAAAATGAAAACGCACCTTTGCGGGCTGGGGGGGCGACCTTCGGTCGAGCCCGCAAAGGTGTGACGAAAACAAAGTATTCGTCAATCTTGAATTTTGAATTTTGAATTTTGAATTGTGAACCGCCCCAAGCCTCTCTCTTTCGGGAAGTTTGGCGGTTCGGAAAATTTTTCGTACCTTTGATTTGGGTAGAAGCGTGGCACGCGCGCGACGCACCCGCCGAGGCGAAACGGAGTGCAGGCTCCGACTCTCGCCCGAACCGACTAAACGACTGAAACCAACCGAGTTATGAAGACTGAATTTACTTTCCGATTCGATCGCTACGCCTCGATTACTGAGATGCCCGAGGACGAACAGCGACTTGTCGAGCAGGCCGAGTTGGCTTGTGCGACGGCTCACGCACCCTATTCGAATTTTCACGTCGGGGCGGCTGCCCTGCTCGAAAGCGGTCGTATGGTGATCGGCAGCAACCAGGAGAGTGAGGTCTATCCTGCGGGTATCTGTGCCGAGCGCAACCTGCTGTTTCATCATCAGGCACTGTCGCCCGATGACCGCATTGTGAAGTTGGCGATTGCGTCCGATCCGTCGCAGCGTGAGTGCTATCCGTGTGGAATATGCCGTCAGGTGTTGGTCGATGTCGAGAAGCGTCAGGGACGTCCGATACGTGTCATTATGAGTGGTGCGGGAACGGCTACGGCGGTCGATTCGACAAAGGATTTGTTGCCCTTTACATTTGAATTATAGCGAGTTATGTTTGCAGTAGAAGATATTATTTACGAGGACAACCATCTGTTGGTGGTCAATAAACATTGTGGCGATCTGGTGCAACCCGACCCCTCGGGCGAGAGTGCGTTGGAGGATCAGATCAAGGCTTTCATCAAGCAGCGCGACCGTAAACCGGGCGATGTATTTTTGGGTGTTGTGCACCGCATCGACCGCCCTGTGAGTGGCGCGGTGCTATTTGCCAAGACGAGCAAGGCGTTGGTGCGCCTGAACGAGATGATTCGTCGTGGCGAGGTGCGCAAAACCTATTGGGCAATCACCGAAAAGATGCCCGTTCCTGAGGAGGGTGAGTTGGTGCACTACATTAGCCGCGATGGCAAAAACAATCGCTCGCACGCCTACAATTCGCCGCGTGGTGACGCCAAGTTGGCACGCTTGAAGTATCGTGCGCTGGCGGGCAGTACCAACTATCATCTTATTGAGGTTGATCTACTTACGGGTCGCCATCACCAAATCCGCACGCAGCTTTCGAAGATCGGTTGCCCGATTCGTGGCGACCTGAAATATGGTGCTCCGCGCTCGAATCGTGATGGTGGCATTTCGCTCCATTCGCGCGTGATCGAGCTGATCCACCCCGTGCGCAAGGAGCCTCTGCGCGTTGTTGCGGCTGTGCCCTACAATGACAATCTGTGGAGTTTCTTCGAGCAGGAGTGCGGCGTCAAGTAACATTCACAATTCAAAATTCAAGATTCAAAATTCAAGATTATTTACTTTCCTTTGATTTTTAAGGATTAAGAAGAAAATGGCAAAATCCAATGGATTTTGTCACACCTTCGTGGGCTCGCCTTCGGCGACCGCCCCAGCCCACGAAGGTGCGTGCCGTCGCCGAGTGCGTTTTACTTGCGACAAAGAAAAAGCCGCGCCCAACGGGACACGGCTTATCGCCAAGTTTGAATCTTGAATTTTGAATCTTGAATCTTGAATTGCCACGCACAGCCTACTTGCGCGGAAACTCGATAAAGATCGTTGCGCCGCCCCATTGATTGACGGTGTGGGACTTGTTATAGACCTCGCGCCCGTCGGTGGTGATTGTCACCTGCGCCTCGAACGGCGGACACTGCCCAATAATGCGCGAGGCGGGCAGGGTGTTTGCTACAATATATATATATAGGTCAAAGGCGGCGCACTCGCTGGTGTCGAGCGTCAGACGTCGGCGCGAGGCGGGCGAAGGGGTGAAGGTGTTGCCATTTGTCGCGCCTTTCGATATGAGGTGAATGAAGTCGCTGCTGGTGCCGTCGGCGGAGCGACACGAGCCCATCATAAAAACATTATATCGCTCCCACTCGTCGAAATTGGTGGTGAGAGCGATCGAATATGTTGCGGTATCTGCCATAGACAAAAATTGGTTTCGCGCTACAAATTTACAAACTAAATGTCAAAAATTTTGCTATTTACGTGTAAATGTGTACCTTTGTAGCCTATTTGCAGTCAAAATGGAGATTTTGAAGCGATATACTGTGCCCTTCAAAGGGCTGAAAGTTGGCGTTCATCAGTTCGATTTCGAGGTCGATGATGCTCTGTTTCAGGCGTTTGAGGGTTCGGAGGTTCAGCGCGGTGCAGCTAAGGTTTCGATCGAAGTGACCAAGGCGGCGTCGATGCTGACGCTTGACGTTCAGATTCGTGGTGAAGTGACCGTTGAGTGCGATCGCTGCCTCGATGACTGCATTTTGCCGATCGAATTTGATGATCAAATCCACGTGAAATTCTCGGAGGAGGAGATCGAATTCGATGGCGAGGTTCTCTGGTTGAATCCGAGCGAGGGCGAGGTGGAGCTTGGTCGTTATATCTATGACAGCATCTTGCTCAGCCTGCCTTACAGCCGCGTTCACGCCGAGGGCGACTGCAACCCCGATATGTTGGCACGTTTTAGGACGGTCAGCGAGGAGGAGTTCGAGCAGATGGCCGAGGCAGCCGAGCGCGACGAGGAGCTCGATGAGGCGAACCGCGAACAATGGGCAAAGCTGGCCGCCCTGAAAGCGGAGATGGAGAACAACAATTAGCGAAGGCTGTGTGACTCAGTGATGGGTAGCGCGGTCGGTGGCAAGGGGGTTCGTGGAGGTTGGAGTAACTCCAAAAACGAACAGTCTTCCATTAGTAAGTAAGAGAAGGAGAGAAAAAGTTAAACTTTAAATTAATAGACAAATGGCACATCCTAAACACAAAGTATCGTCGACTCGACGAGACAAGAGAAGAACCCACTACAAGGCGGTTGTTCCTACTGTTGCTGTATGCTCGAACTGCGGCGCGGCTACTCTCTACCACCGCGTTTGCCCTGAGTGCGGTTTCTACCGCGGCAAGCTGGCCATCGAGAAGAAGGCTGAGGAATAGACCTCCACAAATTTTCTTGCCTCACACCACTATGGTGCGGGGCTTTTTTTGCTAACCGAAAATTCGATACGTTATGTATAAAATAGGTATTGATGCAATGGGTGGCGACTTTGCTCCCGAGGCAGCAGTGATGGGCGCGATTGCGGCCGCAGCAGCCATCGGTGAGGATAGTCGTATAGTATTGTTTGGTGCGAAAGAGCAGATCGAGGCGATTCTCGAACGCGAGAACTGCCCCGCGTCGACGTTTGATATCGTGCCGACAACCGAGGTCATCGAGATGTCGGATCACCCTGCAAAGGCTTTCACCCAAAAGCCCAATTCGAGTATCACAGTAGGTTTTGGTTATCTTGCCAAAGGACTTATTGACGGTTTTGCAAGTGCAGGCAGCACGGGCGCAATGATGGTTGGCTCGATGTATGCAGTGAAGCCGATCGAAGGCGTTATGCGTCCTACGATCTCGTCGTTGATTCCCACGGTTACAGGTCGTTCGGGTCTGATTTTGGACGTGGGTCTGAATGTCGACTGCAAACCTGAGGTGCTCTATCAGTATGCGATTCTGGGTAGCGTCTATGCTCAGTACGTTCTGGGTATTGATAATCCCCGCGTAGCGTTGCTCAACATTGGCGAGGAGCGCGAGAAAGGCAATGCGCAGGCAAAGGCAACTCACGAGTTGATGGCTGCGAATAATGGTGAATTCAATTTCGTTGGTAATATCGAGGGCACGCAGCTCTTCACTAACAAGGTGGCCGATGTAATCGTCTGCGACGGTTTTATGGGCAATGTAGTGTTGAAGCAGGCCGAAAGTTTGTACCACATAATGAAGCGTATGGGCGTCGAGAACCCCTTCCTCGACGGTATGAATTATGAGGTAGTCGGTGGCACCCCCGTATTAGGTATCAACGCTCCGGTTGTGATCGGTCACGGTTGCTCTACTCCCTTGGCAATCAAGAATATGATCCTGCAAACCGAAAAGACAATTAAGGCTGGCTTGACTGAAAAACTGAAACAAGCTATAAACAAAAATTAATGAACAAAAATATTACAGCTGCAATTACCGGTGTAGGCGCTTATCTCCCCGACTACATTCTCGATAATGATGAGCTGAGTCGTATGGTCGATACTTCTGACGAGTGGATTATGACCCGTATCGGGATCAAAACCCGTCACATTATGAAGGATCCGACCAAAGCGTCGTCGTATATGGGTTCGCAGGCGGTCAAGGAACTTCTGGAAAAGACCGATACCGACCCGAGGGATATCGATTTGGTAATTTGCTCAACCGTAACTCCTGATATGTTCTTCCCCTCGACGGGTAATATGATCGCATATCAGGCGGGTTGCAAGAACGCATTTGCATTTGATATGTCGGCAGCTTGTAGCGGCTTTATGTTCGCGCTGGCGACAGGAAGTAAGTATATTGAAACAGGCGCTTGTAAGAAGGTCATCGTAGTCGGTGCCGACAAGATGTCGTCGATTGTCGATTATAACGACCGCGCAACGTGCCCCATTTTTGGTGATGGTGCCGCAGCAGTACTTTTGGAGCCCAATGAGGAGGGTTTGGGTGTGATTGATCACATACTTCACTCGGACGGATCGGGTCAGAAGCACCTCTATATGAAGGCTGGTGGCTCGTTGAACCCCGCAACGCACGAAACCGTGTCGAACAATTGGCACACAATTACCCAAGAGGGTCAGGCTGTGTTCAAGGCTGCGGTGTCGAATATGGCAGATGTGGCGGTTGAGATGATGGATCGTCACAACCTCACCGCGGACGACATTCGCTATCTTGTGCCCCATCAGGCGAACCTGCGCATTATTGATGCGACGGCAAAGCGTATGGGATTGGAGCGCGATAAGTGTATGATCAATATCGACAAGTTCGGCAATACGACCAACGCAACTCTGCCGTTGTGTATGTGGGACTACGAGAGCCGCTTGAAGAAGGGCGATAATCTGATTATTGCAGCCTTTGGCGGTGGATTCACTTGGGGTTCGGTCTACCTCAGATGGGCTTACGACGGCGGCAACTTCTCGAAGTAGGGTGCGCGCGATAGGTGCGGGTGAGCCGACGAGTGAGTTGGCTGGTGACTGTTATAGAGAGTAAAAGGATAGACGACAGACGAGGGGCGTGTAATCTGCCTTTTGGCGCGGAGAGCGACTTGCGTCTGTCGTTTTTTTTGATGGCTCCATAGTTCAAGGGATAGAACGAGGGTTTCCTAAACCCTAAATTCGCGTTCGAGTCGCGGTGGGGCTACAACAAATAAGGACTACTCGATTGTGAGGGACAATAAAGGGCTACCTGATTGTGGGTAGCCCTTTGTTCGGTTAAATGCAGTTATATCAGTTAGTTGCGCGTGTCGGTCAGACGGTAGCCGATGCCGCGGACGCTGATAATCTCGATTGCAGGGTCGGCAGCGAGGTGGCGGCGCAGGCGCGAAATGTAGACATTCAGACTGCGCAGATTGAAAAAGTTGTCGTCGCCCCACAGTTCGCGCAACAGCCCTGCTGCCTCGACCGTCGACTCTTTTTGACGGCACAGACGAACGAGAACCGCTGCTTCACGAGCCGATAGAGTGGTTGCAACGCCTCCGATCGAGAGCGTATTGGCTTTTGTATCGAATTGATACTGACCGATTTGAAACGCAGGTTCGACCTCCTCCGAGCGATTCACGCGACCAGCTAAGGCTTGCACACGCACGATCAACTCGTCGATGGCGAAGGGCTTGCGCAGGAAGTCGTTGCCGCCTACCTCGAATCCGCGCACGACATCTTCGGTTGCCGAGCGAGCGGTGAGAAAGAGGATCGGAGTCGTGCAGCCCTCGCTTCGCAGACGTCGCGCGAGGGTGTAGCCGTCCATTCGGGGCATCATCACGTCGGTAACAATGACATCGAAACGATTGCTGCGCACCGCTTGGAGTGCCTGCTCGCCGTCGTAAGCCAGCTGCACCGCAAAGCCGCGATCACCCAACGTGTCGCTCAGGATCTCGGCTAACATCTGCTCGTCTTCGGCAAGTAGTATTCGTGTTTTATTGCTCATTTTCAGAGAGTTTTATAGTTATGACGGTGCCGCGACCGCTACGACTCGTGGCACTGATCTCGCCACGATGTGCCTCGATCACTTGGCGAGCGTAGTAGAGTCCCAACCCATATCCGCGTGGACGTTGCAGGTCACCTGAGGGCACGCGATAGAACTTCTCGAAGAGGTGGGGCAGGTGCTCACGCGAAATACCACAACCGTTGTCGGCAACGCGAATTTCGGTTGTGCCGTCGATCTTCATAGCCGAGATGGTAACGGTGAGGGGACGTCCGCCATATTTCAAAGCATTGTCAATCAGCGTAGTAACGACGTTCTTCAAGTGGTGCGGATCGGCAGCAACGGTCAGCGTCGTGTCGCAGTCGATATTGAGCGTAACATCGTCGTTGCCGCTAAGTTGTATGCCCTCAATCACCTGCTCAAACATCTCACGCAGAGCCACTTGCTCGATCGAGAGTTTTGCCTGCCGCCCCTCGACCGAGACGGTCAAAATGCGCTCGACCATCGCGGTGAGTTGCGAGAGTTGAGCCTCGACGATTTCGAGGTAGCGACTGCGGCGTTCGATGTCGGCGTCGGCGGAGAAGTTGCGCATTGCGTCGGTGGCAGCCACAGCAACCGAGATCGGAGTTTTCAGTTCGTGAGTGATGTTGTGGGTGAAGTCTCGCCGCATCTGTTCGATTGTTCGTTGCTGGAACATCGTGCGTATCAGGTAGATAAGCACCGCGCTCAACAGTAGCACAATCACAATCGACGAGGCTAACAATCCCCACATTTGGCTGAGGAATCGGCGATGTGGCACCTCGATTGTCAATCGCAGACCAAACATTGCGTCGTCGTCGATCTCGACGAGAGTAACCATCGGGTTGTGGATCGCCCCGACCTCACCGCGACTCATCATCACGCGGTTGTTGGCGGTCAGATCGAGAATTTCGACTGCGTAAGGCTGTAACGCGTCCAATTCCAGCAAGTTAGGCTTGAAATAAAATGCAAACTCATCGAGATCAATATTGATACGCTCGGCGACGACCAACCCCGGAATGGCGTCCATTCGAAATGCTTTGTAGATTGATTTGTAGGTTGCCGATTCGACGCGACGCTCAAAGTCCTCGACTTGGTTGCGATACATACGCCAACCCCAAAAACACTGAACCACAGCGAGTAACACCAACGATACGACCACAACGATCGAGATTCGTCGGAAGAAATGTTGCGATATTTGAGTCTTCGGGGCTTTCATATATACAAAGGTAGCGATAAAAACGATACGAGCAATGGAGTTAACATTTGTTAACATTTCTTAACACTCCGTTCACGTTCTTTGGGCGAAAAGTGTGCTATCTTTGCTCTCGGAAAAACCGGTTTCCGCACTTTAATTTTCACAAACTAAAACGAATGAACACAATGAAAAAGTATTTGATTATGGTCGTTTTCGCGTTGGCAGCTCTCGCGGCGACGGCACAAGAGAAGAGCGACAAGATGTTGTATGTTGTTGATGGTAAGGTTGTTTCGAAAGCCGAAGTGGACGCTATGCCGTCGAACAATGTCCGCAATATCAACGTGGTGAAGGGTATCGAGGGCGTAACGCTGATTACCACCGTTGCGGCAACTAACCCGTATGGTGAGGTGGTTGTGGTTGGTACGGCAGGCAAGCCTATGAGTATGAATATCGACAATACGTCGATTACGGTCGATAGCAATACGAAGGTGGTTCGAATCACCAGCGAGAAGCAGAATGTGGGCGAACCTGCTGAGAAAAAGACAGTTGTAATGCGCGGCAAGATGCAGGCGGGCGATCCGCTGGTGCTCACTATTGGTGCCGATGGCAAGTACACGACTGTGAAGGATATGAACGAGATCGACGTGGAGCAGATCAAATCAATGTCGGTGTTGAAGAACGAAAGCGCAGAGCAGTATAAGAAGTACGGCGATGTGAGCAATGGCGTGATTATCATCGAGTTGCGATAACTTGCATTGCACTGCGAAAAGTAAAAGGGCTACCTGCGTTCGGGTAGCCCTTTGTTTTGGTGTGTGGCGGTGCGATTAGCGCGTGGCAATCTTCTCGCCGAGGGCGTGGAGGTCCTCAATGCCACTGATCTCGGTCGAACACTCGCCAATCCAACCATTCTGCTGGTTGATGCCTGTATAGATCTTTATGAAGTCTATTCCGTTGAGCGACACTGCTTTACCTTCGTCGTCAACCGCCCAATCAATATCAATCGAACACTCGACGCTCGAATTTGCGTCGTTGTCGGCATAGCCGTACGTAAAGCGATAGAGCACGAAGTTCTGTCCCACGCCGCTCTTGTCGATGGCGTTCTGGGGCAGGCGCGTGCCACTGAAAGTGAGCGTGTTGTCCTCGATCCACTGCGGGTAGTAGGATTGCAGATGGGTGCTGTTCTTGACGAGGTAGCTCTCGCCCTGCTTGTTGTCCGTCCAGCGGGCATATTGCTCGTTCGGTTCCTCGGTTTCGACTTCGGGACGGTGGTAAACAATCTGATAATCAGTGTAAAGCGCAACGTCCAATCCCGCTTGCTGAGCAATCGAGTAGAAGGGTTCGGCGGTCACGTTGCGGTGTGCGCTACCCGCAATTTCGTACCATTCGTCGTCGGGCAGACCGTTGCCATTCGCGTCGCGTGCGATCATAATGATACCTGGCTCGCAGCTGCCACCAACGGGCGTAGTGGGGTTGCAGAAGGCGTTGCCCAGCACGCGGAAATCGCGTAAACCATTGACATTGGGGACAGTATGGTCGAAACCTACAACCACGTAGCCGCCCCAGCCGCCGAGCGAAATCAGACTTCGGGCGTTGTTGCCGATGGCTCGCAGAACCTTCTCGTTCATTGTAGCTTGCGTGTCGCCCGTCTCGTATTTGGGCAGCACGTTGACGAACTGACCCACCGCGGGACGATAGTCGAACACGCTGGTAATGTAGGGATTAACGTCGGTCTGATCGGGGTCGATGATGGTTGCGGGTTCCAGGCGGCGGTGCGTGAAGGCGATGTGCGCGGGAATGTCACCCGTGGTCACCGACCACTTGCGTACGCCCTTTGCGTCGTAGCAATGGAGCTTGCCAGGAGTCACGTAGTCGCCCGCGTCGGTCACCAAAATCTCGCGCGTCTCGGGATTGACCGCCACGCCGTAGGGAACCGCAATCTGACTCTCCGTGCCGTCCTTAATAAAGTGACGATCAACCACTTCGCGCGTTGCTGTATTGACAATCGCGTAGCTGATGTTGTGCTTTTGTGCCTGCTTGTCGAAGGCGTTGCTGTAAACATAGAGCGAGTCTCCACAGCGCGTCATATTGCCAACGGGCAGGTCGAGTTTGAGCGCGACCTCGTCGGTGCGCGTGTCGATGGCGTAGAGAGCCGACTCCTTGCCGTTGTAATCGCCGCGCGAGCTGACCCAAAGCATACCGTAGCGATCGAGTTCGAGGCGGTGGAGATTGATCGCCACTTCGATACGTTTCAGCTCGGTGAACGACGTGAGGTCGATGACCGAAACCGTTGTGTCATAGTTCGGTACGCGGTATCCGCCCGAATTTGCGACATAGAGACGATCGCCCACAACCGCCATCTCCTCAGGTTGATAACCAACCACGCACTCGCCCACGATCGAGAGGGTTGCGGTGTCGATTTTGACGATTTTGCCGGGGCGGGCATTGGGATCGACCTGCACGGGACCCGCGTAAGAACTGACATAGGCGAAACCCTTGTCGAAGGTGATGTAGCGGCAGTTTGCGATCGAGACCGCACCGATATGCTCGGCAGTCGCGAGGTCCATCACCTCGATCAGATTCGAGCAGTTGATGACGGCATACAGACGCTCGCCATAGACTTTCAGATCGTTGCCAACGTCGCCCAACTCCTTGACAACGTGCGGATTGCGTTGCGGAAAGATGTTGCACGAATATTCGCCCGATTCGTAATCGAAGTAGTCCAACGACGCCTTGTTGCTACCCATATTTCCCTCGTTCAAGAGGAAAAATCCCTTCACGTCGCCCACCATCGGATCGGGGTAGGTCACGACGGTGTTGTCGGGCGGCAAGATCGGCTCGATATTGTCGCGGCAGCCCGCCAATGTCAGCACCAAAAGGCTGATTACTAATAACTTGTTAAAGGTTTTCATAGCGTCCAATTGAGTTTGATTTTGAAGTTTGTGCCAGGCATTGGGTAGCACTGCACCACCTCATATTGTTGGTTGAAAATGTTGTTCACTTCGACCGTTACGCGCAGCGACGAACTACGGAACCGAATGTTGCGCGAGAGCGACAAATCGCTTGTGTACCAAGGTTGTGCGTGGTTTGCGGGGGTGTTCGCACGCGACTCGTAACGCTCGCCCGTGTAGATAAAACTGTAATTGAGGTCCCAATCGCGCCACACGCCACCGACGATGACCGAGCCGCTGTGCCACGGAATGTAGGGAATCTGCCCGCCATACCACTCGCTCTCAGGGTCGGTGCGATCCTGCGCCTCTTGATAGGTGTAGCTCAGTCGGGTGTTGACCGCGACGGGTCCAAATTGCCACTGCAACTGCGCCGCAGCATCGACGCCCACAATCTCGACATAACCCAAATTGAGCATTGTCCATTGGAATTGGTTCGAGGTGGGCATTGCTATAATCTTGTCTTTCACTTGGTTAAAGTAGCTATCCACCTGCGCCTCGACGCGTCGCACGATACCTCGGCGGAAGTTGCGACCGTAGACCACACCTATATTATATTGTGTTGTGTATTCGGGATTGAGGTATTTGTTGCCGATGAAGGTGTAGTAGAGGTCGTTGAGCGTGGGCATACGGAAAATACGTTTGTAGAATGCGCGTAGGCTAAGCTCCTCGTTCTTAAATGGTTTATACTGAGCGATTACCGTTGGAGTCCACTCGTCACGATCGCCTGCTGCCGCACCTGCGTAGCGCGTGTGGTCGTGAATGAAGGTGTAGAGCAGACTCGCCTGCATTTTGAAACGCTCGAAGTCGATCGCCGTAGCCACCGATCCGAGTAGTGTCAAACGGGTGGGGTAGGCGAAATCGGTCAGGTCAGCAGTGAGCGTATTCAACTGAGCATCAGCCGAAAGGCTCGCTCTCCACCAATCCTTGATTCGCACCTCATTAGCCACCGAGAGATAGCCCTCCTGCTGGTGGTAGCGGTTGTCGACATACATCGTCGAAACGTCCTCGCGCGGATCGGACAGATAATGCAGAAAATCGTAGGCATACTTGGCATTGACCATCAGGCTGTAACGCTTGCCGACGTTTTTACGTAACGACCCCTGTGCGAATAGGTTACGATCCCACTGACGGTCCTCGTGGCGGAACTTCCCCGGCTCCTCGCGCACCGACGCACCGGGGTAGCCGCGTTCGGAATCGTAGTAGTAGACCTTTGCCCGCCAGCCGCCATTGTTGATTCGCCCGAACAGCCCCGCCTCGGCACGCACGGCACTCACGTCGCCATTGCGTCGCACCTCAGTGGTGTCGTAGCCGTCGAGTTTACGGTAGGAGAATTTGTAACGACCTGTGGTATAGAGATATTCGGCACTCACCTGCGCGTCCAATTTGTCGTTGATGCGGTGCTCCCACAGCGCGGCGGGGTTAGCCGTACCGAACGAGCCGGTCTTGAACGAGAGTCGAAGATTGTTGCGTTTCGTGCCCTCGAAGGTCGGGCGGCGCGTGGTCATATAGACTGCACCTGCCGAGGCGAAATCCTTGGCTGACTGGAAGATATTGCTCTTCTGACCGTTGTAGACCGAGATCGCCTCCATATTATCCATCGAGAATCGACCGAGGTCAATCTGTCCGTTCTGCGCATTGCCGAGCTGCACACCGTCGTAGAAAACACCCACGTGCTGCGTGCCCATACTGCGGATATTGACCGTTTTCAGACCGCCCACACCGCCGTAGTCCTTGATCTGAATACCCGAAAAATAGCGAATTGCGTCGGCAACGGAAACCACATTGAGTCGTTTAAGTTCCTTCCCTGCAAGCACTTGCGCGGGTACGGTTTCGGGTGCGCGGCGTTGTGCCGTAGTGACAACAGCGTCGATTCGGTGCACCGTATCGGTGATCGAGTGGTGGCGCAGGCTGTCACCCTCGATGTATTGCGCACGCGTCGCGCACGCGTATGTGAGCGCGATAATAGATAATAAGATGTGTAACGATCGTTTCATTCTCCGCGAATCAATTGTTATTCAACGCGTTTTGAGCCGCGAGCGAACTTGATTCGAACTGCCGATCCTCGATTGTCTTAGTTGAGTCAGTGTCGGTAGATCTCCGCCCATTCGCCGTAGGCTGCAAAATCGCAAGTGATTGCGCAAAGGCAGGTCTTCTGACTCGCTCTATTCTCAGCGGCCTTCCCGAAACTACTCGGTTTCAGTGGCTTAGGATCGCTGACGAACGTTGCACCCGCGAGGGGTGAGAGCTTACAGCAGCGGGAACTGTTGCCGACTTTCACGGCATTCCCTTTTAATCCCGCGTGCGCGTGGCGCACATAATGGGAACCGTTGCGAGGACAAAATTACAAATAAATTTCATAACTCGTTCATTTTTCAGCAAAAAAATGTGTTAATTCAAGTTAATCCAAGTTCGGCGGCTGGGGGCGCAACTGAGATAAGTCAGACCGTTTGCTATTATATGCAGATTTTGCGATTTTGCATAAAGTTAAAAAGCAAAATGCGCGTTACAGAGTTGATTATTAGTCGTTTGATTCGTAAAAAACGGGGCGCGAAACATACGTAAAACAACGTTTTGTAAGTTTTCGAACGTGAGGCTTGCCTGCGGAGCGCGAAATTTGGGTTAATAGTCGATTTTTGTAAGCATATTGGTCGGTTTTGTAAGGGCGAAAAAGCGCGAAATTTTTATTTTTATAGCCCATATTGGCAGTATGAATTATTATTTAAAACTCTCGATTTGGTTTAAAAAGGCAACAAAAAACCGCCAAAATGGTTTAAGTTTGACTCGAAATAGAAAATTCTACTCGAAAAAATTGCTTATATCTATTTTTATATTTATTTTTGCCGTCTGACATTGGTATATAATCGTGTGTGCCGAGGTCGGGAAAATGGAAGAAATGTACACGAAAGCAAATTCGAACATTATATTTTTTAACTAATTAATTAAATGCTTATGATTAGAAAGATTGTACTATCATTGGTTGCAATTCTGAGCTGCGGCGCAATGGCTTTGGCCCAGAATAAGCAGGTGACTGGTACCGTTACTGATCCCGAGGGTGCTCCTATGGCAGGTGTTACGGTACAAGTCGAGGGTACGATGAATGCTACGGCTACTAACGCAGCCGGTCAGTATTCAATTTCGGCACCGGCTGAAGCTAATCTGCTGTTCACCTACATCGGTATGACAGCTCAGAGCCAGCCCGTTGGTCAGCGTTCGGTAATTGATGTTACCTTGCAGCACGACTCGCAGGTTGTTGATGACGTTATCGTAACGGCGTTCGGTGCAACGAAGCGTGAGGCTTTTACAGGTTCGGCGACCGAGGTTAAGGCTGAGGACATTGCCAAGGTTCAGACTTCGAACGTGGCACAGTCGCTCGCAGGTAAGGTTGCAGGTTTGCAGCTGGTAAACGTATCGGGTAAGCCCGGTTCGGCTCCTTCGATCCGTATCCGTGGTTTCTCGTCGATCAACGCAGGTCAGGAGCCTCTGTACGTAGTGGACGGTATCCCCTACGATGGCGACCTGAACAACATCAACCCCGCCGACATCGAGTCGATGACCGTTCAGAAGGACGCTACCTCGACCTCGTTGTATGGTGCTCGTGGTGCTAATGGTGTTGTGATGATCACCACCAAGCGTTCGAAGAGCCGCGATGCAGTTGTTAATGTTGATGCTAAGTGGGGTGTAACCAGCAAGGCGGTGCAGAACTATGACTACATCACCAATCCCGCTGAGTACTACGAGATCTACTACGCAGCATTGAACAACTACCTGATGAACAACGGTATGGACGCTATCGCTGCTAACGCTCGTGCTAACCAGATGATCACCGCTACTTCGACTAACGGTGGTCTGGCTTACCAGATTTTCAACGTTCCTTCGAACCAGTACTTCATCGGTATGGACGGTAAGGTTAACCCCCGTGCTACTATGGGTAACGTAGTAAACTACAATGGTAAGGATTACTTGCTGACCGCTGACAACTGGGACGACGAGGGTTACTCGACCGGTTTCCGTCAGGAGTACAACGCAAGCGTTTCGGGTTCGACCGATCGTCTGTCGATGTACGCTTCGTTCGGTTACTTGAAGGACGAGGGTATCGTTAGCAACACCGATATGTATCGCTACACCGCACGTCTGCGCGCTGATTATCAGGCTAAGAAGTGGTTGGCAATCGGTGGTAACGCATCGTTCTCGAACTACGAGTGGAACAACCTTTCGGACGAGGGTGCTTCGAACTCGACTGGTAACGTATTCGCATTTACCTCGAACATCGCTCCTATCTATCCCGTATATCTGCGTAACCCCGACGGCTCGAAGATGATCGACTCGAATGGTCACGTAATGTATGACTACGGTGATGGTATGAACGCAGGTCTGTCGCGTCCCTATCTGTCGCAGGGTAACGCTCTGTCGCAGGTTCTGTTGGACAAGAGCTACACCGACGGTAACGCATTCAATGGTACTGCATACGTAGAGGCAACCATCATCAAGGGCTTGAAGGCTCGTTTCAATGTTGGTGTTGGTCTCGACGAGTATCGTGGCACCGATATGTCGAACCCCTACTACGGTCAGTTCGCAACCACCGGTGGTACTCTGTCGAAGTCGCACGGTCGTACTTTCTATCTGAATACTCAGGAGCTGATTACCTATAATACTACTTTCTGCCAGGATCACTCGATCGACGTAATGGTAGGTCACGAGTACTATTATAATAAGGGCTACTCGTTGGGCGCATACAAGACCAACTTGTTCGACGTTAACTACGACGAGTTGAACGGTGTAATCAAGGATCCGGGTTCGTCTTCGTCGGGTCGCTCGATGTACAACACCGAGGGTTACTTCGGTCGTTTGCAGTACGACTACGATGGTCGTATCTTCGTAAACGGTTCGTACCGTCGCGACGCATCGTCGAAGTTCCACCCCGATCACCGTTGGGGTAACTTCTGGTCGGCTGGTGCAGGCTGGTTGATCAACAAGGAGCGTTGGTTCGATGTACCTTGGATCAATATGTTGAAGGTTAAGGCTTCGATCGGTTCGCAGGGTAACGACGGTATCAGCAGCTTCCTCTACACCGATCGCTATGAGATCGTAAACGACGGTGCAGGTAACGTATCGCTCAACTGGACCGGTTACGGTAACAAGGATATCACTTGGGAGACCAATACCAATATGAACGTGGGTGTTGACTTCGGTATGTTCGGCGGTCGCTTGACCGGTAACGTTGAGTACTTTACTCGTAAGACTACCGATATGCTCTACTCGTTCGGCGTTCCGGGTCACCTTGGTTTCTTGTCGTACTATGACAACGTAGGTGATATGCGTAACTCGGGTGTCGAGGTTGACTTGCAGGGTGTTCTGGTTAATACTAAGAACGTTCAGTGGAGAGTTAACGTAAACGCTACTCACGTAAAGAATAAGGTATTGTACATCGCAGAGGAGAACAAGTCGCTGGGCGTTGAGGGTTACCCCGGTTTCGAGTCGGGTAACAAGTTCGTCGGTGAGGGTCTGTCGCTCTATACCTTCTACCTGCCTAAGTACGCTGGTACCGATAAGGAGACTGGTGAGCCTATGTGGTACAAGGACGAGTACGAGTACGACGAGCAGGGTAACGTTAAGCGCGATGAGACTAAGTCGCCTATCGTTAAGAACCGCACCGTTACTAAGGTTTACTCGGAGGCAACTGACTACCTGTGTGGTGCAGCAGTTCCCGATCTGTATGGTGGTTTCGGTACCTCGATCGAGTTCTACGGCGTTGATTTCGGCGTAAACTTCACTTATCAGCTTGGTGGTTTGACCTACGACAGTCAGTACGCATCGCAGATGTCGTCGCCCGTTGCAGGTTCGACCGGTACTAACATTCACCGCGATGTTTACACCGCTTGGCGCGAGGCAGGCGAGGAGAACAACATTCCTCGTTGGCAGTTTGGCGACCAGTATTCGGCAGCATCGTCGGATCGCTTCCTGACCAGCGCAAGCTACCTGAACATTCAGAACGCTCAGCTGGGTTACACCTTCCCCTCGAAGTTGACCAAGAAGTTTGGTGTTAATATGTTGCGTATCTACGTGGCAGCTGACAACATCTGGTACTGGTCGAAGCGTCAGGGTCTGGATCCCCGCCAGTCGTTCTCGGGTGGTTCGAGCGCAGCTTACTACGCTCCCGTACGTACGATCTCGGGTGGTATTAACATTCAGTTCTAAACAGAGAAAGGAGATATACAATTATGAAAAAAATAGCTAAATATATCCTCGTAGCGATTGCTCCTGCACTTCTGCTCAGCAGCTGTATCAAGGAGGTAGAGCCTCTGAATGGCGCCGCTACCGAGAATCAGGTGATGAACTCGCCTCTGGCACTTCAAGCACTTGTGGCTGCTATCCCCACTGCGATGAACCTTCCCGCAACCTACAACAGCTCGATGCACTGCGACTTCGGTTATCCCGCAATTCGTATGATCACCGACGCTATGTTGGAGGAGAAGATCGTCGTAGGTGACAACACCGGTTACGACTGGTTCGGTGCTTGGGCACAGGGTCGTTCGCAGGGTAACGACTACGCTTACGCACAGTATTTCTGGTACTTCTACTACAAGTGGATCAAGAACGCTAACGACCTTATCCGTATGATCAACGGTATGGAGGCTGAGAATGGCGGTCTGGACGCTGATCAGAAGGCATACTTGGGTATCGCTTATACCTATCGTGCATTGTACTACTTGGATCTCGTACGTTTCTACGAGTTCAAGCCCAACAACTACACTTCGCGTCCCGAGGTTGAGGGTCTGTCGTGTGTATTGGCATTGGAGACTGAGTCGATGGAAGAGGCACGCAATAATGGCCGTGCAAAGGTTGAGGACGTTTACGCACAGGTATTCGCTGACTTGGCTAAGGCTGAGGAGCTGTTGGCTGGCTACAAGCGTACTTCGATCGCAATGCCCGACCTGTCGGTAGTTTACGGTCTGTACGCAAAGGCATACTTGGAGTATGGCGAGAAGGATAAGTCGGCATTCGCTAAGGCAGCAGAGTACGCTCGCAAGGCAGTTGCTCAGGGTAAGTACACTCCTCTGACTCAGGCTCAGTGGGAGGATCCTACCAACGGTTTCAACAACCACGCATCGAACAACTCGTGGATGTGGGCTCTGACCACTTCGAGCGAGAACATCGGTAACCTGCACAACTTCTTTGCTCACTCGGCACAGGAGGCAGAGTATGGTTATACTCCGCTGTCGATGCCCGCAGTATTGAGCAGCTTCTTCGATCGCGTATCGGACGCTGACTTCCGTAAGCACTCGTGGATCGATCCTAAGCGTGAGTACGCCTACAAGAGCTGCTACCCCAACGCTGAGGAGTACATCGCATCGTTGCGCGACTACGTATCGATCAAGTTCCGCCCGGGTGGTGGTGACTATTCGGACTACGCTGTTGGTAACTGCGGTGAGGTCAATATGATGCGTATGGAGGAGATGTTGTTCATCGAGGCTGAGGCAGAGGGTCGTGCCAACTTGGAGAATGGTAAGGCACTGTTGAAGGCTATTATGGACAAGCGTATCTTGGACGGTTCGTACGTATGTGCAGCAAACGATTTCGAGACCTTCCAGGAGGAGTTGATTTTCCAGAAGCGCGTAGAGTTCTGGGGTGAGGGCGTTGTAATGTTCGACTGCAAGCGTGCCAACATTGGTATGACTCGTGGTTACGAGGGCACCAACGCACCTGCAACCTACTGCTTGAACACCGAAGGTCGTTCGCCTTTCTGGAACATCGTTATCACCCGTCAGGAGACTAATAACAACTTGGCAATTCCTGAGACAGAGAACAACCCCGATCCTACGGGTACTGTTAAGTTGTGGATTGCCCCGGCTGAATAGTTATTAACGAGAAAAACAGAGAAAGAATATGAAAGCATTAAAATATTTTGCATCGGCACTTGCTCTCGTAGCACTGTTCACCGCGTGTGAGGAGGAGAGCCCCTATGTGCCTGCTGAGCTTCCCGAGACCCAGGAGGCTTACTTCCCCGCTACCACTATGACGGTATCAATGGAGGAGTTGGCAACCGGTTTCGATGTTGAGATTGCACGTGTTAACTATGACGAGGCAGCAACCGCTACCTTGGTTTGCCAGCGTCCTGAGGGCGTAAACGTACCTTCGTCGGTATCGTTCAACGCAGGTCAGGAGAAGACTACCTTCACCGTATCGGTCGATCAGGCTGCTATCGGCGAGGGTAAGAGCTTGAAGATCGTGATGAACGTAGATAGCGATTCGAACTCGCCCTACGCAAATCAGCGTTGCACCGTAACTCTGACCACTTGGTCGCCCACTCCTCCCGCATCGTGGAAACCTATCGAGACTGAGGCTGTATTCGTTGATAACGTAATTAGCATTATGTTCAACACTGGATCTCCTCAGTACGATGTATATGTTGAGAAGTTGGAGGGTAAGGATATCTTTCGTATCGCTAACCCCTTCACTACCTACACTGCAAATGGCAAGACCTACACCTATCCTTATTATACTCCGGGTGATGAGGCTGCTGACGCAGAGGAGGTAGTATGGTGGGTAATCGACTGCTCGGGTACTCTGGCAGCAGAAGAGGGTCTTACCGTTCCCGCTGGTTCGGTATGGGTTCCTTGGCAGAAGCTCGGTATCGACTGGGGTTACGGTCATATGGTATCAGGTTCGATCGCAGGCAACCTTTCGGTTAATGGCGCTCCCGCTAGTCCCGCTCAGTATCCTATTGGTACTTATGACGCTGCTGTCGGTAAGATTACTCTCGGTATGTTGGGTCTGAACCTCCCCGCTCACGGTATTGGTATTACAGCTTCGAATGATCCCGAAACTTGGGCTGTCCTCTACTTGGATAAGAACTTGATGGGTACCGATTTCGAGCGCGATTGCACCTTCTCGAAGTTGCAGGACGCTACTTGGCAGTCGGAGATTCTGGATTCGAAGTGGGGTGTAGCTCTCTATGAGGGTACTCCCGCTGACGAGGAGAAGGCTGCTGAGTACGCTGAGAAGTTCGGTCAGGTAATCAAGGTTGAGAACGCATTCGTTGAGGGCTTCCCCGTTTACTTCTGCCTTGACGCTGAGGGTAAGATCAGCGTTCCCGAGGAGTACGCTTCGCAGGAGATGGGTCTGTCGATCGCAGGCTTCGACCTCTGCTTCAACATCAAGAAGGGTGAGTTTGCTAACAACAGCTACACGATCCTTGGTGAGATGGTAGGTGTTGATCCTACGGGCGTTAAGGCTGACGTTCTCTATGGTGAGTACACCGAGGTTATCAATGCTGAGGTTATCGGTGCTGCTGAGTCGATTGACGACTTCGTAGGTGAGTGGGTATTGACCGCTGAGACCAACGAGTATGACTCGGAGGGTGCTCCTACCGGCAACTACGTTGATATCGATATCCCCGTTGAGTTGGTTAAGGTTGACGAGGAGACCATTAAGATGGTTGGCTTGACCTATGGTACTTTCGGCGACTACGACGACTCGATCGTTTGGACTTACAATGGTGGCTTCTTGCAGATGACTGCTCAGGATATGCCCGACTGGACTAACCCGAACGGTGTTGAGTTCGACTGCATCGCTACTATCTGTACCCAGGGTGGTTCGCTCTATAACTTGAACGCTGCTGGCTTGATCTTCCTCGATGCAGGTATTACCGACGCAGGTGTTATCAAGTTCTTCGACGATCCGGGTAACGCTTCGTACGATGTTGAGGTTAACGGCTTCGGTATCTATGGTATCTACAACGGTGCGTACTACGCTATGTCGGATATCCTCTACAACGGTTCGATGACCGCTGCTACTGAGGGTGCTGCACGTACCGAGTTCGTAACCAAGCCGCAGATGGCTCCCGTTATGGGTACCGTTGTAACCGAGCTCCGCAAGGCTGATCGTGAGTTGACTTTCAACGGTCAGAAGGTTACTAAGAAGAGCAAGGGTAATAGAACTCCCGCTTTCCGCCCCAGCGGTAATTTGGTAGAGGCTCGCTAAGCGACCTCCACTCTATAAGCAAAAAGCCCGAACCATTGCGGTTCGGGTTTTTTGTTTTGTACCCGCCGTATGGGCGGGTTTGGCTATTTAACTTTGCTAATGATTAAAATTAATTGCGACAAAGGCTAATTTTGCATTTTGAATCTTGAATTTTGAATTAAAAAAAGCCGCACCTCGAAAGGCGCGGCTTTTGTGTTTGGTTATCAGTGGATTAGAAACCCTTGCCAATAGCGAGGAAGTCCTCAGCTTTCAGTGCAGCGCCACCGATCAGACCACCGTCAACGTCCTCCTTAGCGAAGATCTCGGCAGCGTTCGAAGGCTTGCACGAACCACCATAGAGGATCGGGGTGTTAGCAGCAGCCTCGCCGAACTTCTCAGCCAGCACCTGACGAATGTAGGCGTGGATCTCCTGAGCCTGCTCTGCGGTTGCGGTCTTACCGGTACCGATTGCCCAAACGGGCTCGTAAGCGATCACCAACTTAGCGAACTGCTCCTCGGTCAAGTTGAAAACAACCTCCTCGATCTGAGCCTTGCAAACTGCGAAGTGGTTGCCTGCCTCGCGCTCGTCGAGGTTCTCACCAACGCAGTAGATGGGGGTCAAACCGTTAGCGTAAGCCTGAGCCATCTTCTTGTTGAGGGTCTCCGAAGTCTCACCGTAGTACTGGCGACGCTCCGAGTGACCGAGGATTACGTACTCGCAACCCAGCGATGCGATCATCTGCGCCGAAACCTCACCGGTGTAAGCACCCTTAGCCTCGGTAGCGCAGTCCTGAGCACCAACAGCGATACCGGTGCCACGAACTACCTTCAAAACCTCGCTCAGATGAGTGAACGGGGGGCAAACGATGAAGTTCACGCAGTCGCAAACCTCGCCCTTGCCAGCAACAACATTCTTTGCCAGCTCAACGCCTTCAACGGGAGTGGTGTTCATCTTCCAGTTACCGGCTACAATCTTCTTTCTCATAACGTAAAAGTTTGTTTATTAGTTAATATTTAAGTAGTTACATTTTGTTTGCATTCTGCCACGCGCGCCCTTGCGGTCGCGGTTGCAGGTCTGACCCACCCCTAAATCCCCTCCTCGGGAGGGGACTTGGTCGCTACGCTCCGAGTGGGGCGTGGCGAGCGGTGTATGTCAAAATTTTGGTGCAGACCTTGCGGTCGTTGCGTTTTAGTTTTTGGCGACCTCTCGATCCAAGTTCGGCGGCTGTGGGGGTCGCGCGACAAAGTTCGCGCGAGCCGCTGAACTTGGGCAGTTTCAGTCGAAACGGCCGTTTTTTACTCAATCCAAAAAAACTCTTAATTCTCAATTTTGAATCTTGAATTTTGAATCTTGAATTTTGAATTGCGCTTTACGCCTGTGCCTCGATCCACGCCTTGATTTCGGCGGTTGCAAGACCCAGCTTGTTCTTCTTGTTGAAGCCGCAGAGGTCGTTGAAGAGCTTCATACCGCCCGACTGAGCCGTACCGCGCAGTGCATCAACGGTGATGTAACCCATCTTCTGTACCACAGCAACCCACTCGGCGGGCACGCCAGCCTCGACATACTTTGCGTCGTCGTCGCGCTGAGCTTTCTTCTCAGGGCGCATTGTGGGGAAGAAGAGAACGTCCTGAATCGAGGGCTGGTTGGTCATAAACATCGTCAGACGGTCGATGCCGATACCCATACCCGAGCACGAGGGCATACCATACTCCAACGCACGAACGAAGTCCATATCGATGAACATCGCCTCGTCGTCGCCACGCTCGCTGAGCTGCATCTGCTCTTGGAAACGCTCGTACTGGTCGATCGGGTCGTTCAGCTCCGAGTAGGCGTTACACAGCTCCTTACCATTTACGAACAACTCGAAACGCTCCGTAAGGTCTTGATTCTCACGGTGACGCTTGCACAGAGGCGACATCTCGATGGGGTAGTCGCAGATGAAGGTGGGCTGGATCAGATCCTCCTCGCAATACTGACCGAAGATAGCGTCGATCAGCTTACCCTTACCCATCGTGTCGTCCACCTCGACATTCAGACGCTTGCAAGCCTCGCGCAGCTGCTCCTCCGACTGACCCGTAATGTCGTAGCCGGTCTTCTCTTTGATGGCGTCGGTCATCGTCAGACGACGGAAGGGAGCCTTGAACGAGATCTGCTTGTCGCCAATGGTCAGCTCGGTGGTGCCGTTCGTAGCCATTGCCACGCGCTCCAACATCTGCTCGGTGAACGACATCATCCACTTGTAGTCCTTGTAAGCGACGTAGATCTCCATACAGGTGAACTCGGGGTTGTGCGTGCGGTCCATACCCTCGTTGCGGAAGTTCTTACCGAACTCATAAACGCCCGCGAAACCGCCCACGATCAGACGCTTCAAGTAGAGCTCCGTAGCGATTCGCATATAGAAATCGGTGTCGAGCGCATTGTGGTGAGTGATGAACGGACGTGCCGCAGCACCACCCGGAATCGGTTGAAGGATAGGCGTTTCGACCTCCAAGCAGCCGTGCTCGTTGAAGAACTCGCGCATAGTCTGCATAATCTTCGCACGCTTCACGAATACCTCGCGCACGTGGGGATTCACCGCCAGGTCGAGATAACGCTGACGATAGCGCACCTCAGGGTCGGTCAGCGCGTCATAGACCTGACCGTCCTTCTCCTTAACGATGGGCAGCGGGCGGATCGACTTGCTGAGAATGGTGAACTTACGGCAGTGAACCGACAGCTCGCCGGTTTTGGTGACGAACGCAAAACCCTCGATACCAACGAAATCGCCGATGTCGAGCAACTTTTTGAATACGGTGTTGTAGAGTGTTGTATCCTCGCCCTCGCACACATCGTCGCGGCGGATATAGATCTGGATTCGGCCCGTGTGGTCCTGAATCTCAAAGAATGACGCGCTACCCATAATGCGTCGGCTCATAATACGACCAGCGACGCGAACGTCCTGATAGTTATTCTGTTCGGGGTCGAAATTCTGCTGAATCTCGGTGGCCGTAGCCGTTACATCGAACATCTCTGCGGGGTAGGGATCGATGCCCAACGCACGCAACTGTGCGAGCGAGTTACGTCGCAACTGTTCCTGTTCGCTAAGTTCAAATGCCATAGTCTATATTTTGTTTTATTGTTATTTCTAAGCTACAAAGATACGAACAATACTCCGAAATATGAACATTTCGGAGCGCATTTATATAAATATAGGTATCGTTTTTTACTTTTGGGGCTTGTTGTAGAGTCCGCAACGGCGTGCGATATAGACTCCCGTGGCTCCGATCACGAGTCCGAGGGCGATTCCTGCCAATACCTGCGAGGGGAAGTGCGCGCCGAGATAGATACGTGAGTAGCAGATCATTATCACCCACACAAATGCAACAATCGTAAACCAACGACGTCGAACGAACGACACAGCGACGGTTGCTGCGGCGACGGCACTCGCGGTGCGCCACAACCGTTCGTGAATGAACGAGTGGGCGAGGTAGGCGATGGCTGTTGTGGTCGAGGCGTGTGCCGAAACGGTGCCATACAGCCCCTTATTGATGTATGGTTCGCCATTTCGCACGGGGAAGTGCATATAGGGCGTCACGTCGAGGTCGTGATTTGGGCGCAACATCTGCAATCCGTTCTTGAAGAGATTGCAAATCTGGTCTGCCGCACCCACCGCTGCTGCGATCAGCAGAACGGCGAAAAGCGTTGTGCGCCAGCCATATCGACGCCAAATCAAAAATATGATCAACAGATACAACGGCAGCCACGTCAATCGCCCTGAGATGATAAACATCGCGTGGTCGATAGCTGAGCCGCCATCGAAATTGAGTGCCAAAAATATCGCTTCGTCCAATCGTTCCATATTCAAGTGCGGATTAGTCGCGGTTGCGTGCGAATCCGAGATAGTAGAGCAGTGTTGCGATTGCGCTCAGTGCAGCGACCAGATAGGTGCGAGCCGCCCAGCGCAGCGAGATCGTTGCGCCCTCCATCTGCGATGAGTCGAGCGTACGGGTCGAGCGCAGCCAATCCAATGCGCGTGACGAGGCGTTATACTCGACGGGCAGGGTGATGATCGAGAAGAGAGCCGATGCCGCAATCATCAGAATACCAATCCAAAAGAGTGCGGGGAAGGTGTTGATCGTCAGTATGCCGAGGATAATCACCCACGTCGAGAAACGCGAGGTGATCGAGATCAGCGGCACGAGTTTCGAGCGCAATTCGAGCCACGCATAACCGCGAGCGTGCTGCACGGCGTGTCCGCACTCGTGCGAAGCAACGGCTGCCGCAGCGATTGACGGACTGTTATAGACCGACTCGCTGAGGTTTACGGTTTTGTCGGCGGGGTTGTAGTGGTCGGTCAGGTGACCTGGGGTCGAGGTCACGCGCACGTCATAGATACCGTTGTCGCGCAACATCTTCTCGGCAACGTCGCGACCCGTCATTCCGTTCGAGGTGCGCACCTGCGAATATTTCGTAAATACGGATTGCAGACGCCACTGCACCAGCATTCCCACTACGCCGATCACGATGATCAGCAACCATTCGATGTTAATTCCTGCTAAGGGCATTTGTTTTTGTTTTTATTGGTTATGTACCTATAACGTAAATTTTCGGAAAATATTATTTGCGGACGGTATGGTAGGCGTTTGCCTGCTGCTGTGGGGTGATCAGCACGTCGTCGATATTGACGTGTGCGGGTTGGCTCACGATCCAACCGATTACCTCGGCTATGTCGCTGCCTGTCAGTGGAGTAACACCCTTATAGACACCCTTCGCACGCTCCTCGTCGCCGTGGAAACGAACGACCGAGAACTCCGTCTCGACCATACCGGGGCGCACCTCGCTCACCTTGATACCGTGCGCAACCAAATCCGAACGCATCGACTGCGAGATGGCGTGCACGGCGTGTTTCGACGCGCAGTAGACTGCTCCGTTTTCGTAGGGCTGGGTGCCAGCAATCGAGCCGAGATTGACGATGTGACCGCGACCCGCCTCGATCATTCGGCGCGAAACGATACGTGTAACGTACAGCAGACCCTTGATGTTGGTGTCGATCATCGCGTTCCAATCCTCCGTTGCGCCCGCGTCGATATGCTCCAAGCCAGCCGCCAAACCGGCATTATTCACGAGTACGTCAATCGGTCGTTCGGTCGAAATCTGTGCCAAATGCTCCTCGCAAGCCGCCTCGTCGCGCACATCGAAGATGAGCGTTTGCACCTCGACGCTGTGTGCCGAGCGAATCTCGTCAGCCACCTTCGCCAAGCGGTCGGCGCGGCGTGCGGTGAGTACAAGGTCGTAGCCGAGAGCGGCAAGTTTTCGTGCGGTAGCCTCGCCGATACCCGACGAAGCACCCGTTATGAGTGCAAGTTTTGTCATAAAATTCTTAGCTTTTGGACAAAAATATAAAATTTTTACCTTACTTTGCATAAAATTAACGAAATTTTGAATCTCGAATTTTTCATAGCCCGCCGCCTCGCCTCGTCACCCGACGAGGGTCGCCGCAATGTGATGGTGCGTATCGCTACGGCTACCGTCGCCATCGGTGTGGCTGTGATGATCGTGGCGTTGGCTGTAATCTCGGGCTTCAAACACGAAATCACCGAGAAGATTATAGGCTTTGGTGCTCACGTTCAGGTGGTTAATCTCGACGCCAATTCGTCGTTCGAGCGTAAACCAATCGACCGTTCGCTGTCGCTCGAAGAGCGCGTTCGGGCACTGCCACTGACTGCGTCGATCTCGCAATTTGCCGTGAAGGGAGGTATCGTTCGCACCTCGGAGGCTATGCAGGGCGTAATGCTCAAAGGCGTGGGGGAGGGTTACGACGATACGTTTTTTGCCGAGAGCCTTGTGCGCGGTGCGCTGCCGCGTGTCGGGGGCGAGGAGCGACATAAGGATCTGCTGATCTCCGAGTCGTTGGCGTCGATGTTACGATTGGATACCGCGTCGAAGGTCGAGATGTTGTTCGTGCAGGAGGACGGTCGTCCGCGCCGCGACCGCTTCAAGGTCTGCGGCATCTATTCGACTGGAATGGGCGAGATGGACGATATGGTTGTAGTGACCGAATTGCGTAACGTTCAGCGACTTAACTCGTGGAGCGAGGAGCAGATTACGGGTTACGAAATCAACTGCCGCGACTTCTCGCGTTTGGAGGAGTTTTCGCTGGCGGTCGATCGCATTGCTGCCGAGGTGAGCATTACCGAGGGAGCAAATATGATGGCTGACAATATCGAGCGACGCTTCCCTACGATCTTCGATTGGCTGCGTGCGCACAACGTCAATGCGGTGGTAATCATCGTGATAATGATCACCGTTGCGCTGATGAATATGATCTCGGCAATGTTGATCATACTGCTCGAACGCACGCGAATGATCGGTCTGTTGAAGGCGATGGGTATGCGCAACGGCGCGATCCAGCGCGTCTTCCTCTATCGTTCGCTCTACATTGTGGCACGCGGTGCGCTGTGGGGCAATGTTATAGGTTTGGCTATCTGCGCGTTGCAACGCTGGGGACACATCGTTAAGCTCGATCCGTCGGGATATATGCTCTCGGAGGTGCCCATCAGTGTGGAGCTGTGGTGGTGGATTGCGCTGAACATTGGCACGGTGGCGGTGATCGTGCTGCTGATGGTGATCCCGACAATGATTATTTCGTTTATAAAACCCGATACGACAATACGTTACCAATAAATTATGAGTGAGAAAACGACTTCGAAAAGCCCTATCCGAGCGATGTTCGACCGCATTGCTCCGAGTTATGATATGTTGAACCATCTGCTGTCGCTCGGTATCGACCATTTGTGGCGTCGTCGCGCGGTGCGTGAGTTGCGTAAGTTTGCTCCTAAGCGAGTTCTGGATCTTGCAACGGGTACGTGTGATTTGGCGATCGCAATGGCAAAAGGTATTGAAGACGTGAAGGTTATGGGTACGGACATCTCGACCGAGATGGTTGAGGTCGGTCGTGCAAAGGTGGCTCGTCGAGGTCTGAGCGAGCGAATCGAGTTGGGGATTGCCGACGCCGAGAATCTGCCCTATGGCGAGGGTGAATACGATGCTGTTACGGTCGGTTTCGGAGTGCGCAATTTCGTGCATAAGGATCAAAGCCTGAACGAGATGGCGCGAGTGTTACGATCGGGTGGCGTGGTTGAGATCTTGGAACTATCGCGCCCAACGAACAAAATATTTGCACCGATCTTTCGTTTCTATTTTCATAAGTTGATGCCGATTGTCGGTGGTTGGATCTCGGGCGACCGTGCGGCGTACAATTATCTGCCGGCATCGGTTGATAAATTTCCCGCACCCGAACGCTTTGTCGAGATGATGCGTGAGGCGGGCTTGCAGGAGTGCCGTGCCATACGACTGACCTTCGGTGTGGCATATATTTATATAGGTGTAAAACGATGAAAAGAGTTCTCTATTTAGCTTTTGTGACCACGTGCGCGCTGCTTCTCGGATCGTGTAACGCCGAGCGTCAGGCTGCCAAATTGCGCGAGAAGATTCGCTTCGAGGGCGTCGAGGAGATCACGCCGCACGGTCTGTCGGGCGTCGATGCGGTGGTGTCGGTGGCTAACGAAACCCGCCACAAAATCACGTTGGAGGAGGCGGATTTGACGCTGAGCTACGACCGTAATAAGGTGCTAATGTTGCAGTTACGCGATGAGGTCGAGCTGCCCAAACGTTTCGAGGGAGAGTTGAAGATCTCGACCCGAATGAAGGTCTACGACCCGCTGTCGGCGATTGTGGTGTTGAACCGCCTGCGCAACAAAGCGATCGACGGAATGAGCGTGACGATCGACGCGAAGGTAAAGGTAGGTCCTGTGCGCAAAAATATTTTTGTCGCGGATATGGAACTACAAAAATTTCTTAGTAAATTTGCATTATCGACCGAGGAGCTCGATCGAATTTAATACCAAGAAACAACCCGCGAGATGAAACGTATAGCATTGATAATTATGGCGTTGGTGGCGTCAATGACGCTCAGTGCACAGAATCTTGATCTCTTCCGTCAGTCGCTCGCACAGAGCGAGGGTGGGGCAACGGTCACAGTGCGTGAACACGGCGACGCAGCGTCGGCAGTGGCAGCGGCTACGACCAAGACGCAGCGCAGCAATGTGCG
This sequence comes from Alistipes sp., assembly GCA_045638285.1. GTDB lineage: Bacteria > Bacteroidota > Bacteroidia > Bacteroidales > Rikenellaceae > Alistipes. The sequence continues at coordinate 6,688 of JAZUBB010000019.1, read as the reverse complement.
TGGCTACCGCGTGGGTATCTTCTACGACAATAGTCAAGACGCGCGTGTGCGCGCAGCCGAGGCGGAGCAGATGTTCCGTGCAAGTTTCCCGTCGATCCCCGTTTATAAGGATTATCGCAACCCCTATTTCATCGTTACGGTCGGAAATTGCTTGACTCAGGAGGAGGCAACGATCCTTTGGGGACGTGTCAAGAGCCTTTTCCCGAAGGCTCATATTACCCGAACAGAGATTCCGATCGGTGATTTGGTGCGAAAAAATGAATAAAAAGTGCACAAAAAGAACTTTTTATTTGCTTTTTTGAAATCAAAGACCTATTTTTGCAAGGTTTAACAATCTTAAATTTTTACGACTATGAAGAAGTTTTTCTCTTTTATGGTAGTAGCTGCAGCTTTCGCATTCGTAGGTTGCGGTAACGCTAACCAGCCCGCTGCTGAGGCAGAGGCTGTTGCTGATGAGGCAGTTGAGGTAGTTGAGGCTGCTGAGGAGTGCACCGAGGCTGAGTGCGCTGATTGCGAGGACGCTGAGGCTTGCGAGCAGACCAAGGTTGAGGAGGTAGCTGAGCAGGTAGTTGAGACCGCTGAGAAGGTTGAGGCTGGTGTTGAGGCTGCTGAGAAGGCTGTTGACGCTGTAAAGGCTGCTGCTGAGAAGGTTAAAGAGGCTACGAAATAATTAGGCTCTGAACCAATCAGGCACAAGCGATCCCACAATGGGGTCGCTTTTGCTTTTAATAGGTAACGTGTGGCGTGGCGCGTGCGTTTGCAAATTGCTAAAAAATAGTTATTTTTGTGGAAATATTCTTCGAAACAAAAGACGAAATGAACGGTAAGAAATTGACAATCTTGATTGTTGTGCTGCTCTTGGCAGACCAACTTCTCAAAATATGGGTTAAGACAAATATGGCTCTGGGTGAGGCGATTATGGTCGTGCCCGATTGGTTTCAGTTGCGCTTTGTCGAGAACCCGGGCTTTGCCTTCGGAATGGAGCTGGGCAAGGATTGGGGCAAGCTGTTTCTGAGTCTGTTCCGCGTAGTGATGGCGGGCGGTATCTGCTGGTATATGTGCCGCTTGATTCGCGCAAAGGCACCGACGGGTGTGATCGTTGGTTTCGCGTTGATCTTCGCGGGCGCGGTGGGCAATATTATCGACAGCGCGTTCTATGGTCTTGTCTTCTCGGCGTCGACGCCATTCGAGGTGGCGCATTGGGGAGACGGCTATGCGGGACTGCTGCACGGTCGCGTGGTCGATATGTTCTATTTCCCGCTGTTTCAGTGGAATAGCTGTCCCGATTGGTTGTCGTTTTTGGTTGATGGCAACAACTATTTCTTCGGTGCGATCTTCAATTTGGCGGACGCTTATATCTCGGTTGCGGTGGTCTATTTGTTGCTGTTTCAGTTCAAATTTTTCAATTCGGAGGACCCGATTCTGCCATAAATAGAAAATACGATCGAAAATTTTAGAGGGACAGTGTAAAATGTCCCTCTTTTTTTTGTCGATACATAGAAAATTTCTATATTTGTAAGTTCAGAAGTGTGCGATTTTTGTTTCTCGTGCGCGGCTGAGAAAAACGAACAAAATTAATTAAACAATAATTCGTATGAAGTGTAAATTTTTACTCTTGATGTGCGCAACAGCAATGTTGGCATCGTGCGTTGATCCGAAGATCGAGGACACGATGAATATCGATGGCTCGGTGCCGTCGCAGATGCTGGCGCAGAAACCCCAAATGTTGTTCAGTGCTGAGCAGGCAATTGCGGGTGAGGTTATCGTGAAGTTCCGCGAGTCGGCAATCGAGACTGTCGAGTCGGCAACGACGTTGATGAGCGAGGGTCAGGTGTCGACGGGTGTTGAGTCGATCGACGCATTCTGCAAGAGCGTAGGTGCTTATAGTATCGAGCGTCTGTTCCCCGCAGCGGGTCGTTTCGAGGCTCGTCAGCGCAAGGCGGGTCTGCATTTGTGGTATAAGATCTCGTTCGACGAGGGCGTTTCGCTGTCGAAAGTTGGCGAGATGTTGTCGGACAACAAGGATCTGTCGGTGGTTGAGTTCAATATGCCGATCGAGCTGCCCGATGTGAAGATGACCGAGGCAAATATGTCGGTAGCGACCGATCAGATTATGGCAGACGAGGAGTTGCCGTTCGACGACCCTCGTTTGGTTGAGCAGTGGCACTACCAGAACCGCGGTACGGATTGGAAGAAGGCAAACGGCACCGCCTATATCAAGGGCGCAGTGAAGGGTGCTGACGTGAATGTAGTTCCCGCGTGGGAGAAATCGACGGGTTCGAATCAGGTTGTTGTAGCGGTAGTCGATGGTGTTGTTGATTACGACCACGAGGATTTGGCGAGCAACATCTGGTACAACAAGGCAGAGAAAGATGGTACGGAAGGCGTTGATGATGATGAGAATGGTTATATTGATGACGTATTCGGTTTCAACTTCTACGCGAACAAGGGTTTCAGCTCGATGAAGAATCCTGCGGCTGGTACTGGTGCAAACCACGGTACTCACGTGGCGGGTACTATCTCGGCGATGAACAACAATGGCAAGGGTGTTTCGGGTATTGCTGGTGGCTCGGGTGCGGGCGATGGCGTACTGCTGATGAGCTGCGCAACGATGAATGACGATGGTCGTGGTCGTGGTGCTGACTATGCAGCGCGTGCAATTACCTATGCTTGTAACAATGGCGCGGTGATCTGCCAGAACAGCTGGGGTTATACCGATATTATTAATTGGAACGATTCGCAGTTCTCGTCGCTCAAAACCGCTATCGGTTACTTCGTTGATTACGGAGGTATGGACGAGACGGGCGAGGTTCAGGTTGGTCCGATGAAGGGTGGTCTGGTAGTGTTTGCAGCAGGTAACGAGGGTTACTTCCAAGGTGCTGCGACGAAGTATCCTGCGGCAGATGATCGCGTAGTTGCTGTTGCGTCGCTCGGTGCAGACTATCGTCCTGCGTACTATACCAGCTATGGTACTTGGGTTGATGTTTCGGCTCCTGGTGGTGATCCATTTTTCAGTGATAAGGATAACCCGTACGTAGGTGGCGGTTATGGTAACACGACTGCTGAGGTTCTGAGCACCATAGTCAATGGCTATGGTCTTATGAGTGGTACTTCGATGGCTTGCCCGCACGTATCGGGTGTAGCAGCGTTGGGTCTGTCGTATGCGAGCCAGCTGGGTGTGAAGATGACGGCTGAGACGTTGAAGGATTATCTGATCGAGACCTCGCGCGACGTTGATAGCTATTTGAAAGATGACGATTATAAGTATCTGCCTTTGCAGGACGGTACCTATCAGCTCTATATGAAGAACTATCGCGGTAAGATTGGCGAGGGTTTGGTTGATGCTGACGCTCTGTTGAAGAAGATCGAGGGCGACACCCCGCTGCCTGAGGACCACGTAGCTCCCGAGGCTGTTGAGTCGTTCGAGCAGATCGCAAAGACCAAGTCGTCGGCAACGATCGCTTGGAAGGTGACGGGTGACTATACCGGCGCACCGGTTCAGAGCTATCGCGTATATTGGAGCAAGGGTACGATCACCGTATCGGAGACCGGCGCAATCTCTTCGAATGATGTGTTGTCGGGTCCGATGGCAGTTTCGGTAGGCGAGCGTGCAGTGGGTGACGATATCGAGGCTACGATCAAGAACCTCCGTCCTGAGAGCGAGTACAATGTTGCAGTGATCGCAGTTGATGGTTGGAACAAGAGCTCGGGCGGTTGCTTGGGTAAGGTTGTGACCGATGATCCGGTTGCTCCCGTAGCTGTTGATGATTTGGAGATCGTTGATGAGTCGTACACCTCGCTGACCATCGGTTTCTCAGGCGTGGCTGACTGTATTGGAGAGAATGTCGTGAAGTATACGATCCGTTATTCGACTTCGAGCTCGATGTCAAATGCTACTTCGATGACTGTAACTTTGGCAGCAAACGATTATGATGAATTCGAATTGGTGGGCTTGTTGAACGATGTGACCTACTATATTGATGTGGTTGCTACCGACCAGTTCGGTCTGAACTCGCCGGCTGCAAAGGTTTCGGGCAAGACCCCGAAGAACTATCCTCCCGTATTGAAGGCAGTGGGCGAGAGCACCAAGACTTTGCAGTATTGGGATAAGGCGTCGGTTGAGTTCGAGGTAAATGAGCCCAACTATGATGATTGGACGGCAAAGATCGTTGGCACGGTTGATAGCTACGTTAAGATGGCGGTTGAGGGCAACAAGATTACCGTAACCTTCACGGGTAACAGTCAGAATTTGGCAGCTCGTACCTATTCGGCTAAGGTTGTGGTGACCGACGAGACGGGTCTGACCTCGGCGCAGGTTCCCTTCACGTTCAACATTATCGGCAATGAGGCTCCCGTAGCTAAGCAGATGCCCGATGTATATATGGGTGCAACGGGTCAGAAGCAGACCTACGCGTTGGCTGACTACTTCACCGATGCTAACAATGAGACGCTGAAATATGACGTTGCGATCAACACTTCGACCGCAGTAGCTCGTATCGAGGGCGGCAATTTGGTTGTTGAGGGTTCGAAGTACGGTTTGGTAACCGTTACGGTAACTGCTCGTGACGCAGGCAACAAGGAGGCAGTCAACTCGTTCAAGGTGATGGTACGCGACGACAGCAAGCCCGTTGAACTCTATCCCAACCCCGTAGTTAAGGATATGAATATCCGTATGGGTCAGTCGATTAAGGGTCAGATTGGCGTTCGTCTGTTCAGCGCAGCGGGTCCGATGGCTATGGAGACCACCGCAACGATTGATCCGTTTGCTCCGGCAAAGGTTGACCTGTCGGCACTTGGCGCAGGTAGCTACGTTGTTGAGGTAAGCTACGGCGGCGAGACCTACAAGAGCACAATTGTTAAGAAGTAAAAACGTAAGAGTAAGATACAACTATGAAAAAGATCATAATTTTGGCAGCAGCGTTGCTCGGTTTGGCGACCGCTGCAACGGCTCAGGAGGCGGCATCGTTGCTCGACATCAATGCCGACACCCGTACGGCTGCAATGGGTGAGATCACCGCAGCAGCTGAGGGTAGTGCCTTCTCGGTGTTCAATAATGTAGCCGCAGCTCCGATGTCGGCAAAGAAGTTCCAAATCGGTGCTTTCTACTCGCCTTGGGCAAGTGGCTTGACTCAGGGTCTCGACGGTAAGAATATGTTGATGGGCGCAGGTGCCTATTTTACGTTGGCTGAGCGTCACTCGATCCAGCTCGGTTTCCGCTACTTGAAGACCCCTGGTGGCGTGGGTATGGACGCAAACGGCAACCCGACGAAGGATACGTTCGACCCGAAGGATATGACCATTGATTTGGGTTATGGTATCAAGATCATCGACAATCTGTCGGTGGGTGTTGCAGGTCACTTCGTGAGCTCGAAGGTGGGCGAGGGTATGAGTGGCTCGGCGTTTGCTTTCGATCTGGGTGTTCAGTATCGTCTGGCATTTAGCGAGAAGGCTGGTCTTGATCTGGGCTTCAAGGCAGCAAATATCGGCACAAAGTTGGCTTATGGCGAGGGCGAGGGCTCGGCTCTGCCCGCAAAGGCGGTGTTGGGTGCGATGTTCACCGCACAGCCCAGCGACGCTCACTCGATTAAGGCAGGTGTTGATTTGGGTTACAAATTTATGGGTAATACCGGTTTTGTTGCAGGTATCGGTGCCGAGTATATGGCATTCAATACCGTGGCAGCTCGCGTGGGTTACCATATGGACGGCAAGAGCAAGATGAACTACGCAACCGTAGGTCTTGGCGTTCGCATTATTGATATGATTCAGATCGACGGCGCATACTATTTGGGTAGCGACGCAATGAAAAATACCTTCCGCGTTGGTTTGAGCCTCCGCTTCTAAACCCGCGACGGGAGAAATTTTGGCGATCCCGCTCTCTTTTTTCGAGGGCGGGATCACTTTTTTTGTGGCTTTTTGCATTCGACTTGGATTTTTCTTCCGCCGTACCCCTCTTATATAATATATAGGTATGATTTGAGGGTGGCTCAAACCACCGAATCTATACTGTCGATCGCCCGATACGTAGTTGCAATGCCCGCGATCCGTGAAAACGATCTCCGCACCTGAATGACTTCAAAAAAGTGCGAAAAAGTTTAAAACGTAATGTGCAGAAAATCAACACAATGCAAAAATAATGCAAAATTTCTATGAAAAAAGTTTAAAAAACATTTGGAAGTTTGAATAATTATGCGCTATCTTTGCACCCGCAAAACGAAAGAAACACGGTTCTAAGATATACACGAAAGATTGAGCGGTCTGAAACAATGGCTTGCAAAATTGATCGAAAATAGCTTAAAACGCAGAATGTTGAAAAATTTTTGCAAAAGTTCTTGAAAATATTTGGTAGTTAAAAATATTTGCCATATCTTTGCAGTCCCTTTCGATCACAAACGAAAGCCGATTGATGAAAGAGAGGCGAGCAAACGAAAAGATATTTTTCAAAATAGGTTCTTTGAATTACTGGTAAATTTTAGAGAGAAATGTAGTATTTATCCATCAATTCCTTTTAGGAAATAAGTAGTCAGGACTCTAACAATATTGATAATTTTTTTACAATGGAGAGTTTGATCCTGGCTCAGGATGAACGCTAGCGGCAGGCTTAACACATGCAAGTCGAGGGGCAGCAAGGATTGTGCTTGCACAATTTGTTGGCGACCGGCGCACGGGTGCGTAACGCGTATGCAACCTA
>JAZUBB010000018.1:0-269635 GCA_045638285.1 Alistipes sp. | reverse complement strand
AGGTGGTTATAGTGGTGAGGTTCCACCTCTTCCCATTCCGAACAGAGAAGTTAAGCTCACTAACGCCGATGGTACTGCTTATTTAAGTGGGAGAGTAGGTAGCCGCCTCTTCAAGGAGCAAATCGAAAGGTTTGCTCCTTTCTTTTTGTATGTGTATTTACATTGGTACGGAAGAGCGATTTGCTTTTTTTTTTGTGGGTTATGGCACGCAAATCGACGTGTTGTAACCCTTTTTTTATCAATGCTGATGTGTAGGAGTTTGCATTTAGGCTCATCATCGGCGGGTGGGGGGGCTCGCCCAAAGGGCGACCCGCCGATGATGACACGCCCAGCAGGGCGTGCTTTAACTCCACACCTATATATTATATATAAGCAATTCCCCGATCTCGTGCTGAGGTCGGGGTTGCTTATTTGGTGGATATTTGCTAAATTTGTCGAAAGAAAACTTTCAAAAGCGATGATCTATCTCATTACTGTGCCTATTATTGTCGTGTGTGCATTCCTGATTCGATTCAATCCGAATCTGGTTAATGTGCTTTCGGAGGAGGATCGCCGCAAAATGGATTCGAAGAAGGTGGGGCGTATCGGTTTTTGGGGGATGATGGTGACTGCTGCTCTGCTTATGATTTGCTATTTTGCAGGCGTGCCCGATATTATCGGTATGTTTGTGGTGATGCCTGGTGCCATAATTACGGCAGGATTGATACAGGCTTCTATTAAATAGCATTCAGATGCTGTTTTGTAACTTACGGACACTCAGTGTGTTAATATAAAATGCACTTATTTTTGCATTTTTTTGCAGAGAAACGATACAACTTAACGAAAATTTACCTATCTTTGCAACGCTTTTCAAAGGAAAGGTGCCGGAGTGGTCGATCGGGCCGCACTCGAAATGCGGTGTACGGGCAACTGTACCGGGGGTTCGAATCCCTCCCTTTCCGCTGAGTTGGAGCGACAGATATTCTGTCGCTCTTTTTTATTTATTGGTGTTCTCGGTCAAGTGAACTTGCCGATCCCACCATAAATAAATTACTCGCTACGCTCGAACTCAACGGTGGAGGAGAATTCTTACCTTTGGGGGGTTATCTCGGTCGCATAATCCGCACCAAACTTCTTTTGACAGCGGTGCTCCCTCGATGATGGCTGCGCCATTCGAATCCCTCCCTTTCCGCTGAGTTGGAGCGACAGATATTCTGTCGCTCTTTTTATTTATTGGTGTTCTCGATCAAGTGGACTTATCGATACATTATTATAGAAAACAACACCCGCACTCTGCATTGAGTGCGGGTGTTGTGTTTATAAATCCTCAGAATAGAGCCTTACAACTTAACGCTGAACGTCAAGATTGCCTGATGGCGGTGGAGGTTGCCTGTCAGTTCGCCGCTTGCTGAGGTGAACGTCCCCGATGCATTCTGATAGTAGAACAGATCGTAGGTCGAGAGATGTGTATTTTGGAATACGTAGGCAAGATCGAGCACGCAACGACCAAAATTGAGACCAACGCCTGCCGATACGCTCGAAGTAGTGCTCTCGATCGGGTTGTCGAAAATAGCCTCCTTATCCTTCATCATCGAGCCGTAGTAGGCGTAACCTGCGCGGAGCGAGAGCATAGGCAGAGGACGCACCTCAACACCTGCACGCAGCGTGCTTGCACTCTTGAAATTAGCCTTCACAGCCTCTTTGTAGCTATTCTTAGCCACGTGACCAGCATTCATATCCAAACGCATACCGTTGTAGCAGGTGACCTCATAATCCAACGAGAAGATCGCCATCTGACCTGCGGTGTACGACGCGCCGACCATTAGACGGGTGGGGGTGTAGAACTCGCAAGATGAACGCAGTTCGTCGGTATATTGTACGTTATAGTCGCTCTCAACATACTGATCGTTCGGGACATCGAAGCCCTTCACGAACATCTGACCCTGATAGCGGCGGTCGATAACCATCGCGGTGGGGGTGTGGATCGCAAATCCCAAACGCAGGCTCGTCGTGGGGCGATAGATTACGCCTGCCTTGAAGTTGACGCCTGTACCATTTGCGATGACGCGCTGGATATAATCGGTATAGATCAGAGGTACGTCCGAGGGTCGCTCGTCGTAGACCCCGATCACGTTGCCCGAAGCGTCGAGTTCAAGACCGTTATTAGTGTAGCTCTCGCCGTAGAATACGCTCTTATCGTGATGTAAACCAACGATTCCGAGTGAGAAACCGAAGTATACCTTATTGCGCATATTGAAACCACACGAGAGGTTAAACTCATTCATCTGACCCTTGCTATCCACCTGCGAGAGGTGCTCAACCGAGGCATTGGGAGCGATCGACGAGGTGATATACTCCGTAGCATTGTCCGGATCGGGATCGATCAGATAGTTCTTGTATGCCAAGATCGCGCCCCAAAGATATTGGGGGTGGGTGCTATAAACTTCGCCCGTCAAGCGGCTGTGTGCAGTACCACTCAGCTGCTGCTCGAACATATCGGCAATCGACGCTACGCTGTTGGGTGTATATGCCGACAGACGGTAGTTATAGTCTGCCAACTTTTTGTAGCTTGCGCCGAACGTAAAGCTGGTCAGCGAGCCCGAACTCTGGTAGAGGTTACACGCTGTGCCGAACTCGTTCAGTGCAAATTTATTGCGTGAGCGTTCGCCGTATGGGGTCGAGAACTTCGACGAATTGAAGTTCATACCTAACGACAGACCAACCTCCGAGGTGCGATACATACCCAAACCTGCGGGATTGATCGACATCGACGATAGGTCGGCACCGAGTGAGGTGAAAGCACCCGCCATAGCTGTTGAACGCGCTGTGCCATAGTTGGGTGAGAACTGACTATATTGCACCATATCGGTGATCAGGAAATCCGACTGACCCAACGTAAGTCCGCCGAAGGTCTGTGCCGAGGCACCGATTGAGAGTGCCGCAGCGCAGAGTGTTGCAATGAAATATCTGTTTGCCATTTTTCTATCCATTTTTAGAGGTAACTCAAACTTTCTAAATCCACATTACGGTCGTATTCTATCTGCCGCGAGTCGATGTTCCGCCACCACCGTAGCTACCACCGCTATTGCCGCCGCTGTAACCGCCGCCACCGCCTGACGAACGGCTGCCGCCACCACCGCTATAACTGCTACCCGACGAGCGCGAGCTACCCGAGCTGTATGATGAGCGCGATGAACTGCTCGACGAGTTGTTGCGATAACGGCTCGGAACGCCCGAGCTATTCGACGAACGGCTGCCCGAATTGCTCACTGCACTGCCATTGCGAGTGCGATAGCTACCACCACCAACGGTAGAACGTCCGTTCGATGAGCTGCCTGCGCCACCGATTGTGGTCGAAGTGCGATAGGGCGAACGATAGATTACACCCGGGCGACCGCTGCCACCGCCACCGCCAAACGAAGGTTGATGAGGACCGTGTGCAGGACCGTGATTGGGACCATAGTGTGGCCACCACCAATCGTAGTGAGGACGCCAGCCGAAGCCCCAATTCATACCGTACCACGAATCATACCAGGGATCCCAATAGTAGTGACGCCAATACCACGACGAGGGGTAGTACCACGGCGAGTAGTAGTAGCTCCACGGGTTGCGCCAACCGAACGAGAAGTTGATCGAGGTGCCCCAGCCACCGAACATCGAGGTGATGTACTTAGGCTCGACCCACACCTGATCACCCATCACGATGATGTTGTAGAATGCGGGATCGTATGCCGAGAGGAAGCTATAAGCACCGCTATATCGCAGGTTGTAGTAGCTCGAAGGCATATTGTAGTAGGGCGAGTCGAAACCGCGCAGACGACGTGCGTAGGCACTCTCGTAGGTGTCGGCTACGACGCTTGTGTAGTCAAGATCGTTGGGGTTGGTGATTTCGTTATATTTCTGCTCTGCCTTAGCTGCCTCGGCAGCTGCCACAAGTGCTTCATACTCGGCACGACGAGCCTCAGCCTCGGCCTGCATAGCTTCGTAGCGTGCAGTACGCGCGTCGGCTTCTGCTTTGGCGATAGCCTCGCGGTCGTGGGTTGCATACAGATCGTCGTTGTTGTAACCAGAATAGAGGGCCGACGTACACCCTCCGAACATCGTTGCTGCTGCGAGCACGATGGCGATTGTAAAGATGTTCCTCATAGCTCCTTTTAAAATTGTTTTCATCATATTCTCTTCATTCATTTCTTTCGAAAACCGTACCGAGCAGCCGCTCGATGACCTGTTTCCTTTTACAATAATAGACGCAAAAGTGGGGAAAATGTTGCATAGCAACCGCCCAAACGCCAATTTTCGGGGGTGAACCGCCTAATTAATTTGGTCAAAGATAGCTATTTTATGTCATAATTGCAAAAAAAGACGTACCTTTGCACTCGACCTGCGGTCGAAACTAAGGATAATAATTGAAAAAGTAGATAATATTCATAAGATGGCAAAGGAATTGAAAGATTTGACCCGCCGCGAGGAGAATTACTCGCAGTGGTACAACGATCTGGTCGTTAAGGCTGGACTTGCCGAGAACTCGGCGGTGCGTGGTTGTATGGTTATCAAGCCCTACGGTTACGCTATTTGGGAGAAGATGCACGATGCGCTGGACAAGATGTTCAAGGCTACGGGTCACCAGAACGCATATTTCCCACTTTTCATTCCCAAGTCGTTCTTCTCGCGCGAGGCTGACCACGTCGAGGGTTTTGCTAAGGAGTGCGCCGTTGTAACTCACTACCGCTTGAAGAATAGCCCCGATGGTGGTGTTACGGTCGATCCCGCAGCTAAGCTCGAAGAGGAGTTGATCGTGCGTCCTACCTCGGAGACCATCATCTGGAACACCTATAAGAATTGGATTCAGTCATACCGCGACCTGCCGATTCTGTGCAACCAGTGGGCTAACGTAGTTCGTTGGGAGATGCGTACCCGTCTGTTCCTGCGTACGGCTGAGTTCTTGTGGCAGGAGGGTCACACCGCACACGAAACTAAGGAAGAGGCTATCGAGGAGGCAACAAAGATGATCGGTGTCTATAAGGATTTCGCCGAGAACTTTATGGGTGTGCCCGTAATCGTTGGTCACAAGAGCCCCAACGAGCGTTTTGCAGGTGCGTTGGATACGCTGACCATCGAGGCGCTGATGCAGGACGGTAAGGCTTTGCAGAGCGGTACGTCGCACTTCTTGGGTCAGAACTTTGCTAAGGCTTTCGATGTGCAGTACACCACCCGTGAGGGTAAGTTGGAGTATGTTTGGGCAACGTCGTGGGGCGTTTCGACCCGTCTGATGGGTGCGTTGATTATGGCTCACTCGGATAACAACGGTCTGGTGCTGCCTCCGAAATTGGCTCCTATTCAGGTTGTTATGGTGCCTATCTACAAGGGCGAGGAGGAGTTGAAGAACGTGGTCGAGAAGTTGCGCCCGATTGCTGAGGCATTGGAGACTAAGGGCGTGAGCGTCAAGATCGACGACCGCGACAATGTTCGTTCGGGCTTCAAGTTTGCCGAGTATGAGTTGAAGGGTGTGCCTGTTCGTTTGGCAATGGGTGGTCGCGATATCGCTAACGGTACGATCGAGGTTGCTCGCCGCGATACGCTCGAAAAGTGTACAATGCCTCAGGAGGGTATCGTTGATCATATCGTTGCGCTGTTGGACGAGATTCAGAAGGGCATCTTCGAGAAGGCTCTGAACTTCCGTAATTCGATGATTACGCGCGTTGATACGTGGGACGAGTTCTGCCGCGTATTGGACGAGAAGGGTGGTTTCATTTCGGCACATTGGGACGGTACGGTCGAGACCGAGGTGGCGATCAAGGAGGCTACCAAAGCAACTATCCGCTGTATCCCTCTCGATGTCGAGGAGGAGGAGGGTACTTGTATCTTCTCGGGCAAGCCGTCGCACCACCGCGTTTTGTTCGCTCGCAGCTACTAATCAGCCGCGATGGGGGCGATAGCCGCCTCTTCAATCGAAAGTATAATCTATTTCGGGCGATTCCATACGAATGGGAGTCGCCCGAATTTTTTTCGAAAATTTTTGACGAATTGTTTTGATTTTCTAAATATTTAGAATAGTTTTGTATTGCTAAATAGTTAGAAGATGAAATTGACAAGACGATTCTTTCGCGAGTTTGGCGTTGTAGTTGTGGTTCTGTTTTTGGTGCAATCTGTCTATTCGGCAAATCCCTATCCCTCAGCCATTGAGGTCGAGAGCTATAGACGTGGGGCGGCAAAGGGCTCGGCTGCAATGACCTACCGCTTGGGAAAGTGCTATGCGCGTGGTTACACGGTCGAGCGTGATCCTGCTGAGTCTGTTCGTCTCTATACTATTGCTGCCGAAATGGGTTATCTGCCAGCTAAAAACGATCTGGCTTCGCACATCGAACAGGGACTTGGTACTGAGAGCGATCCCGTACGTGCCGCGACGCTCTATCGTGAGGCGGCAGAGTGGGGATACGCCATCGCTCAATACAATTTAGGGCGACTCTATATGAAAGGAATTGGGGTCGAGCAGTCGAATCAGCGTGCAGCATATTGGTTTCAACGTGCTGCCAATCAGAAGATTGGCTTGGCGGTGTTCTATCTTGGAGAGTGCTATTGGTTTGGGCGCGGTGTGCCCGAAGATCACGCAATGGCTTTGCGTTTGTGGCGCGAGGCGGCTGAGCAGGGTGTTGCATTGGCAATGCTCAACTTGGGAATCTATTACGATCAAACTGCCTCAAACTCAGCCGAATTGGTGGCTGCGGCTGCTTTCTATCGTGATGCAGCAACGGCGGGCAATCACGAAGCGGAGTATCGTCTTGGTATACTCTATCGCGAAGGGCGAGGTGTTCGGAGTGATTTGCAGTTGGCTGAATTTTGGTTTTTGCGAGCGGCCGAGAGTGGTAATATCTCGGCTCAGCAAGCCTTGGTTGATCTGTATTCCGATCTTGATTTAGACTCTAAGGCAGATTATTGGCAACGTTGTTTTGACGAACAACAGCCGAAATGACCTCGACGAATAAGTTGATAACACACCAAAAAGTAAGGCTCGTTCCACTGTGGAACGAGCCTTGTTCTGAATGCGTATCTGATTGTGTCAGACCTTCCGATTACTCAGCCGAGATTGCCTCCGAGGGGCAAACGCCAGCGCAAGTACCGCAGTCCATACACTTGTCGGGATCGATTACATAAACATCACCAGCCGAGATAGCCTCTACCGGACATTCGTCGATGCACGAGCCACACGCTACGCACAGATCGGGATTGATTTTGTAAGCCATTGTAGTAAATTTAATGTGTTTAGGAAATTTCGTTATGCAAATATATGCAAAAAATCGAGATTACGCCACCTTTCGCAAAGAATTTTCGTGCGCAACCTCGATTTCTTGCGCATTTTTTAGTCAATCATATCAAAGCCCGTATAGGGAACCAGCACCTCAGGGATACGGATACCGTTCTCGGTCTGGTTGTTTTCGAGCAGTGCTGCAACGATACGGGGCAGTGCCAACGACGAACCGTTCAAAGTGTGTGCCAGCTGGGTCTTCTTGTCAGCCGAGCGGTAGCGCAACTTCAAACGGTTAGCTTGGAACGACTCGAAGTTCGACACCGACGATACCTCCAACCAACGCTTCTGAGCCTCCGAGTAAACCTCGAAATCGTAGGTCAGAGCCGAGGTGAACGACATATCGCCACCACACAGACGTAGGATACGGTAGGGCAGACCGAGAGCCTTAACCAGCTGCTCAACGTGTGCAACCATACCGTCCAGAGCCTCATACGACTTCTCGGGCAGAGCCAACTGCACGATCTCGACCTTGTCGAACTGGTGCAGACGGTTCAAACCGCGCACGTCCTTGCCATACGAACCTGCCTCACGACGGAAACAGGGGGTGTAAGCGGTTACCTTCACGGGGAAGTCGCTCTCGTCGAGAATCACATCGCGGAAGATGTTGGTTACGGGAACCTCAGCCGTCGGAACGAGGTAGAAGTTGTCCGCCGTAGCGTGGTACATCTGACCCTCCTTATCGGGCAGCTGACCCGTACCGAAGCCCGACGCCTCGTTTACCATAATGGGGGGCTCAACCTCCAAATAACCAGCCGAGGTGTTGTGATCGAGGAAGTAGTTGATCAACGCACGCTGCAAACGAGCACCCTTGCCCTTATATACGGGGAAACCTGCGCCGGTGAGCTTCACGCCCAACTCGAAGTCGATGATGTCATACTTGCGAGCCAACTCCCAGTGGGGCAGGGGATTCTCGGGCAGTTCCGAGTAGTTCTCCACCAACTTAACCACCACGTTGTCCTCAGCCGTACGACCCTCAGGAACGATCTCGGCGGGGAAGTTGGGCAGCGAAACGATAGCTGCGTTCAACTCCTCCTGAACGTTTGTCGATTCCGACTGCAACTCAGCCGACCTCTTTTTCAACTCGGCAACATTAGCCTTAGCCTGCTCAGCCTCGTCGCGGCGACCCTGACCCATCAGCATACCAATCTCTTTGGCAGCCTTGTTCTGTGCAGCGAGCATCGTATCCAACTCAACCTGAATAGCGCGACGGCGGTCGTCGAGCTCAATGATCTTATCGATGACGGGTGCAGCGTCGACACCCTTCTTAGCCAGCTTAGCGATTGCAGCGGCTTTATCATCGCGGATTTGCTTGATAGTTAGCATTTTATTATCTGTTTTTAGTTTTTGCTTGCTATTGATGTAGTATCAAACCACAAAGTTAGTAACTTTAATTCAAAATTCAAGATTCAAGATTCAAAATTAACACGCCGAAGGGCGTGTTTTGCTAATTTTTCTTTGTCTTTCGAAGTGCGCATACTCGTGGGCTGGGGCGGTCGCCCAAAGGGCGAGCCCACGAGTATGTGTCGATTTCCGAGAAATCGACGTCTGTCGTAAACAAAAAAGCCGCACTCCGAAAAGCGCGGCAGTTTGTTGTGAGTAGTTACTAATCAATAGCCCACCCGACAATAATATCATTTATGAGTTTAAAGTTGCGACTTTGATCATTAGAGAGTGTGAATGTTTCTGTCATATCATCGCAGGTTACTGTACACACGTTACCATTATATGTGCAAGTCCATACATCTACGTCTGTATTTCCGTAAACTATGGTTGTGCAGGTCGCTTTTGTTAATCGCCCGTTGTTGTCGTACTCATACTTAGCAGTGACGGACTCATTTGTCCCAACAAATCTATAACTACCAATATTCTCCATTGTCGAAGCATTTTTGAGTTGAGCGACCTCCTGCTCGATTGCGTCGAGGCGCTCTTCGTCATAGCTGGGTGTAGAAGAGTCAATATCAATACGCTCCATAATGATTTGTGCCAATGCGTCGTAGTCGGGTTCTTTGAGCTCTTTAACTTGCTTTTCGAGTTCTTCAATGCGAGAAAGCAGTTCTTTAATGGTGTCGTTGCAGTTGCAATTTACGATCTCTTGCAGGTCGTCGGCGCACGCCATAATCGAAACGCTAATCACCAAGCCCAAAGCAAAAGCGGCTAATACGGAAAAAGGTTTTTTGAACATAATTTGAATTAATATTAATGGTTATCTGTCCCGCAATAACCGTTTGAAACTAAATAAAAAAGACGTGGGACAAAACTTCAATCGATCAATGAGGTCTTCGACTACCCTGACTATCAACGAAGTAAAGCCCACGCCAACGGACGTGAGCGTCTTCGCTTTGATCCCGATAGTCAAGTGAAAGTGTCGAAGTTCCATTGATCAGAATTAAAGCTAACGCTTTTTATGTAAATTTTTTAATGTGCTATTTTTGCGGTTTTATCCCATAGGCATTTTTTATGTTCATAATTCTATACAAAGTTATGAATTTTAATCTACAAAATGCAAATGTTTGGCAAAATCTTCGATTTTGGCACACTCACGGTGGCTCGTGCGACTTTTGTCGCACCCCCCCCCCCAGCCACCGAGAGTGCGTATTTATTGAAAGCAAAGTAAACAATTTTGCATTGCGCTTTGGCGATTTCTTCGAAATCGACACACCTTCGCGGGCTCGCCTTCGGCGACCCCCGCAGCCCGCGAAGGTGCGCCCATCAACAACCCTCTTGCAAAAGTATTCCCCCAATGCGTAATTTTGAATCTTGAATTTTACGTTTTTGTTTTTCTCGCAAAGAATTGCTATATTTGTCAAAAGATGAAGATTCAGAGCACCATAGCGCACTCGGAGCAGCAGTTCCGCAATATCAAAAAGCGCGACGAATTCCTCTCATAATCGCCCGCGAACGCCACTCGGCGCGTGGGACGAACTCTCTTTTTCTCATATTATAGCAACTTCGGAATGACCCTCGCCAGCGAGCAATGGGTGTGTTGAGTATAGTTGTAATAATCTGAAAAACAATCTATCAACCAATAAAACTACATTTAGAACTATGGAACTTCCCTATGCAGAATCCTACCGTATTAAGATGGTAGAGCCGTTACGTCGCAGCACCCGCGAGGAGCGTGAGCAGTGGATTGCTGAGGCACATTACAATCTGTTTGGTCTGCGCAGCGAGCAGGTATTTATCGACCTGCTGACCGACTCAGGCACGGGCGCAATGAGCGATCGTCAGTGGTCGGCAATTATGCTCGGCGATGAGAGCTACGCGGGCGCAAAATCGTACTACAATATGAAGCAGGCGATCAAGGATATTCTCGGTTTCGACTACTTCCTGCCCACACATCAGGGTCGCGCGGCTGAGAATGTTCTCTATTCGACCATCATCAAAGAGGACGATGTGCTGCCCGGCAACTCGCATTTCGACACCACGAAGGGTCATATCGAGTATCGTCGTGCGCACGCTATCGACTGCACGATTGACGAGGCGAAGGACACCCAGCTCGAAATTCCGTTCAAGGGCAACCTCGATCCTGCAAAGTTGGAGGAGGTGCTGAAAACTTATCCGAAGGAGCGTATTCCTGCTGTGGTTCTGACGGTTACGAACAATACGGCAGGAGGTCAGCCCGTTTCGATGGCAAACATTCGCGAGGTGTCGGCACTGTGCCGCAAGTATGGCGTGTTGTTGCAGATCGACTCGGCTCGCTTTGCCGAGAATGCCTACTTCATCAAGAAACGTGAGGAGGGTTACGCCGACAAGTCGATCAAGGAGATCGTGCGCGAGATGTTCTCCTATGCCGATATTATGACGATGTCGTCGAAGAAGGACGCGATTGTCAATATGGGTGGTTTCGTGGCGTTCCGCGATGAGGCTCTGTGGCGTCGTTGCCAGATGTTCTGCATTATGAACGAGGGTTATATCACCTACGGCGGTATGTCGGGTCGTGATATGAATGCGCTGGCAGTTGGTCTTGACGAGGGTACGGAGTTCGACTACCTCGAAACTCGTATCGGTCAGGTTGAGTACCTCGGTCGCAAGCTCGACGAGTACGGTATTCCCTATCAGCGACCTGCGGGTGGTCACGCGATCTTCGTCGATGCCCGCAAGGTGCTGCCCAATGTGCCGAAGGAGGAGTTCACCGCTCAGACTTTGGGTGTTGAGCTCTATTTGGAGGCAGGTATTCGTGGCGTCGAGATCGGTGCTATTTTGGCCGACCGCGACCCCATTACCCGCGAGAATCGCTATCCCGAACTCGAATTGTTGCGTTTGGCGATCCCGCGCCGCGTCTACACCAACAACCATATGGACGTGATTGCTGCCGCGTTGAAGAATGTCTACGATCGCCGCGAGCAGATCACTCGTGGTTACGTAATCACCCGCGAGCAGCCCATTATGCGCCACTTCACCGTTGAGTTGGATCGCGCGAAGTAGCCGCCTTTTCTCGTCTTAAACCAATCGCACCCCGATCAGTCGCTGAGGACAATCGGGGTGCGATGTTTTTAGTATATAATATAAGGTACGCGCGACCTACTTCTCAGCCGCCACAGCCTCCAACTCGGCTACCTTAGTGCCCTCGTTGAAGAGCGAAAGGCGATTGCCTTCGATCGAGTAGGTGTTTACCTCGTAGAGCATTTTGACAAAATCATCTTCGAGATCCATATTCGGGCACGCCATACGTGTCATACCCATTGGCTCGAACAGAATCGAGTCTGCCGCGCTCAGCTTATAGTTACCAAAGAAGTTGTTGCACGCGCCAACGCCATTCAGTCCATTCTCGGTCGAGAGCATAAAGAAGAAGGTGTCGGGCTCGGCTGCAAACTGCTCGTTGGTGTTACCATACAGTTCGACGAGCTTCCACTCGGTATTTTCAATTGCGACGGGCTGCTGCGAGCAAGCCGCCATTGTAGCCATTGCTATCATTGCAAAAATAATTCGTTTCATAATCTTTTACTAAAAAAGACGAGAGCCTAACTCCTCGCTGGCGTTAGGCTCTCGTCGGTTATACACTATTTCGGAACGCCTCCGTTAGTACTCCATCTTAGCCATTCGCTGGTAGGTAGCGTAACGCCACTTAGCGTTCTCCTCGGCTGCTGCAAACAGTTCGTCGGCCTCAGTGGGGAATGCCTTTTTGAGCGACGTGTAGCGAACCTCCTTCATCAAGAAGTCCTGGAACTTCGACCAATCGGGCTCCTTCGAGTCGTACACGAACGGATTCTTGCCCTGCTTCTCCAAATCGGGATTGAAGTGCCACAAGTGCCAGTAACCACACTCAACAGCCTGCTTGCCAACGGTCTGCGTGCGGGTCATACCGCCCTTGATACCGTGGTTGATACAGGGAGCGTAGGCGATGATCAGCGAAGGACCGTTGTAAGCCTCAGCCTCCTTCAATACGTTGAGCAGCTGAGCCTGCGACGCACCGATCGAAACCTGAGCTACGTAAACGTAGCCGTAGGTCATTGCGATAGCACCGATATCCTTCTTGCGGATACGCTTACCGCTCGACGCGAACTTCGCCACAGCACCTACGGGAGTCGATTTCGACGACTGACCACCCGTATTCGAGTAAACCTCAGTATCGACGATCAGAATATTTACGTCCATACCCGACGCCAGCACGTGGTCCACGCCACCGAAACCGATGTCGTAACCCCAACCGTCGCCACCGATAATCCACTGCGACTTCTTCTTCAAATAGTCCTTCATCGAGAGGATCTCCTTGCAACCCTCGCAGCCGCAAGCCTCCAACATCGGAACGATCTTCTCGCTCACCTCGGCACTCTTAGCGGTCGAGTAACGCGCGTCGATCCACTCCTGCATCGTAGCCTTCAACTCCTCCGAGCAGCAGTCGCACTCTGCCATCATCTCGCGCATCTTAGCCTCAACCTTGTCGCGCAACTTCTCAGCACCTATGTGCATACCCAAACCGAACTCGGCATTGTCCTCGAACAACGAGTTTGCCCAAGCGGGTCCGTGACCCTTCTCATTGGTGCAGTAGGGAGTCGAGGGAGCCGAACCTGAGTAGATCGAGGTACAACCCGTAGCGTTGGCAACCATCATCTTGTCACCGAACAGCTGAGTGATAGTCTTGATATAGGGAGTTTCGCCGCAACCTGCGCACGCGCCCGAGAACTCGAACAGCGGCTGTGCGAACTGACTATTCTTAACATTCTTAGTGGTATCAACAACCTTCTTGTAGCCAACCTTCTTCGACATATACTCCCACTTCTCAGCCTGATTCATCTGACTTTCGAGCGGTTTCATTACCAGAGCCTTGGTCTTAGCGGGGCAGACATCAACGCAGTTGTTGCAACCCGTACAATCGAGCGGGCTGACCTGAATACGGAACTTGTATGCCTTCGTCTCGCCCAAACCCTGCTTGAAGGTTGTACCCTCGGGAGCTGCGGCAGCCTCCTCCTCGGTAGCCAAGAAGGGACGGATTGCAGCGTGCGGGCAGACGTATGCACACTGGTTACACTGGATACAATTATCAACCTGCCACTCAGGAACATTCACTGCGATACCGCGCTTCTCGTAAGCTGCCGTACCGTTGTCCCACGTACCGTCCTCACGACCGAGGAACGCACTTACGGGCAGCAAGTCGCCCTTCAAAGCGTTGATCGGATCGACGATATTCTTTACGAAGTCGGGACGCGACGAATCAACCTTAGTCTCCGTAGCCTTAACCTCGATCGAAGCCCACTCGGCGGGAACCTCAACCTTCTCAACAGCCGAGCCGCCTGCATCAACTGCTGCGTAGTTCATATTGACGATATCCTCGCCCTTCTTGCCGTACGACTTCTGAATAGCCTTCTTCATCTCCTCAACCGCCTTCTCGAACGGAATCACGTTTGCGATCTTGAAGAATGCACTCTGCATAATGGTGTTGGTGCGGTTGCCCAAACCCAACTCAGCAGCGATCTTCGTAGCGTTGATGATATAGAAATTGATATTGTTCTTAGCCAAATAAACCTTCATTGCGTCGGGCAGCGTTGCGCAAGTGGTTGCAGCGTCGTGCACCGAGTTCAGAAGGAACGAACCGCCCTTCTTCAAGCCCTTCAAAACGTCATACTTATCGACATACGACGGAACGTGGCAAGCCACGAAATCGGGTGTAGTTACCAGATAGGGCGAAGTGATCGGATTGTCACCGAAACGCAAGTGCGACGAGGTGTAACCGCCCGACTTCTTCGAGTCGTACGAGAAGTAAGCCTGACAATACTTGTTGGTCGAGCCACCGATGATCTTGATCGAGTTCTTGTTGGCACCTACCGTACCGTCAGCACCCAGACCGAAGAACAGAGCTTCGAACGTACCCTCCTTAGCCAACGAAATCTCCTCACCAACGGGCAGCGAAGTGAACGTAACGTCATCAACGATACCAACAGTGAACTGATTCTTAGGCTCGGTAGCAGCCAGATTCTCATAAACTGCCAACATCTGTGCGGGGGTTGTATCCTTCGACGACAGACCGTAGCGACCGCCGATAATCATCGGGCGCGACTCGCAGTTGTAGAAAGCCTCCTTAACATCGAGGTAGAGGGGCTCGCCCGATGCGCCTGGCTCCTTCGTGCGATCCAAAACGCAGATGCGCTTCACGCTCTTAGGCATTACATCGAACATATATTTTGCCGAGAAAGGACGATACAAGTGAACGGTTACGACACCGACCTTCTGACCCTGCTTGTTGAGGTAATCGACTACCTTCTTCAAGGTTTCGGTAACCGAACCCATTGCTACGACAACCTGCTCAGCGTCCTCAGCACCATAGTAGGTGAAGGGCTTGTACTCACGACCGGTGATCTCCGAGATCTGCTTCATCGTGTCGGCAACCATATCGGGAATTGCGTCGTAGAATCGGTTTGCAGCCTCACGGGTCTGGAAATAGATATCGGGGTTCTGAGCCGTACCACGAGTTACGGGGTGCTCGGGGTTGAGTGCGCGTGCGCGGAACTCAGCCAAAGCCTCACGGTCGAGCAACGAGGTCAAGCGAGCCTCGTCGATGAGTTCGATCTTCTGGATCTCGTGCGAGGTGCGGAAACCATCGAAGAAGTGCAGGAACGGAACACGCGACTTGATAGCCACGATGTGAGCCACACCTGCCAAATCCATAACCTCCTGTACCGACGAGGTAGCCAGCATAGCGAAGCCGGTCTGGCGAGCAGCCATCACGTCCTGATGGTCGCCGAAGATCGACAACGACTGAGCAGCCAATGCGCGAGCCGACACGTGGAACACACCCGGCAATAACTCACCAGCGATTTTGTACATATTGGGAATCATCAGCAGCAGACCCTGCGATGCTGTGAATGTGCTGGTCAGAGCACCTGCTTGCAGCGAGCCGTGAACTGCGCCTGCTGCGCCTGCTTCCGACTGCATTTCAACGACCTTAACGGTCTCGCCGAAGATGTTTTTGCGACCCGATGCCGCCCATTCATCAACCAATTCGGCCATCGTTGACGACGGTGTGATAGGGTAGATTGCTGCCACTTCGCTGAACATATAAGCGATGTGGGCAGCAGCGTAGTTACCATCACACGTGATAAATTTCTTTTCAGACATCTGTGTAAATACTTAGTTTACGTTGTATTAATTATTTTCTTTTATTTGTCACTCTTTTTGTCCGAAGGTCGACCTTCGCGGTTGACGGTCAGACGATTGCCGCAGACTCGGGTTCGCGGCGCGAAAAAAATCGCACAAATTTACAAATAATTATTCGAAAATCCTACATATATAATAAAAAACCTGCCCTTTCGTACAATCTTTCGACCACCAGTCAAATGAGTGTGCGACGAATCGAAATATATTCGTACATTTGTA
The DNA here is from genome assembly GCA_045638285.1 of Alistipes sp. Classification (GTDB taxonomy): domain Bacteria; phylum Bacteroidota; class Bacteroidia; order Bacteroidales; family Rikenellaceae; genus Alistipes. The sequence goes on along the minus strand of JAZUBB010000018.1, from coordinate 253,539 downwards.
GCCAAATAAACTTTTTGCAATAGTGATCAACTACAAATTACATACCCTCTCGAACGGATTGCGCGTGGCAGCGAGTCGAGATCGCAATTCGAAACTCGCAGCGGTCAATCTGCTCTATTGTGTCGGTGCGCGAAACGAGCACCCCGACCATACGGGCTTTGCCCATCTGTTTGAGCATCTGATGTTTCGAGGTACGCGCCGTATTCCCGATTTCGATACTCCCGTCCAGATGGCTTGTGGCGAAAACAATGCCTTCACCAACAACGATTATACCGATTTCTATATCACTCTCCCGACGGCAAATGTCGAAACGGCACTATGGCTCGAAAGCGACCGTATGACGGGTCTGCGTCTTACTCCCCGCAAATTCGAGGCGGAGAAACGTGTTGTGATTGAGGAGTATAACCAACGCTATCTGAATCAACCCTATGGCGACCAGATGATGCTTGCGCGTGCGCTCCACTACCGCGTGCACCCCTATCGCTGGGCAACGATCGGCTTGACGCCTGACCACGTGGCAGCGGCAACGATTGCCGAGGCTGAGGAGTTCTATCGTCGCTACTACCGCCCCTCGAATGCCATACTGAGCATTGTGGGCGATGTCGAGGAGCAGCGCGTTTTTGAGCTTGCTGAGAAGTGGTTTGGGGGGATCGCTGACCAGCCGTTTGTGGCTGATCTGCTGCCTGTTGAGCCTGAGCAGACCGAGGCGCGTCGATTGGAGGTTGAGCGCAATGTCCCCGCAACGGGTATCACAATCACCTTCCCGATGGGTAACCGCCATAGCCGCGACTACTATCTGTTGGATTTGGTGAGCGATCTGCTGGCGGGTGGCGAGTCGGCGCGATTGTACGACGCGCTGGTGCGTCGTCGTCGATTGTTTGGCGCGGTCAATGCCTACATTACGGGCGATGTCGATGCAGGTATGTTCGTTATGACGGGTCAGGTTGCCCCCGAAGTTGATATCGCCGAGGCAGAGGCTGCGCTGTGGAACGAACTGCACCGATTGCAAAACGAACGTGTGGACGACTATGAGCTTGAAAAAGTGCGCAATAAGTTCGAGGCAGGCGTTCTGTTTGGCGAGCTGAATGTGATGAATAAGGCGATGAACTTGGGTTACTACTCGATGCTCGGCACGCCCGAATTGATCAATGGCGAGGTGGCGATCTATCGCTCGATTTCGGCGGACGAAATCGTGGAGGGGTGTCGCCGAATTTTCACCCCTGAGAGAAGTTCAACCCTAATCTACCGTGCTGCAAATGAGACAAAATAGACTCCCCCGACGCCCGTCGATTCGTATTCCCGAACGTGTCGATGTGCCCACCGCTCGTCTTACGACCCTGTCGAATGGCGTGCGATTGTATATGCTTGAAAATCACCAGCAAGAGGTCGTGCGACTGAGCTTTGTTTTCGGTGCGGGATCGTCGCGCCAGACCACACTCTTCTCGGCAACTTCGGCGGCAAATCTGCTCAGTGAGGGTAGCGACCGATTTACGGCGCGACAGATTGCCGAGCAACTCGATTTCTATGGATCCTATTTTGATATTGCGGTTGATCGAGATGTTGTTGTGGTGAGTTTCTGTGCGCTGTCGAAATTCTTCCTGCCGACACTGCAAACGGCGGAGGAGATTTTGTTGCGTCCTGCCTTTCCGCAGGAGGAGTTCGATTCGTATCGAATGAAGCGTCGCCAGCGTTTGGAGATCGAACGACGCAAGGTCGATGTGCGTGTACGTGAGGCATTTGCAGCAGCGATGTTTGGCACAGAGCACCCCTATGGTATCTCGGCTCCTGAGTCGGCTTACGACACCCTGACACGCGAGGCTGTGGTCGATTTCTATCGTCGTCACTATACTGCCGATAACTGTTTTGTGGTGTGCAGTGGCGACCTCTCGGACGAGGCTTTGGCGGCAATCGAAAACATCTGCGTGCAACTGCCCCAAACGGGCAATCGTCACGAGTTGATATTCCCCGACGCGGTGCAGACGTCGCAAGTGCGTTTGGAGCACGCAGGAGCGGTGCAATCGGCTGTGCGTGTGGGACGTATGCTGTTCACACGCAACCACCCCGATTATGTTGGTATGCAAGTTGTTGCAACGGTGTTGGGTGGCTATTTCGGCTCGCGCCTGATGCGTAATCTGCGCGAGGAGCGAGGATATACCTATGGCGTTTTTGCGGGTATGGTCAACCTCGATCGCGCGGGTTATCTGGCTATCGCGACGCAGGTGGCTGAGGCTGCTCGTGAAGATACCCTGCACCAAATCTATACCGAGATCGAACGCCTGCGCACCGAACTGATTTCGGAGGAGGAACTCGCTCTGGTCAAGAACATTATGGTGGGCGAGATGATGCGAATCCTTGATGGTCCGTTTGGTATTGTTGATGTTACGATCGAGAATGTTCAGTGCGGTACGGACAACCACGCCGTTGAGCGTACGGTCGAGGCGATTCGCCGTTGTACCCCCGAAGATGTGCAGCGTTTAGCCGAGAAGTATCTCCGCCGCGAGGATCTTGTTGAGGTTACGGTGGGGTAGACCGAATTCAAAATTCAAGATTCAAAATTCAAGATTCAAGATTTTTCGCTATCTTTGAAAAAACAAATTTGGACAGATGGAAGTAATCAACGAAAACAACCACTATTCGCGTGAGGATTTCGAGCCTCAGTCGAAGGCATTGGTGCCGTCGAATATCGAGCGTTATGGCGACCACTACTCCGAAAATAAACTGATTTCGAAATTGCGCAAGGTTGCCAAGCGGCTGGGTGGCAAGGCTTTGGAAGCGTTACTGACGCTTTACTATGTTATGCGATCGCCTGCTGTTTCGGCAGCCGACAAAGCGAAGATTTACGGCGTGTTGGGTTACTTTATCCTGCCGATCGACATCGTTCCAGACCTGCTGCCGATGGTGGGTTATGCCGACGATATCAGTGCACTGTTTTGGGTAGTGAATGTGGTTTGGAAGAATATCACGCCCGAAGTTCGTGCCCAAGCCCGCGCCAAAGCAGCCGAAATTTTGAGCAAATAGACGATTGGAAATTCAAAATTATAATCTATCTAACACGTTTTGTTAGATAGATTATAAAACAACAAAACCTCCGAACTTTCGTTCGAAGGCTTTGCGCTCAACTTTGTCGGGATGACTGGATTCGAACCAGCGACAACACGCCCCCCAGAATTAAAATTCATTTTTAGATATTTGTGTAATTAACTTTATTTTAGTATATTTAACTGATGTACAGAGTGTTACGATTTGGATTTATTTGAATGTATTTCGATTTCGCGTGTCCCATTTATGTTCCACTAATGTATTAAGTAGTTAAAAGTATATGTAAAGTTAATAATTGTTTATCATATAAAGATATTAAACCTTATACAATCTTGCCCTCGCAACTAATTGATTGTAAATGAGTAAATTAAATTAATTATCTTTATTACTTTTTTCTTGCAATTTTACTTGGATTCGCTTCAATCTCATATTACTTTTGCATTACTACATTACAAGAGCAGGATATGGTCATCGCATCAAACAATCAGTGAATCCCGGGATGCGGTAGGCACTTAAAGTAGTGATTGCCATTCTATTGTAAGTTTCCGACCTGCTCGTAGTAACGCTATGGCATCAGGACTTATTTTCAAAAACATTAATTAGAGAGTAGAATGGCATATTCTATACGATTTCCCCGTCGCCACGACAGAGCGACAAATGATGGTCTTTACGCCGTCAGGTTATGTGTGACAAAGGATAAAAGGCGCAAATACATCGCCCTTAACCTCTATGTTGCACCCGAACATTGGGACGAATTAAATGAGCAGTTTATCATTCGTCGCAATCTGAAAGGGGCAACACAAAAAGCAGAGAACAAACAGCGAGAAGTAGATAATGCACTACTATCGAAATACAAAACTCGGGCGCGAGGGGTTGTCGAACGATTCGAAATGGAGGGTGCAGATTGGTCGCTGAATCAGTTCGAGGAGGCATTTCTCAATCAATCCAAGCAGGGAAAGTTTTTACCGTATTACCTAAATCACATTGAGAATCTGCAAGCCACGGGGCATATCGGCAATGCAAGGACCTACCAGCAGACACTCGATATGCTGAAAAAGTATGATAAAAAGTTAAGCCAACGATTATTCTCAGATATTGACCTGCGATATGTGCGAGGCTTTGACCTCTTTTTGCAGAAGCGAAATAGCAGTGGCAATACTCGTCGTTTCTATTTTAAGGCTCTGCGAGCAATACTTAATTTAGCCAATGCCGAAGGGGTTGGCTCCGTAGCAACCTATCCATTTGGCAAGGGCGGTTTTGAAGTTGCCCAATTGGGCGAGGTTACCGAAAAACGATATCTGCCAGTCGAAGATTTACAACGCATAAAGAGTTGCCGAGCACAAACCCCGCAATGCGAATATGCCCGCAGGTTGTTTTTACTATCTTACTACCTATATGGTATGTCTTTTACCGATATGGCACAACTTTCCTCTGCCAACATCAAGCATCTTGGCGATGGAGATTATATCGTCTATAAGCGACAGAAGATTCGCAACCAAAAGAATACGCGCCCGATTTCCATAAAGATTTCGGATGAGATTAGACAACTGATAGACGAGTTGCAGGCAGGGTCGCCGACCGTTGATGACTATCTGTTACCGATTATTACTTGCAGCGGATATGCGGGCGAAAAACTCTACAATCACATTCGCAGTCGATACGGTAAATATCGACAATATCTCGAAAAGTTGGCAGTCGAACTTGATATTGACTATCATCTGACGAGTTATGTATCACGCCACACAATGGCGATGACCCTGCAACAAAATCATATCCCGCGAGAGATAATTTCGCAGATGCTCGGCCACGCCGATATGAAAACTACAAATGTTTATCTCGACAGTTTCGATAATCACACGATTAACGAGGCTGCAAAAGTGTTATAGGAGGGAACAGCTATGATTTATGAGCCAAGAATAACTTACAAAAGGTTTGCTGCGTATTTCCCAACAGAGAAATCGGCCATTAATTTTATAAAAGAGAATATGAGTGTATATTGTCCAAATTGTATGTGTGCAAAAGTGTACCCGACAAGGACGGATAAGCCATTTATGGTAAGATGTAAAGATTGCAAGCAGGAATTTTCAATGCTACAAGATACGATTTTCAGTAAGAGTCGAGCCGATTTTAGGTTGTGGTTATATCTGATGTTTACTTGTTGTGAGATGTATGCAATGGCAATAGACGAAGAGCATCTAAACCTCTGTCAGTTGAAACGAGATTTTGGAAATGTTTCTCCAAAGACATTAAAACAGCTACACGACAAGGTGCGCAAATGGTGTGAAGAAGATCCCAATGCCCCCACCCGAAGGCGCATTATCGAAGCTATGAGCAGGAGGGTTCACACCGCCAACCCAATGTACCCAACGGTCAAATTTTCCATACAAACACCCCGAAATCGATGATTTTCGGGGTGTTTTCGTGTAGGAAAGTCAGGCTATTATATATCAGTATAGATAAATCTAAAAACAGATAGCATATGAAGACTGAAATCAACGACAACACGCCCATAGCAATGCTAACGGTGGGCGACTTGAAAAAACTACTCGGCATCGACCGAATTATCGGGCAATTGAAAGAGCCGATACCTCCACCATCGGAGGTGATGATGGATGTCAAAGCCGTAGCCCGACTCACGGGTTATAGCGAAGCGACCATCTACAAATACACCAGTGAACGGAAGATCCCGTTCCACAAGCCCGAACACGGTGGGCGCAAACTCTATTTCAATCGTGAAGAAATTCTCGATTGGATGCAGTGCCACGCCACGCCTACTATCGAGCAGGAAACAACTACAAAATTTAATTCATTATTAAAACATTAAAGCTATGAAAAAACAAAACGATCCAGCAAATGCCATTGCTGATAAGAAACAAAAGGAAACAGCAAAGAGGAGCGAGAGTAACGCAATGATGTTCTATTACAGTTACTATATGTACATCGAAAAGATTGTGCCTAAAAAACAAAGGCGTCAAGCATATGAGATGCTGATGAAATATGCATTTGAAGGAGTTGTTCCCGAAATATCAAAGACTCCTAAAAGTATCTATGGTTTATATCTTTTAGCGAAGGAACTCATTGATGCTAATCGACGTAATCATAGCCGTTCTGTGGCTCGTTCTGAAACAAAACAGAGAAAGAACGACCCGAAAAAGGACGACCTATTGTCCGAAATCGAAGCTGATTTGGCACTTATTGATCCACAAGAAAATGCATAATTCACTATGATACAGATAGAAAAGGTTGCTTTGCAGTCGGGAATAAGAATATTAATAACAAAGCAAAATAAAATGAAAATGCAGAATGTAAATACAAACATAGATGGCAGAATCCCCCAACCATTCATCTCTGTATTCGAAAATATGTACGCAAAAGAGCCATATTCAAAAACCTTGCTATGGAAATGGCTTCTTACTACAAAATTTAAGGATGAGGTTACAGAGTATCGGACTTGTGAAAATATTACAAGCCGAAAATATATGAAGGGGAATATGAGGTGTGTAACTATTAGTGGCGAGTTCTCGACGCGAGGTGTTAGAGGACTGATTAAACACAATGGCTATATTTGCATTGATATCGATGGTGAAGAAAATAGCCATATTCGTTGGTCCGAATGGGTCTTGCAAAAAATTAAGTTAGGCGAGATTTATCCAAGTTTATGTTATGCAGGGCTGTCAATTAGCGGGAAAGGGTTATTCTTAATCTTTCGGATTAAGTATCCATCTCGGCATAAGGAGCATTTCAATGCTCTAATAGCGGATATTAAAGAATCAACAGGGCTGATTGCTGATAACAAATGTGGCGATGTCGGTCGTTTACGCGTCGCAAGTTATGATGACCTGATCTATTTCAACCCGTGGGCAACACCGTACGGTAAAATCAAGAAGGAGTTAAAAGCCCCTACGCCAATTCGTGATGCCAAACAGATGGACTACACAGATAAAAAAGTTTTGGAATTAGTGCGAAAGATTGCGAATAGACGAATTGATATAACCGAATCTTACGAAGATTGGCTTCGATGCGGTCAAGCATTTGCCAATGAATATGGCAAAGAAGGGTTAGGAAAATTCCATCTGATTAGTATGTATTCCGATAAATACGATCCGTGGGAATGCGACAGACAATTCAACAGTTGCCTTAAATGTTGCAAATATGTAACAATCAAAACTTTTTTCTACATCTGCAAGAAGCACGGGGTTACTTTCAAGGATTAGTTTTGGGTAATTTTAGAGTCGGAGTCGAGGTTACAAGACCTCGGTTCTGATTGTTTTATAGTCCGATTCGTAGTGGGGAATCAACGAAGATATTGATATTATTGCTGAACAAGACCCCAAAAGAGTGTTGTCAATTGCGAAAAAGTTTCTAACTTTGTAGTGTCGCGTAAGCGGCGTACATAGTTGATGAAAGTGTTTTCGCTTTTATCCTTAGTGGTAAAATCTGACAGTTTTCCAGAAACGAGGGTAACGACAACACTCATCATCTGTATTGGTATGCGATTCAAAGTCATATCATATACAGGTGTGGGGTCTTGTAATCGTTTATTCGTTTCGGGTTTTGTCAGAGCCTACCACTAAATAGACGGAACTGCTCCACACTTTCTTTTTGTACTTACCCGACCGACACCCACCATCAAGGAGCAGAATGGTAATTTGATTTGGCAAAGAATGTTAAACCAAAATCATATTACTATGGTAACAAACCGACCTACAAGAACTACCGCCTATACCATTATGGGCGAGATTGGCAACGAAACATTGTTTAATTTCATTCACACTGTATTACCTGCTCGTGAGTTTACCTCGCATGATTTCACAATGCTCTTTCCAGTTCATTTCCCGAATGAGTATGAACGGATGTTGGATGCAAATGTCGAGTACGGGGAAACACCGTATCGCAATCAAAAGATTACAAATGCAATAGGTAAATACCTCGGTAATCATCGACAAAGTTTGCATATCGAGAAAATAGGCACAGCAAAGTCAAAGAATATCAACGGAACTGTTTCATCAGCCTCTATATGGCGTAAAACTTTATGATTATGAAGAAATTTGTAGTTGTATCGGTATTTGTTGCGGGCATAATATCAACATCTTTCTCGCAATCACGGCAGTCATCCATAAGCCGCATGCTCACCCAAATGGCAACTTCTGTCCAAGTTGATGGGAAAGGAACGATAAAATATGCTAATGGCGACAAATATGTCGGAGAGTATATCAAAACAAAGACTCACCCGACAATGAAGCGAATGCCCCACGGGAAAGGCGTAAAAACTTGCATGAACGGTGATAGAATGGATGGTGAATGGCGTTCCAATCAATTTGTTTACGGCATTTGGCAATTTGCCAATGGCGACCTATTTGAAGGTTCTTGTAACAACAATTATCCCCAGCGAGGCACATACACTTTTGTTGCCAAAGGCACACTTCAAATCAATAATATGCAATGGACACATCCTGCCAATACGCAGTTTCGAGGTGATTTTGCCCTTGGCGTACCCGAATCGGGTGAATATAATAAACCATTAATATCCGAGGAAGGACACATATACACGGGCAAACTACTGAAAAAGGAGTTTGACAATGGTGTGATGCAATTTCCTAATGGAGATATATTCAAAGGGAGCTTCGTGCGAAATAAATGTTACATAGGTGATTACAAATATGCATCAGACACAACAATCAAAGGAGATGGATATCATTGGATTATTCCAGCAGGTTGTACATTTACGGGAACTGTGACTACTTTAACAGGCTGTGTGGATAAAATCATTCGTGATAATGAAGGGAATCAATATCTTGGAAATCTAAAACATGGAAAACCTCACGGTCAAGGCTCAATGACTTATGCGAATGGGCAAGTAGAAACAGGCGAATGGGCTGACGGAATGTCACCGACTAAATACCAAGAATATTTAACTGAGCAGGAAGCCGAACGACAGCGCAAAGAGGCAGAGCAAAAGCGAAAACAAGAACTCTATGATGCCAAGTGCCTGAAAATGTTTGAGGAGTATCTGGCATCTCAAAGCAAACTGAGCACCCACTGCCTTATTTGGTTATCACAAAAAAAAGAAGAAACACATCGAGGTGGACTACTCAAACTATGTCAACTGTTAAATGGACAGGATCTTGAATTGAGAGGAGTTCCATATGCTCGTAATATAACAGCAACCATGGATACGGAGAAGCATATAACCATAAGTTATCAAGATGCTAAAACCGGCAAACAATGGACAGAAGAAATTGAAAGTAGGATCTGCCTCGAAAGGCATAAACCGGAAATAAACATCCCGTATCCTGCTGAATTTCCTATAGAATTATATGAGCATAAATATTTTTGTTATATATATAAAGAACGTTATGAAATTTGCGATATTGAAAATAAAGAGCACCAAAAACAAGCAGCCGTAGCCAAAGCTGAAAGATGGGTGCGAAATTACTGTATTCGAAAATTTGGACAATCGTATGGCACCGCTGTTATCAACCGGCAGGTTAAACTGGGGATGACCGTTGAAATGATACAAACTATACACGAGAGCGAAGGCAGTATTAGGCGTTATATATCACAAAACGGAGAGGTGATTACCCTTACATTTAGTAGCGGTTGGCTAAGTGGTACAGAGTACACTTTTATCAATGGTCGTTTGAGAGAATACACTTCATATTAATCAGTCTATGAAAAAGCTATTCATTACGCTATTGGTAGTGGGTGTTGCATCGTTCATGGGTTATACTCTTCTTTCGGGAGAGCATAACTCTTACGATAATATCGTACCTGAAACAACACAGGCCGAGGTGTTGCATCGCGAAATAGCACCTGCAACAATTCCTCCATTCAAAGGACATCATTTGCAAACATTGATAGATTTCAGCCATGAGTTAAACGCGATTCTTTTCAATAGAGAACTTACCGCCGAGCGTCGAGCAGAATTGTTGGTAGCCAAAGGGGCTCCGATGAGTTTTGATAATTTGGTTGCTATGGCTCACGACTCCGATTACGCCTATTATGAACGATGTGATGGGCCTTGCTTCGATGCGATTCAAGACACTATCATTCGTTCCTATACCGACGAAATTCTATCCGATTATTGGTATTACACGGAGGGCGCTGATTCGGTATTAATGTTTGATATGGAGGCTTTTCGTCGAGATTATCCGCATATTTTTGCATCGGAAGAGGTTCCTAAACCCAATGCAGATAATGCTAATGTACTCCAAGAACTGCAAAAAGAAGTGGAACAGTTCATTGCTGAATCTGCTATATTGCCCTCTTATGACGGGCGTTACACGGCGCAACTCATTTGCATCATTCATCCCAATATTGAAGCATTAGTCGCCAAAGGCATTACAAACTTTGAAGGTGAAACGCGATTCAAATATGGTGTAAGATTATTTGATAAACAAACTGATACAACACTCGACCTATTTAATACGCTATATCAAAACGGAGACCAAATTGATGTAATACAATGGGGACTGGATTCGAATACGCTCTATTACGACAATGGCCATAGTTCGGGACCGAGTTGGGGTGTATATGGATATGATATTGCTCACAACGAAGTCGTAATGATTAGTAGCGGATTCCTGCAACAAACCATTAAAGAAGGAAAATTTAAGGGGTGTGTCGAAGTTATCACCTCGTATTATGCCAAAGAGGGCGGATGCTACTGGTACAAGGCTGCCATTTCACCCGATGGCAAGGAGAAGGCGCGATTAACCGAGCCGTCAATGGATTTTCCTGAATAACAAATTATCAACTTAACACATTAAATTATGGAAAACAATTCAACAACAACCAAAACAAAAAAACAAGTATTTCTCGAATATGTCGAAGCATTTGCTTGCGTTGTATTATGGCTAACCCCAGTAGTATTAGGTGTTTATCTATTTATTGAATCACAAAGCAACGAGGCATCACCTATAATATAGAACAAAGACGCGGATGTGAGGCTTATGTTGAAAGAAATCAGAAATTTAATAACCATAGCTTCAGATTCTATTATAGCGATTCTTACCGTCTTTTTATTTTGCATTGGACTATTAGTGATGATTCGTACAAAAAACCTTTATAAAGATGAATAATCTACTCACAAGTTGCATAAATCGACACTGCTAAAATCACAGCAAATGCTAACAAAACAGCAGATCATAGAGATATTTGATGTAAATTGCAAAGACAAGATTTACATTAATCATAGCGACATTGAAAATGTATTGCGACAGAATAGGCATCCAGTAATAATCGATGTACAGGAAAAAGCAACTAATATCGCAGACCGACTGCAAGCGGAAATTGCAAAAGCAAATACCGACAATGCGAGTAATGCTATCCTGCGAATCGGGTATAGTGTAAATGTTGAGGTACAGTTCGAACAGGTACAGAATATTCTGCGGGTCATCAACGATGCAATACCCAATGTAAACCTTGTTTGGGGATATGGCATTGACGACAAATTATCCGATGGGCATTGCTCAATTCTGTTGTTGATTGGATAACTCAAACACTATTTACGACCTGCCAAAATCATTGGCGGGTCGTTTTATTAGATGGCAGCAGGAGAATTTTAAGGGCGATTAGAGGCGATGTAGTCAGAAACTCAATAAAATTCATTAACCCTCTATTTCGTGCCACTGTATAGGGGCTCCACAAAGACTAATAAAAGGGAGTGGCTACTCCATTGACCGAAACTCATTCGTATAGGATATTGGTTGCGGTTGTTATCATATCCACTCATAGTTGTAAACTGCACCAGCATCATTTACGCGCCTTGGCTGCCCGACCTGTCGCGATTTGCGACAGGTCGATTTATTTTTTGTGTGTTATTTAGCAAAATATGAGTATCTTTGGAAAGTAATTATCTTAATTCAGCTTGTATATGGGACTAAAAATTCATTCATTAGCAGAGATACCCGAATCGGTAACCAAAAGCTATTATCTCTACATCTTGGATTACTACAATTGGGACGAACCGATAGGAAATACCTTACGCGAAAATTTTGACAAAATAGCAGAGTTTGCCTCTACAAATGATTCAGTCGTTATCCAAGGAATTGCGGGAAGTCATTTTTATTCGGAATTTATGTCGTGGGAAGCCATCAATGGAATAGCCCCCGAAGAACTTCTGCCTGCGTTAATGATAACATCATTACACCCAAAGTATTTTATTGATGGCGATAATAAAATACAGAGAGGTAAAGCTATCCCCAAAGATAAACTAATTTTTCTAAAGATTAGAGATATTTGCGAAACTCCACAAGATGTCTTGAAATTATTAGAAAAAATATTTCAGGATATCCGTGATAAGAAAGAGATTCAGAATTTTAGAGTTCAACAAGAGCTAAAAGGTGGTATCGGCAAAATTCTGAATGATACAATTATTTTAGAACCGAATATTGGTGGTATTGGCATAAGTCTCAATAATTTATTCCGCTTTCTTGCGGGTAAGAAGTAATAATTGCGAATAGCGACCATTCGTGTTCCACTTGTGTTCCACTGCCGAGGGTAGGCGATATGCAGCAAAAGAAAAAGCCTTGATATTCGATTGAATATCAAGGCTTTCGGTTAGTCGGGATGACTGGATTCGAACCAGCGACAACACGCCCCCCAGACGTGTACTCTAACCGGGCTGAGCTACATCCCGTCTGTTTCGGAGCACAAAAGTAGTAACTATTTCTGAACTTCCAAAATTTTTCGACTCTTTTTTCGAAAAAAGTGTGTTTTTGCGTCATTTGACAACTATTTTGCCCTTTTCGCACACTATATATACATATATTTTGTATATTTGCATTAGCATTGGCAGTTATTGCCGAGGCAGACATATTAATTGATGAAAGTGTATTAGCTTTTATCCTTGACACGAAATCTGGAAAATTTCATTACCACAAGGAGAGCAATTCACTCATCGCACTATGTATTGGCATATTTGTGGCAACTCCACCCCAATACTGGTGTGGGGTGTTGTTTATTGTGGTATAGGTATTCCAGAACCTCGTGTCAGATAAACTAATCAACTCCACACTTTCTTTTTTTTAAGCAAACCCGTCGCAGAGGAGTTGATACGGCAGAAACAACAAAACCTTTATGAAAAAGATGAAGTTTTTAACGACAGTACTAATGTTACTCGTTGTTGGATTAGGTAGCCTCTATGCTGCAAACTACATTATCGAATCCAACAAACAAAGCGTGGACGTCGAGAGTATCATTTCAATAAGTGAAAATGACCCTATCAACTTGCTCAAATCCAAAGATAACGATCCCTACGTATGGATTTGTCTTGGTCCGAGTGCAACAAAGTATCACACCAATCCCAAATGCAAAGGGTTGCACAGCTGTTCAAAAGAGATCAAAAAGGTAACTCGTTCGTATGCAGAAGACAAATTAGGAAGAACATTGTGTGGATATTGCAAAAAGAAGAACTAAATAATTTGAACTCGCTCTTTTTAGGGCGAGTTTTTTATTTCGCTAAAAAATCGTATCTTTGGGAAATTATATCACCAAACATTACTTCGTATGAAAAGATTTCTCTCAACACTATGCGCTCTATTGGTCGCTATCGGTTTTGCGGGGTGCGAACAAAATGACTACATCTATGATTTCATCAATCCGTCGGTATGCTTTTTCGTCACCGATGCCGAAACGGGCGCAAACCTATGCGATCCTTCGGTGGCGGGCAATGTGCTCGAATGGAATGTTACCGCAACAACCGACGACGGCAAAACTTTCGGCTTGGTTGAGGACGATCCTTATACGCGTGCGCTGCCATCTTATCCATTGAAACTCCGACTTACTCAACATAGTACGTTTGGCAACATTGAAGGCTGGCACGTTTCGTTTGGAGAGTGGGATCCGACCAAAGACTATCGCAACAAAAAATTTGCGATTGATTGGGGCGACGGTACTCAGACGGAGGTCGAGTTCAACCTATATGTTCGCAAGCTGAAAAAGGGCGAGGTCGACATTGACAGCTCGATATGGGTTGACGGTGAGGATCACGGAAGCGGCTACTATGATGGGTGGATAATCAATATTAAGAAATAGGCTCAATATACCCCGATACCATTATTTTTAGAAACCAACTATATACCAACCTACTATGTACTACGCCATAGGAATTATGTCGGGAACGTCGCTCGATGGTGTCGATGCCGCGCTCGTGAAGATCGAAGGTCGCGGAATCGAAACTCGTGTCGAACTGCTCGGATTCACGACCACCGAGATCCCCGAATCGCTCAAAGCCGAAATTAAACGTGCCGTGAAGCCTACAACGGGCACGGTCGATCTGCTCTGTTCGCTCAACTTCAAACTCGGCTATCTCTTTGCTGACGCTGCGAAGGCGGTATGTCGTGAGAGTGGATTCCCGATCGAGAAGGTCGATTTCATCGCCTCGCACGGGCAGACCGTATGGCACATTCCCAAGCCCGATGGGGAGTTTGCGCGCTCGACGTTGCAGATTGGCGAGCCTGCCGTAATCGCCTACGAAACGGGCGTTCGGGTCATCTCGAACTTCCGCACGATGGACGTAGCGGCAGGTGGCGAGGGTGCGCCGCTGGTACCTTATAGCGAGTTTGTGCTCTACGCCTCGCCCGACGAGAATGTGGCGTTGCAGAATATCGGTGGCATTGGCAACGTTACGGTGCTGCCCTCGACGGGCAATATGGCCGACGTCTATGCCTTCGACACGGGTCCGGGAAATATGATCATCGACGAGGTAATGCAGCGATTGTATGGTCGCCCCTATGATGAGGGCGGTAAGGTTGCGGCGAGTGGCGTGGTAAACACCAATATGCTCGACGAGTTGATGTCGCACCCCTATATCTCAATGCCGCTGCCCAAGAGTACGGGTCGAGAAATGTTTGGCGAGCAGTACACCGTTGCGATGCTCGAACGCTGGGGCTCGTTGCCCTCGGCCGATCTGGTTGCGACGGCGACAGCCTTCACCGCACGCACGATTGCCGAGGCGTATCGACGTTTTGTGATTCCGAAGTGGCCCATTGGGCGCACGGTGCTCGGTGGCGGTGGTGCTCACAACGCCACGCTGCGACGTATGCTCGGCGAGGAGCTGCCCGATGTGAAGGTCGTAACGCAGGACGAGATCGGTCTGTCGTCGGACGCCAAGGAGGCGATTGCATTTGCGATTATGGGCAACGAAACGATGTATGGCTATCCCTCGAATGTCTGCTCGGCAACGGGCGCAAGCCGTCCCGTGATTTTGGGTAACATCACCCCCGCACCACGAAAGGAGTGATAGTTAAAAACACTACACTATGCAAGATAGGAGCGTTATTTTCAAATCGCAAGACCTCAAAACGTCAATCCGATTCCATTCGTTTGCCGAGCGCAACAAACACACCGACTGCTACGAATTGGATTTTGCCGTCGAGATCAAGACACCCATCTGTCAAATATCGTTTGCGTCAGAGTACTTTACCGAGGAGTTACGTATATTGAGAGAACATTTGCACAAAATGCACTCATTCTCATTACACTATGCCACGTTCCTCTGCTCCGACGGGCGATTTAAGATGGAATTGGAATTGGAGCCAATGGGGTTGATTCAGGCAAAAGTTCGTGTTCGACATATTGAGAACGATCTTGAATTATCATTTAACTTCGTTACGGACCAAAGTTTCTTGCCCGATATAATCGAAGAGCTTGATGCTGCGATATAGAAGTAAGTGAGCCGCGCCCCTACGAACAAGGTGGCGCGGCTCTGCTTACAAAAAGTAATAGGAAAGGTAATGGTCTTACAAAATTATCTTACGAAATCTCTCTAAATTACAATGTAGTCTTCCACAGCCCGTGCAGGTTGCAATACTCATACACCGCAATCGGACGCGATGAGCAGGTGCAGATAACAGCCTCGGGTTTATCGCTCAGATTGACACGAATACCGCCATTCTCCGTTTCGACATAGATGAATGCGATGTGGTGCTCGGGCAGCATCGGGTGCGCCACACTGCCCACCTCAACTTTGATCGTGCAATCATCAATGCGGGTAACTACGGGCAGGTGCTTCTCCTCGCTCGCTTCGATGGTATTGGGAATCAGCTCCTCCATCTGCTCGCCGCAGCAAACAACGGGGACTTTCGAATCAACGATCTTCTCGATCACATTGCCGCAATGGCGGCACTTATAAAACTTGGTTGCCATAACTATGTTTTGTTTTAAGGTTTGAACTCTATTGAATCATTCGGTCAAAGACCTCGCGGAACTGTGCCGTCTGCATTGCGCCCAAACGGGTCTGAGGAAGTCCCACCTTCGGGATAAAGAGCAGCGTCGGAATCGAACGAATACCAAAATCGTCAGCCAGCTGCTGCTCGTTCTCGATATTGACTTTATAGATGTCGACTTTGCCCTCATACTCCTTAGCAAGTTCGTCCAATCTCGGCAATAGAGCCTTGCAAGGACCGCACCAAGGTGCATAAAAATCGACCAAAGCGGGGCGTGAACCCAAATATTTCCACTGATTGGGGCTATTCTCGATGTCGGCTACTCGCTTCAAAAATTCGCCGCGGGTAAGATTGATTGTTGCCATAGTATTAATAGTTTTTGCGTGTTTATCTTCTGTTTTCTGGTACAAAGATAATACACGAAAAGCTATTTGTCAAATTGATAATTTTTATGGCGGTATAAGGGAAATTTATATGCGGACTATTTTGCCTCCAACAGGCAGCGTGCCTGCTCGATCGCAGCCGAAGTAACGGTCGAGCCACTGAGCATTTTGGCAATCTCGTCTACACGCTCACGCGACGAAAGCTGACGAATCGAGGTCATTGCGCCCAGCAGCGTATCCTCCTTATAGACAACGAAATGCGTCTTGCCCTTCGACGCCACCTGTGGCAGATGTGTGATATTGATGACTTGCATCGAGCGCGACAGATTCGAGATAATGCGACCCATAGCGTCGGCAATCTGACCCGAAACACCCGTATCAATCTCGTCGAAAATGATGGTCGGCAGTTGCATCGAACGAGCCACCAGAGCCTTCAATGCCAACATCACACGCGAGATCTCACCTCCCGACGCAATCTTCTCGACGGGTTGAGGTGCGAGTCCCACATTTGCCGAGAAGAGGAACGACACACGGTCGCGTCCCGTAGCCATCAGCTCCTCTTGCGCCGCCACATCGACCGTAAATCGAGCCGACGGCATACCCAACTCAGCAAGCGTCGCACTCAGCTCCGAGTCAATTGCAGGCACCGCCTTCACACGCGTGGCGTGGATCTCATCGGCACGGCGCAGAGCCTCCGAATGTAATTCTTTGATATGTTTTTCGAGGGTGGCGATACGCTCGTCGCCCAATGTAATCGTTTGAAGTTGAGCCGAATACTTTTCGCGCAGAGCAATCAGCTCCGACTCGCTCGTGACGCGATGTTTCTGCTGCAACGAGTAGATCAGGTCGATACGTGCCACGACCTGCGCCAAACGCTCAGGGTCGGCATCAATGCGCTCAGCAGCCGACGCCAACTCCGACGACACGTCCTTCAAATCGAGCAATGCCGAATGGATACGCTCGAAGAGCTCGCCCGCAAGCGGCAAGGTCGGTGCAATGCCACTCATCGCCTGCTCGATCGTTTTCAGTTGCAGCAACACGCCCATCTGCTCGTCGTCCAACGCATTGCGCGACGCCACGATAGCCTCGCCAATCGCGTCAGCATTAGCCAGCACGCTCTGCTCTGCCTCGATACGCGCCAACTCGCCCTCGCGCAGATTAGCTGCCGTAAGTTCCTCAACCTGAAAACGAATCCACTCCTCATCGCGGCGATTGCGTTCTGCCTCGGCACGCAGCTGCGCCAACTCGCGCTCGGCTGCCTGCAATTCGTCATAGAGTTTGCGATACTCTCCCACCAACTCACCGCAACCAGCGATTGAATCTACCACGCCTATGCGGAATTTATCGTCCGAGAGGATCAAATTGCGATGTTGTGAATGAATATCAACCAAGCGCACGCCCAACTCGCGCAGGATGCTCTGACCGACGGGCAGATCATTGACATACGAACGCGACTTGCCCGCAGGGGTGATTACGCGACGAATGGTCAGCGAGGGGTCATAATCGAGGTCGTTCTCGTCGAAAAAGCCCTCCAAACCGTAGCCCTCGACATCGAACACACCCTCAATCACGCAGTTACGATTCTCGTCACGCATCGCGCCGCCCTCGGCTTTATTGCCGAGCAGCAGTCCGAGAGCACCTAATAAGATCGACTTACCGGCACCCGTCTGACCTGTGATGATGTTGAGCGAACGATCGAGCTCCATTTCGAGGCGATCGATCAATACGTAGTTTTCAACCGTGAGCGTTCGTAACATTTTCGTGCGCAAAAGTTAATTCCAAAGTTCAAAAGTACACATAATTTTCAGAACTACTACCCATTTGCGAAGAAATTTTTACACATTCGAAAGCCACACCGCAGATTTTGAGTATATTTGCACGCCATATAAAAAACGGAGCAAACTATGAACACAATATGGATCGTAATGCCCATACTCATCGTGCTGATGTTTCAGCTCGGTATCGAGATTGACCGCCAAGCATTTGTCGAGGTCGCCCGCAAACCGCAGGCCGTCATCGCAGGTCTTATCGGACAACTCATCGCACTGCCACTCATTGCGTTGGCGCTGGGATTACTTTTCAATCTGCCACCCATCTATTTTATGGGTCTGGTGCTGATCGCCTGCTGCCCGGGTGGCAGTTCGTCGAATGTCTTTTCGATGTTGGCGAAGGGCGATGTTGCGTTGTCGATTACGCTGACGGCATTGAGTAGCGTCATCACACTCTTTACGATTCCGCTTGTGATGGAGGCTGCGGCAACGGTAGCTTCGGCGCAAATGGGCGTTGAGATCGAGCTCCCCATCGGCAAGTTGCTTGTGCAAAATATTGTGCTGATGTTCCTCCCGATGGCTCTCGGCGCACTTTTCCGCAAATTGTGCCCCAAGGCTGCGGGCAAGGTGCAGGTGGTCTTGAAGAAGTTTGCGTTTCCTGCACTTATCATTCTGATAAGCGTTTTCTTCGCACAACACTTCGACACAATCATTGCGAACATCGGGCGCTTGGGTCTAATCGTCGCGGCACTGATATTGCTCGCAATGGGCACAGGACTACTGCTGGTCTGGCTCTTCAAATTGCGCGAGGCAGCTCGTCGCACAATCATTATCGAGGTGGGTATGCAGAATGCTGCACAAGCAATTGCAGTTGCCACTTCGCCCTTGATTTTCAATAGTGTAGAGATGGCTATTCCCGCAATCATCTATTCGTTGCTGATGAATGTGATTCTGCTCGGATATTTGAAAATATTTTGTCGGGATTAGGATTGATATTTCCATAAAGAATAACTATCTTTGTAAATTATGGATTTCGAACTCGTATCGGACTATCAGCCAACGGGCGACCAGCCCGAAGCCATTGCCGAATTGGTGCGCTCGATCCGCTCGCATACGCCCCACAACACGTTGCTAGGCGTTACGGGATCGGGTAAGACCTTTACGGTGGCGAACGTCATTGCTCAGCTGAACCGTCCTACACTCGTGCTGAGCCACAACAAAACGCTTGCAGCTCAGCTCTATGGTGAGTTCAAAAATTTCTTCCCGAACAATGCTGTCGAGTACTTCGTTTCGTACTACGACTACTATCAGCCTGAGGCATATCTACCCTCGACCGATACCTACATCGAAAAGGATCTCTCGATCAATGAGGAGATCGAAAAGTTGCGACTGAGCGCAACGTCGGCACTGCTCAGCGGTCGCCGCGACGTGATTGTGGTGTCGAGCGTATCGTGTCTGTATGGCATTGGCAACCCTGCCGATTTCCACGCCACCTCGGTGCATATACGAACGGGCGAAGTGATTAGCCGTAAGGTCTTTATGTACAGACTTGTCGAGGCTCTCTACACCCGCACCGAGAGTGTTCTGACGCCCGCAACGTTCCGCGTCAATGGCGACGTGATCGACATTATGCAGGCGTTTGGCGACACGACGATTCGAGTGATGTTCTTCGACGACGAGATCGAGCAGATTCAGCGCATCGACGCCCCCAGCGGACAACGCCTCGAAGTGCTCGACGAGGTTACGATATTTCCTGCAAATCTGTTCGTTACGACCAAAGAGCGTATCGACTCGGCAGTCAAGCAGATTCAACTCGATCTGGGTCAGCGCATTGCATTCTTCGAGCGCGAGGGGCGCGTGGTCGAGGCAAAACGTATCAAACAGCGCGTCGAGTACGATTTGGAGATGATCAAGGAGCTGGGTTACTGTTCGGGTATCGAGAACTACTCGCGCTACTTCGACGGTCGTTCGGAGGGTAGCCGTCCCTTCTGTCTGCTCGACTACTTCCCGAAAGATTACCTGATGGTGATCGACGAGAGCCACGTGACACTGCCGCAGGTGCGTGCGATGTATGGCGGCGACCGCGCCCGAAAAGTCAATTTGGTGGAGTATGGATTCCGCCTGCCTGCCGCGATCGACAACCGTCCGTTGCGATTCGAGGAGTTCGAATCGTTGGTCGGGACTTCGATCTACGTGAGTGCTACGCCTGCTGATTATGAGTTGATTAAGAGCGAGGGCGCAGTCGTCGAGCAGTTGATTCGCCCGACGGGATTGGTCGATCCGCCGTTGCAGATCAAGGTGACCGACAACCAAATTGACGATCTGATGGAGGAGATTGACTATCGCGTGCGCCGCGGCGATAAAATCCTCGTCACCACTCTCACCAAGCGTATGGCTGAGGAGCTGTCGCGCTACTTCGACCGCGTGGGCGTGCGCAACCGATATATCCACTCCGACATCGAAACATTGGAACGTGTGCAGATCCTCGACGACCTGCGTGCAGGTTCGTTCGATGTGCTGGTGGGAGTCAATCTGTTGCGTGAGGGATTGGATCTGCCTGAGGTCGGATTGGTGGCGATTATGGACGCCGACAAGGAGGGTTTCCTGCGTAACGTCCGTTCGATAACGCAGATAGCAGGTCGCGCGGCACGTCACGCTCAGGGCAACGTGATTATGTATGCCGAGCGTTGCACCGACTCGATGCGTATGGCTATCGAGGAGAGCAACCGCCGCCGCGAGAAACAGCTAACCTACAATATCGAACATCAAATGTTGCCCCGACAGGCTCAAAAGAGTGGTTCGGGTCGCAACAACCTGCTCGAATTGGCAACCGTCGAAAACGAGGGCGCAACAGCAAAATATACGCCTCTCGAACCGCTCAACGTGCCGATTGCTGCCGATGTGAAGGCGGATTACAACGCCACGGGCAGCAACACGCAGGGCGATACGTTCGATGTTGCGATTGCCACCGCCCGCGAACAGATGGAACGTGCCGCAAAGGAGTTGGATTTTATGGCGGCAGCGAAATTCCGCGATTTGATGTACGAATTGCAACGACAAAAGGAGAGACAAAAATGAAACTTGCCGAGATGATTGGTCGCACGATCGACCTATTCTATATACCGCCCTTCACGCGCCTCGTGTCGCGCGAGACGTTCCGCTACGGAGCGTGCGGCGGTGCCAATATGGTGCTCGATGTGGTGCTCTACTATCTGATCTACCATTACGTTGTGGCTGAACGATTTATCGACCTCGGTGTGGTCGTTATGTCGCCCCATATCGCCTCGCTCTGCGTGGTCTTTCCAATCACGTTTTTCAACGGTTTCTGGCTCAATCGCAACGTTGCGTTCCGTCGCTCGGAGCTGCCACAAGGTCGTCAGTTGTGGCGCTATGCACTCTCGGTCTGCGGTTCGATTCTGCTCAACTACGTATGTATGAAGGTGCTGGTCGAGCAAGCAGGCGTATGGGCTACACCCGCCAAAGCCATCACAACGGTTATCTCGGTCGCTTACAGCTACTTAGCAGCACGTTACTACTCGTTCCGCACGATTTCGCGCGAAGAATAGAACGTCGTTCGAAAAATTTCATTACCTTTGTAATCTTATGATCGACCGCGCCACCATAGATAGAATCTACGCTACCGCCGACATCGTCGAGGTGATTAGCGACTACGTTACGCTCCGCAAAAAGGGCGTCAACTATCAGGCGTGCTGTCCGTTCCATAACGAGAAAACACCTTCGTTTGTGGTTTCGCCCTCGAAAGGCGTCTATAAATGTTTCGGTTGCGGCAAAGGCGGCAACGCCATCACCTTCGTGATGGAGCACGAGAGCCTGAGCTACGTTGAGGCGTTGAAAACGGTCGCTCGCAAATATGGTATCGAGGTGCAGGAGCGCGAGATGACCAATGAGGACAAGGAGCGCGAGAACCGCCGCGAGAGTATGATGGCGGTCAACGACTTCGCAGCCAAGTACTTCGTCAACGAGATGACGCGCACCGACGAGGGTCGCAGCGTGGCTCTGTCGTACCTGCGCGGACGTGGCGTTTCGGACGAGATGATCGCGCGATTCCAACTCGGTTACTGTCCCTCGGCAGGCGACGCAATGTCGCGCGAGGCGATGGCAAAGGGTTACAAAGAGGAATTTTTGGTCGATACGGGTCTTACGATCAAGCGCGAAACGGGCGGCTACTATGACCGTTTCTGCGGTCGCGTCATCTTCCCCGTGCATACGGTCAGCGGTCGAGTTACGGCATTCGGAGGTCGCACAATGCGTACCGATAAGAATGTGGCGAAGTATGTCAATTCACCTGAGAGCGAGGTATATAGCAAGAAAAATGTACTCTACGGTCTGTTCTTCGCCAAAAAGGCTATACAGCAGCAGGATTGCGCCATTATGGTCGAGGGCTACCTCGATGTGATCTCGATGCACCAAGCTGGTATTGAGAATGTTGTGGCGTCGTCGGGCACCTCGCTGACGGTCGAGCAGATACAGCTCATCAAACGTTTTACGCGCAATATGACCGTCATCTACGATGGTGACTCGGCAGGCTTGAAGGCGTCGCTGCGAGGTATTGATATGATTCTGCGCGAGGGTATGAACGTGCGCGTGGTGCAGCTGCCCGAGGAGGACGACCCCGACACATTTGCACGCCGTCATACCTCCGAACAACTGAAAGCCTATATTGCTGACAACGAGCGAGATTTCATTACATTTAAGGCAAACCTTTTGATGGCTGAGGCGGCAGGCGACCCGATCAAACGCGCAGGTTTGATTGCCGACATCGTGACCTCGATTGCGCAGATTCCCGACCCCATTCCGCGTGCGGTCTATGTCAAGGAGTGCGCCGAGCTGATGCAGATCGACGAGCAGGTTCTATTAGGCGAAGTTGCCCGCAAGCGCGTCACAGCAAACAACGACAAAGAGGCTACCGAATTTATCCGCCGCCAGCAGAGCTATATCCGCGAACAGAAGAGTGCCGAACGTCCTTACGAGGGCGCGGTGGGCAGTAGCGTCGAGTCGCTCGAACGCGAATTGAGCAAGTATCTGATCAAGTATGGTCACTGCGATTTCGACTTCAAAGAGGGACGCGACATCGTGCAGCTCAACGTTGCAACAACCATTTTGGGCGACCTCGAAAACAACGAATTGGAGTTCCGTACGCCGGTCTATTACAACATCTTACAGACTTTTCGCACGCTGTTCGACGAGTCGGATCCGAGCCGCGAGATTCCGCAATACCACTTTATCAACCACCCCGACCCCGAAGTCTGCAAGGTGGCGGTTGACCTCTACACCTCGGAGGAGAATTACGTTGCGAGCAAGATTTGGGAGATGCACGATATGAATGTCGAAAGCGAGCAAGAACGCCTTTCGACCGCCGTACCACGCGCTGTGATTCTCTACAAGGCGGCTGTCATCAAGTCGATCATTGCCGACCTGACCAAAGAGTTGGAACGCCCTGAGATTGACGAAGATACGCAGATCGAATTGCTGCACAAAATCCAGATTCTCAACGACGAACGCCGCAAAATCTCCGACCTTCTCGAACGACCGGTGATATAACGTTATGCCCACTCGCTTACCCACCGAACTCCACCCGTTGCAGCCCTTTCTGCCCGAAGGGGCACGACTGCTAATGCTCGGCAGCTTTCCGCCTAAGCGCGAACGCTGGTCGATGGAATTTTTCTACCCGAATTGGATCAACGATATGTGGCGCGTGATGGGATTGATTTTCTTTGGCGACCGCCACCATTTCGAGGTTGAAGGCTCGAAACGTTTTGATCGTGAGCAGATTATCAACTTCTGCACATCGCAAGGCATTGCGCTCTACGACACCGCGAGCGAGGTGCGCCGACTGAAAGATAACGCCTCTGACAAGTTTTTGGAGGTAGTCACACCGACCGACATCGAGGCACTGCTGGCACGACTACCGCATTGCCAAGCCATCGTCACGACGGGGCAAAAGGCGACCGAGACCCTCGCCGAACGATTCGGGTGTACGATTCCCGCCGTCGGGTCGAGCACTCCAATCACGATCGACAGCCGCACTCTCTCGTTCTGGCGTCTGCCCTCCACCTCACGCGCCTATCCGCTCGCTCTCGACAAAAAAGCCGACGCTTACCGCGCGATGTTCGAGAGTTTGGGATACCTATAATAGATAATCCCGACGAGCCATACGACCCATCGGGAAAATCATATCAACAAAAAAATCGATTAAAAAATATCGTTGTTACTGCGGCGCAGGTGCACGAAAGCCTCAGCACGATCGCAATGGAACTCACGACCACGGAAACGCTCCATATCGCCGTGCCACTCGTAGATGTCGTCCATTCCCTGACTCACGTGGCAGTTGCAAGCACGACGTTTCTGCTCAGCGACATCAGAGATATCGACCCAATCGGTCGGTGCAAAGCACTGCGACTGCATACCGCTCATCGCCTCGCAATAGAACAACTCGAAGTTGTAACCCAGACGACGCCAAGCGTCATAGACCAATAGCGAGCATACACGATGGTCGGGGTGCGAGTCGATCGGCCAATGGGTGAAAACGATATCGGGAGCCTCAGCCGCAATCAATTCGCGCATCTCGACATAACGAGCCTTGTTGATCTCGGCATCGCCATCAATTTGGGTCATAAAGATCGGACGCACGTCCAGAATTTCGCACGCTGCCTTAGCCTCGGGAACACGAATCGCAGCTGCCTCATCGAGCGTCTTACCGACGATACCACGCTCGCCCTTAGTCATATAGACCGACACCACATCGTAACCCGCCTTACGCAACTGAATCATCGTACCTCCGCAGCAAGTTTCGGGATCGTCGGGGTGCGCACCGATAATCAGAGCCTTCGGGCGACGCGACTTCTTGTTAGCTTTTTTCTCTTCGGCTCTGGCGTCGCCAGCAGCAAAAGCCGTCGGGCCGAGCAGTGCCGTTCCGAGCAGTGCCGTACCCGTCATCTTCAACATTTTACGTCTATCCATAGTAGTATTTTAACGTTATGTAATTACCAATCATTCAATCACTTTGCGCAACTGCTCATCGAGCCAGTCGAACATCACCGAGCGAACCTCACATCGACCGATGGCTGTGGGCAATACGATACGAATCTGATCGCCTGCCGACTTCTTATCCTTGCGCAGGGCTACCATTGTACGATCCATATCGACGGGCATATTCAGGTCGAATCCCATACGCGCGAACAGAGCTTCGATACGATCCGCCTCACGTGCAGGCATCAATCCCATCTCGACCGACAGGCGTGCCATCACAACGCAACCCACAGCCACAGCCTCGCCGTGCAACATCTTGCGCGAACACTTCTCGATGGCGTGCGCGACGGTGTGTCCCAAGTTGAGTTTGCGACGTTCGCCACTCTCGCGCTCGTCACGTTCGACAATCTCAGCCTTGATTTTGACCGCCATCATCACCAAATCGGTCATCAACAACTGATCGCGTTGCAGCTCTTCAAGCGTCAGAGCCTCAACCATTTCGAACAGCACTCGATTGCCGATCAGACCCGTTTTGATCAACTCAGCCATACCTGCTCGGAATTGGCGCGTCGAGAGCGTGCGCAACATACCGATGTCGCACAGCACAAATTCGGGCTGATTGAAGCAACCGATCATATTTTTGTAGCCGTCGAGATTGACGCCATTCTTGCCACCCACGCTGGCATCGACCTGACCGAGCAACGTGGTCGATACAAATCCGAAACGCACTCCGCGCATAAAGGTCGAAGCCACGAAACCCGTAATGTCGGTCACAATACCACCACCTATACCGAGCAGAAAGGTCTGGCGGTCGGCACCACGCTCGATCAGTTCGCGATGAACCTCAGCCACGGTTTCGAGGTTTTTATTGCGCTCGCCCTTACCGATTATGATATGTTCATATTGATTGACAAGGCGGCGATAGCGGGTCGAAATCGAGCGGTCGGTGATCACAATAACGCGGTGTCCCCACGGCAAAAGAGGGTGCAAATCGTGCTCCCAACCACCCATAACAATGCGACTCATCAACTGCCCGTCGCGCGAAAGTTCCAAAATGCGGCTCATAACTACTTATATATTTACATACAAATGTAATACTTTCGCGGATATTTTTGTACCTTTGCGGCGTAAAAAAATTCTCGGATATATGCAAAAGTTACGCAATATCGCTATCATCGCCCACGTCGACCACGGCAAAACTACTCTGGTCGATAAGATGATCTTGGCGGGACATCTGCTCCGCGACGGCGAAAAGAAGAGCAACGACCTGATTCTCGACAATAACGATCTGGAACGCGAACGCGGTATCACGATCCTCTCGAAGAACGTGTCGGTTATCTATAAAGATTACAAAATCAACATCATCGACACTCCGGGTCACGCCGACTTCGGTGGTGAGGTCGAGCGCGTTCTGAATATGTGCGACGGTGTGTTGCTGCTGGTTGACGCCTTCGAGGGCACAATGCCGCAGACACGATTCGTGTTGCAGAAGGCACTCTCGCTGGGCAAGAAGCCGAT
The DNA here is from genome assembly GCA_045638285.1 of Alistipes sp. GTDB lineage: Bacteria > Bacteroidota > Bacteroidia > Bacteroidales > Rikenellaceae > Alistipes. The sequence goes on along the minus strand of JAZUBB010000018.1, from coordinate 226,671 downwards.
CGTGGTGATCAACAAAGTCGATAAACCCAACTGCCGTCCCGAGGTGGTCAATGAGCAGGTTTTTGACCTTATGTTCACGCTCGACGCAACCGAGGAGCAGCTCGACTATAAGACGATCTACGGCTCGGCAAAGCAGGGCTGGATGTCGCACAAGTGGCAGGAGCCGACGGGTAGCATTGCACCACTGTTGGACGCTATTATCGACGAGATTCCTGAGCCTGAGGTGGTCGAGGGAACACCCCAGATGTTGGTCACCTCGCTCGAATATTCGCCCTACGTAGGTCGTATTGCCGTAGGCAAGGTTACGCGCGGTGAACTGCGTGCAGGACAGAATGTTACACTCGCCAAGCGCGACGGTCAGACAATGCAGAAGACCAAAATCAAGGAGTTGATGGTCTTCGAGGGTCTGGGTAAAACGAAGGTCGAGAGTGTCGGCTGTGGTGAGATATGTGCGCTGGTCGGAATTGAGGGTTTCGAGATCGGCGACACCATTTGCGATTACGAGAATCCTGAGCCGTTGCCCCCGATCGCTATCGACGAGCCGACGATGTCGATGTTGTTCACAATCAACAACTCGCCCTTCTTCGGCAAAGACGGCAAGTATGTCACCTCGCGCCACATCAAGGAGCGTCTTGACCGTGAGCTCGAAAAGAACCTCGCTCTGCGTGTCGAGCAGGGTGTCAATGCCGATAGCTTCAATGTCTATGGTCGTGGCGTGCTGCACCTCTCGGTGCTGGTCGAGACTATGCGCCGCGAGGGTTACGAATTGCAGGTTGGTCAGCCGAAGGTTATTATCAAGGAGATCGATGGCGTCAAGTGTGAGCCGATCGAGGAGATGACCGTCGATTGTCCCGACGAATATGCAGGTACGGTTATCGAGCTGACAACCAAGCGCAAAGGCACGCTCGTCAATATGGAATCGGATAGCGGTCGCACCCGTTTGGAGTTCACGATTCCCTCGCGCGGTATCATCGGTCTGCGCTCGAATATGCTGACTGCAACGGCTGGTGAGGCGATTATGACCCACCGCTTGAAGGGCTTTGAACCGTGGGTTGGCGAGATCGAAATGCGAACAAACGGCTCGCTGATCGCCTCGGAGACGGGTACGGCTTACGCCTACTCGATCGACAAATTGCAGGATCGCGGTCGATTCTTCATCTCGCCGATGGATCAGGTCTATTGCGGTCAGGTGATTGGCGAGAGCACCCGCAGTGGCGACATCACGGTCAATGTTACGAAGGCTAAACAGCTGACCAATATGCGTGCGTCGGGTTCGGACGACAAGGCGGTGATTGTTCCTCCCGTTGTATTCTCGTTGGAGGAGGCGTTGGAGTACATCAAAGAAGATGAGTACGTGGAGGTTACGCCTAAGTCAATGCGCCTGCGCAAGATCCTTCTGAACGAGGTCGATCGCAAACGCGCCGCAAAGGAGATGTAGGCAGGCTGACGCAATTCAAAATTCAAGATTCAAAATTAGGAATTGAGAATTTAGAGTTCGAAATTAAGGCCGCACCCGAAAGTGCGGCTTTTTGACCATTAAACTGAGCCCTGTTTTTTGATTTAATGGGTGATGCAAATAATTGTTGATGACAATAGTTGCTTATTTCACCTCAAAGAGATTCTCCATTTGGGAGATGATGTTCTGTTTCCACTCCGAAAGTATCGTGAGAAAATCTTCGTCATTGTTTTGAAAGACCTTTGTTGAAATATCCTTTGTGAGGAATGGGAAAGTGAGCAAACTATAAAAATTGTAGAAGGCGATTTGCAACGACACCTTTTTAAGTTTTCCCTCGTTCATCTCCTCCTGCACCGAGGCAAGGGCTTTACGAGCCGTATCCATAACATTGAGCTGCTGTATGGTTTTAATCAGCAGGTCCGAATCACGATTGAGTTCTCTGAGCATAAACATCGGCAATCGTGGATTCTCCAAAAACAGAGTGTAGTAAGCATCAATAATACTCTCGACTCTTTGTGCAATACTCTTCTCCCTATGGGTCAATGCCTCAAAAACCTTAGGTATCACCGATGATACGATACTGCCGAATACCGCCTGAAACATCTTGTCTTTGGTGCGGAAATAGTAGTGCAGAGCGGGGCGATTGATACCAACACGGGCAGCAATCTCGCTCATACTTGTTTCGGCATAACCCTTTTCGATAAATACGCTACGGGCAGCATCTATAATCTTATTCTCCATCGTAATTTTCCTTCAATTTGTCGATAAATAGCAATAGGCGGTTCTTGATATTCACATCGCTTACGCCACTATCGAAGTCCAAAGATAGTAAATTTATCGCAGGATATAGTCTTTTTATCCTTTTTTCTACGCCCTTCGACACGATATGGTTTGCGATGCAACCAAAAGGTTGCAGGCTGATGACGCTCTTAACACCACTCTCGGCGTAGGATATAATCTCGGCAGGAAGCAGCCAGCCCTCGCCAAATTGGGCATTGAGCGAGATGACATTTTTCGCAAGTTCGGCTTCGTGGAAGATCTCCCCAAATGGGGTGAAGTAGCGGAATTTGGAGCATATCTTATTCACTTTTCGAATCTCGGAGCGCACCAAGTGGTAGCCTAAACCAATCAGATAATCCGATATTTTGTGTTTCTCGATTTGTGCCGCAACATTAGCCTTGCGATTGACAAAGGTTTGTGTAAAGAAGTCGGCAAGTACGGGAGGCACAACCTCAACTCTCTGCTCCGTAAGCCAATCAACGATACCGCGTTGTGCGAAGTTGTTGAATTTGAGATATATCTCACCAACGACACCGACCTTTGGGCATTGCCTGTCAAGGCAGACGGAATCAAACTCCTCCGCCGCTAAATCCATATATTTATACAGCTCTTGACTATTGCCCTTCTCAATCAGCTCTGCACCAACTTGCAAATAGACATTTCGCAAATCGGTGGCTGCGCCTGAATCTCTCTCGCGCACAACAGTGGCGTGGTAGAATTTATTGATGACATCGCTATACAGCACTGCTCGCAGGGCAACAGGCAACATCTTCGCCCAATTGATTTTGAGCGCAGGTTGATTATTGTCGAGGTCGTCGCCAAAGGTGAGTGAGATAACGGGCGTATCGGTATAACCCGCATCGACAAGTGCCTTTTTGAGCATTGGCAGATAGTTCGACGCGCGGCATTGCCCGCCCGTCTGCGTAATACCTACCGCCACCTCCGAAGGGTTGTAATGACCCTCCTTGAATGCCTTTATTATGTCGCCAATAACAAGCGTTGCGGGATAGCACACCTCATTGTTGGCATACCTCAATCCCCACTCCGAAGATTGTTCATTGCTCATCGGCAGGCACTCGGCATCATACCCCGCAACACGCATTATGGCTGGCAGAAGCGGAGAGATAAACGATGTGAAGAACGGAATGAGAATCTTGCGCTGGCGGTAGTTCTCGTCATACGCGGGTGTGGTAACGAACTCCTTCGCAGTGCGCCTCTCTCGCCTCTCGTTTGCCATTTTCAGGCTTTCGACCAGCGAGCGAACACGCAGTTTCATTGAGCCGATATTGTTGATGTCGTCGAGTTTCAGCAGTGTGTAGGCTCGGTTGTGGCGCAGCAATAACTCTCGCACCTCATCGACAATGAAGGCATCGGGACCACAACCGAACGATGTCATCTGCACAAACTGCACATCGTCGCCCTGCTCCGCACACCACTTTGCCGCACGCATTATGCGGTTGGGATAGGACCATTGCGCCAAAAAATGTGTATCCTTAATATCCACCTCTTCGCCACGCACTATATCCTCGGTCAGTACGGTTATGCCCATCTCTGCAAGCATATTCGATACCTTGTGCTGAATCAGAGGGTCGGCGTGGTAGGGGCGTCCCGCAAGAAGAATGGACAGCTGCTCAAACATTTGTGTCTTATAGAGAGCTTTTAGGTTCTGCTCGGCTATCTTTCGATGATATGCCGCCTGCTCCTCCTCGGCTTTGATGAAGGCATCAACAATCTCGACCGATGATATGCCCAACGAACGCAGATAGCTTCGACACTGCTTGTATAACAGATTGCCGTCCTTAAAACTAATGGTGGGGCTGTCGATAGGGATGGTGGTCTGCTCCACGCTCTTTACCACCGTCGAGTAGGCGGTAACAATCGGGCAGTTGTAGCTGTTCTGGTCGCCCTCGCCACCCTGCTCATAGACAACAAAGGGCATAAAGATTCTATCCACGCCCAGCTTTGCAAGGTTGGCAATATGGCTATGCACGAGCTTTGCAGGGAAGCAGATATTATCCGACATCACCATTCGCGCACTCTCCTCATATCGAGAGTAGTCCGATTGGTCGGACAGACGCACCGCAATACCACACTGCGTAAAGAGCGTATGCCAGAATGGATACTCCTCAAACATATTCAACACTCGTGGTATGCCGATAGTCATCTTGGGGTTTGTGATTTCAGCCTTACGGGCAAAAAGCAACTCGTTCTTGACCTCGTACATATTATACGCCGCAAATCTTCCCACGCCATTGTTGCAGAAATGTTTTTCGCAACGGTTGCCCGAATAGTAATTGCGACCTGTGCCGAAGTTGTATTGCTGCACCTCGCAACAATTCTCGCAACCACGACAGGTAATGGTGCGTGTGGTATAGGTTGCCGTAGCCAACATCTGGTCGAGTGTTATCGTCCTGCCACTGTGCTCCGCAGCGTAGAGGGCACAGCCAAATGCACCCATCAATTCGGGACAATCACATCGTGAAACCTCGGCTTCGGTCAGCAGTTCCAATGCACGCACTATGGCATCGTTACGCATCGTTCCACCCTGCACCACGATATGCTTACCGAGTGTTGCCACATCTTTGAGTTTCATCACTTTGTATAGGCAGTTCTTGACCACCGAGTAGGCGAGTCCTGCCGAAATATCGGCAACGGTAGCACCCTCACGCAACACCTGCTTGACCTTCGAGTTCATAAATACCGTGCAGCGTGTGCCAAGGTCGGCAGGCAACTTCGACTCACACGCTTGCTGGGCAAACTCCTCTACGGAGTAGCCCAAACTTTTGGCAAATGTCTCGATAAACGAGCCACAACCCGACGAGCAGGCTTCGTTAATCTCGATGCGGTCGATGATGCCGTTATTGACAAAGATCGCCTTCATATCCTGACCGCCAATGTCGAGAATAAAACTCAGTTTGGGGTCAAGATAGTGCGCCGCTTTGTAGTGCGCTATCGTTTCGACAATGCCCGAATGCAGGTTGAACGCTGTGCGGATAAGCTCTTCGCCATAACCCGTTGAGCAACTACCTGCAAATTGGAGTTCCGTGCCTCGCTCCTTGCACATTACGTCGAGCAACCTCAATCCCTCGGATACGCACTCTATCGGATTACCGCCATTGTTTTTATAGAAGGTGTAGAGCAACTCGCCTTGCTCGTTTGTTACGACAATTTTGGTTGTTGTCGAGCCCGAATCAATGCCGATAAAGGCTCGTTGCTCACCACTCGCAAGCTCTGCTTTGGGAATATGGTGTCGGGCAATGCGCTCTCGCCACAAACGATAACTCTCAGCATCTTCAAAAATTGGGGGCAATGTCGTCTTTGCTCGGTCGGTAGTCTGTGGAGCACCCTTCAAACGGGTGATAAGCGCATTTAGCGACTCTGAACGCTCATTATTGGTGCTCGCCAATGCTGTGCCGTAAGCAGGTATCAACTCGCCATATTCGGGGAGGATAATGTCCGAATCGTTGAACGATAGGTAGCTCTTAAACGCCTTGCGAAGAGCAGGCACGAATGTCAGCGGACCACCGCAGAATAGAACGGGCGGTTTGATGTCATATCCGTGCGCCAATGTCGTTACGGTTTGTACGGCTACGGCGTGAAAGATTGACGCTGCGATATTCTCTCGGCTCACATTTTTGGCAACAAGATTTTGAATATCGGTCTTGCAGAAGACTCCACAGCGCGAGGCAATGGGATAGGTGCGTGTTGCTTGCAACGCTAAATCGTTTAGCTCGTCAGCCGTAACGCCCAAGATTATTGCCATCTGGTCGATAAATGCTCCCGTACCACCTGCACAGTTGCCATTCATACGCAAGTCCTCGGCTTCGCCATCTTTGAAGAAAACAATTTTTGCGTCCTCGCCGCCAATGTCAATCATTGTATTGGCTGAACGATATAAACTCTGTACCGCCTTGGTTGCAGCCACCACCTCCTGCACAAATGGGAGGCTGTACCTCTCCGACAGACCCATACCCACCGAGCCTGTTACCCTTAACGACACCTCCGTATCGCCAACCTCACCGAGTAGCTCTGCAAGAAAAGACTGCACCACCTCGCTCATTTGGGCGTTGTGCCTGCCGTAACGGGTAAAACAGACTTTGCCGCCATCATCAATGGCGACCAATTTCACAGTTGTAGAGCCAATATCAAGACCTAATCGTAGCATATTTCCGATGTTTTCTTCTGTGTTTGACACTAATGTCAGACGCAAAGGTAAAACATTTTCTTGAAATACGCCTCATCAATGATATTTTTTTACTTCTTGACGGTAATCACGGCGACTTTGAAGTCAGCCAAAAGATACAAAAAATGGTCTTTCCTAATGGGGTTATATGGGACAAAGAAAATAGGGCTTATCTAACCGACTTCGGAAATTTGTTCTTTGATTTAATATCCAGTGTATCAAGAATTTATAAAAATGAAGCCGCACAAAAAAAGGACGAATCTTGCGATTTGTCCCGTTTAGTAGCGGAGGGAGGACTCGAACCTCCGACCTTTGGGTTATGAGCCCAACGAGCTGCCAACTGCTCCACTCCGCGATATGAACGACTTCGCAACTCTGTCACACTCGGTTGGCAACTCATCGCCCCCCTCAATGCGCGGGATTTCATCTCTCCCGAAGTCGCTATTTCGTTTTTGCTGGTGCAAAGTTAAGTAAAAAAAACGGCACGACCAAATCGAACCGCAAAAAACGTGCAAAAAAGTTTCGACGAAAGCCGCGCGAAACGCTTATATTCAGCAGTAATTGACTGATGTCTAATCGGATAGATCTTCGAAACTTTCTTTATCAATCGCACCGTGCAGGTAGACCAAACAGCGATTTTTGTCGCTCTCGATAACGAAGATTACATCGGAAATCTTGTCGTCCGAGCCGTCGCTGTTAGCCATCATACGTACCGTTTGACCCTTTTCGGGGTCGTTCTGCTCCTTTTGCAGCGGCATTTTTGCAAAGCGGGTAGCGATTTCGCAGTTAAGTTCATCGGCGATGTTGCTCGGTGCGGAGCTGTATTCGATGATAGCAATCTGTTCGATACCGCGCAGGAATTTCGATCCGAAGTGCTTGCGCATAGCGAGCTTCGCAATGCCCAAACCCTCACCCTTCTTCAAATTGATGGAGTTGATACCTTCGGTGCTCTGGTATTTGTTGATCAATTCGCTAACTGTCTGATTAACCGATGATTGACCTTGTGCGTGCACGTTCAAAGATAGGAGCGCAAAGCTCATCGCAATGATAAATAGAGCGATCCGTTTCATAGCGTTCAGCGATTAAATATAGTGAGATTTAGGCGCGTTCATAGACCTCGAACGAGTAGGGGTATTCGTACTTTTCGCCACGCTCGAAACGCTCCTCGCTGACCAGAGTCCACTCTGCGGGATCGAGCGCGGGGAATGTTGTGTCGCCCTCGTAGGGGTGGCATACGCGCGTGTAGTGAATACGGTCAGCGAGCGGCAGAGCCTGACGATAGACCTCGCCACCGCCAATCACAAATGCCTGCTCAACGCCATTGGCGCGGCACGCCTCGATAGCTGCCTCCAACGAACTAAACACCTCACAACCTTCGATTTGCAGATCGCTTTGGCGCGAGATGACGATATTGCGACGATTGGGTAGCGGACGACCTATCGAGAGATAGGTTTTGCGACCCATAATCACGGGGTGTCCCGTCGTGAGCTGTTTGAAACGGCGCAGATCCTCCGAAATGTGCCACAATAATGTGTTCGAGCCGCCGATAATGCCATTTTCGGCAACGGCAACGATTATATTCAGTTCAAATTTCATAATTCAAGATTCAAAAATTGTCGCAATAAAGCGCGTCCGCGACTCTTTGTCACAAAATGTTTGCCACGCTCGCCCCGATTAGAACGACATCGGTGCCTTGATTGCGGGGTGCGGGTCGTAGCCTTCGAGGGTGAAATCCTCGTAGCGGAAATCGAAAATCGACTTCACTTCGGGATTGAGGTGCATCGTCGGCAACTTGCGCGGCTCGCGCGAAAGTTGCTCGGCAGCCTGCTCCAAGTGATTGAGGTAGAGGTGGGTATCACCCAACGTATGGACGAAATCACCTGCCTGCAAACCGCACACCTGTGCGATCATCATCGTCAGCAGGGCATACGACGCAATGTTGAACGGAACGCCCAAGAAGGTGTCGGCACTACGCTGATAGAGTTGGCACGAAAGACGTCCGTCCGCCACATAGAATTGGAACATCACGTGGCAGGGCGGCAGAGCCATCTGCTCGACCTCGGCAACATTCCACGCCGAAACCAGCATACGGCGCGAGTTGGGGTTGCGGCGGATTGTTTCGATCACCTCGCTGATCTGGTCGATAGCTCGACCGTCGGGGCGGGGCCAACTGCGCCATTGATAGCCATATACGTGGTTCAGATCGCCATAGCGATAACCCTCGATCGGCGATTCTGCGCCACTCTCCGCCTCCGCCAAGAACTGTTCGCGCGAGATAGGCTCGACGCCCTTTTCGGCACACAGCTCGCCATAGTAGCGATAAGCGTCATTATCCCAGATATGTACGCCGTTGCGCACGAGGTAACCGATATTCGTATCGCCAGCTAAGAACCACAGCAACTCGTGGATCACGCCCTTCAAAAAGACCTTCTTTGTGGTGAGTAGAGGGAAGCCCTCGCTCAGATCAAAACGCATTTGGTGCCCGAAAACGCTCTTTGTTCCCGTGCCCGTTCGGTCGCCCTTCACCGCACCTTCGTCGATGATTCGGCGCAACAGATCGAGATATGTTTTCATATCGCTTATTGGTTGTTGAATTGTTTCAAAGTAAAGTTGCCCTCAGCGTCGAGCACGCCGTAAGTGGGTGTGCCGCAACCGATCCACTCGCCCAAGAAATAGACGTCGGAATAGCTTGTTCGGTAATGCGCTGGGGCGTGAGTATGCCCGAAGATGAACAGATCAATATCAGCGGCATTGGGGTGTTGCTCGGCATATTCCACCAACGAGCGGTTTGCCTCGTCGGGATTGGGTGCCGCACCGTGAGCCTTGCGACTGCTGCCGCTCCACCACTTGCCGAAACTCATCGACAGCGACGGGTGAACGAGCCACGAAAAGAGTGCGCGTACCACCCTCGAACGGAACATCGAGTTCATCAACTGCAACATCGGTTGCCCCTTGATGTTGAGGTTGTCGCCGTGACCGATCCACACGCGACGACCTGCCAGCAGCGTCTGTTCGGGCGAGTAGTGGACGCGAACGCCACATTCGCACTCCAAATAGCCGCGCTGCCATATATCGTGGTTACCCGTAAATAGGTGAATTTCAACGCCTCGGTCGCTCAGTTCTGCCAATTTGCCAAGCAGACGCACGTGTCCCGCAGGAACGACCTCGCGCCACTCATACCAGAAATCGAATACGTCGCCCAGAAGATAGATTGCCCGCGCGTCCTCGGCTACCATATCGAGCCATTGCACCAAACGCCTCTCGCGGTGTTGTGCCGATGGCGCATCACCGTGTCCCAGATGCATATCCGAGGCGAAATAGTACATCGCCCGAGGTGTTTAGATCAGTGCAGCTACGTGCTTCTCCAACTCTGCGCCGTAGAGGTCCTTACCAACGATATTGCCCTCGCGGTCGATCAAGAAGTTTGTAGGCACGTTCTGTACGTTATACATTTTGATAGCGGTCGATGCTGTGCCTTGCAGGTCGCTCACCGAGATCCAAGGCAACTTCTGCTCCTGAACTGCGCTTACCCAAACAGCCTTCGAACTCTCGATACCCACCTGATAGACCTCGAAACCGCGCTCGGCATACTTTGCGTAGATCTCTTTCAGATCGGCGTTGAGCTGGTTGCTGTTGCCCGCCATTGCCGACCAGAAATCAACCAAAATAACCTTGCCGTGCAGTGACGAAAGACGCACCTTGTTGCCGTACATATCATTGATATCCAGGTCGGGATAGTTCAACTCCGAGGTGATAGCCGTACCTACCAAATCCATCGCGGCGATATCGCGGCGAACGAGATTCAGATAGGGCGACGCAGGGTAGCGAGCCTCAACCGAGTCAGCCACCATACGATAGTAGACAACGTCGGTCGCACCGTTGAACAGAACATTGTCATTGGGCAGACGCTGGTAGAGCGCATAGAGAGCTGCCATCGACGATGAGTTCTCGACGATGAATTGGATCTGTCCGCGCTTAATGCGGTAGTACTCCTGAGTGTAATCTTTGAGCAACTGCTGGCGTGCACTCTCGTCGGTTACACCAGCAAAGCAGCTCGACAACGAGTCGAGGCGTGCCGCGCCGTCCTGCATCAGGAAGGTCACCTTTTTGAGCAGAGCCGACTCCTCTGAGCCACTAACCTCGTAGTTGCGAGCAATGCTGCCAACCGAATTGATGGTCACAGCGTCGCCCTTAGTGAGCAGCAGCGGAATACGCTGACCGTTGCAGTTGAGGTTGTAGAGTGCGATCTGGTCGTTCGTGGCGTCGAATTTGAGCGAGAACTTACCGCGCTCGTCGGTGCGTACCGAGTCGATAATTTTGCTGCCGAACGAGGCACCGAGCGACTCTACGTAGACCATTGTGGTGTCACAGCCGATCAGACGACCGTCGAGTTTGATGTTGCCGCTGTTGCAAGCGACTGCCGCTACGGCGGCAGCGATCAGAATGAAAATTCTTTTCATATTGAGTGTTTTTATTGTTTTCTTATTACAAACTACAAATATACACCATATTTCTGATAAAACAAACGAAAAGGGACAGACTTTCGCTGTCTGCCCCCATTTTTGTCGATCGTTGCCACTCGGTATAACTCTAAACTACTTCGCAAAATTGCGACGCTGGTTGTTGTTCTTTTGGTTTTTCGAGTGCTGGTTGTGCTGATTATGCTGGTAACGATTTTTCTTCTGATTCTTCTGTTGCTTGCCCTGCTGACCCTTGCCGCCACGTGCCGAATGGTGCTGTTTATAGTCGCTTCGGAGATTATTCAGAGCAGATTCGTTCAGCTCGATACGACCTTCGGACATTCGTTTTATATCACGAATAATCACCTCGTTGTTGGGGTGCTCCTCGTTGTACTCGTAACTTTTGGCACGCATATATCGGGCGATGTTGTCGACGCTCTCTGCCAATGCCGCGGGATCGGTCTGGTGCTCCAATGCGCGGATCATACGCTCGATGTTTTTGCCATAATGTTTATACATAATCTGACTCGACGGGTAGCGCATTTTTTTGGGACGAACCGTGAGTGATTCGCGCGTTACGGGAGGGTAGGGCGAATCGACATCGAGCTTAAAATCAGACATTATGAACATATGGTCCCACAATTTGTGGGTGAAATCTGCCGTGTCGCGCAGCAAGGGATTGAGGTTGCCCATTACGGCGATTACGGCGCGAGCCTGTCGGTTGCGTTCGCGGCGATCCTCGATCAGTAGCAACGAATCGACCATCTCCTGAATATGGCGACCATACTCGGGCAGAAAGAGTTTTTGACGCTTGTAATTATAGTTCTTTTTCATTGTTTTCGTTGGTTGTTGTTCCGTGTTTTCGTTGGTTGTTGTTCCGTCCGATTGGTTAAGTGTGCGTTTGTTGCGGGGTTTGTAACTCGAAACGTTCGAAAATTAACCTTTACGGCTCTCGGAAATGGTTTGTTTTTAGCACCTTTGCTTGTGCTTTTGAGCTTGCCTCGCTGACCCGTTGAAGATTTGGATTGTACGGTCGATTGGCTAACTTTGGTGCAAAAATACTAAAAAATTTCACTATTACAATACTTATGACAAAGGTTTTGATCATTGATCGTTCCAAAAGTATGCGCAATACCCTGCGCGAACGACTCGAATATGAGGGTTATGCAACCGAATGTGCCGCAACGCAGGCGGCTGCTACCGAGCTCTGTTCGCTCTCGCCCTTCGATGTCATATTGACCGATGATGCACACAGCGTGCCACGGATCGGTGTTCCGTTCATCGTGTTGGCTGCCGAGTCGTCGGTTGAGGAGGCGGTCGATGCGGTGCGTTTGGGCGCAACCGATTTTCTGCCCCGTCCGATAGATATGAACCGCCTGTTGGGGACTATTCGCAGGGTGGCGACCGTTGCCGAACCGACCGAGCCTGAGCCGATTGTGGCAACTCCTGCCCGTGTGCGACGTCGCGCAGCGCGGGTTGAGGAGATTGTGGGTGTTTCGGAGGCGATAACGCACGTTCGTGAATTGATTAATAAAGTTGCACCGTCCGACGCCCGCGTACTGATTACGGGTGCAAATGGAACGGGTAAGGAGTTGGTTGCTCGATGGTTACACGAGAAGAGCCGTCGCGCGTCAGCTCCGTTTGTTGAGGTCAATTGTGCGGCAATACCTTCGGAGTTGATCGAGAGCGAGTTGTTTGGACACGAGAAGGGTGCCTTCACCTCGGCAATCAAACAGCGCAAGGGTAAGTTCGAGCAGGCGGCGGGAGGCACGTTGTTTATGGACGAGATTGGTGATATGAGCCTTTCGGCGCAGGCGAAGGTGCTGCGAGCCTTGCAGGAGAATCGAATCAGCCGCGTGGGTAGCGACCGCGATATTGATGTCAATGTGCGCGTGGTGGCGGCAACGAACAAAAATCTGCGCGAGGAGATCCGTCGTGGCAACTTCCGCGAGGATCTCTATCATAGATTGAGTGTGATTGTGATTTCGGTGCCCTCGTTAGCCGATCGACGCGAGGATATTCCGCTGTTGGTCGAACACTTTGTTGAGAAGATTTGTGGCGAGTATGCGATTGAGGCGAAGGGTATCGACGCCGATGCTGTCGAGCTATTGCGGTCGATGCCGTGGAGTGGTAATATCCGCGAACTGCGTAACGTGATAGAACGTTTGATAATCCTTAGTGCTGACCGCATAACCGCCTCGGACGTCGAACGTTACGCTGCGGCAAATGTGCTATAACCCCAATGTTGCGCACATTAATTGCAAATTGCAAACTGTGACTTGCAAACTGTGAATTTTGAATTTTGAATTTTGAATTTTGAATTTTGAATCTCTCTCTTATATCTCCACCAAATTGTGCTTAATAGCGTAGACTACAAGGTTTGCGGTGTTCGGGCAGCCGGTTTTGTCCAAAATATTGGCGCGGTGCTTGTCGACCGTACGTTTCGAAATGAAGAGCTTGTCGGCAATCTGCTGGTTTGACAGCCCCTTGCATATCTCAACCAAAACCTCCAACTCGCGCTCCGAGAGAGTCTCGTCCTCCTCCTCGACTATCGTGAGGGCGGGTTGCGGCGTAGGTTGCAGGTAGTTCATCAATCCGTCCAATAGCTCCTGTGAGAAGTAGCTGCCGCCGTTGGCTACGGTCTCGATAGCGGCTGTAACTTCGTCAATATCTGAGCTTTTGAGCAGAAAACCCTTTGCACCGACCGACACCATACGATAGTAGTAATCCTCGTCGCCAAACATCGAGAGAGTGATTACTTTCAGGTCGGGGCGCATTTCGAGTGCTTGGGCGGTGGTTTCGTCGCCTGAGATGCCCGGCATTGCGATATCCATAAATACGATGTCGATGTCGTGTTCGGGCAGTTTTTCGAGAAACTCCTCGCCACTCGACGCCTCGCCGATCACTTGGCAGTCGGGGCGTGCGTTGAGCAGTCCACGCAGTCCGTTACGGAAGAGTGTGTGGTCATCGACCAAAAAGATCTTGTAGGGTTGGTTATTCATTGTTGTCCTCCTCGTTATTAATAATAGTTTCGCCCGATGTGCTGACGATGATCGACGCAGCCATACCCGCATTGGGCTGGCTCGTGATATCGACAATGCCACCGATTGAATTTATACGAGATGTGATGTTCGACATACCCATACCGCAGTCGGCTACGGCTTGGGTGTCGAATCCACAGCCATTATCCTTGTAGGTCAGGTAGATACGGTCGTAGACGTGTTGCAGGTCGAGATCAATTCGGGTGCAACCTGAGTGTTTGAGCGAGTTGTTGATCAGCTCGCAAACGACGCGATAGAGTATCACTTCGATATCGTGGTTGAAACGCTCCTTGCGCAGATTGGTGTCGTAGTGCATTTCGATCGAGCGCAACTGCGGGCTCTTGTTGATGAAATTGCTGATGCCGCGCTCCAATCCGAAGTTGTTGAGCACCTGCGGCGAGAGGTTGTTCGAGATCTCGCGCAACGAACGGATAGCCTCGTCGATTACCGCCGAGGTTGAGGTTATCAACTCTCGATTCTCCTCACTCTCAATGTTTTTTGCCAATACCGACATTGACATCTTGGCTGATGAGAGCAGGGGACCCATACCGTCGTGCAACTCACGCGAGTAACGTGAACGCACCTTCTCCTCGGTACGCAACACAGCCGAGAGGATTCGTTGGTTGGTCAGTTTACGCTGGTTGTCGAGGTTGTTTATATGGGTGAAGAGTTTGTGGGCATAGAGCACGCCGACAGCCACACACAACGAGGCGATTGCTCCGAGCCACACGAACAGATCGTCGGGTAGTTTGAGCGTAGCGTCGTCGACAAATAGTTGAATATATTGCCCCAATCGCATAAACGTCATTGCAGACATTCCGATGATGAGCAGAATCCAAATCGAGTTGTACTTAGTCTGACGCACCAATCTGATGGCAACGATTGTTGCCATTAATTGGAGTATTATCGCTATGATAATTAATGATTTAAGTACCATATCTTACATTTGCGGGCAACTTTGTGAACCTAAAAGCCCATACAAATATAGCGTTTTTTTTGATGAATACCTAACTACGCAAAAAATCTTTGTACCCGAGCTCCGCCCAATCGCACGCAGGTGGCGAAAAATACAATATTAAGACAATGTAATTTGTCTAAAATTGAGCAAAAACGGGCTAAAATGGATAAAAAATAGAATGTACTATTGTAAAATCCAGATCAATATCGTAGCTTTGCCAAGGTGAAACCGATATTTGTAGATTGTGTGAAGTAGTCCCGACGGGAATCGAACCCATATCGTATGAACCGGAATCATATATTCTATCCATTGAACTACGGGACCATACCGTGTTGCAAAGATGAGAAAAATATTTAGAATTTGAAAATTATTACATAATTAGTAAGATTATGACGCAACATATTGACTCGATTTGCGGTTTGAACTCCAATAATGCGACTTGGCATCGTCTCGAAACCATCATTAAGATGAGTGGAATGAGTATCAATGCCTTTGCGCGTTGTATCGGTTTGTCGCGTGGCGAAAATCTCTACCAAATCAAAAAGGGTAATAATGGTATCAGCCGCGATTTGGCGAATCGTATCATCAACTATTATCCGCAGATCAATTTCTCGTGGTTGGTGACGGGCGAGGGCGCGATGACCATCGACGGCAAGAGCGAGACGGGTATCCCGTTTTATGACTGCACCTGCCCCGACGATATTGATCGCATTGCGTGTGGTGAGCCTGATGGTTACGTTGCGATGCCAGGGTTTGAGGATTGTTGCGCGGTGATTGCCCATAATTGGTCCTCCAAAGATGGCATTCCGCAAGGCGCATACATCTTTCTGAACCGTATGGAGAAACGCTATGTGCGTATGGGACAATACTTTCTGGTGTCAGATCAATATGTCGGATTCTGCCATATCAGAACGCTGAGCAAGGTGCGTAAGTTGAAGGTTACGGGTAGTAAGGTTCCGTCGACTCTCAAACATCTCGAACGTGATGACGCGCGTGCGCTCTATTTGGTTCGTGGTATTTTGAATGTTGTAAATAAGTAAATATATTAAGATACTATGTTGATGTCAATCTTTTGGGATTTCGATCCCGTGTTGTTCCGCATTGGCGAGAACTTTGAGATTCGTTACTATGGTTTGATGTGGGCGTTGGCGATTGGCTTGGCGGCAGTGATGTTCGACCGCTTTGTCAAGCGCGAGGGATTGCCCGAGAAGGTATCGGAGTCGATCTTCTATTTCGGTACGTTGGCAACGATCATCGGCTCGCGTGTAGGTCACTGTCTGTTTTATGAACCCGATAAGTATTTAGCTGAGCCACTGCGTATTCTGACCGATATCCGCGATGGAGGTATGGCGAGCCACGGTGCAGCGATCGGTCTGCTGATCGGTCTGTGGCTGTTCTCGCGCCGCAACAAACTGCCCTATCTCTGGTCGCTCGACCGAATTATGATTGCAGTGGCGATTGGTGGCGCGATGGTGCGCTTTGGCAACCTGTTCAACTCGGAGATTATTGGTGCTCCGACCGACGCTCCGTGGGGTTTCATTTTCGCACGCCTCTATCCCGCAGGCACGCCCGTCGAGGCTATGGTGGCGCGTCACCCCGCACAGATCTATGAGGCTCTATGTTATATAGTTACGTTTGTGGTGCTGATGTGGCTCTACTATAAGCGCGATATGGCGCGTCGCCGCCCTGGATTGATGTTCGGCGTGGGTCTGATCGGTATCTTCCTCACGCGATTCCTGATCGAGTTTGTCAAGGAGAATCAGGAGGCTTTCGAGCAGTCGTGGACGCTCAATATGGGTCAGTGGCTCAGTGTGCCGTTCATCATTGCGGCATTTGTGCTGATATGGTACTCGTTGTCGCGCCCTGAGATTAAACCCGTGGCGGCAAAGGCTCAACAGAGTGCGCCCGCAAACAAGGCTCCCAAAACCAAAAAATGAAGAAGAAAAAGTGGTAAACGATAGCATTACACGGCTGTTATTCAACGCTTTGGCTCAACATCGTACGACCGTCCTTCCGGGGATTGGTTCGTTGCGATTCCGCCGCGTTGCCGCAAAATTGGAGGGCACGACGCTCACTCCACCGCGCAATATGTTCCGTTTTTCGAGCCGCGAGGAGGGAAGTTCGCTGCTCGATATGGTGATCGCTGAGGCGGGGTGCACACGCGAGGAGGGCGAGGAGGCGTATCGTCGCTGGTTGCGTCGCGTCAAGCAGGGTCACTCGGTTGTGATTGAGGGTGTTGGGCGTATCGAGGAGGACTTTTTTAAACCCTCGGAGGAGTTGGAGCGACTGCTCAATCCCGTTGCCACTGCACCTATTACGTTGCGCCGCCGTCGCTCGTTGCGAGGTGTGTGGATCGGGTTGGCAGCAGTTGCGTTGGCGACTGTTGCGGGTGCGGCTTGGTGGTTTGTGCAGAACGAGCCTAAGACGACCACCACGCCCGAAGTTATAGCTCAAAAGGTCGAGCAACCTGCGCCCGAAAAGGTTGATAGCGTGGTGGTTGAGAAGGTCACTGCGCCCGTTGAGGAGGTCGCCGCAACTGTTGAGGAAACTCCCGCATCAACCCCTGCCTCGACTGAGATTGGCGAGATGACGTCGGGTGTGAGCTATGTGGTTTTGGGTGTATTTTCGACCGAGGAGAATGCCCGAAAATATATCAAGCAGATGGCAACCCGCGCACCTGAGATCGCTTGTCGCGCATATAAATTTCAAGGCTCGAAATTTATGGTGAGTGGTTTCGAATCGACCGATGGAGCTGCTGCCTCGGCGTTTATTCGTGAGCACCGAGCCAAGTTCCCCGACCTATGGGTCTATAATCGCAAGTAATTCAAAACGGCTGCCCGCAACGGTGCACATTTCAACAGCAATCGCCAAGCAATTTTGAATTTTGAATTCTGAATTTTGAATAAAACGAGTCGCACCCCACAAAAGGAATGCGACTCGTTTTGTTTAGAATAGTTCAGCCTATTCGATCGTTATTGTCGGTTTGTTCTCCTCCTCGACCTCAGGCTCCTCTTCGATCAATCCGCGACCGAGCAGCAGCGGCTTACGATCGGGATCGGCACCGCGGAAAGCGCGATAGAGATCCATACCGTCTGCCTCGCCACCGCGTGCAAGCAGTTTGTTGCGGAAGTCGGTAGCAATGCGCTTGTTGAAGATGTCGCCACTCTCGACAAATGCCTGATATGCGTCCTTGTCAAGCACTTCGGCCCACAGATAACTGTAATAGCCCGACGAGTAACCACCGTCGAAGATGTGGCTGAAATAGGGGTAGCGATAGCGCGGTGCGATCTGCTCCATCAAGCCGCGACGCTCGTTGAGCATCTTGCGTTCGAATTCGTTCACGTCGATCGGTGCGTAGTTCTCTATGGTGTGAATATCCATATCGGTGAGCGACGCTGCCAGCAACTCAACGGTGTTGAAACCCTGATTGAAGTGGCGGCTGCGCTGCAATTTCTCGATTAGGTGTGTGGGGATCGGGTCGTTGGTGCGGTGGTGCAGTGCATAGCGGCGCAACATCTCAGGCTCCAAAGCCCAATTCTCCATAATCTGCGACGGCAACTCCACAAAGTCGCGCTCGACACCGCCCAGACCGCTATACTTGACCTGCGAGAAGAGTGCGTGCAGTGCGTGACCAAACTCGTGGAAGAAGGTCTGCGTCTCGTCAATCGAGAGCAGAGCGGGATCGCCACCCGACGGGCGCGAGAAATTGCAAACGATGCTCACGATAGGCGAAATGCGGTTGCCCTCCGAGTCGAAACTCTGGGTGCGGTACTCGCCACACCAAGCACCGCCACTCTTGCCATCGCGCGGGTGGTAGTCGAGGTAGAGCACGCCGAGGTGTTCGTTCTTCTCGTCAAGCACTTCGTAAGTCTCACACTCCTCGTGATATACGGGCAGCTGCACGGGGCGGAAGGTCAAACCATAGAGGCGGTTGCTCAGCTCGAAGATACCCGAACGAACATTCTCTAACGAGAAGTAGGGACGCAGCGACGATTCGTCGAGAGCGTAGTCGCGCTTGCGAACCTTCTCGGCATAGTACCACCAATCCCACGACGCGAAGTCGTCAAGACCCGTTTCGCTCTTCATCATCTCGCGCATAGCCTCCAACTCAGCCTTAGCACGCTCCAATGCGGGAGCCCACAACTCGTCCATCATCGAGTAGACGTTTTCGGGCGTGCGAGCCATTTGTACGTCCAATACATAGTGGGCGTGAGTGGGGTAGCCCAACAGATGGGCACGCTCGGTGCGCAGACGTACGATGTCGTTGATAACCTGCTTGTTGTCAATGCTGTCGTTGTAGTTGCAACGATCCAAATAGCCGCGATAGAGTTTCTCGCGCAACTCGCGTTTCGACGAGTAGGTCAGGAAGGGCAACATACTCGGCTTTTTGGTCGTGAATACCCACTTGTTCTTCATTCCGCGAGCCGTTGCCTCGGTTGCCGCAGCGTCACGCACCGACGAGGGAAGTCCGTCCAGATCGTCGAGGTTGTTGATTACCAGCTCGAAACCCGAATTGGCAGCTAACAGATTTGCAGCATACTTAACGCGTGCCGACGAGAGCTCCTCATCGACCTTGCGCAGCTGCTCCTTATCCTCAGCCGAGAGCAACGCGCCACCGCGTACAAAACGGCGGTAGAGCTTCTCGGTCAGGCGGATCTGCAACGAGTCAAGACCCAACGCGCCTCGACGCTCGTAGACACTCTTAACTCGCTCGAACAGAGCGTCGTTCATCATAATTGCGCCGCTGTGGGCTGTCAGTTTGGGTGACATTGCCTGCTCAACAGCCTGCATTTCGGCATTGGTCTCGGCAGCGCACAAAAGACTGAAACACAACTCAACACGTTCGAGCAGCTTGCCCGAATTGTCGTAAGCGAGAATAGTGTTTTCGAACGTAGGCTCGTCGTTGTTTGTGACGATTGCGTCGATTTCGGCATTGTGCACCGACATCGCCTGTGTCAGTGCAGGCTCGAAATGCTCTGCCTTAATGCGGTCGAAGGGAGGGACGCCGAAACGGTCGTTCCACTCCGTAAGTAGCGGATTTTCCATAGTTTGAGAATCTTTTGGGGTGCAACCCTGCATTACGAACATCGCCACGGCAAGTGCCACGAACAAGATGCCCAACAATACGGTACGCACGATCGGCATCTTCTCGCCATTGCGTTTAGCAGCGATCGAGCGACCCAACCAGCGACCAAAATATACCGCCGCAATGATTGCTGATGCGGCAAGTACTGTAAGAATAATGAACTTCATTGGTATAAAATTGCGTTAAAATTGTTACTTTTGCAGTTTGATACATTAATTATATAGCAAAGATAGAATTTACCTACTAAATATGCAACTTTTTTACGCTCCCGATTTCACTCCGCCGCTCTACACCCTCAGCGAAGAGGAGAGCAAACATTGCATCAGAGTGTTGCGTATGACCGTCG
Source organism: Alistipes sp. (assembly GCA_045638285.1). GTDB lineage: Bacteria > Bacteroidota > Bacteroidia > Bacteroidales > Rikenellaceae > Alistipes. The sequence goes on along the minus strand of JAZUBB010000018.1, from coordinate 206,361 downwards.
GTGACCGACTTCATATTACTGATGGTTGCGGTACGATGTACGAGTGTCGCGTGGTCGATGCTGCGCCGAAGCGTTGTACGGTCGAGGTTGTGACAGCGCACGAAGAGTTCGAGCGTCTGCCTTACGAACTGACGATGGCAGTTGCTCCGACCAAGAACATCGAGCGTTTCGAGTGGTTTTTGGAGAAGGCAACCGAGGTGGGTGTGACGCGATTTATCCCGATTGTGAGCGAGCACTCGGAACGTCGTGAGATCAAACCCGAACGCGAGAACAAGGTGATCACCTCGGCAATGAAGCAATCGCTCAAAGCCTATCACCCCGAGTTGGCACCGATGACGCCCTTCCGTCGTGTGGTCGAGGAGGCTACGGCGAGCGTCAAACTCATCGCTCATTGCGAGCCGAGCGAGCGCGTGTTCCTGCCCAAAGCCGTCAATAAGGGCGACGATGTGATCATACTGATCGGACCCGAAGGTGATTTCTCGCCCGAGGAGATCGCATTTGCCGAGGAGCACGGTTTCCGTTCGATCACGTTAGGTGACGCGCGACTGCGTACCGAAACTGCGGCAGTGGTGGCGACCGTAATGGTTGCGACGGTAAACCAGATGTAAGAAAACAATAAACACATAAAAAACTATATGCCCATTATCTATTTGATTCTCTTGATCCTGCCCGCTGTGCTGATCTTCTCGACGCCTCTGCGCTGGAAGGTTTGGACGGCAGTAGGTATTGTGGGAGCGGTTGCTGTGGCGGTGTGTGCCGCGGCAATCGGAGTGCTTGTCGAGGGCACACCTCTCACATTGTGGCAGGGCGAGTCGGTGGCGTTTGGAGTGGAGGCGATCACGATGGATCGTCTGTCGGCACTCTTCTCGATCATCATCTCGCTGGCGGCGGTGGCTACGACGATCTATTCGCGTGGCTATTTGGCGCACTATCTCGACAAGAAACCTGCAACACACTTCTCGTTGCACTATTCGTCGCTCGTCGCGCTCTATGTGTCGATGATCGGAGTGGTTACGGCGGCAGGTGGTTTCTGCTTCCTGTTCTGTTGGGAGGCGATGACCATTGCCTCGTTTCTGCTGATTATCTTCGACGCCGATAAGCGCAAAACGGTGCGTGCCGCATTGTCCTATCTGGTGATGATGCACATCGGTTTTGCGGCTCTGCTGGCAGGTTTTGCGCTACTCTATGCCCGTACGGGTGAGGCTACGTTTGCCGCGCTGAGTGGCTATATGTCAGCTTACGCGCCGCTGCCGTTGTTCGCGCTGTTTGTGGTTGGTTTCGGAATGAAGGCGGGTATGTTCCCGATGCACTCGTGGCTGCCTGAGGCTCACCCCGCAGCTCCGTCGCACGTGTCGTCGATAATGTCGGGCGTGATGATCAAAACGGGTATCTACGGTATTATCCGAGTGGCGTTTGCATTGCCCGTTGAGTTTGCAGGCTCGGCTGTGATGATGCCTGCGGGTGCTGTGATGTTGGCATTGGGTATCGTGACGGGTCTGTGGGGTATTATCCTCGCGGCTCTGCAAAATGATATCAAGCGACTGCTTGCCTATTCGAGTATGGAGAACATCGGTATCATTCTGATCGGTATCGGTGCGGCACTGATCGGTAAGAGTAACGGCAATGATACCCTCGCGCTGTGCGGAATGGCGGGTGCGCTGCTGCATACGATCAACCACTCGTTCTTCAAGTCGATGTTGTTCTTCGGTGCGGGTAACATCTATGCTCAGACCCACTCGACCTCGTGCGATACGTTCGGCGGATTGGCTAAGAGTATGCCCGTGACGGCAATCATCTTCTTGGTGGCGACGGTGGCTATCTGCGCCCTGCCGCCGCTGAATGGTTTTGTGTCGGAGTTTACGATTTATTTCGGTTTGCTGGACGGTATTAGCAGCGGAGGTCAGGTACTTTCGTCGGCGTGCGGTTTGATCGGTTTGGCACTGATTGGTGGTCTGGCGGTACTGACTTTCAGTAAGTTGTTCGGTACGGTCTTTTTGGGTGCTCCGCGCACTCACGAGGTGGTCGAGGCGAGCGAGGCGGATACGTTCAGCCTCGGTGCGTGCGCAATTCCCGCAGCAGGTATCTTGGTGGTGGGTTTGTGCCCCGTGCCTGTGTTCAAACTCGTGGCTAAGGTCGCTGCACCGTTTGTGCCGATGACCGAGCGTGGTTTGGAGTGGTTCAATGCCCACTCGATGAACGAGGCGATGCAGGGCGTAATGCTCACGGCGTGGTTGCTTGTAGCGATTATCGTTGCACTCTACCTCATCAAGCGTCGTGCTCAGCGTGATCGTTCGGTGCGTATGGGGGCAACGTGGGGTTGTGGTTTCACGCAGCCTACGCCTCAAATGCAATATACGGGCGAGTCGTTCTCGGAAGGTTTGCAGAGTATCGCTTCGTCGCTTACCAAAGATACGGGTACGGGCGAAGCGGTCGATAAGAACGAGATCTTCCCCTCGGTGCACCAGTTCGAGGTTAAGCACCGCGATAAGGTGTCGCGCTTGATGAACGAATGGTGGACGGCACTGCTGGCGATGATCAACCGCCGCGTGATGCGTCTGCGTACGGCAAACATCTCGCGCTATGTGTCGTATGCGCTGCTGTTTATGTTGATTGTGGCGGTTTTGTCAATCCTTAATCTGATATAATGCGGCTATGAAAGAGTTATTCAATACGATATTGATGATCGCCATCGCGATGTTGCTTGGCGGTGTGATTACGCGCGTGCGCTCGGTGCTGAGTGGTCGAAAGGGTCCCTCGATCGTGCAGCACCTGCATAATGTGGCTCTGCTGGCTCGCAAGGGCAGCGTTTATAGCCCGACGACAAGTATTCTGTTCCGTGTGGCTCCGGCGGTGTATATGGGCTCGGCACTGTTAGCTCTGCTGTTTATCCCGATTGGCAATCTCGATCCGCTGCTCTCGTTCCGTGGCGATGTGGTAGTGTTTGCCTATCTGCTCGGTCTGGGTCGTCTGTCGTTAGTGTTGGCGGCGATGGATACGGGTAGCAGTTTCGAGGGTATGGGCGCAAGCCGCGAGGCATTGTATGGTGCTCTGGTTGAGCCTGCGCTGTTTGCTGTGGTGGCAACTTTGGCTATGGTTTGTGGCTATACGTCGTTTGCCGATATCTTCTCGGTGGCACGTGATCTCGATATGCAGATGACTATCGTGATGGTGTTGTTGGCATACGTGCTGGTGAAGGTCTATACCGTCGAGCAGGGACGTGTGCCCGTCGATGATCCGCGCACTCACCTCGAATTGACGATGATTCACGAGGTTATGGTGCTCGACTATTCGGGCGTTGATATGGCAATGATTCACTGCGCAAATTGGTTCAAGGGTGCGGCTTTGGCGGTTTTGGCAGCCAATGCGGTGATGTTGCCGCTGTGTTTCAAGTGGTGGACGGTGGCTCCGTTGTCGCTCTTGGTGGCGGTGATTGTGGGCGTAGTCGAGTCGTCGCAGGCACGCGGCAAGCTGGTGCGCAACACAACCTATATTCTAACCGTGTCGGCATTGGCTGCTCTGCTGCTGTTTGTTGCCTACCTGCTGACGCTTAATATCCAAATCAGTTAGTCCGATTATGATACTTTCACTCATTATACTCTATGTGGTGACGCTGGTCTATCTGTCGATAACCGAGCGTTTCCGCCACTATGCTACGCTGATGACCTATCAGGGTTGGCTGCTGTTGCTGATCGCGCTGCTCCGACTGCACTCGATCCATTGGCTCGATCTGCTGTTTGTAGTAACCGAGACGCTGATTTTCAAGGCAATCGTAGTGCCGATGATGTTGCGACGAATCATCAAACACAACAAAATCAACCGCGTACAACCGGCAGGTCGTTCGCAATTTGGCAGTTTGGTTATGTCGATCGTAGCGTTGGTGGCAAGTGCCTGCATCACCTATTTGGTGGCAGATGATTCGATCAATCAGGCATTCTTCTGCGTGTCGTTGTATGCGCTGTTGAGCGGTTTGATCCTGATCGTAATGCGCCGAAGATTGTTTGCTCATTTGGTTGGTTTCCTGACGATCGAGAACGGTGTGTTCCTCTTCTCGATGGCGATGGGTGTCGAGATGCCGATACTGATCAATACGGCAATCCTGCTCGATATCGTGATGAGTATTCTGCTGCTCGGAATGTTCCTCACCAAGATTGGCGATCGAATCAAGGTCGACGATACCGATTCACTAACCTCTGTAAAGGATTGATACTATGGATATGACAATGTTTTACTATATCGTGGCTGCCATTGCTTTGGCTGCAATGACGGGCTTGGCACGTTCGCGTCGTGCGGTGGTCGGTTTTGCGTCGGTCTTCTTCGTTATGCAGGCTGCGTTTGCGGTTTGGACGGTTACGGCGGGTGCGGGTGTGCAGTCGGCTCAATTCTTTACGTTCGATGCAACGGGCACGCTCTTTATGGTGCTGATGGCCATCGTGTCGCCATTTGCGTTCGTACATTCGTTCGACTATCTGCGCGACAACAATCTGCCCGAATTCCGTCTGTACAATATGCTGATGGTGCTCCTGTGTACGGCAGTTTCGGCGGTCTACTTCGCCAATAACATCGCCGTTACGTGGATCTTCTTGGAGGCTACGACCATCTGCGCGGCAGGTATCATCTACCACCGTCGCTCACCCGAGACGTTGGAGGCGACGTGGAAATATATCTTCGTCTGCTCGACGGGTATCGCAATGGCATACCTCGGTGTGCTCATTCTGAGTAGTGCTGCGCACGAAGGCTCGCTGTCGTATGAATCGCTGCGTGAGGCGGTTGCGCACTGCAATCCGCTCTATTTGAAGATTGCATTCCTGCTTGTGCTGGCTGGTTATAGCTGTAAAATGGAGATCTTCCCGCTCTATACGATCGGTGTCGATGCCAACTTTGCGGCCCCTGCGCCTGCGGCAAGTTTGATCTCGACGGTGTTGGTCAATGCCGGTTTCGTGGCTATCCTGCGTGTCTATCGATTGATGGCAGCAAGTGTCGTATTCGAGTGGGTACAGAGTGTGCTGGTATTGGCGGGTGTGGTGTCGCTGGTGATTGGTGCGCTGTTCCTGCGACGAACAAATAACTACAAACGATTCCTGTCGTATTCGACCGTTGAAAATATGGGTATCGCGGCGATCGGTTTGGGTATCGGTGGCGTAGCGGCGTGGGCTGCGGTGCTGCACGTGGCGGCTCATACGCTCATCAAGAGCAGTATGTTCTTGCAGATCGGTGTGGTGCGCAGTATCTACGACGGCTACCGTATCAACCGTTTGGGCGACTATATGCAGTTGAACCGCGTGGGTGCGGCAGGATTGATGTTGGGTGCGCTGGCACTGTTGGCATTCCCGCCCTCGCCGCTGTTTGTGTCGGAGTTGATGATCCTGCGTCAGACGATGGCTGAGGGTCAGTGGTGGCTGGTTGCGGTGATCTTCCTGCTACTCTGCATTGTGATCTATTCGATCTTCTCGCGAGTGATCAAACTCTGCTACCAACCCAATCAGAGCCCTACGCGCGAGGCTCCTCACGCAACGTGGCTCTCGTGGTCGGCATTCTCGTTGCTGGCTGTGGCGTTGGTGGTTGGCTTGACCTTGCCCGAATGGTTGAAGGTGTGGATCGATCAAATCGTTAATTTCTAAGCTATGAAGTGGTTTACAACATATAACAACGGTTCGGCTATCGACCTGCGACAGATTCCGTCGATGAGTTATGCCGAATTTTTCGAGGCTATGCGCGAGCGATTGAGTAACCCCGCGTACCACGTGGCGCACTACTTCGGTGTGCCGGTCGAGGAGACTCGCCTGCGCGTTTGGTGCTTGCTGCTCAACGATGAGGAGCATACGATCGAGGTTGCCTCTTTCGATGTCGATTATTACGACGAGGAGCTTCCGTCGCTGACCAAGGAGTTTGCGGCTATGCACCCCTTCGAGCGCGATATGACCGAACGCTGGGGTATCCGCTACGACGGTATGCCGTGGGATAAACCTCTGCGAGCTCCATCGCGTAGTGCCCGTCGTGGGGGAACGGTGGACGAGTATCCGTTCTACAAGATGGAGAGCGCCTCGTTGCACGAGGTCAATGTGGGTCCGATTCACGCGGGTATCATCGAGCCGGGTGCGTTCCGCTTTATCTGTAATGGCGAGCAGGTGTTGCATCTCGAAATCTCGCTCGGCTACCAACATCGAGGTGCAGAGCGTCAACTCGAAACCTCGAAGAGCCTGCTGCGTCAGGTATTGCTGGCCGAGGGCATTGCGGGTGATAGTGCAGTGACCCACACGACGGCTCTGGTGCGCACGATCGAGAAGCTGGCTTCGTTCGACTCGTCGAAGGCGGGCAACCTCGATATAGAGCGTGCCGTAGCGTTGGAGTTGGAGCGTATGGCGATGCACATCGCCGATACGGGTGCGCTGTGTATGGACGTCGGTTATCAGTTGGGTCAGGTGGCTTGCGAGGCTCTGCGCACGATGACCATCAACACCACTCAGCTGTGGTGTGGCAACCGCTTTGGTAAAGGTTTGATCCGTCCTTTTGGAACGAATTTTCCGCTGACCGACGAGTTGCGCGCAACGATCTTGAAGAATGTCGAGGAGATTCGCCGTCGCTATAACGAGGTGCGCCACGATATCAAAACCACGCCGTCGCTGCTGTCGCGAATGGAGCAGTGCGGTATTGTGAATGCTCAGCAAATGCAACGTATTGGTGGCGTAGGTCAGGCGGCTCGTGCGAGTGGCTTAGCGCGTGATCTGCGTGTGTCGCACCCGTGGGGCGTCTTTACCGACAAAATCGCGCACAAGAGCATTATCAAGGAGCAGGGCGACGTGATGGCGCGATTGATGATGCGCTGCCGCGAGGTGTTGCAGGCGGCCGATACGATTGCGTCGTTGCTCACCGATCTCGATTGTTCGGTTGGCTCGCCCGCACCGCAGTGGGAGGTTAAGTTGCCGCCTTATCAGTTGAGTACGGCTTTGGTTGAGGGTTGGCGTGGCGAGTGCTGCCACGTAGCCATAACCGATGGCGAGGGTCGTGTGGCTTGCTACCGCGTGAAGGATCCCTCGATGCACAATTGGTTGGCGTTGGCTATTGCGGTGCGTAGTGAGGGTATCAGCGATTTCCCGATCTGTAACAAGAGTTTCAACCTCTCGTATTGTGGTCACGATTTGTAACGAATAAATAGCTAAGAGATATGCTGTTCAATAAGTTAAAGGTATTCAAGAGCCACGGCTCACAATATATTCCCGACTTGAAGGCGGTCGAGCTGCCCGCGATCTTCCGTGGTCGTCCTGAACTCTCGGAGTGCGACGCACAGACGGCTGAGGAGCTGGCTGCGATGTGCCCGACGGGTGCGATAACGGCTGCCCCGTTCACGCTCGATATGGGTCGTTGTCTGTTCTGTGGCGAGTGCGCGCGACGTGCTCCGCAGGCGGTGCGTTTCACCAACGACTATCGCATTGGCGCGACACGACGCGAGGATTTGGTCGTTACGACCTCGACCCGCTCGATTCCATTCACGCGCGAGGCTGTGCGCAAGGAGATTCCCGCGATGTTTGCCCACGCATTGAAGTTGCGTCAGGTGTCGGCTGGTGGCGATGCGTCGGTCGAGATGGAACTGAACGCAACGGGTAATGTTAATTTCGATTTCGGCCGCTATGGTGTCGAGTTTGTGGCGTCGCCACGCCACGCCGATGGAGTGGTGGTGACGGGTCCCGTGAGCCGCAATATGGCTGAGGCTCTGCAAGTTTGCTACGACGCTGTGCCCGATCCGAAGGTGTTGATTGTGGCGGGTAGTGAGGCTGTTTCGGGTGGTCTGTATGCCGAGAGTACGGAGGTCGATCGCTCGTTTTATGAGAGCCACACGCCCGATCTGTGGTTGCCTGGTGCTCCGACCCACCCGATGATCTTCATCGAGGCGGTGATGAATCTGATTGGTCGCGATCATCGCGAGGATCATACTCAAAAATAGCTCACAATGAGAGAGTTGCTCACGATGTTCGGTTCGTTCTTCAAGATCGGGCTATTCACCTTTGGCGGTGGCTACGCGATGGTGCCCATTATCCAGCGCGAGGTCATCGACCATCGAGGGTGGGTCGATCGTGATGAGTTTATCGAACTGCTGACGCTGGCTCAATCTGCCCCCGGTCCGATTGCGCTCAATACGTCGGTCTTTGTGGGCTACAAGGTGCGCGGTTATGCAGGTGCGCTGGCGGCTCTGCTGGGCGTTGTGGTACCTGCATTTACGGTGATTCTGCTCGTGGCGATCTACTTCGCGCAGTTCCGCGAAAATGTCTACGTCAATGCCGCCTTCAAGGGTATGCGACCCGCCGTAGTGGCACTGATTGTGTCGCCCATCGTGTCGCTATCGCGCGGTATGGGGACGTGGAAATATGCTCTGGCTGTGGCGGTGGCTCTGTTTGTTTGGTGGAGCGGAGTGTCGCCCATCTGGTTGATAATCGTTGCGGCGGCTACGGGTATCGCTATCGAATTGTATAACAGTAATAAACACGTCGAGCGATGATCTACCTGCAACTGTTTCTGAGCTATTTGAAGATCGGATTCTTTGGCTTTGGTGGTGGCTATGCGATGCTGTCGCTTATTCAGCACGAGGTGGTGGCAGAGCGTGGCTGGATTACGGCGAGCCAATTCTCGGATATAGTCGCCATCTCGCAGATGACCCCCGGACCGATTGCGATCAACTCGGCAACCTACATAGGTTATACCGTCGCGGGCTTTTGGGGCTCGGTTGTTGCGACGCTGGCTGTGAGCCTGCCCGCAATGACGCTGATGATCCTCATTACACGTTTCTATCTCCGTCTGCGCTCGAATCGTTACGTTGCAGGTGCGATGTCGGCAATGCGCCCCGTGGTGATCGGTATGATCGGTGCGGCGGCTCTGCTGTTGATCTTCCCGCACGATAGCAGCGATCCCAATTTTATCGACGCGTGGAACTGGGTGCTGTTTGCCGCAACGCTCATAGCCTCGGCGCGTAAGGTCAATCCTATTTTGCTGATTGTTCTCTCGGCTGTTGCGGGTATAGCGATTTATGCCTAAACAATACCAAAACAATATGCCCCCGAATCGGTGAAGATGCGGGGGCATATTTTATATACGTGTATCTGCTTACTGCATCTTAGCGGGGTCGTGCTTGTATTTGAACACAACCGCGAAGAGCAGAGCAACCACCAGCGCATAAGCTGCGAAGATGTACCACGCGGTGCTCCAACCTGCCACCTGAGCCAGACCCTCGGGCTGCGAGAAGACAAACTTATCGACCACTGCCTGTGCGCCGAGCGTACCGATCGTAGCTCCGATACCGTTGGTCATAATCATAAACAGACCCTGAGCTGACGAACGGATCGACGAGTCGGTCTCGGTATCAACGAACAGCGAACCTGAGATGTTGAAGAAGTCGAATGCAACGCCATAGACGATCATCGAGAGGATCAACATCCACACACCGCCACCGGGGTTGCCAGCACCGAACAGACCGAAACGCAGCACCCAAGCAAACATTGCGATCAACATCACGCGCTTGATACCGAAACGCTTCAAGCAGAAGGGGATCAGCAGGATACACAACGTCTCCGAGATCTGCGACAGCGAGATCAACGCATTTGCGTGGTTTGCACCGAACGAATCTGCGAACTCAGGGATAGCCTTAAAGCTGTTGATGAAGGGGTTTGCGAAGCCGTTTGTGATCTGCAACGACACACCGAGCAACATCGAGAAGATGAAGAAAATAGCCATCTTCTTCTGCTTGAACAGCGCAAATGCCTTCAAACCGAGAGCATCAACCAGCGACTTCTTCTCGCCACCAGCCGAAGTGGGGCACGAGGGCAGCGTGAAAGCGTAGACGCCGAGCAGCACGCCTAATACGCCACTTGCGATGTATTGCATAGCGGTGCTCTGGAAACCGAGGAAATCGACTGCCAACATCGAGCAGATGAAACCTACGGTACCAAACACACGAATGGGCGGGAATGCTTTAACGGTGTCCTCGCCAGCCTTGCGCAGTACGGTGTAAGCCACCGAGTTCGACAGCGCGAGCGTCGGCATATAGAACGCTACGCTAAGCGCATAGAGCGTAAAGAGAGTGCCGAAATCGGGCGTAGTGCCTGCTTGCAGACCGTAGTAACCTGCACCGAGCATAAATGCGGCAGCTAACGTGTGGCAGATACCCAACATCTTCTGTGCCTGCACATAACGGTCGGCAATGATGCCGATAATTGCGGGCATAAACATTGATACGATACCCTGACAAGCATAGAACAGACCGATCTTCGACGCCAAACCTGCATTGAACAGATAGGTACCCATCGAAGTCAGGTAGGCTCCCCATACTGCGAATTGCAGGAAATTCATTACGATAAGACGTAATTTAGTATTCATAATTTGTTGTATTTAAGTTGTTTATGTTATTTCGTGTGTAAATAGCTGACGAAAAATCACAACAAATATAATATTTTTTTGTCGAAAAACTTGCATAGAAGAAAATCTTGCCTTAAATTTGCACTCGCAAAACAGAGATTGAGCTATGGTGTAATGGTAACACAACAGATTCTGGTCCTGTTTTTCCTGGTTCGAATCCGGGTAGCTCAACTAAAAAGCCGTGCTTTATTGAAGCGCGGCTTTTTTTTTGTTTATGCTTTTTTGTTTATTCTAAATCCAATCGCAACAAAGCGAAAACCCGCCAATATGGAGGGTGAATTGTGAATCACTCTCTTACCTTCCCACAAACGAAATATGTCTTACCCGTCGTTCGTGGCGATCGACAACCTCGCGCTCGACAATGCCCGTCACAACATCTGCGGCGTCGTGCCAGCGATTGGCTGAGAATTGGCGGCGGTAGGTGGTGAGGTGTTGGTAGAACTCTGACCATAGCACTGCCCACCCTTTGGGCATACGCAGCGCGTGCAGCACCGTTGCTGAGTTGGAGAGTATTCGTGCCTCTTTGTTGCCACTCTGGTGAAACCACTCAACACGCACGTTGGGCGCAAGTCGCTGTACGGCGCGGGCAAAGCCTCGACCGCCGTTGTTGCTCTCAATCGCTGCTTGGCGCGTCTGTGTGCGGCGCAACATCTCCGCCACAAGCCCCTCGGTGACCTCCATCGGCTCGCGCGAATAGACCACATCGGTCACATAGATCACACCATCGACATCGACAGCATAGCATACCGAGCAGAGGTAGTCGTCGCCCATATCTGCCGTATCGGTGTAGTTGCCCCAGCGCACCATCTCGTGCGGTAGATCATCGTAGCAGGCAAAACCCTCGCCATAGAGCAGACCACCTTGCGGCGCGGGGTGACCTTGATACATACACTCGAATCGCGCCGCGTCCAAGCGTCGTTTGGCTCTCAGTAGCTCTTCGTCCTGCTGTTCGCGCCAGAGAGCCTCACCCTCCGCGCGTGGGTCGAGAGCGGTGGGTAGCGACTCCTTCAACGCCTCAAAATTGAGGTGCAGCCAATCGTTGCGACCGATGGTAGCGATTTGTGACCAATCGTTGAGTTGTACCACACGCTCGCGCCGCGCAATGCGTCCAATCAGATCCTCCTCGTGCCAGCGCGTGAAGACGATCAACTCGCGCGAGAGGTTGTGCATACGCGTGCGCACGACGGAGGTGTACCACTCCCAACAATTCTCGCGCGTGACGGGAGAATTAGCCTCCATTGCGTCTTTGTAGAGGTCATCAAGGATAAAGACATCGACGCGATTGCCCGTCAGCGCACCCTCGCGCCCGACCGACAACAGCTCGCCTCGTCGCCCGATGATCTCCACCTCGTCAGCCGTACGTATGTAGTTGGTCGGTTTGCCGCCCTGTTTGATGGTTGTCTGCGGAAAGAGTTCGGCATACTCCTTCGACTCGATAATACGCTGCACGCGACGGTTGAATTTATTTGCTAACGCCGCCGAATAGGAGGCAATAGCCACTCGCAGGTCGGGATCAAGACCGAGAATATATGCGGGTAGGAGCGTTGTCGAGCCTACCGACTTGCCGTGTTGGGGCGGCATTGTGACGATCAGGCGGCGAATCTGCCCCTCGGCAAACATTTGGAGCACACGATAGTAGGTGCGATGAAAGTCGGTAAGTGTCAGGAATGGATATACCGCCGTAGCGTAATCCTCGAAAGTAATCGTTTTGTTCATAGTGAATTGCAGAAAAAAAAGCGACCGCCAAGTCGAAAAGCAGAATGTAAAAAAAGGTTTGGAATCGAGTGAGTGAAGCGTCCTTCGGGTGGGTGCTGGCGGTCGCCGAGATGTGAATTGTTTGTGATGTTTCGGGCGGAGCGTCCTCCAAAGGTGGGAAATGTGTGTGCCCGAAATCGTAGCGGTAGGCGTTAGTCGATCAACTCGCGTCGCAGCTCTTCGAAATCGAAGTCGTTGAGCACTTCGCCGTCGCCCGTCACCGAGTGGAACTCCCACCATACGGGCACGAGGTCGCAGATTGCGCTCCACGAACCACTCTCGTCGCTCACCTCGCGGCGATAGACGAGGAGTGTCGTGCGCAACGTGTAGTCGACGTCGGCAGCCACCGCAATCGTACCGGAGAAGAATTCGGCGTCCCCCACTGCATCGCGCAGACGAGCTGCCACAAGTCGGTAGATCTCAGATGTGATGTTTAACATAGACATACGTGTTTTTAAATTAGGTTCATTTATTGAATCGCACTATGTTCGGTTGCAAATCGCTTTCATTGAAAGATTTTCACACTTTTTGTTGGTAGTTTCGATTCATTTGTTTAACTTTGCAGGACAAAGATAAGTTCAAAAATTGAATTTTGTTCAAATTTTGAGCAAAAATTTCATAAAAAATTATTATAGATCGACTATGGTTTCGCGTTTGAAATTGATCCGCAAGGAGTTAGGACTAACCCAAGAGGTTTTGGCTCAGAAATTAGGCATCGGCAAAAGTGCCCTCTCGATGATCGAGACGGGTAAAGCCGCCCTCTCGGAACGAAATAAGAATATTCTTGTGCAGGAGTTGAACGTCAATCCCGACTGGCTCGATACGGGTCGCGGCGAGATGTTCAACGCACAGCCCGACTTCACCGCATTTATGCGTCGCACCGACAACACCGTGCCCCTGCAAAGTGTACCTTTATATAGTATAGAGGGTACGGCAGGTCTGGTGCCTCTCTTCTCGGACAGCTCATCGAACAAACCGATCAACTATATCCATATCCCCAACCTGCCTAAGTGCGACGGTGCAATCTACGTAGCTGGCGATAGTATGTATCCGCTGTTGAAGAGTGGCGACATTGTGCTCTACAAGCAGTTGAACGATCCGAGTAATATCTTTTGGGGCGATATGTATCTGTTGTCGCTCGATTTGGAGGGCGAGGAGTACATTACGGTGAAATATATTCAGAAGTCGGATCGTGAGGGTTACGTCAAGTTGGTGAGTCAGAATCCTCACCACGCCGATAAGGAGATTCCCATCGAGCGAATCCGCGCCTTGGCATTGGTCAAAGCGAGTATTAGAATGAATTCGATACGATAGAATAAAAAAACCACGCTCGAAAGCGTGGCTTTTTTTATTCTCAGCTGGGGCGTCTTACTCCTCGATATAGACCTCGAAGTAGAGCGGAGTATACGACTGAATCTCAGTTGTAACGGTCGTAGTCGAGACATTCTCGCCCATATTCTCCTGAGCATTCATCATCTCCTGCTGCATATAATAACCATAGTAGTCGTAGGGGTCGTAACCATAGCCATAACCACCGCCATAACCGCCATACATCATATTATAGTAGTTGCTATAATAGTTATTATACATATTCATATAGTAGTAATCCATCGAGTTGGTGGTCGTAGCCGAGCCGTTGCGATACTGACCCGTGCTGCCGTAGCAGTAGAACGAGGTGGCAACGATACGTGCCCACTGACCCTTCAACAAGTGGGGAATGGTGTAGTTCCAAGCCTTGATGTAGCCCGACGATTCTCTATCATTATTCTCGTCTGCGCTCTCGCCATTCTCTTTGGCAGTGAAATCCAATGCCTCGCCTGTGCTCTCCACCTTGCCAAATGCGCGACGCTTGATTGAGTCGATGTTGGTGTCGAATACGAAACCATCGAGGAATTTACCTACGTACCAAATCTTTACGGTTGAATCTATCTTGATCGAGTCGCCCTGATAAGCGGTCTCGCCCTCAGGCAGACGGAATTTTTTATCAACGTAGAGGTAGTCGAGCGTATCGTTCACGGGTTTCCAATTGCCGGTTGCTGCGATGAAATCGCTAACTGCCTGCTCTTCGTCCTTTACGGGGTCTTTGGTTACGTGTACGATCTCGAAGTCGATGATCGAGGGAACGCTACCATTGAGCGAGTACTGACCGCCATAACCGGCGTCGTTGCTCGTACCCGTTGCGCCGTGAGCCAACGACGAGGGGATATAGAGCGTACCCTTCGTGCCGGTGTGCATATTGAATTTGGTACCGTCGTGGTTGGTGAGCGTGTTGCGCATCACGTAGTGGGTGCCTTCGAGCAGGTTAGCGGGATACTCACCGCAGAAGATGTAGTCGGGGACATAGTGTGTGTGTTTGGTGAATGTGCCCTGCCACTTAGCTATATCTTCGTAGCGTGTGAATACGACGTTGCCCGTCATATCGCGCATTGTGAAGTTATATTTAACCCACGTAACGGTGTCGTTTGTAGCCATACTCTCGGTGTCGCCATAGTCGGCAATCTCGACCCAAAGACCATTCTCTTGACGTACGGCGCGAGTACCGTTTTTGTTCACGTGTTTAGCAATCCACGCGTCGAGCGACAGCTGCTCTTTCTCAGTCATATCAATTTCGACCTTCTCGGCGCAAGAGGTGAATCCTGCTGCCACGACCAGCGACATCAACGCGTAACGCAAAAATTTCATTGTTTGTTTCATTCTATCGTTAGTTTCATTTTTTTATTCAACTTCATCAATCACCGTCACCATCATCACTGCCGACTCGGCTGCGATCACTCCCATTGCGCGGTCACCATACGCCACTTCGTAGGGCATAAAGGTGTAGACCGTATCGCCCTTGGCACAATCGGGTAACGTAAGTTCGAGCCCTTTTATTATGGGGTCGGTGCCCAATATTCGCACTGCGGGTGTAAAATCCCAATAGGTGGTGTCCAAACCATACTGCTCGGCTAAGATCTTGCCCGTTCCGCGGTTGTTTGTCGCGAATGGGATATTCGCAGGACCACTCTCGAAGAGGTATGCCTCGTAGCGGAAGGTCACCTTCGATCCCTCGTCAATGCGCTTTTGGGGACGATCCTCGCGGTAGACGTTGGTTATGTGGCGATAGGCGTCGCCGCAACGGGTGTAGTAGGGTAGCTGCTCGCCTGTCATCGACTCCTCTGCCTCCGCCTCGCTCACCAGCCTCATTCGTGAGGTCATATAGCTCACGAAGCGATCCATCTGCGATTGGAATATATCCTCACCCTTCTCGCAAGCGACCGAGGTGATGACCAATGCAAACAGCGCAAAGGTTGCAATATTTTTCAGCAAATGTTTCATACCCTATAAACGTACATACCGCGTACAAATTGCAAAGATATAGATAAATTTCGAAATTTAGCACCATTTTCCCCTCTTATTCTATGAATATTTTAATTCGCGCGCGGAAGTGGCGCGAAAAATTGGAGAGTTTCGGAAAGTTGGTTATCTTTGCACGTTAAAACAGTAACGAATAAAACTAAAAAACTCAATATGGCTTTACAATGCGGAATCGTGGGTCTGCCCAATGTCGGCAAATCGACCCTGTTCAACTGCCTCTCGAATGCTAAGGCGCAGGCAGCAAACTTCCCTTTCTGTACGATCGAACCCAATGTGGGAGTGATCACCGTACCCGACGAGCGACTGATCAAGCTCGCCGAGATCGACAACCCCAAGCGTGTGATTCCCACAACGATCGAGATCGTCGATATCGCAGGTCTGGTTAAGGGCGCATCGAAGGGCGAAGGTCTGGGTAACAAGTTCCTCGCCAATATTCGCAATACCGACGCAATTATCCACGTGTTGCGCTGTTTCGACAACGAGAATATCACTCACGTCGATGGTACGATCGACCCCGTGCGCGATAAAAGCATTATCGACACCGAGTTGCAGCTCAAAGACCTCGAAACGGTCGAGAGCCGCATTGGTAAGGTGCAGAAGCAGGCTACGGCGGGTGATAAGAACGCCAAGCGTGCCTACGAGATTTTGTGCCGCTATAAAGAGGTTTTGGAGCAGGGGCGTTCGGCACGTACGGTCGAGCTGGACAAGGAGGACCGCAAGGTTATTCCCGACCTTAACCTGCTGACCGATAAGCCCGTATTGTATGTTTGTAATGTCGACGAGCGTAGTGCAGCAACGGGCAATGCTCACGTTGAGGCTGTTCGCGCAGCTATCGCCGAGGAGAATGCCGAGCTGTTGATCGTGGCAGCTGCAACCGAGGCAGATATTGCTGAGTTGGAGGATTACGAGGAGCGTCAGATGTTTCTTGAAGAGGTGGGTCTGACCGAGTCGGGTGTGAGCCGTCTGATCAAATCGGCATACAAATTGCTCGATTTGCAGACCTACTTCACGACGGGTGCCGACGAGAGCCGTGCTTGGACTTTCACACGTGGTATGAAGGCTCCGCAGGCGGCAGGTATTATCCACTCGGACTTCGAGCGCGGTTTCATTCGTGCCGAGGTGATCAAGTATGATGATTATGTGGCTCTTGGCTCGGAGAAGGCTTGCCGCGATGTGGGTAAGATCGGCATCGAGGGTAAGGAGTACGTTGTGCAGGACGGCGATATTATGCACTTCCTGTTCAACGTCTAATGATGATCATAAATCATTGATTTAGAGATAATATGAAACGCTTTAATACTATTGTCATTGCACTGAGCATTGTGTTTGGTGCGTTTCTGCTGGGTCGCGCCTACACCTACAAGTATCGTGTGCAGGAGACGGTTGTAGTTACGGGTTTGGCTGAGCGCGAGTTTGCGTCGGATCTGATCGTTTGGCGCGGTTGGATTACGGCTGAGGCACGCGATGCCGCCGAGGGCTACAAGCAGATCGAGCAGAGCAAGGATAAGGTGTTGAAGTATATCACCTCGCACGGCATTGCAGCTGATAGTGTGGTGTTTATGTTCGTCAATGTCAATAAGGAGTACGAGGGTATCTACTCGTCGAATGGCAACTATATGGGTCAGCAATTCAAGGGCTACTCGTTGCGTCAGGCGTTCACGGTCGAGTCGACTAATGTCGATGCTGTCGAGGCAATTTCGCGTGAGATTTCATCGCTGATTGCGCAGGGTGTGTCGCTCGAATCGTGGCAACCCGAATACTATTACACCCGCTTGGACGACGTCAAGCACGACCTGATTGAACGTGCCACGGCTGACGCTCGCGGACGTGCCGAGAAGATCGCCTCGGCGTCGGGAGCTAAACTCGGCAAGGTGACCGAGGCTCGTATGGGTGTATTCCAGATTACGGGTGCGAATACCAATGACGAATTTACGGCGGGAGGTTCGTTCAATACGTCGAGCCGCCACAAGAAGGCACGCATTACGATGAAACTCGAATATCGTGTCAAATAATTACAACGTAACAAAAAACAAACATAAATAGATGAATACCAGACAAACACGTGTACGTTTTGCACCGAGCCCGACGGGTCCGTTGCATATTGGCGGTCTGCGCACCGCGCTCTATAACTATCTTTTTGCGCGTCAGCGCGGTGGCAAGATGATTCTGCGTATCGAGGATACCGATTCGCAGCGTTTCGTCGAGGGTGCCGAGGAGTATATCAACGAGGCTTTGGCTTGGTGTGGTATCGAGATCGACGAGGGTGTGCGCGAAGGTGGCGAGTATGGTCCTTACCGCCAGAGCGAACGCCGCGAGATCTATCTGAAATATGCCGAGCAGCTGGTCGAGAACGGCAATGCTTACTACGCTTTCGACACTCCCGAGGAGTTGGACGCAATCCGTAAGGAGTATGAGGAGAAGGGCGAAACCTTTGCATACAACTATGCTGTGCGCGAGCGTTTGGCAACTTCGTTGCGCCTTTCGGCTGATGAGGTGCGTGAGCGTATCGAGCGTGGTGATCAGTGGGTTATCCGCTTCCGTATGCCCGAGAACGAGGACGTAGAGATGCACGATTTGATTCGTGGCGACGTGAAGATGAACACCTCGACGCTCGACGATAAGGTGCTTTACAAATCGGCTGACCGACTGCCGACCTACCACCTGGCAAACATCGTCGATGACCACCTGATGGAGATCTCGCACGTGATTCGTGGCGAGGAGTGGTTGCCGTCGTTGCCGTTGCACTATCTGCTCTACCGTGCGTTTGGTTGGACCGATTCGCAGCCTGAGTTTGCCCACTTGCCTCTGCTGCTGAAACCTACGGGTCAAGGCAAACTCTCGAAGCGCGATGGTGATAAGATGGGCTTCCCCGTATTCCCGCTGTTCTGGACGTCGCCCACGGGCGAAACTGCACGCGGCTACCGCGAAGATGGTTACTTCCCTGAGGCTGTTGTCAATCTGCTGGCACTGCTGGGCTGGAACCCCGGTACCGAGCAGGAGATCTTCTCGATGGAGGAGCTGATCGCTGCCTTCTCGCTCGATCGCGTGAGCAAGTCGGGTGCGCGCTTCCAGCCCGATAAGGCGCGTTGGTTCAATTCGCAGTATATGCACGAGCGCGACAATGCCGAGCTGGCTGAGGCCTTCCTGCCCCTGCTCGCCGAGAAGGGTGTAGTGGCTGATCGTGAGCGAGTTGAGTATATCGTTGGCTTGGTTAAGGATCGTGCAACATTCGTGAGCGATTTCTGCGAATTGACCTCTTGTTTCTTCGCTGCTCCGACCGAGTATGACGCAAAATCGGTGCGTAAGTATTGGAAGGGTGAGGTGCCTGCACGTTTGGCTGAGCTGCGCGATGAGTTGGCTCAGTTGGAGGATTTCTCGGTTGAGGGTACCGATAAGTTTGTGCACGAGTGGAACGAGCGCAAAGGGTATGTCATCGGTCAGACGATGAACTCACTGCGTTTGGCAGTCGTGGGTGCTTGCAAGGGTCCGTCGATGTTCGAGATTCTATACGTGGTTGGTCGTGAGGAGGTTGTGCGTCGTATCGACGCTGCTCTGGTCGCAATCCCCGCGCCTGAGGAGTAACGGAGAATTCAAAATTCAAGATTCAAAATTATAGCCGCACTCCCGAGGGGGTGCGGCTTTTTGTGTACGCCAAGATTATAAAGCGTTGATTGTCTTTTGCAATATTTCGAGGAATTGCGCAGCGTGTCCACCGTCCATCTGTACGTGGTGGAATTGGAATGAGATTGGCAACGTGGTCTTGAACCAACCTTTGCGATATCGACCCCACATCACCATTGGGTTGCAGAATTTGTCGGTGTATTGATTTACTATGGAGTCGAGTTCGGTGGCGGTCATAGCCGAGGTGCCGACGATCATATACTCCTCGTTGAAAATGCTTGTGCACGTGTTTCTCGTTTCGCTTGTCAATGTGACGTATGACGAGTTAAATTGCTGTACGTCATCGACGAACGGAACGTCGCACGAGTTGATGCCGCCTTTGATGTTGTTCACGATGACGTTGATTGCAATGCGGTCGTATTGGAAGAGTTTGTCGCTCTCGGGCAGGGTATAGAACTCCTCGATTTGGGTTGCCGCTTTGCCAATGCACCAGCATAAAAGCATATTCAGTTTTACTCTTCGCTGCTTGGCGATCTTTTGCAGACGGGTTATATCGAACGTTTTGGTGAGGGTTACCATCGGCATTGGCGACTTGATCCAAAGTGAGTACGCCTGCTCTCGCTTGCTCTCTTGGGGTGTGATTTCGTGTTTCATAGGGTTGGGTTTAAGGATAATAAAGGCTGACAACTCATCTCGGGGTAGCCAGCCTTATTATTATGTGTTGTTTGGAGTAACTATCGCAGGAACAGCAGTTCGCGGTACTTGGGCAGTGTCCACATCTGGTCGTCGATCACCATTTCGAGGCGGTCGATGCAGACGCGAATTTCCTCGATGTAGTCGGCTACGGTGTCGTGGTAGGCGATTGCTTTGGCGCGCTCCTCGGTGATGCGGTTGGCAATCTTGCGAGCCTCGATCATCTCGTTGACCATACGCTGAATGTCGGCGGTGAGGGTTGAGATCTCCTTGATGAGAGCGATGTCCTGCGTTGCGTCGAGGTTAAGGAGTGACATCTTGTAGACCTTGTCGAGTAACATTGCCTCGTATTTCGATGCGATCGGAACGATCTGATTCAGAGCCAAATCACCCATCACTCGCGCCTCGATCTGAATCTTCTTGGTGTACATATCCCAACTTACATCGGTGCGGGCTTTCAGCTCCACGCCATTCAGTACGCCTGTCGACGCAAACATCTGCTTGGTCGTGTCCGAGAGCATACGATCGAGAATCAGTGGCACCGAGGTCTCGCAGTCCAAACCGCGACGTGCAGCCTCCTCTTTCCAC
Source organism: Alistipes sp. (assembly GCA_045638285.1). Taxonomy (GTDB): domain Bacteria; phylum Bacteroidota; class Bacteroidia; order Bacteroidales; family Rikenellaceae; genus Alistipes. The sequence continues at coordinate 185,949 of JAZUBB010000018.1, read as the reverse complement.
TCGTCCGAGTAGCCGTTGCCATCGAAGAGAATGGGGCGACACTCATTGACCAATGCTTTAACCTCCTCAAAAATAGCCTTTTCGATCGAGTTGCCATTAGCGATTCGATTATCGACGCGACCTTTGAATATGGTGAGCTGCTCGGCTACGGCGGCGTTGAGGGTAATCATTGCCGAGGCGCAGTTGGTCAGCGAGCCCACAGCGCGGAACTCGAAACGGTTACCCGTGAAGGCAAAGGGCGAGGTGCGGTTGCGGTCGGTGTTGTCCATCAGCAACTCAGGAATCGAGGGGATACCCTGCATTTTGAAACCGCTCTTTGCGTCAAATACGATTGCGTCCTCGCTCTGACTCTCGGCGATTTTGTCCAATGCTGCCGAAACCTGCTTGCCGAGGAATACCGAGATGATTGCGGGCGGAGCCTCGTTGGCACCCAGACGGTGGGCATTGGTGGCAGTCGAAACCGAGGCTTTCAATGCGCCATTGTGGCGATAAACTGCCGCTATGATGTTGGCAATAAACGTTACGAATTGGAGATTTGCCTGCGGGGTTTTACCCGGCGAGAGCAGATTGACGCCCGTATCCGTACCGAGCGACCAGTTGTTGTGCTTGCCTGAGCCGTTGATACCCTTGAAGGGTTTTTCGTGCAGCAGAACGCGGAACGAGTGGCGGCGAGCAACCTTCTCCATCAGAATGAGCAGCAGCTGGTTGTGGTCGTTGGCGAGATTCATCTCTTCGTAGATCGGTGCCAACTCGAACTGATTGGGTGCCACCTCGTTATGGCGTGTCTTGACGGGGATACCGAGCTTCAACGACTCGCGCTCCAAATCCTTCATAAACTCGATTACGCGATCGGGAATAGCACCGAAATAGTGGTCCTCCAACTGCTGGTTTTTGGCACTCTCGTGACCCATCAGCGTGCGACCCGTCAGCACCAAGTCGGGTCGTGCAGCCCACAGACCCTCGTCGACGAGGAAGTACTCCTGCTCCCAACCCAAGAAGGTGGTTACGCGCTTGACTTCGGGGTCGAAGTAGTGGCAGACGTCGAGAGCTGCCTGACCAACGGCCGAGATCGAACGCAACAAGGGCAACTTGTAGTCGAGAGCCTCGCCCGTATATGCGATGAAAATGGTGGGGATACAGAGTGTCGTATCGACGATAAATGCGGGCGACGTTGCGTCCCAAGCCGAGTAACCGCGAGCCTCGAAGGTGTTGCGGATACCGCCATTGGGGAACGACGAGGCGTCGGGCTCCTGCTGAATGAGCAGCTTGCCTGAGAACTCTTCGAGCATACCGCCTGCACCGTCGTGTTCGAGGAATGCGTCGTGCTTTTCGGCAGTACCGCCCGTCAGCGGCTGAAACCAGTGAGTGTAGTGTGTAGCACCTTGATCCATAGCCCATTGCTTCATACCCGATGCGACTTCGGCAGCGATTTCACGCGAGAGTGGAGTGCCGTTGTCCATCGTGTCGAGCATAGCCTCGTAGGTCTTTTTGTGGAGGTAGCGGCGCATTGCGGCGCGGTTGAAAACCTTCGTTCCGAAGTACTCCGAGGGGCGACCTTCGGGTGTTTGGGCGGCGAGGGGCTTACGGTTGATAGCCTCCTCGACCATTCTGAATCTGAGCGATGACATTGTTAGTTTCTTGTCTGTTTACGTGTGGGTTGTGGCTTACGTTTCCGAGCCACGCGACAAAAGTAACAAAAAATCTATTTTAATGGTTGTTTTCGCACGGCTAAATTTGATATTTTCGATTATTTTTTCTAAATTTGTAGGTCGCATATTTGTGTGCGCACAGGAATGGACTAAAAAATTAAAACCAATAAAACTATGACACGTAAATTTATCACGCTGATTATCACGCTTTTCGCTGCTGGCGGTCTGTTCGCAGCACAGCCTACGGGCGACATTCTCAAAGAGATCAAAGCTAAACACGCTCCCGACAAACGAACGGTGCTCTACGACATTCAAGTCGATGAGTATCCGAGTGTTGCTGTTGTAACGGGTCGCACCACCTCGAAGGAGGCACTCGACGAAACGATCGAAAAGCTGAACGAGAAGTTCGAGGGCAAGAAACTCGTGAATGATGTTCGCCTGCTGCCCGACGCAAAGATGAAGGGCGAGGTCTATGGCGTGATCGACATCGCAGTTGCAACCGTTCGCCGCGAGGGTAACTACTCGTCGGAGCAGCTCACTCAGTTGCTGATGGGTATGCCCGTGCGCGTGTTGGACGACAATGGCTGGTACTATGTGCAGACTCCCGAAGGCTACCTGGGTTGGGTCGCTAAGCGCGGCGTGAAGACTATGACCCGCGAGCAGTACAACGCTTGGGTTGAGGCTGATAAGGTTGTCTATATGCCCACGACGGGTTGGATCTACGAGCAACCCGATCTGAAATCGGCTCACGTGACCGACATCACCGCAGGCTCGATCGTGCTGAACAAGGGCAAGGCTAAGGGTAAGTTCATTGCAGTTGAGTTGCCGAAGGGTCGCACGGGTTATCTGCTCAAATCGGACGTTGAGGACTTCGAGGTGTGGAAGAAACGCCGCCCGACCGCTGACGCAGTGATTGCCGAGGCGAAGAATCTGCTCGGTACTTCGTACTTGTGGGCAGGCACCTCGACCAAAATGCTCGATTGCAGCGGTATGGCTAAGACGGTCTATCTGTTGAACGGTTTGGTGCTGGCACGCGATGCTTCACAGCAGTGCCTTACGGGCGACAATATCGACGTGTCGGACAAGGATTGGACCAAGTTGAAGAAGGGCGATCTGGTCTTCTTCGGTGGCAAGCGTGTAACTCACGTAGGTGTCTATATCGGTGAGGGTAAGTTTATCCACGAGGCAGGTCTGATCCACATTTCGAGCTTCAACCCCGAGCACGAGGAGTACTCGAAACATTGGCTCAACCAACTGATCCGCGCAACCCGCATCATCGGCACCGAGGATAGCGACAAGGGTGTATGGTCGGTGGAGAATTGTCCGCTCTATAATAAACAGTAAACTAACAACTTAAAACGTATATACAAATGAAAAGAAGAGATTTTATCAAGAAGGCATTGGCAACAGGTGTTGTTGCTACGGTAGCCCCCACATTGGCAGCATCGGCGTTACCGTCGGTAGCAGCAGCGGTAGGTAAGGGCAAGAAGTCGTCGATCGGCAGTGAGAAGATGAAACTGACGTTCTGGCGTGCTGACGCTGCGCTGGCTCACCCCTTCACCGTTTCGGGCTACACTCGTACCCATACCCCCATCGTGCTGACCAAGATCGAGTATGGTGGTTATGAGGGTTACGGTGAGGCAGCTATGCCGCCCTATCTGGGTGAAACTTCGGAGTCGGCAATGGCATTCCTGAGCCGTATTCAGCCTATTTTGGATAAGTATCCTTCGCCCTTCTTGCTTGAAGATATTCTGTTCGAGGTTGACAACCTGACTACGTTCAACACCGCAGCTAAGGCGTCGGTCGATATCGCTCTGCACGATTTGGTTGGTAAGTTGATCGGTCAGCCGTGGTACAACATCTGGGGCTACGACCGTATGAAGGCTCCCGATACCTCGTTCACGATCGGTATCGACACCCCTGAGGTGGTTCGTGAGAAGACCAAGGAGGCTGCTCCATACAACTTGATTAAGGTTAAGTTGGGTACTCCGCAGGACGAGGAGCTGGTTGGTGCTATCCGTTCGGTTGAGCCTACCAAGCCTCTGTGCGTTGACGCAAATCAGGGTTGGAAGGATAAGCACCACGCATTGGAGATGATCCATTGGTGCAAGGAGCACGGCTTTGTATTCATCGAGCAGCCTATCGGTAAGTACAACCTCGACGATATGGCGTGGATCACTCAGAATTCGCCGCTGCCTACCATCGCTGATGAGTCGTGCCAGCGTCTGATTGATGTTCCGAAGTTGAAGGGCGTATTCTCGGGTATCAACATCAAGCTAATGAAGTGTACCGGTATGCGCGAGGCTAACAAGATGATCTCGTTGGCTCGTACGCTCAATATGAAGGTTATGATCGGCTGTATGACCGAGACTTCGTGTGCAATTTCGGCAGCGTCGCACGTTGCTTGCGCTTGCGATTGGGCTGACTTGGACGGTAACGTTCTGATTGCTCACTCGTCGGATCCCTACGATGGTATGAAGGTGGTTGACGGTAAGGTTATCCCCAGCGACCGTCCGGGTATTGGTATCGTAAAGCGCACCGATCTGTAATCGAGAAGAAGAGAACTAAACAGACTGAATAAGAAGATGAAATTGAGAAATATTTTTGCACTTTTGGGCGTAGTGGCTGTTGTAGCAGCGTGCGCACCGAAGGCTGCACCCGATCCGCTGGCTGAGGCATTGGCAGCGGGCGAACTGACCGCAGCAGAGCAGTTGATCGAGGAGTGTTTGGCTACGGCTACCGACGAGGCAGAGATTGCTAAGCTCACTTGGACGCGCGACTCGATTAAGCTCGTTCGTCGTGATTTCCGCCGCGATAGCGCATACGTTGTCGATTATATTAAGAAGTATATCCCCGAACTGACAGCCGAGAAGGTTGCCGAGTGGGAGGCTTCGGGTGTAATCGAGTATAAGGTTATTGATGGCAAGAAGTGCTACTTCCGCAATGCTGCGCCCAATGTGTTCCGCGTGGACGAGTGGGCTAAGCAGTTCCGTATGGAACTTTCGGACGAGAGCTCGCTCGAAAATGTGTTGATCGAGCAGATTCCTGAGATTGTTGAAGGTAGTGGCAATGGCGAGTTGGCAGCTCCCGTACGTATGAAGGTTCGTCACTCGATCTCGCTGAACGAGACGGGTGCGATCGTACCGGGTGATACGGTTCGTGTATGGATTCCCATTCCGCGTATGGACGTTCCTCGCCAGAAGGATTTTGTGGCGTTGGAGACCAGTGAGCCCTATTTCAACGATCCGACCGCGCTGCACAATACCGCTTACTTTGAGCGTGTGATCACCTCGGCTGAGGACGCTGCAAAGCCCTTCTTCATCGAGTATGAGTACACGTCGTATGGTCAGTGGTACGATATGACGAAGATGGAGATCGAACCCTACGATACCGAGTCGGCTCTCTATAAGGAGTACACCGCTGAGCGTTTCCCGCACGTGATGTTCACCGACCGTATCAAGGAGGTCACTAAGGAGGTTGTAGGCGATGAGCAGGATCCCATTAAGAAGGCGGGTCTGATCTACGACTATATCACCGCTAAGTTCCCGTGGGCGTCGGCTGTCAACTATTCGTTGATTCCGAATATTCCTGAGTACGTTCTGGCTAACACGAAGGGCGACTGCGGTCAGGTTGGTCTGTTGATGATCACGATGTCGCGTTGCGCAGGTATCCCTGCACGTTGGCAGAGTGGTTTGATGTTCCACCCCGACAATTGCAACTTGCACGATTGGTGCGAACTCTATTTCGAGGGTATCGGTTGGATTCCTTGCGATCCTTCGTTCGGTCGTCCGAGCGAGGCGTTGAAGGTGACGGGTATTGGTGATAAGTTCTTCAATAGCGGTATTGATTCGTACCGTATGATTGCCAACCTCGACTATACTCGCGACTACTCGCCCAAGCGTAAGTTTGGTCGTTGCGATACGGTTGATTCGCAGACCGGTGAGGTTGAGACTCAGCGCGGTATGTTGTTCGTGAATGTCGATTTCGATTATAGCTTCCGCGTGTTGGAGTATAAGTAATCGACGCTTTCGTACGAAAAGAACGAAGGTCGTCCCTTGCGAGGGGCGACCTTCGTTTTTGTGGTTATTTTTTGGTTGAATCTTTGGACGTGCATTGACCCTTGCAGCAGGCGTCGGCGGAGTGCTTGTAGCGTTTGTCGTGACGGGCATTCTTGCCACGCGGCATTACTGCGCTATTGTAGTCTGCCTGCCATTGATCGTATTGCTGAGGCGTCAGCACGCTCTTTAATTTTGTGCGATAGATGGAATCAGCCTCATCAAATCGAGCCTGACGCTGATCGACCGTGAGCGAAGAGTCGTGGCGTGCAGCGTGAAAAGCCTCGGCGCGTTGATGATTCAGGTCGTGAATGGCGCGTTTCTGCACGTCGGTCAATGCGAGCGACTTAGCCATTTGGTCGGTTTTGCGCTCGATCATCATTTGGTGACGGTCGGCACTCTTTTCGGGGTTGTGGTTGTGGGCGGCAGCCGAGCCGATCGCAAGCGTTGCCGCCGCGATCAACAGAAAACGAATAGGAGATGTCATAAAGCGTTTTTAAAAGTTAAATATTGATCTTTTGCGAACGCTCCGACAACTCGGCTGTGGTGTGCGTTATTCGGCTCCGGTGAGCCACTTTTTGAATTTCGGCACGCGAGCCTTCGAGATGATGATGCGTTCGGGGGTCTCGACGCTCAAATTGAGTGCCAAACGCGAGCCAAACCACACCGAAATATCCTTCAATGCCTTGCGTGCTACAATAAACTGACGATTTGCGCGATAGAACTCCTCTTCGTTCAGCACGCCCGACAGAGCCTCCAACGTGCGGTCGATCGAGAGTGTCTCACCCGCAAAGGTGTGAGCCGTAACGCGCTCGTCGCAGGTGTAGAAGTAGGCGACCTCCTCGGTTTTGAGGGGGCGGATACGGTCGCGCACCTGCACCAAAAAGACATTCTGCGAGGAGGGTTGAGGCTCGGCAACCATCGCCTTTGTGCGCTCGATAACCTTTTCGCGCTCAGGTGCCGACAGGCGGCGCAACTTCTCCAATGCGCGACGCAGATCGGCTGGGGCGATGGGTTTGAGCAGATAGTCGATACTATTGACCTTGAAGGCTTCGAGCGCGTATTGGTCGTAAGCCGTAGTGAAGATTATCGGGCAGTTGACCTCGACGTGCTTGAAAATTTTGAACGAGTCGCCATCTGCCAGATGAATATCCATAAAGATCAACTCAGGAGTCGGATTCGAGCGCAGATAATCGACGCTCTCCTCTACCGATTCGAGTACTTCGAGTACCTCGATTGACGGCTCTACCTCCGAGAGCAATGCGCGTAGGTTGACCGCAGCAGCGGTTTCGTCCTCTATGATAAGGGTCTTCATTCTCTTTTGGGGAGTGTTGGGTTTGACGTTGGTGTTACAATGTTTCGCCTAACAGCGGCAGGTGTACCTCGAATGTGTTTTCGGTGCGGACTATCTTGATGTCTTTCTCGGTGATCATCTGCCAACGCGACGAGAGGTTGGTCAGTCCGGTGCCGGTGCTTACCTCGGCCTCGATTTTCGGAATTATGGGGTTCGAAACCACGATCGCGCCATCTTTGGTGTAGATCGAGATTGTGAGCGGTTTCGAGCGGGTTATAGCGTTGTGTTTCACCGCATTTTCGATCAGGGGTTGCAGAGCTAACGAGGGCATTTGTCGCTCCATATACGAGGGGTCGATGTCGATCTCGAAGAAGAGTTTATCGGCATAGCGCACCTCCAACAGATAACGATACGAGTCGATAAATTGCAACTCGTCGGCAACGGTCGAGAGTGTATTCTGCCCATTCTGAATGATGTAGCGGAATACGTGCGAGAGACGGTCGATGTAGATCAGAGCCTTCTCGTTGAGTTTTTCGCGCACCAACATCGAGAGCGAGTTGAGCGAATTGAACAGGAAGTGGGGGCTGATCTGGCTCACCAATGCGCTGTAACGGGTCGAAAGGTTTTCGGCTTTGAGTTGCTCATTTTTGATTTCGATACGCTGACGCTGATAGACCAGGTCGTAGATTCGAGCATAGAGCACTGCCACGACATAGACGAACATACATTTGAGCATCAGCACGATGTCGAGCGAATTGCGAGGAACGTCGCCCTTGATGCCGAGCACCGGAGCGGCGAAGAAGAATGCTGCCACGATCAGCAAACTGAGCAGATATGGCAGAAAGTATCGCTTGAAAATGGAGCTCTTGCGCGAGCTACGTGTAACGATTGTCAGCACCACGAACATCAGCAATGCGTAGCAGATGATTTGCAGTACGGTCTGCGAGCTGGTGTCGGGTTTGTCGAATCGGGCGGCATAGTCGTGATTCTCGCCGTTGAGGGTTTCGATTGTGAAGAGCGAGTGGTGTGCTCCCTCGATTTCGGGCGTGAGAGCCGTTACACGCATACGGTCGCCCTCTTTGAGTCCGAAACGCCACACACGTCCCGAATTGACATAGACCGAGTCAACCACACTACCTTCGTCCATAACCAAAAAACCGTAGCCGTCGGGCATAATGTGCAGCGTGCCTTCGGTGTCTATCACCACCTTGCGTGCCTCATACTCTTCGAGCCATTCGGGACGGTCCTTGTCGCTGTTGTGCGACTCGAATAGCACCAGCAGGTACGAGAAATTGACCAATAGGCTGACTGCGATCGAGAGCAAAATATTGCCCCACAGAACGCGATTCTTAGGTGTGTATTTGATCATAGTGTGAGCGTGTGTAATGCGTTATTAATCAATGGTTATGAGAGTATGCCGTAGAGCAGCAGACCCGTGCATAGCACCATCATCATTACGGCTATGGTAATGATGTACGTTTCCATAAATGAGGGCTTTTTCTCCTGCATAGTGCACTACTCTTCGGTGTACCAACTTGCATAGAGCATATAGTCGCGTGCGGTGCGCTCGACGATCTCCTTACGCTGTTCGGGAGTGATCTCCTTCACCTTCTTTGCGGGCACGCCGGCATAGACGCTGTTGGGTTCGAGTTTCGAGTTCGAGAGCACTAACGCATTTGCGGCAATGATACAACCCGACGGCACAACGGCATTGTCCAGAATGGTCGATCCCATACCGATCAAGCAGCTGTCGCCGATGGTTGCGCCGTGGATCGTTGCGTTGTGACCCACCGAAACGTCGTTACCGATGTGTGCCTGCGAGGGGTTCTTCGAGCCGTCGAAGAGGGTGTGGATCACCGCACCGTCCTGAATGTTTGTGCGGTCGCCGATGGTGATTGCGTTCACGTCACCGCGCAGCACTGCGCCATACCAGATCGAGCAGCCCTTGCCGATTTTGCAGTTGCCGATGATTGTTGCGGTCTCCGCCAAGAATGTATTTTCGCCAATTTCGGGCTCGTAGCCACGAACTTTTCTAATGATTGCCATATGTTTAAGTCTATTTAATTAATCCACAAATATACATAATTATTATGAGAAAATCGCACGCTCTACCCCAAAATTATCGTTTCAGGCGGAATGGGGTTGTGGCACGCTCCTCGAATCCGCAGGCACGATAGAGTCGATGTGCCGCTTCGCGTGAGGGATTCGACGTGAGGTCGAGTGTAGCTGCGCCGCGTGCCGACGCCTCCTCGATTGCTCGTTCGACCAATGCGCGACCGATACCCGCACCGCGCTCCGCACCGTCGACGACCACATCTTCGATCCAAGCCTTGCGACCCGTCAGAGTGGGGTAGAGAGCCAGCACCAACACGCCCACAATGCGCCCGTTGCGACGAGCTGCAAACAGCTGAGCCTCGGTCGATTGCGCCACCTCGTCGAAACGCGCTGTGTCAATCTCCTTCGAGGTCAGTTGCGCCACGAGTGCGGCTATCTGCTCTCGCTCTGCGTCGGTCAGCGAGCGCACGATGTCGATAGTCAAGTCGTTCATTGTCGTTCGATGAATTTAATGATTGCCTCGGCGCACGCCTCAGCCTCCTCGATGAAACCGATATGTCCCGACTGTTCCAACCAAACCACCTCGGCTTGCGGGTGGCGAGCCACGACGCCGTCGGCACGCTCCTGAGGTATGTAGTCGTCATTGCGTCCGAAGATAAACAACTGTCGCGCATTGAGTTTCGATAGCATTTCGTTGCGGTCGGGACGTTCGCCCATTCCGCGCACAATAGCCTCAATGCCCTCGTCCTCGTTGAGAAGGGCGATCTCGATACAATCGGTGATCTCGTCGGCAAAGCGTTTGCGATTCTGCTCGGCAAAGCGACGTGGTGCAGCCTTGCGTACCAGCAACTCCTTGCGACCAGCCTTGATAGCGTCGATCTCGCGCTGTCGCTCCTCAGCCTTTTCGGGCGTGTCGGCATTGGGGGTGGCGTGCAGCAGTACCAAACCCTCCAACTGTTCGGGGTGTCGCTCGGCAAATGCCAACGCCACGTAGCCGCCCATCGAGTGACCGACCAGCGTGCAACGCTCGATATTCAATGCCTCCAACATCACGCTGACCGTATCTGCCAACATCTCCATCGAGTGCACCTCGCCCTTGATCATCGAGATGCCGTGACCGGGCAGGTCGAGCGTAATGACACGTGCGTGGGGCGTGAGTTGATAGGCAAACTCCTCCCAAATGGTCATCGACTCCAAGTAGCCGTGCAGCAACACAATGCAGCGTTCGCCTACCTGCGAGTCGGCAATATGCAGTGCGGTATCACCCGCCATAATGAATTTTTCACTTAAAGCCATCGAAATCCAAAATTGTGAATTGTGAGTCCACTCTACTCCTCGTCGCCGTCGTCGTAGTAGTCGCGAGCCGACTCGCGGGGGCGATAGTCGAGCATTTCGTCATCATCGTCGAGGTGGTCGTAGAGGTTGTGACGCTCCTTGCCACCTTTGTGGATCGGGGTGAGTTTTGTGCTCTTGCGTCCGTCAGCTGTCGAGTCGAAAGAGCGTAAGTCTTTGTTTGATTTCATTCGTTGCGGAATGTTGTAAAGTTAAAAGTTTCAGTGCAATGTTAGCAATTTTTTTGCAAAGTTATAGCATAAGGGTCGAAAAAAACGATTCGAGTGGCAGATATGACGTGTTATCTCGAAAGTTTTTATTACTTTTGTAGATTGGATAGCGTGTCAATGCGGTTTGAGGGTTTGGCACGGATTTTCGTCGAACAGGCGTAATTTTGGATTAAGCGACAGAGAATATGAGATTTTGGAACAGAGTGATAATTTTGGTCGTCGTCTCCGTTTTAGCGGTGGGGTGCGGCGTTACGCGCCGTATTCCGCAGGGCGAGTATCTGCTCCAAAAGAATGAGATCGAGATCGACAAGAGTGTGCCGCGTGATGAGCGTATTACGGCTACCGAGATCAATCGTTACGTGCGCCAGCAGCCCAATAAACGCTTTTTGGGTACCAATTTCTATCTGTGGACCTATCTCTCGGCGAATCCCGACAAACAGAATTGGTGGAACAACTTGAAGCGTCGTATTGGCGAGGCTCCGATATATCTCGATACGTTGCAGACCGAGCGTTCGGCGTCGAACATCAAGATCTATATGGACTCGCGCGGATACTTCAATTCGGAGGCGTCGTATGAGATTGATACCACCTCGCGCCGTCGCGCCATTGTGACCTACCGCACCAAGCAGGGGCGTCCCTATCGAATCGGTCAGATCAAGTATCGTTTCCGCGATCGTTTCCTCGAACCGATCATTTTGGAGGATACCGCAGCGTCACTGTTGCGCGAGGGTAATGTATTGGACTTCACGGTGTTGGATAAGGAACGTTCGCGAATCAGCACGATGTTGCGCAATAATGGTTACTTCAATTTTACGATCAACAATATTCTCTATGAGGTCGATACGACGGTTGGTAACTATCAAGCCGATGTGACCGTTGTGGTGCGCCAGACACTGACGGGCTATAACGATCAGGGACAGCCGATTATGGATAACAATACGGTCTATCGACTGCGCAATGTAAACCTCTTTTCGAACTACGATCCGACCGTTGCACGTAGCGATAGCAGCTTTATGCAACGTTTGGATACGGTCGAGTATCGCGGTCTGAATATCATCTACGACGATAAATTGAAGGTGCGTCCGAAGGTGTTGCGCCAGACGATTGATCTCTTCCCCAACCACCTATTCAGTGCGCAGGGTATTCAGGATACCTACGATCAGATTATGCGCGTGGGTTACTACCGAAGTGCAAATATCCAATTCGAGGAGGATACGACCTCGACCGAGGTGTCGTTCATTGGCGCGGGCACAAAGGGTATCGACCATTCGCTGTCGACCAAGGAGGGCTACCTGAATTGCAATATCTTCTGCACGCCCGCCCTGCCGCAGAGCTATAAGGTCGAGTTGGAGGGCTCTACGACATCGAGTTTCTATGGTCTGCGCGGTACGGTCGGTTACCAGAACCATAACATCTTCCGCGGTATGGAGCTGCTCGATGTGTCGTTCTCGCTCGGTTATGAGTTTATGAAGGGTGCGGAGGCAAAGCGCAAACGCGCCTTCGAAATCGGAGGATCGGCGTCGTTGTCGTTCCCGCGATTCATTGTGCCGTTCAATATCCGTCGCTCGGCGTCGATCTCGAATCCGCGAACCAAGGTTGAGCTGTCGATCAATTCGCAGGATCGACCCTACTATCAGCGAGTGTTGTCGAGTGCCTCGTGGAGCTACACGTGGGGCAATGGTCGCTACTCGAACTATGCTCTGCGACCGATCGATCTGACGCTGATCAAGGTGGGATATATCGATCCCGAATTTCTCGACCGCCTGCAAAATCCCTACCTGCGCAATAGTTATTCGCAGCAGTTGATTGCGGGTATCTCGGGATCGTACGTGTTTAATAATCAGATACGTAACATCAACGGCAATGCCACCAACCTGCGTTTTAATTGGGAGACGGCGGGTAATCTGGTGGGCGCGTTGTCGCACCTGCTGTCGAAACCTGCGGCTGACCGCGACCACTACAATGTTTTCGGCATTCGCTATTCGCAATATTTCCGTACCGACCTCTCGTTCAGTCGCAAAGAGGTGCTGGGTGCTAAGACGGCGTTGGCATATCGCCTCTATGCGGGTGCGGGATTGGCGTATGGCAACTCGACCGAAATCCCGATCGACCGTATGTTCTATGCCGGTGGTAGCAACTCAATGCGAGGTTGGGCGGCTCGAACGCTCGGTCCGGGTAGTGTCACAATCACCGAGGATCAACGAATATATCCCAGTCAGGTGGGTAATATGAAGATCGAGGCTAATCTCGAACTCCGTTTCCCGATTTGGAGTATGTTCAATGGTGCACTGTTCTTCGATGCTGGTAATGTCTTTATGATCGGGCAGAAAGGACGCGAATATCAGGAGGGCTCGGTGTTCCACTTCAACGACTTCTATAAGAATATAGGTTTCAATACGGGTCTTGGTATCCGCTTGGATATTTCGTTTGCGGTGCTGCGTTTCGACTGGGGTATACGCCTCTACGATCCCAATCAGCCGATGGGTGAGCGTTGGATTCATAACTTCCGCTGGAAGAATACGGCTCTGAACTTCGGTGTCGGCTACCCATTTTAATTCAAAATTCAAGATTCAAAATTCAAAATTCAAGATTCAAGATTCAAGATTCAAGATTCAAGATTCAAGATTCACCCGCCATATGGGCGGGTTTTGCTTTTATATGTAGATACTACGTTAGGCTCATCATTGGCAGGTGGGCGGTCGCCCGCAGGGTGAGCCTGCGAGCGGTGTCGATTTGTTAGAAATCGCCAAATAATTTTGAATTTTGAATCTTGAATTTTGAATTATTCAAAAAACACGTTACCTTTGCGGCTCGAAAAATTACAATGTGGAAAGATTTGGACTGATTGCAACCACAATAAAAAATCGCTAAAACAGCACGTTTTTTATTCCAAACAGCCAATTTTTCCCATTTTATACGTTTAACCAAAAAAAGCAGTATAACAATGGGTTTTTTATTTACATCGGAGTCGGTTTCAGAGGGACATCCCGATAAAGTTTCAGATCAGATTTCGGACGCAATTCTCGACGAATTTCTGCGCCACGACGAGCAATCGAAGGTAGCTTGCGAAACACTTTGTACTACGGGTCTTGTAGTCGTAGCAGGCGAGGTGCGCTCGGAGGCATACGTTGATGTTCAGGGCGTTGCACGTCGTGTGATCGATCGCATCGGCTACAACAAGAGCGACTATCAGTTCGACGCCGCATCGTGCGGTATTCTGTCGGCAATTCACGAGCAATCGTCGGATATCAATCAGGGCGTAGTGCGCCAGACCGAGGAGGAGCAGGGTGCAGGTGATCAGGGTATTATGTTCGGTTACGCTTGCAACGAGACCCGCGAGTTGATGCCTGCGACGTTGATTCTGTCGCACGTGATTTTGAAGGAGCTGGCGGTGATCCGTCGTGAGGGTGAGGTGATGACCTACCTGCGTCCCGACTCGAAGAGTCAGGTGACGATCGAGTATGGCGACGATCGCAAGCCTCAGCGCGTACATACTATCGTTGTTTCGACTCAGCACGACGAGTTCATCAAGGCTGGTGAGGGTATGGACGAGAAGCAGGCTGAGCGTGCTATGCAGGATAAGATCCGCGAGGACGTTCGCACGATCTTGATCCCCCGCGTGAAGGCTCGCTTGGAGCGTGCTAACGACCCTCTGGCAAATTTGATCGGTGAGGAGTACATTCTGCACGTGAATCCGACGGGTAAGTTCGTTATCGGTGGTCCGCACGGCGATACCGGTCTGACGGGTCGTAAGATTATCGTTGATACCTACGGTGGTCGCGGTGCTCACGGTGGTGGCGCATTTTCAGGTAAGGATTCGTCGAAGGTTGACCGCTCGGCAGCATACGCAGCTCGCCACATCGCAAAGAATATGGTTGCGGCAGGCATTGCTGATGAGGTGCTGGTGGAGTTGAGCTACGCAATCGGTATTGCACAGCCGTTGAGCGTCTACGTTGATACCTATGGCACGTCGAAACTCTCGATGAGCGATGGCGAAATTGCCGAGCACGTAGCACGTCTGTTCGATCTGCGTCCTGCGGCTATTGTACGTCGTTTCGGTTTGAAGAATCCCATTTTCGAGGCTACCGCTTCGTATGGTCACTTCGGTAACCGTCCCTACACTCGCACCGAGAAACTCGTTCGCGGTGGTAAGGAGGTTGAGGTCGAGGTTGAGTTCTTCGGCTGGGAGAAGCTCGACGCTGTCGATATGCTCCGAAAGGAGTTCGCGCTCTAAATCATCTGCGCAGAATGATGTGATTAAGGTCGTACCGTCAGGGTGCGACCTTTTTTAATTCAGGATTCTCGCTAATTATGACGCGCCAGCCGTCGCCACCGCGTGCGTATTCGTTAAATCAAAATAAAACAGCAAAACACGTCCATATGACGTGAAAAGGTCGATCATCACGACCGACCTTTTCTCCCTTAAACCTATAATTATGTGTGCCCACACGGAAGTGGCTGAATTGAATTGTGCGACCTGCACATAGGTCGCTTTTGCCCGCTTAGCGAGCGTTGAGTGCACCCGTGCGCCCTTTGGCAGTGCCCTCCAAGCCGACCCAATGCAGCGTGAAGGGGCGCGGTTCGTCGCCACGCAGAGCCTCGATGTCGAACGAAATGCGGTGCGAAGTGATCATCTGTCCGTCGTTGTTTTTGTCGTCGTCGCCGTAGTGGATCAGATAGAGATCGAGAATCGGATCGTCGGGCGCAGGACAATAGAGCTCGAACGTGTGCAGTTTGTTATCTTGCGACTTGTAGTCGAAACAGAGGTCGAGATACGATCTGCCGACGTGTGCCGAACTGACATAGACAGGCGAGCAACTCTTTTGAGGTTCAGAGCCGATGATGGTCTGCTGACAAGGCAGCGAGAGCAGGGCATTGAGTTGAATGGCATAACCTGCCTTGCACGCTTCGGGCAGCTGCAATGGCGAGAGGTCGCCCACGACGTTGTAGTTGATCAGCACGCGACTGCCATTGACTACGGGCGAAGAGCTATTATACAAATAGCCTTGGTCGCGGATTACGAGCAGTGCAATGCCGTCGTCGCGGATAATGTAGTAGTTTTCCCAGCCGTAGCCATTGGTAATCAACACCGTGCCGTAGTCGATAACAAATTCATCTTCTTTATGATCGTAATCAGCCAGATTAGCCTCGCACGCACCGAGCGAAACAGCCACCACGAGCAACAGCAATATGTTCAAAAATCGTTTCATTCTCTCTCCTTCATATTATATAGACGCAAAAACTTCGAAAATGTGCCACGCGAGAGCAACTTTTTTTGCGTTTCGGTTAATTTTTTCCAAAATGGAGCCTTGCACCCGCCTGTAACGTCAGCGAGAGGGGGTGCTCGGTGCGGTAGCTCAGCGGCTGTTTGTTGTCGAAGAAGTAGCCTGCGCCCGCCTCGGCATAGATACCCACGCGCTGAGAGAGTTTCAATTCGGCACCTACGGCTACCGTTGCCGAGAGTTGTACTCCCTTGCAATCGATCTTTTGCGAAGTGCTGTTGCTGAGGTTTTCGTCGGTAGTACCCACCGTCTGTACGCGCTTGGCGGCAACAGCCCGCTCGATAGCTCCACCTGCGCGGGCATACACTTCAACACGCTTTGTATCAACAAACTTGTAGCTTGCCGAGAGCGGCACACCGATATAGTGCAACTCCTGCGAAGTCTTGTAGGCGAACATACCCTCGGACTTGCCCGTCGAATTTAGATAGGTATATGTCACGCCCGACTCGATTGCCCAGCGATCGGTCAGCTCGTACTGCACGCCCACACCGACCGTTACGGGCACGCGGTGATTCAACTCAGTTTCGGGTTGGTGGCGGAACGAGAGCGACGACGAAAGAGTGTTGTCGATCACCTCGCCGTGCGAACTGTTGAGTACCTCGGTTTTGACCATACCCGCCTCAGCCAGACGTGTCTGCGAGGCTCGCTGTGTGTTCAGGCGGCTGGTGTTCGAGGCATAGAGTGAGGTAGTTACGCGACCGCCGCGACGTTTATGTTGCTCGGTCATCACCTCTTGCAGACGCTTTTGGAACTGTTCCTGCGCCGACTGAGTGGTGTTGTTGCGCTTGGGCGTGGGCTTGTCGGTGTCGTTGCTCTCGACGTTCTCGACGCTCTCGGTCGGCACGTTATTATTGGTACTTTCGGGCGTTGCGACCTCTTCGAATGGCTGTGTGGTCTGCTCAACCGTCTGTTCAATCGTCTGTTCAACTGCCGCGATACGACGTTGCACCGCGTGAGGGGTAGTCTCGATGCTCTGCTCCGTAGCAGGTTCTGCGTCAGGTGTTTCGATGGTAGCGGGGTCGTAAAGCACGCTCGACGCAGCCAAAAGCTCCGACGGATCGGGCTGAGGCGTAAGGCGTGCTAAACGATTGGCTAACAAACCAATACCCAATAACAACATCGCCGCAATGCCATAGTGCCAGGCGCGTCGCACGCCGAGTCGCTGACGGCGGTGCGGGGCAATGGTGATGGGCGGCGTGGTCGGCGTAGCAGCAGCGTCGATCTCAGCCATCGATGCGGCAATGCGGTCCCACATATCGGCGGGAGCATCGACCTGATGATGGGCGAGGGAGTCGCTCAGTCGCTTCTCGAATTTATCGTTTGTTTCGATCATATCTTATTCTGTTTTCTCTATTTTTTCAAAAGTTCCAAAAGACTCTCGCGGGCACGTCGGAATTGCGAACGGGCTGTGTTCTCGTTGATTCCCAATATCTCGGCAATATGATGATAATCAAGCTGCTCGGCTACTCGCAAGTTGATAATCGTGCGAGCTGCGGGCGAGAGTTGACCGATCAATGCTACCACCTCCTCGGACGTATAGCGATCGAGCACATCGGGGTTGACCGCTGTTTGGCTGACCGTCGTGGGGTTGCTCTCAATCTCGACTATCTCCAAACGGCTGTTGCGACGCAGGTGGTCGAGTGCGGTGTGTACGGCAATGCGACGGCACCAACCCTCGAACGAACCCTCGCCACGATACTCGCCTACGCGCGTGAAGATCGTGATAAATGTGTCGTGCAACAGATCCTCCGCCTCGGTGCGATTGGGGACATAGCGGCACAGCACGCCAAATATGAGTCGTGAGTAACGCTCATAGAGTTCGCGTCGGGCGCAGTTATCGGCTTTTCGGCAGCCGTCGATTATCTGTTCGAGTTCCACTCTTGCGGGGGCTTCTTTTGCAGGTTTTTGGGTCGGTTTCGCGCTTTTACGCGAGCCTTTTATTATATAGACGCAAAAATAGGTAATTTCGTTGCATCGAAGTGCAACTTTTTTTCAAAAAAAGTTTATCTTTGTACTTTAAGAAGAACGTAAACACATAAAAATATTGAACTTATGAAAAAAATTGGTATCGCGTCGGATCACGCAGGTTTTCAACTTAAAGAGTATTTGATCGGTTGGCTCGGAGCAAAGGGCTACGAAGTCTATGATTATGGCTGCCCGAGCGAGGAGAGTTGCGACTATCCCGATTTTGCTCACGCTCTGGCGTCGGCGGTTGAGTCTGGTGAGGTTGATGGCGGTGTTGCGATGTGCGGCACGGGTAACGGAATCTCGATGAGCCTCAATAAACATCAGGGCGTTCGTGCAGCTCTGTGCTGGACTCCCGAAATCTCGGCTTTGGCTAAGCAGCACAACAACGCAAATATCTGCGTCGTTCCTGCTCGTTTCATCGACCACGACGAGGCTACGGCTATTTTGACTGCATACTTCGAGGCCGAGTTTGAGGGTGGTCGCCACCAGCGTCGTGTCGAGAAGATTCCCGTTCAGAAATAATTTGCAAGAGAGATGTATACTGCTGATAAAAAATTATATGTGGCTCACGGTCCGTCGGGTCCGATCTCGATCGAGGGTAGTATGGCCAACCGCCACGGCTTGATTGCCGGTGCAACGGGTACGGGTAAGACCGTCACGTTGCAGGTGTTAGCTGAGACCTTCTCGCAGGCGGGTGTTCCCTGCTTTATGGCGGATATGAAGGGCGACCTTTCGGGTATCAGCCAGAAGGGTGCGATGAGTGGTTTCATTGAGAAACGTTGCGTGGAGTTCGGTATCACCGATCCGCAGTTCGAAGGTTGCCCTGTGCGCGTTTTCGATGTCTATGGCGAGCGCGGTCACGCAATGCGTACTACGGTGAGCGAGATGGGTCCGCAGCTGCTGTCGCGCCTTATGCAACTGAACGAAACACAGAGCGGTGTGCTCAATATCGTGTTCCGTATTGCTGATGATAACAGTTTGCTGCTCATTGATTTGAAGGACTTGCGCCTGATGCTCGACTATGTGGCAAAGAACGCAAAACAATATACTACCGAGTATGGTAATATCTCGTCGGCGTCGATCGGTGCTATCCAGCGTTCGCTGTTGGCTATCGAGAGCGAGGGTGGCGATAAGTTCTTTGGCGAGCCTGCGTTTAACATTTTCGACCTGATCCAAACCGAGGGCGGTCGCGGTGTGATGAATGTGCTGGCGGCTGACAAACTTATGCTCAACCCCAAACTCTACTCGACCTTCCTGCTATGGTTGCTCTCGGAGTTGTATGAGAATCTGCCCGAGGTGGGCGATGCCGAGCTGCCTAAGTTGGTATTCTTCTTCGACGAGGCGCATATGTTGTTCGACGGCACGTCGAAGGCGTTGGTCGATAAGATCGAGCAGGTTGTTCGCCTGATCCGTTCGAAGGGCGTGGGTGTCTATTTCGTAACCCAGTCGCCGACCGATATTCCTGAGGAGATTCTCGGTCAGTTGGGTAACCGTATCCAGCACGCTCTGCGAGCATTTACCCCGAAGGATCAGAAGGCTGTCCGCTCGGCGGCGCAGACCTTCCGCGCCAATCCGTCGTTCTCGACCGAGCAGGCAATTATGGAGCTCGGTACGGGCGAGGCGTTGGTTTCGTTCCTCGACCAGAAGGGCGCACCGTCGGTTGTTGAGCGAGCTAAGATACTCTTCCCGTTGAGTCAGATTGGAGCAATTACCGACGACGAGCGTCGCGTGTTGATGGCGTCAGCTCCCGTTGGTATTCGTGCGTACGATATGGCGGTTGATCGCGTTAGTGCTTATGAGGTGCTGGCTACTCAAAATGCTGAGGCTGAGAAGGCTGCGGCTGAGGCTGCGGCAGCCGAAGAGGAGGCAAAACGTGCCGCTTTGGAGGAGAAGGAGCGTGCCAAGAAGGAGCGTAGCGGTGTCGGTCGCGGACTGCTCGGTACGTTGGTGGGTGCGGCGGCAACGAGCTTTATTCGTAGCGTGAGCACCTCGTTGGCAAAGTCGTTGACGGGCGGCTCGAAGTCGAGTGGTAAGTCGATTTTGGGCAAAGCGGCTCAGTCGGCAACCACCACCGCAACACGCCAGATTGTCAATAAGACTTTGAAGAGTATTTTGAAATAGTAGATTTTCAAAAAAATGGGGAAACAATATAATCGAGTTATGCTTGGTCGTGGTGGAATTCACGCTGACCAATGTGTAAATGAGGGGTTTATAGGTGCCGATTTTGATATTAATCAAGATCTGTCAGCGTCATTGCCCGATAATTGGAAGGACTTTAATAAAGATTTTGTTCCGATTTTCTTACAAGTGCACCCCGATAAGTCGAAGGTGGCTGCGGGATTATCGTGTGGAATGTTGTGGACAATCTGCAAAGGTTTGCAAGTCGATGATATTGTTTTATCTCCCGATGGCAAAGGGTATTACTATGTTGGGCGTATTATAGGCAACTATTATTATGTTCCTAATGGTCTATTTCCTCATCGCCGCAAGGTAGAGTGGTTTAGTGAGAAGATCGCTCGCAACGATATGAGCAAAGAGTTGAAAAGTTCTTGCGGTTCAATCGGAACGTGCTGTAACGTAACTAATTACGCTGCTGAGATTGAATCTTTGATTAATGCTCATACGACTGTGATTTCGTGTAATAACGAAGAGGTTGAAGACGCTGCCGAGTTTGCGATGGAGAAACACCTCGAAGATTTTTTGATTAAGAATTGGAAGAGTACTCCACTTGGCAAGAAATACGATATCTATGAAGAAGAAGGTGAACTGATTGGTCAGCAATATCCCTCCGATACAGGACCAATTGATATTCTTGCAATTAGTAAAGATCGTAAAACTTTGCTCGTTATCGAGTTGAAAAAAGGGCGAGCGTCAGATGTCGTTGTCGGTCAAATTCAGCGATATATGGGTTATATCAAGGAAGAGGTTGCCGAAACCAATCAAACGGTGCGAGGTGTAATTATTGGGCTTGATAGTGATATGCGATTGAAACGCGCTTTATCTGTTACCAATAATATTGAATTCTATAAGTATCAAATTGACTTTAAGCTGGTTAAATAGTTTTTAATGCCCACTATTGCGGTGGGCATTTTTTTGTCCCCCTCCCATAAAGTTGAAACAAATTTTTGTTTCAGCTTTATGGGGTTTAGTGAAGAGTGACAGTGTGATTGATTGAAAATTAATTGGCGAAAACTCTGTTTTCGTCACGCCTTCGTGGGCTCGCCTTCGGCGACCGCCCCAGCCCACGAAGGTGCGCCTGCGATGGACACAAGGTGGATAATTGTGTTGTGCATTGTGAACTAAAAAACCGCACCCCGAAAGCGAGGTGCGGCATTCATTGTAAGGCGAACCTAAGATTATTTCTCTGCGTTGTAAGCAGCCAAAGCCTCCTTCACCGAGCCGTGCTTTTCGAGCAATGCGTGAGCATCGTCGTACGACAGATCGGTCGAGTTCATAATCATACGGGTACCGCGATCCCACAACTTAGCGTTGGTGAGCTGCATATTAACCATACGATTGCCCTTAACGCGTCCCATACGGATCATAATCGAGGTACTCAACATATTGAGCATCAACTTCTGAGCTGTACCCGACTTCATACGGGTCGAACCGGTTACGAACTCGGGACCTACAACAGCCTCCATTGCGTACTCAGCCTCAGCAGCAACGGGCGAGTTGGGGTTGCAGGTGATCGAACCAGTCAGCAGACCGTTCTCGCGAGCGTCGCGCAGACCACCGATAACGTAGGGAGTAGTACCCGAAGCAGCGATACCGATCAAGGTATCAAGCTCGTTCACGTCAAACTCCTTCAACTCATTCCAAGCCTTGTGAGCATCGTCCTCAGCCGACTCAACTGCGCTGCGCAGAGCCTTGTCGCCACCAGCGATCAGACCGATAACCAGATCGGGCGAAACACCGTAGGTGGGAGGCAGCTCCGATGCGTCGAGCACGCCCAGACGACCGCTGGTGCCTGCGCCGATGTAGAATACGCGACCGCCCTTCTCCATACGCTCGACGATCTTCTCGACCAAAGCTGCCATTACGGGAATCGACTCACGAACGGCAACAGCCACTTTCTGGTCCTCGTTGTTAAGGTTGGTGAGCAGGTCGGTGACGCTCATCTGCTCCAAGTTGTCATAGAGCGACGACTGCTCGGTAACTTTGATAAATTCTGCCATAATTTTGTTCTATTGTTTTTTTGATGATTATTTCGCGTTTTTGTGGTACTCAACCAGACCCTCCATCGGTACCTGCGAGATGTTGCCGATCTTCAAACCATAGTTGTTCAGCACCTTCTCCAACTGGGGACGGAAGTAGTAAGCGATACTACCTACGAACGAGATGGGGCACTCCTTAGCCTGCTCATACTGCAAGATGTTGCGCTCAACGAACTCGATGAACGACTGCTCAACGATCTTCACGCACTCAGGACGATCAATGTGCTTCGAGAGGAAGCGGGTCATACTTGCCATAAAGCGGTTGGGTTGAGGACGGGGTTTGTTGTAAACGTTGTTGATGAAGTCGATGTACTCGTAGGGGTAGTCCTCGTAGAAGAGTTTGGTCAGATCTTCGGGGAAAAGACCTTTGAGTACGTCAGCGAGCAGCTTCTTGCCCATTACGGCGCCACTGCCCTCGTCGCCCAAGATGAAACCCAAGGGGCGAACGTTCTTAACGATCTCCTTACCGTCGTAGTAGCACGAGTTTGCGCCCGTACCGAGGATACAAGCGATACCTGCCTCGTGACCGCACACAGCGCGAGCCGAAGCAACGAGGTCGCTGGTAGCTTCGAGTTTCGAGCAACCGAAAAATTCGTTCACAACCTCAGCGAGGGTAGCGGTAGCTGCGGGGAACGACGGACCGCAACCTGCGCCATAGAAATAGACTGCCTCGATACCCTCTTTGGGACCGGTGTATTCTTCGGTGAGGACTGCTTTGATCGAGTCGCTGGTCATCATCACGGCGTTGATGCCAGAGGTGTAGTAAGAAGTAGCGACACCCTGTGCGTCCACTACGCACCATTGGGTTTTGGTCGAGCCGCTGTCAGCAATAATGTACATAATTGCAAGGTTTGTTTTAGTTAGTAACTATTTTGATTTTAATCTTTTTCGAATGACAAATATAAACAAATTTACCGAAAATTCATAATAATTTAATATTTATTTATTTTATTTGTAGAACTCATTGATATTTGGCGAAAAAGTTATATATTTGAATTGTCAAATTGTGCCATTGTGTGAACAGTTTGGCGGCTAACTTAATGATAACCAATAGAAACCGATAATCACAATGAGAAAAACACTCCTGATGTTGTCGGCAGTGGTTGCTATGCAACTCGTTGCCGCTCAACCCAATCCCGCTGCAACCGACAAGTTGTTGCAGAATGCTCAGTTCTCGACATTCCGTGTCGATGAAGCGCAAGTAGTCGATGGTCGTCTGACCGTTAAGCTCAATCAAGGCGTACAGAAGGCTCCCGTTTTCGAGCAGACCATCGCCGCTATCGAGGCGGAGTTGCGCGACTCGTTAGGTGCCGATTATGCTGAGATGCCGATGGACCTGACTGTTTTCGGACGTCCGTTGGCTGATTTCATTACCGACGTAAAGCGCGGTAAGGTTGAGGCTCACGATCAGATCGTTCGTAAACTCGACCGCCCCACCTACGAGAAGGGTCTTAGTGGTCGTTCGATCGCTACGTGGGCAAGCCACGGCTGGTTCTATGAGCCGAGCCTGAACCGCTGGGAGTTCCAGCGTGCACGCTGCCACTCGACCGTTGAGGATATCTCTTCGACCGGCTATATTAACGCTTACCTCGCTCCGATGTTGGAGAATGCAGGTGCTGAGGTCTATATGCCTCGTGAGCGTGATCCCTATGGTCTGTTGGAGGTTGTTGATAACGATCGCGCTAATAGCAAACTGCTCCGCCGCAAGGGTAAGTGGGAGGCTGTTGAGGCTGGTTATTTGCACAAGGATATTATCTACAACGACGAGAATCCTTTCCGTATGGGTACCTACCTGCGTTTCAAGGCAGATAACCGTAGCTCGAAGAACTCGGCAGTCTATACTCCCGCGTTCCGTCAGGCAGGCGACTATCCCGTTTACGTATCGTGGGGTAACGAGGGCGAGAAGGCAGGCAAGGCAATCTACGAGGTGCGCCACACAGGTGGTGTAACCCGCTTCGAGGTTGATCAGAAGGCTGATGGTCGCACGTGGTACTATCTGGGTACGTTCCGTTTCGCTGCCGGTCAGAATGTCGAGCAGGGCTCGGTGACGGTTCGCGCATCGGAGAACTGCCCCGCAGGTGCTGTTGTTTCGACCGACGCAGTTCGCTTTGGTGGCGGCTGGGGTCGCGTAGCTCGTGGCAAGGACAATATGCTGAGCGGTGCAGTGGCATTTGCTGAGGGTTCGCGCTACTACTTGCAGGCAGCAGGTCTGCCCGATAGCATCTACTCGCCTTCGGGATTCAAAAATGACTATAACGACGACTATCGCTCGCGTTCGTTCTGGGTT
This sequence comes from Alistipes sp., assembly GCA_045638285.1. Lineage (GTDB taxonomy): Bacteria > Bacteroidota > Bacteroidia > Bacteroidales > Rikenellaceae > Alistipes. The sequence goes on along the minus strand of JAZUBB010000018.1, from coordinate 161,580 downwards.
AACCATATGAAGGACCAGATGAACATTCCGATCGACTTGTCGTTTGCTTTCCATACCGACGCAGGTACTACGAAGGACTCGACCATCGTCGGTACGTTGATGATTTATAGCACCTATACCGAGGAGCAGGAGCGTATGAGTAACTTTACGGACGGTCGTCCCAAGATGTTGAGCCGCGATTTGGCTGACGCTGTTCAGACTCAGATCTGCGACGATGTTCGCGCTCTGCACGAGAAGAATTGGCCTCGCCGCGAGTTGCGCGACGCAGCTTATCACGAGGCTTGGAAACCCGATGTGCCCTGTATGTTGTTGGAGTTGTTGTCGCACCAGAACTTGGCAGATAACCGCTATCACCTCGATCCTCGTTTCCGTTTCACGGTGAGCCGTGCGATCTATAAGGGTATGGTACGTTTCCTCAATGGTGGCGACTGCGTGATTCAGCCTTTGGCTCCCGTTGAGTTTGCCGTTACTCCCGTTAGCGGTCGCAAGGTGCGCTTGACGTGGGCTGAGCAGGTCGATCCGCTGGAACCCACCGCAGTAGCTAAGTCGTATCGCGTTTACACCCGTCGTGGCGACGCAGGTTTCGACAATGGCGTGGTTGTGAATGGCACTTCGTACGAGTTTGAACTGCCTGAGTGGGGTGTTCAGTACTCGTTCCGCGTGTCGGCTGTGAACGAGGGTGGCGAGAGCTTCCCCTCGGAGGAGATGACCGCTTGTCTGTATGAGAATCAGCGTCCCGTGCTGATCGTCAATGGCTTTACCCGCGTTGCTGCTCCTCTGTTCTTCGACGAGGGCGAGATGGCAGGCGTAGCTTGGTGGGAGGACGAAGGCGTTGCCGACAATATCAATACCTATTGGGTTGGTAAGCCTTATGACTACTACCGCGCAAATGATTGGCTCGATGACGACTGCCCGGGTTGGGGCGCAAGTGGCTCGGAGGGCTTCAATGTAGTCGTTGCGGGTAACAAGTTCAACTTCACGACCGTTCACGGTAAGGCGTTGGCAGGTATCGGTCGCGGTTTTGTTTCGGCAAGCCGTGCAGCATTCGAGAATCCTAAGTTCAATGCAGCTCCCTATGCAGCCGTAGACCTGATTATGGGTGAGCAGAAGACCTCGCACCTCTATAATGTCGAGATCGAGCCCGACTTTGCGGTTTATACTCCCGAAATGATGGCGGCACTGCGCACGTTGCAGGATCTGAATGTTCCTCTGATGATCACCGGTGCATACGTAGGTAGCGACGCTGTGATCGAGAACAATAAGGAGGTTATCGACTTTATGAAGGAGGTGCTGCACTATCAGCAGCGCAACAACCATTCGAGCCAGACCGGTACCATTATGTCGGTTGATGCTAAGCGCAATGGTTTCGCACTGCCCGCTTGTACGTTTATGACCAAGGAGGGTTACTCGCAGTATCGCGTTGAGGCACCCGACGCATTGGAGCCCGTTGATAAGAAGGGTATGCGCGTATACCGCTACTCGGATACGAGTATGAATGCGGGTGTTGCATACGACGGCAAGCAGCGCATCATAGTTCTCGGTTTCCCGTTTGAGTCGATCATCGGCGAGGCAGAGCGCGAAAGTGTAATGAGAGGCATTATGAATTTCCTCGTTAAGTAAGCAAAATAACTAATAAACTTAAATATTAACCAACGGGGGCGACTACAAAACCCCGCCCCCAATCAAAAACCATTAAAAAACATTATGGAAAAATTGATTACCTGCTTTATCGCCAATGGTCCCGAGGCTGAGTTGGCAAAGACCAAGAGCCAGTTGGCTGAGAACGCAATTGTTGCTGAGGTATGCGTTGCCGGCGATCTGAACAAGACCGAGACTCTGCGTAAAATCGCAGCTGAGGTTAAGACCGCTTACACGATGTTCTACACCAAGCCTTTGGCATTGCAGATGGGTTACTACTCGCTGGATCGTTTCGTAGAGGTAGCTGAGGATACCGACGCTGCAATGCTCTACTCGAACTACTACGAGTGCAAAGAGGGTAAGACTACGGCTCACCCCGTTATCGACTATCAGGCAGGTTCGCTGCGTAATGACTTCAACTTCGGTTCGGTGTTGGTAGTTAAGAGCGACAAACTGCGCAAGGCAGTTGAGGCTATGGACGTTGATTATGAGTTCGCTGCAATGTACGACCTTCGTTTGAAGCTGTCGTTGCAGGGCGAGATTATGCGTCTGGCTGAATTCCTCTACACTGAGGTTGAGATGGATACCCGCGCATCGGGTGACAAGATGTTCGACTATGTGAACCCCGCTAACCGCGCCGTTCAGATCGAGATGGAGAAGGCTTGTACTCAGTACTTGAAGGACGCTGGTGCTTACTTGGAGCCCAAGTTCGAGGATATCGACTTCACCGAGTGCGACTTCCCCGTTGAGGCATCGGTTATTATCCCCGTTCGCAACCGCGTTCGTACTATCGCTGACGCAGTTAAGTCGGTATTGATGCAGAAGACTTCGTTCCCCTTCAACCTGATCGTTGTTGATAACCTGTCGACCGACGGTACTACTGAGATCTTGAAGGAGTTGGCAGCAACTGACAACCGTTTGGTACACATCATTCCCGAGCGTGAGGATCTAGGTATCGGTGGTTGCTGGAACCGCGCTATTATGGACGCTCGTTGCGGTAAGTTCGCAGTGCAGCTCGATAGCGACGACCTCTACATCGACGAGAATACCTTGCAGAAGGTTGTTGATGCGTTCTACGAGCAGAAGTGTGGTGCTGTGATCGGTTCGTACAAGATTGTGAACTTCCAGCTCGAAATGCTGCCCCCGGGCGTAATCGACCACCGCGAGTGGACTCCCGACAATGGTCGCAACAATGGTCTGCGTATCAACGGCTTCGGTGCTCCCCGCGCATTCTACACTCCGATGTTGCGCTCGATCAAGTTGCCTAACACCAGCTACGGTGAGGACTACGCAGTTGTTCTGTCGATCTCGCGTAAGTACCAGATCGGTCGTATCTACGAGCCTCTGTACCTGTGCCGCCGTTGGGAGGACAACTCGGACGGTAACCTCTCGATCGAGAAGGAGAACAGCAATAACCTCTTCAAGGATCGCGTACGTACCATCGAGTTCCGCGCTCGCCAGCGTATGAACAAAAAGAACTAATAGGAATATGTTGCAGCAGAAGGTAAAAGAACTCTTCGCCTCGCAGCTGGAACAGTGGCCTATGGCGCGCCGCAACTTCGACGACCTGAATTCGGTTCAGGTCGCCGAGGTGCGTTTTGATGCTTGCCGTATGCCCATTACGTTCAATGCGGGTCGCATCCGTTCGACGGCGGCTAAGGTCGATAAGAAGACCATTGCCGAGCGTCGTTGTTTCTTGTGTGGCGAGAACCGCCCCGCAGAGCAGGAGGGTATCGAGTATGGTCGTTATACGATTCTGATCAACCCCTTCCCCATCTTCAAGAACCATCTGACTATTCCCGATAGCAGCCATACCGACCAGATGATGAACGCCGAGCGTATGGGCGAGATGTTGGATCTGGCTCACGATCTGTCGGATTGGGCGATTTTCTACAATGGTCCCAAGTGCGGTGCATCGGCTCCCGACCACTTCCATTTCCAGGCAGGTGATCGTGGTGTAATGCCCGTTGAGGAGGAGATCAAGAAGGCCGATAAGGTGCTCTACAAGTCGGAGAAACTGACCATTAAGACCATCGATAACTACGTTCGCAAGGTTGTGATCCTCGAAGGTAGCGACCGCGATGTGCTGACCGCAGCAGTTGAGGCTGTGATGAAGGCTACGGGTGAGGTTGTTGTACGCGAGCCCGAACCGATGGTTAATATTATTACGGTATGGGACGAGAGCGAGTGGCGTGTGGCAGTGTTCCCGCGTCGTGAGCACCGTCCTTCGCAGTTCTTCTTGGAGGATGAGGCCGAAAAGATTGTATTCAGCCCCGGTGCTGTCGATTTCGGTGGTATTCTGATCCTGCCGCGTAAGGAGGACTTCGATCGTCTGCAAGTCGAGAAGGAGACTATCGCCGATATGTTCGGTCAGTTGTCGTTCACCGATGAGCAGTTTGCTGAATTAACTGATAAAATTGCAAAATTTAGCCTATGAAACTTTCAGTAGGTATTATGTTTTCGCCCACCATCAGCTTCTGCTTGAAGGGTGCATTTGAGTGCGCGGGCGAGCGTTTCGAGGGTCAGGGAACCGTTAAGCTGGCCGAGGGTGGCGCAGTGCTGACCACCGCTGCTGGCGAGCGTAAGGTGTCGTTGCCGTTGGAGTTTACCCCCGTTGATTATGAGTCGGCAGAGTTCGAGTTGCAGGACGTAGTGATCGGTATCAACTTCCATTGGGAGCGTAAGGAGAATCAGTCGTTCCGTGGCGCACTGCGCTTTATCGAGGAGGACGAGAAACTGACCGCAATCAATGTGTTGGATATTGAGGACTATCTTTTGAGCGTAATCTCGTCGGAGATGAGCGCAACTTCGTCGTTGCAGCTGTTGAAGGCTCACGCAGTGATCTCGCGTAGCTGGCTGATCGCGCAGATCGAGAAGTCGGCTGAGTTGGAGCAGGCTAAGGCTGATTATAAGACCGAGACCCGCACCGATGACGAGTATGTTCGTTGGTTCGACCGTGAGGATCACACCAACTTCGACGTGTGCGCTGATGACCACTGCCAGCGTTATCAGGGTATCAACCGCGCATCGACCGAGGTTGTTCGTCAGGCTATTGCTGAGACGCGCGGTGAGGTCGTTGCTTACAATGGCAAGACCTGCGACGCACGTTTCTCGAAGTGCTGTGGTGGTGTTGCCGAGCGTTTTGAGAATGTTTGGGAGCCGGTTGTTCACCCCTATTTGACAAAGGTTTACGACGCAGCGGTTGAGGATCCTTCGTGGGATCTGACCGTTGAGGAGCAGGCTCGCAAGTGGATCACCACTTCGCCCGAGGCATTCTGTAATACGACCGACGCGAAGGTGCTGTCGGAGGTGCTCAATACGTACGATCAGGAGACTCAGAACTTCTATCGTTGGACCGAGGAGTTTACGCAGGAGGGTCTGTCGGATCTGATCCGCGAGCGTCTGGGTATCGACTTCGGTACGGTAACCGATCTGATCCCCGTTGAGCGTGGTGTTTCGGGCCGACTGATCAAGTTGAAGGTTGTCGGTACCAAGCGTACGATGACCATCGGCAAGGAGTTGATCATTCGCAAGGCTTTCTCGCGTTCGCACCTCTACTCGTCGGCATTCGTAGTTGATCGCCGCGAGGACGGTGGTTTCATTCTGCGCGGTGCAGGCTGGGGTCACGGTGTAGGTTTGTGTCAGATTGGTGCCGCAGTGATGGGTGCTAAGGGCTACAACTATCGCCAGATTTTGGAGCACTATTTCCGTGGTGCAAAGATCGAGAAGAAGTATTAATCGAAACAGTAACTTAATTTCATAGAAATGAACGAAACAAAGAAATTCTGGGGTAGCCCGATGACGTGGATTCCCACGTTGTACTTCGCACAGGGTATCCCTTACTTCATCGTGAACAACATCTCGGTGATGATGTTTACCAAGATGGGTGTACCCAATGGCGAGATGGCTCTGTTCACCTCGTTGCTCTATCTGCCCTGGTCGCTCAAACCGTTTTGGAGCCCCTTCGTAGATATTTTCAAGACCAAGCGTTGGTGGATTATCTCGATGCAGATCCTGATGTCGTTGGCATTCATTCTGCTCACGCTGACCATTCCTCGTCCCGATGTTGAGATGATTGCGTCGGGTCAGACTCCGATCAGTATGTTTACTGTAACGCTGTTGTTGTTCGTGATTACGGCATTTGCGTCGGCAACTCACGATATTGCAGCTGATGGTTTCTATATGTTGGCTCTCTCGACGGGTGATCAGGCTCAGTTCGTGGGTATCCGTTCGACCTTCTACCGTTTGGCGTCGATCTTCGGTCAGGGCGTATTGGTATGGTTGGCAGGTGTCATCGAGACCAGTTCGGGTGATATCCCCAACTCGTGGAGAATCACTATGCTCGTAACGGCAGTTATTTTCAGTTTGGTAACTTTGTACCACACCTTCGTTGTGCCTCGTCCAGCATCGGATACTTCGTCGCTCAAAGACGAGAAGCCGACCGTTGGCGGTATCTTCAAGGAGTTCGGTCGTACGTTCAAGACCTATTTTATGAAGCCCGGTGTAGTGTTGGCAATCGTGTTTATGTTGCTCTATCGTCTGCCTGAGGCATTCCTGCTGAAACTCTGTATGCCCTTCTTGGTTGCAGCACGTGAGGTAGGTGGTCTGGGTATGAGCACCGCAAACGTCGGTTTGGCATACGGTACTATCGGTGTAATCTTCCTGACCGTTGGTGGTATCTTGGGTGGTATCTATGCGTCGCGTGTAGGTTTGAAGAAGTCGATTTGGGTGATGGCAGCTTGTATGACTTTGCCCTGCTTGACCTTCGTCTATCTGTCGATGTTCCAGCCCACTAATATCGTTGCGATCTCGACTGCAATCGCTATCGAGCAGTTCGGTTATGGTTTCGGTTTCACGGCATATATGCTCTATATGATGTACTTCTCGGACGGCGAGTTCAAGACTTCGCACTATGCGATCTGTACGGCATTTATGGCACTGAGTATGTTGTTGCCGGGTGCTGTTGCAGGTTACATTCAGGAGGCTATCGGCTACGTTAACTTCTTCTGGATGGTTATGGCTTGCTGCATTGGCACGTTGATCGTATCGGTATTGGTATATCGTAAGATCGACCCCAACTACGGTAAGAAGTAGTCGAAATTGTCTACCGAGGTGATTTCTGCGTTGCGCTTGTTCGCGCCCTCCTTACATACGTCGAGTATGCTACGTTGGCGCAAACATCGCAAGCCTTAAAAAAATCCCTCTCGCTATACAATTTCGAGGAGAGTTCGAATGAGTCCGCCTGACCCAAAACGGGTCGGGCGGCTTTTTATATATAAATAGGTATAATATTTCGGCTGTGAGATTCGTTTTTGTGGTGGCGAATTCGTATCTTTGTAAGATTAAAAGACAAAAAAGAACTATGGTCGAAATTTTCGAAAAATACAAGAAATATCTGCCCGCGGCGATTGGCGTTGTGGCGGCAGTACTCATTATCGTGACGTGGATTCTGTGCCCGAGTGGTGTTGTTGAGGAGCAACCCGTAGAGCCTGAACATAAACTCGTCGTCTATGGTATTGTGGCGGATAGCCTGACGCTCGAAACTGGCGAAATTGCTGACGGACAGACGATGGGTGCACTGCTTGGCGGTTATGGCGTGAGTGCGCAGATGGTCGATAAACTGAATACAGCCTCGCAGGAGATTATGCCGCTGAACAAGGTGCGTGCAGGTCGTCCCTATACCGCCTTTATCGAGGAGGATACGACGGCAGGCGTGCGTACGTTGCGCCATTTGGCATACGAGAAGAATGCGATTGATTATGTTGTGTTCAATTTTATGGCAGATTCGGTGTCGGTGGTCGAGGGCGCGAAGGAGGTTACGACGATCCGCGAGCGCGATACGGTGACCATCACCTCGTCGCTTTGGGGCGCGATTATGGAGGCAAACCTCCCGTTCGAATTGGCTGCCGAGATGGAAGATATCTATCAGTGGTCGATCGACTTCTTCTCGATCCAAAAGGGCGACCGCTTTACGGTGATCTACGATCGGCAGATGGTCGATACGGTCGATGTCGGTTTGGGTCGCGTTTGGGGTGCTGAGTTTGTTCAGGGCGATAAGTCGTACTTCGCAATCCCCTTCAAGCAGGGCGATAAGGTTCAATATTGGGACGAGCAGGGAAACTCGCTGCGTAAGGCACTGCTCAAAGCTCCGTTGAAATATTCGCGTATTTCGTCGCGTTTCACATATCGTCGTCTGCACCCCGTTCATCGCGTCTATCGCGCCCATACGGGTGTCGATTATGCTGCTCCGTCGGGCACGCCTGTGAGGGCTGTGGCTGATGGCGTCGTGGTATTCAAAGGCTGGGGCGGTGGCGGCGGCAATACGCTGAAAATCAAACACGCTGGCAATTTGCAGTCGGGTTATCTTCACCTTCGTGGCTATGCGAAGGGTATCAAGCAGGGTAGCCGCGTGAGTCAGGGCGATGTGATCGGATATGTCGGCTCGACGGGTACGTCGACGGGACCACACCTCGATTTCCGTCTGTGGCGCAACGGCACGCCAATCGACCCGTTGAAGGTGCCTTCGGAGCCTTCGGAGCCGATTAAGAAGGAGAATATCGAGCCATTTGAGTATGTTCGTGAGCGCATTATGGCGGAGTTGCGAGGTGACTCGATCCCCGAAACCGAGCTGATCGTGCAACTCGATTCGCTGCCCGTACGAGCGGCTGAATCGACCGAAGAGGCGATTGCTGAGGTCGCAAAAGAGGAGAAAAAATGATGACGGAGCGTGTAGGTATAGTCGTGGTTGCGGGCGGTAGCGGTAGCCGTATGGGTGCTGCAATGCCCAAGCAGTTTTTGGAGATCGCGGGGCGTCCGATTTTGGTGCGTACGGTTGAGCGTATGCACGAGGCTCTGCCCGAGGCTGAGATCGTTGTGGTGCTGCCTGAGGCGCACGTGGAGTTGTGGCAGGAGTGCTATGCAAAGGCAGAGTGTCGGGTCGAACATCGCATAGCGTTGGGTGGCGCGACGCGCTTCGATTCGGTGCAGTCGGGTATCGCGGCACTGAGTGACGATTGTGAACTGATCGCTGTGCACGATGGTGTGCGCCCGATGTTGTCGGTGGAGATGATCCGTAGGGGTGTCGAGTGCGCAGCCGAAAACGGTGCGGCAGTGCCAGTGATTGCGGTGGTGGATTCGATCCGTGAGGTGGACTCGAAAGGGTCGCACGCGGTTGATCGCAGTCGCCTGCGTGCGGTACAAACGCCACAGATATTCCGTGCCGATCTGCTCCGAAAGGCATACGCGGCGGTCGGAGCACGCTTGGAGGATCGCTCGAAGGCAACGGACGATGCGTCGGTGGTCGAGATGTATGGTCACGCCGTGGCTCTTTATGAGGGCGAGCCTCAGAATTTGAAACTTACTACTCCGACCGACCTCAACGTGGCGGAGGTGATTTTGACAAATGGAGCAAATCTTTAAATATACGTTCGGACGTCGAATCCGCTGGGCGTCGATTGGGGTGTTGGTCTTGATCGTGGTGGCGGTTCTTGCGCTCTACCAGCTCTATGATGGTGGGTATATCTCGGCGTGGTTTTTGAGTTTGACGGTGGCGATCGTTGCGCTGTGTGTGCTGTCGATACCGCGTCAGATACGTGTCGATGACGCCTCGGTCGAGATTCACTGCATACTCGAAATGACCGAGATTGAGCTGATCGACGTGGTGTCGGTCGAGCACGTCGAACGCCAGCATATCAAGTGGTTAGTGCCCACGTTGGCGAGCTATGGACTGTTTGGTTACTATGGCTACTATTTCAATCTGCGCACGCTGGATTGGGTGCACGTTTATGCTACGAAGTGGAGCGATCTGGTGATGATCACCGACAAGTACGAACAGCAATTCTTGGTGTCGTGCGACGAGCCCGAACGTCTGATTACGACGATCGAAACAGCGCGAGCAAGTGCGCTCGAAGCGTTGCGTCAGGCTCGTTTGGAGGAGGGTGAATAACCGCCGAAAAATCATTAATTTACATCGGAAAATGCTCGTTTCGACTATTTTTTAGGTCGAAGCGGTGAGTCGTGTGCGAATTGATGGGTCGAAAGTTTGGAAACTATTGCAAAAGTTGCTATCTTTGGACAATTTGTGAATAGTATGGTTAAGACGAACCCGTGGTTTGCGCCGTTGGCGTGGCTTTATAAGATGGCGATATCGTTTCGTCATCGGTTGTTCGATTGGGGTATCCTCCCGACCGAAAAGTTCGATATACCGATTGTTTGCATAGGTAATATAACGGTGGGCGGCACGGGCAAAACCCCAATGGCTGAGATGGTCGTGGGACATCTGAGCCAATCGTTCAAGGTGGCACTCATCTCGCGCGGTTATGGTCGCAAGACCAAAGGTTATATCGAGGTGCAGCCCGATGTCCACTATATCGAGGTGGGCGACGAACCGAAGATGATCAAGATGAAGTTCCCCGAAGTGCCCGTTGTGGTGTGTGAGGATCGCGTGGCGGGTATCAAACGTCTGCGCGAGGAGCACCCTGAGGTGCAGGTGGTGGTGATGGACGACGGCTTCCAGCATCGCTATGTCGAGGCTCCGATCAACATCATTATGGTCGATTACACACGCCCCGTTTACGAGGATAAGTTCCTGCCTGCTGGGCAGTTGCGCGATCTGCCGTCGCAGTTGTATCGTGCTCAGTATTTTGTTGTTACCAAGTGTCACAACGACCTGACTCCGATCGAACAACGACTGCTCAAAAAGGATTTCCTGCGTTATCCCTACCAGAGCCTCTATATGACGGGTATCGAGAGTGGTGCTCCGTGCCCGATCTTTCCTGAGGACGCACCTACGGCTGTCGAGTATGGCTCGGAGGTTGTAGCTATGGCGGGTGTGGGTAATCCCAATCCATTCCTCGAAGGGCTGCGCAAGCATTATCGCGTCATCGAGGAGCTGGTTTATGACGATCATCACGTCTATCGCCGCCACGATTTGCAGACTATGATCGACGCGGCAGGCGAGCACGCCGTGATCATCACAACCGAAAAAGATGCTGTGAAGTTGCTCAACCGCGATAAAATTCCTGCTGAGTTGCGCTCACGACTCTATTATATTCCGATAAGTATCACATTCATAGGTAGTTCGCCTGCGGACTTCCTCCTAAAACTCGAAAACGATGTTAGAACAAATTAAAGCTACTGCCGAGTATATTCGCTCGCAGATTAACGAATTCGCTCCCGAAGTGGGTATCATTTTGGGCACAGGTCTTGGCGGCTTGGCCGAGAGCATTGATGTGAAGTATTCGATCGACTACGCGACCATTCCCAACTTCCCCGTATCGACCGTCGAGGGTCATAAGGGTCGCTTGATTTTTGGCGAGCTGGGCGGCAAGCAGGTGGTTGCTATGCAGGGTCGTTTCCACTATTATGAGGGCTACACGATGCAGCAGGTGACCTTCCCCGTGCGCGTGATGAAGTTGCTCGGTATCAAGACCCTCTTTGTGTCGAATGCAAGTGGTGGTATCAACACCTCGTTCCGTACGGGCGATTTGATGATCATCACCGACCATATCAACCTTATGCCCAATCCGCTGATTGGCAAGAATATGGCTGAGCTTGGTCCTCGCTTCCCCGATATGCACAACTGCTACGACAAGGATCTGATCGCTATGGCAACCGACATCGCGGCTGAGCACAACATCAAGTTGCAGTATGGTGTTTACGTGGGTGGTACGGGTCCGACCTTCGAGACTCAGGCTGAGTATCGCTACTTCAAGGCTATTGGCGGCGATACGGCAGGTATGTCGACCGTTCCTGAGGTGATCGTAGCGCGTCATATGTCGATTCCCGTATTCGGTGTGTCGGTAATCACCAACTGCGGTCTGTCGGACGAGTTGGGCGATCACGAGGACGTTCAGCGTCAGGGTGCAAAGGCTGCCGAAAAGATGAAGACGCTCTTTATTGAGATGGTAAGTAAACTCTAAAACTTAGATAAACAGATGATTAACAAAGTTATATTGGTGGGTAACGTAGGTGCCGATCCCGAAATTCGCACGCTCGAAAGTGGCGTCAAGACGGCACGTGTTCGTTTGGCAACAACCGAGCGAATTTTCAATCGCCAGACACAGGAGAATACCGAGCATACCGAGTGGCATACCGTAACCTTGTGGCGCGGTTTGGCAGATGTTGTCGATAAATATGTCCGCAAGGGCTCGCAGATCTATATCGAGGGTTCGTTGCGCACGCGCGAGTGGCAGGACCAGCAGGGCAACCGCCGTTTCTCGACTGAGATTCTGGCTGCTGAGTTGAAGTTGTTGGGTCGTCGTGCCGATGGTCAGCAAGGCGCACCTCAGGGTGGTTATGCTCAGTCGCAGCCGAGTGCTCCGCAGGGTGGCTATCAGCAGCCCGCGTATGCAGCTCCGCAACCCGCACCCGCAGCTCCGTCGATTCCTGCTGAGGACCCCGACGACCTGCCGTTCTAATCGAGGGTCGGGGCGTAGGTGCAGAAGTCGCCGCGCGAGTACTCCGCAAATAGTTAAGCCGCACTCCAACGAGGGGTGCGGCTTAAATTATGGGGTGCGGCTTAATTTATTTAGTGCCGAACGCTCTATTGCTCCTTAATGCAGGCGTTGTAGATGGCGTTTGCGAGGGTCTGCACGAAACTTTTGTCGGTGCTCCAATCGAAACCGTTTGACATCGCAGTGATGCCCCAACCGTCGGCAGGACTCCAAATCATAATGCTGTTCAGACCGTAAGCAACGCCCGTATGACCAACGGGATAGTTGCCCTCGACGTTGTATTTGGGATCGTCGATATAGTCCACAAACTCCTCCAAGCAAAGACCATACTGATCCTCACCTGGCTTCTGTTTTCTCCATACGGGGGTCTGCATCAACTTCGAACTCTCCTCCGAGATCAGGCGAACACCGTTGTACTCGCCATAGTTCATATGCATCATCATATAAATAGCCAGATCGTGCGCCGAGATCTTTACGCCACCCGTTGGCGAGAAGCAAGGAGCCGAGTAACCCATAACGTAGTCGGGCATCTTGTCGGCAGGGCTGCGGTAAGCGTTTGTCGATTCAACGTAATCGCCATCGCGGTAATAATAGAGGCGAGCGAACTTCGTTGCGTCTAACGAATCCACATTATGACCGCCATACAGACCGAGGCGATTGATTACGTTCTCCTTCACATATTGGTCGAAACGCACGCCCGAAACCTTTTCGAGGATTGTTCCAGCGAGGTTCAGACCCAAATTTGAGTAGTTGTAGCCCTCACCTGGTTTATACTCGAAGAATGAATCAGCACAATCGCCATTGATTGCGGGATTGAGGTGATCGAGCGTCGAGTAGTCCTCTTGGTCGCGGATACTTGCGGTGTGAGAAAGGACCATTTTCAGCGTGATTGGGGTGTCGGGGTGGTGAGGATTGCGGATCGTGAAACCGATCAGATCGCTTATATCATCGTCCAGCGAGATGACGCCCTGATCGACAAACTGCATCAGCGAAGTTGAGGTGAACGATTTCGAGATCGAGGCAATTCGCATTACATCGTCGTTTGCAAGAGGAATTTTGTTCTCCCAATCTTTGTAGCCGAACGACTTGTTATAGACGATCTTACCATCTTTGACTACGGCAACCGAGGCACCGACAGCCTTGAACTCTTCGAGAACTTGGTTGATAGCCTGATCGGTCTGCTCGGTAGGGAATGTCGAGCAACTCGACGCAAACAGCAGCACGAATGCTGCTATTGCCATAAAGAATTTGTTGATACGCATATTCATTGGATTTTAGGTTAATATTCTACCTCAAAATTAGGAATTTTTTGCCGAAAACGGAAATATTTTTTGAAATAAAAACAATCAAACTGATGACGTACGCACCTTTGCGGGCTGGGGCGGTCGCCCAAAGGACGAGCCCGCAAAGGTGTGACGATTTCATAGAGATCATCAATTTTGAATTTTGCTTTTTGCTTTTTGAATTTTGAATAAAAAATCGGGTCGTCCCGAAATGGAACGACCCGATCTTTATCGAAACCTCAAAAATGAGGATTAGCCCAACTTGTTAGTGCCCTCGACGATCTTACCCATCGACCATACGCACTGTACCTCCAACGCCTTGTTGTACATCACGATATCGGCGTCCTTGCCCTTTTCGAGCGTACCCTTGCGATCGAGGATACCCATAATACGTGCGGGGGTCTCCGACGACATACGAACTGCGTCCTGCAACGGAATATCTGCCTTGAATACCATCGTGCGGAGCAGACGGTCCATCGTTGCGATACTACCAGCCAGAGCCGAGCGGTCAGCCAACTTGCAGACACCGTCCTCGATGATCACGCGGGGGTCGAATGCCACCTGCGAGTCGCTTGCAGCGCAAGCCAGCGCGTCGGTGATCAGTGCAGTGTTCTCTACGCCCTTGATTTTGTGAACCATACGCAGAATCGGAGCGGGAACGTGAATACCGTCAGCAACCAACTCAACGGTCATATCGTCAAACAGATAGATACTCTCGACCGTACCCTCATACTTGTACTCGCCACGCTTGTGGAAACCGGGCATAGCGTTGTAGAAGTGGGTTGCGTGCGAGTAGCCTGCATTGTAAGCAGCCAATACGTCGCCATACTCAGCCTTGGTGTGACCGATCGACGCCAGAACACCCTTCGAGGTGATGTGACGACCGAACTCGATAGCACCCGGCAATTCGGGAGCAGCGTCCCAACGCTTGATGCAGTTGGTCTCTTCGAGCAGAGGAATATACTCAGCGGGATCGGGGTTCTTGATGTTCTCGGGCAGCTGACCACCAGCCATCACCATATTGAAGTAGTGACCTTCGAGGTGCAGACCCATAATGGGGCTATCCTTCTCTGCCATCAGCTTCTCGGTCGTAGCCACCGCAGCGCGGATCATCGGCATAGTCGACGACGAGAGAGTGGGGTAGAATGCCGTAGTACCATACTTCATATGAGCAGCAACTGCTGTGCGGAAAGCCTCCTCGGTACCCTCCATAAAGTCGCTGCCGCCACCGCCGTGGGCGTGAATCTCGATACCACCGGGAACCACATACGAACCCTGAGCGTCAAATATTTCGGCACCCACGACTTCGAGGTTAGTGTCCGAGATCTCGACGATCTTACCATCACGAACGAATACCGAGCAATCTTTTTTCCAACCCGACGGGGTCAGAACATTACCATTAATAATTCTTGTAAGCATAATATAATTTTTGTTTATCTTATTTTTCCGAGCATAAAGGTACGCACTTTTTTTCGAACTTGGACCAAAAACGCTATAAAAAATATCAATCCCACCATAACAAAATCCGATACTTGGTAGTTTTATGAGGGTGAGGTCGCAAAAGCGGTTGCAAAATGAGGCTCCCGACGGGCTTTATCTGCCGAAATATTCGGTCGTTTGGCGAAAATTTCGTTACTTTGCAGATTCTTAGCACAAAAGGCGATGTGGTATGCAATTTGTGTTATTAAGAGTGGTATAAACGAAATAAAATAAAAACGAAATAGATTATGAGCAAGCAAGAAGTTTATAACGAGGAAGTTAAGCCCGAGGAGGGCTTCGCCGAAGGCGATGTCGAACCCAATTGTGAGGGACAGTCGTGTGCCAATATGGCAGACGATGACACCCCCGCAGTTGACGAAATGGCAGACCAGACCGACGCCGAGCCCGTTGATGAAGCGGCAGAGGCATTGGCAAAAGCTGAGATGGAGGCAGCCGAGTGGCGCGATAAGTATCTGCGTTTGCAGGCTGAGTTTGACAACTATCGCAAGCGCACGCTCAAAGAGAAGATGTCGCTCGTGGAGTCGGGTGGCGAGAATGTGATCAAGGCTCTGCTGCCCGTGGTTGATGATGTCGATCGTGCATTGGCTGCGATGGAGAAGAGCGACGATGTTGAGGCTCTGCGTGGCGGTGTTCGACTCATTTCGCAGAAGTTCAACGAGGTGATGCGCCAGCAGGGCGTAAGCGAGATCGAAGCAGTCGGTAAGGAGTTCGACGTTGACGTGCACGAGGCTGTTGCCCGATTTCCCATTGATGGTAAGAACTCAGGCGAGATTATCGACGTGGTTCAGAAGGGCTACAAGTTGGGTGATAAGGTTATTCGCTACGCGAAAGTAGTTGTTGCCGAGTAAATTTTTTAGGAACAAATTAGCGGTCGTCTGCATCGGTGGGCGATCATTGAGATAAGATGGAAAAACGAGATTACTACGAAGTGTTGGGTGTCGAGCGTAATGCCAACGCCGACGAGATCAAGAAGGCCTACCGCAAGGCGGCGATCAAGTATCACCCCGACAAGAACCCGGGCGATAAGGAGGCAGAAGAGAAATTCAAGGAGGCTGCCGAGGCATACGACGTGCTGTCGAATCCCGATAAGCGTGCGCGTTACGATCAGTTTGGTCACGCAGGTATGAACGGATCGGCTGCGGGGGGTGGCTTTGGCGGTTTTGGTGGCGGCTTCTCGATGGAGGACATCTTCTCGCAGTTTGGCGACATCTTCGGCGGTCATTTTGGTGGCGGTTTCAGCGGTTTTGGCGGCGGTGGACGCGGTCAGTCGGTCAATCGCGGCAGCGACCTGCGCGTGAAGGTGAAACTGACGTTAGCCGAGATCGCAACGGGCACAACAAAGAAGATAAAGATCAATAAGACAATCGCTTGCGATGCGTGTGGCGGTTCGGGTGCTAAGAGTGCCAACGACTATAAGACCTGCTCGACCTGTAATGGTGCGGGCTATGTGACGCGTGTTGAGAATACCTTCTTCGGTCGTATGCAGACGCAGGGCGTGTGTCCTACGTGTGGTGGCGAGGGTAAGGTTATTTCGGATCCTTGCACAAAGTGTAACGGCGAGGGTACGGTACGTGGCGAGGAGGTTGTCGAGATCCGTATTCCTGCGGGCGTTGGGGCAGGTATGCGCCTCAATGTGTCGGGCAAGGGTAACGCGGCACGCCACGGAGGTGTGAATGGCGATTTGCAGGTGTTGATCGAGGAGATCCCCTCGGAGGATTTCGTGCGCGATGGCAACGACCTGATTCATAATCTGAATATCCCCGTTACGACGGCTCTGTTGGGTGGTAATGTCGAGGTGCCTACGATTGATTCGCGCGTGAAGATCAAGATCGACGCAGGTACGCACGCCGGTAAGGTGTTGCGTCTGCGTGGTAAGGGTCTGCCCGATGTGAATGGCTATGGACGAGGCGATATTCTGATTGTGGTCGATTTGACAATCCCCTCGAAACTCTCGAAGGAGGAGCGTGCGCTGGTCGAGAAGTTGGCCGAGCAGCCCTCGTTCAAGGAGGCTGAGACGGTGAAGAATCAGAATATCTTCGAACGAATGAAGAATTTCTTCCAATAGTGGCGAAAAAGTTGGCGGGCGGAGGTTGCTTGTCGGCGTAAAAAATTGTATATTTGGCAAAAAGTTAAAGCGATATGTTAGGATTTTCACCATTTAAGAAACACGCCAATCAGTTCAATTATAAACCTCGCTATTACGATCCTGAGGTTGAGGCTCTGCGCGAGCGTCGTGCTGAGCGCGGTGAGCAACCCTCGGAGCGCAAGGGCGAGAATGTATATGTTGCGGGCGAGTATATCCGTCGCCGCCGTGAGGAGCGCAACGAGTATCGTCGTCAGGAGGCTGCCGACCGCAAGAAGCGCGGTATGATCCGTATGTTGATTATGATTGTGATCGTGGCGTTGGCGATCTTTGTGGTTGTGCCGCGCGTGGCTGAGATGTTCGATTTGGCAAAGCAGAACACGTCAGTGCAGTCGGCACCTGCTGAGGAGGAGTTCGATCCCTACCGTCCGATCCGAGTGGTGCCTAACGATTATCAAGGCGAATAAGCTATAAAAGAGAGCTATGGCGGATCGAATTAAACTGCTACCCGAAATCGTTGCTAATCAGATCGCAGCGGGCGAGGTCGTCAATCGACCTTCGTCGGTTGTCAAGGAGATGATGGAGAATGCGATAGACGCAGGGGCGAGCACCGTGACGGTAAAATTTGTTGATGGCGGTCGCGATCTGATTCAGATTGTGGACGATGGTTGCGGTATGTCGCCTACGGACGCACGTATGGCATTCGATCGCCACGCCACGAGCAAAATCGCGTCGGTCGCCGATATCTATCAACTCCATACGTTCGGTTTTCGTGGCGAGGCATTGGCGTCGATTGCGGCTGTTGCGCAGGTGGAGTTGAAGACGCGCCAAGCGGGTGACGAATTTGGTACTCAGGTCTTTATCAATGGCGGTGAGTTCGAGAAACAGAAACCGTGTGGTTGTTCGGTTGGGTCGCAGTTCTTTGTGCGCAATCTGTTCTATAATGTTCCGGCGCGTCGTCGATTTATGGAGAAGAGTACGACGTTGGCTCGTCAGATTCGTGATGAATTTGAGCGTGTGGCGTTGTGTAATCCGCAGATTGCCTTTAAGTTGTATAATAATCAAGCCCCGCTCTACGATCTCGATCGCGCGAATCTTCGCGGTCGAATAGTCGATGTCGTGGGCAAGAGTATCAAGAATAATCTTTTGGAGGTGTCGGCTGAAACGTCGCTCGTGAAGATCGAGGGATTTGTGGGGCGTCCGGCAGCGGCGAAGAAGAGTTCGTACAAGCAGTTCCTGTTTGTGAATGGTCGCTACTTCAAGTCGCCCTATTTCTATAAGGCGGTGATGAAGGCTTACGAGAAGCTGATTCCAGCGCAGACCCAGCCCGATATTTTCCTCTATTTGACCATTGATCCCGACCGAATTGATGTGAATGTCCACCCGCAAAAGACCGAGGTTAAATTCTCGGACGGCGAGGCTATCTGGCAGATAATCAATGCGGCAGTGCGTGAAACGTTGGCTAAGACGGGCGCGGTGCCTTTGATGGATTTCGATGACGAGGGTGCGATTGATATCCCCGTTGCGGGAGCGTCGAATCGTGTCTATGGTGAGCCTAAGGCGGCGAGTGTCGAGGGGTATAATCCCTTCCGCGAGGGCTATACCTCGGGTGCGACGGCAGGTCGTCGCTCGCAGGCCGATTTATCCGATTTCGCGGGCGAGTATCGCGCCAAACCGCAGCGCGAAAGCTACGACGTGTGGCAGTCAGATCCGCTCGTTGGGGCTGAGAGTGAGGAGTTTGCAATCGTCGAGAGTGGCGATAGCTTCCGCGACTTCGTGTCGATGCCACAACCGCAGGCGGACGAGGAGTTCGAGTTTGTCGAGAGTACCGACGCTGTTCAGCAGCAGTTCGACGTGGCGGACGAGGCTCAGTTCGAGGATATTATCACACTGCCCGAAACGTTGGCGGCAGCGCGTTATCGTGGTCGTCTGGTGGTGGTCGATCTGCGTCGTGCACGCGAGCGTGTCAGCTTCGAGGACTACGAGAAGATGCTCAGTGGTGGTTCGTCGGTGAGCCAGCAGTTGCTGTTCCCCGAACCGCTGGTGATGAGCAACGACGAGGTGCGACTGTTGCAGGAGTGTATGGAGGATCTGTTGGCGATTGGTTTCGACCTGCGTGTGGTCGACGAGTGTACGGTTGAGATGAGTGGCACGCCGGCTGATATGGAGGGAGTTGAGATCGACCGCCTGCTCTATGATGTGATTCACTCGATTGCCGAGGGCGATTCGCCTGTTGCGGTGCGACGTCAGCGATTGGCAGCGATGGTTGCTCAGCGACGTGCGGCGGCAATGCGCGGAGTGATAGGCGTGGAACAGACTAAGGCACTGCTCGATAGGTTATCGAAGTGTGAGAATATGAGCTTTGCTCCGTCGGGCAAGGCGATAATGGTCGAGATCTCGACGGGCGAGATTCGCTCACGATTGGGGTAGTTTGGCTGAATAAAAGTAAATAAATTTTAGACGATGAATAATCAATTTGGACGTGGATATTTTGCCACGCCGCCCATAACCTTGAATTTGATTATTGCCAACTTTGTTGTATGGTTGGCGTGTACGATATTGCCCATTGGCGACGCGATCCGCGAGTATGGAATGTTGTATTGGATTGGTAGCGAGAAGTTTCATCTCTACCAATTCTTTACCTATATGTTCCTGCACGCCGATTTTTCGCATATGTTTTTCAATATGTTCTCGCTGTGGATGTTCGGTCGCACGTTGGAGATTGACTTAGGTCCGAAGAAGTTCCTGACCTACTTCTTTGTGTGTGGTGTGGGGGCTGCGTTGTTGCATATGGGTGTTGCGGCAGTGGAGTGGCTCAATGTCAAATCGCACATCGCAGCTGAGGCAACAGCGATGGGCGTGAGCGCGGCACAATTAGCCAATAAGATCTTTACCAATCACGCGATGCTCGGTGCGTCGGGTGCAGTGATGGGTGTTGTGATGTCGTTTGGCGTGCTGCACCCCAATGCAATGGTGATGTTGATGTTCCCGCCGATCCCGATGAAAGCCAAATGGTTTGTGGTTGTTTTCTTGGTGATCGAGTTCTCGGCAGGCGTTGTGGGTGTAAGCGATAGCGTTGCCCATTTTGCCCATCTGGGAGGTATGTTGTGGGGCTGGCTGCTGCTGCGATATTGGAAGAAAACTCACCAAATCTACTTCTAAAAAAACACTCGTAACTATGTCGGAATACTATTACGCATCACCCAACGACTCGGATCGTCGTTCGTCGCGTCGCTCGTTAGCGGGACGATTGTTCGATTTTGTGATGGTGATCATCTCGATCGTGGTTATGGTCGTGGTGCTGTTGTCATATCTGGCTCCGATCGTCAGCCCGCACCGAATGTGGATATTGTCGTTGCTCGGTTTGGGTGCACCGTTCAGCTATGCGCTGATGGTGTTGCTGATTCTGTATTGGGTGATCCGCTGGCGTTGGAAGTATGCTCTGCCGATGATTTTGGTGGCATTGTTGGGCGTGGGTAAGGTGTCGCGCTATTACCGTATTACGCCTATGCGCGACTACTCGGAACAGCATACACCCGAACGAGGCTCGTTCACGGTAATGACCTATAACATAGGCAATTTCAAGCCCTACTATGGTGTCGATCAAGACCCTCAGCACGCCGTAGCAACGGGTGCGGCGGTAATCGACTCGCTGTCGCCCGATATTGTCTGCTTGCAGGAGTTTCAGAGCACGCCCGCTTGCCCGCGCGAGATGTTCGATACGATGCTCACAAGCCGCAAGTATCGCGGTTTGGTGTCGTTGCGACTGACGACCCACCCCAAGCAGGGTCACGGCGTGGGTAATGCGATCTATACGCGCTATAAGATTGTGCGTTCGGGTGTGATCGACAATGCGACGGAGCTGGATTCGACGGCTTGTATTGCTCAGTGGGCTGATCTGATGATTGGCGACGATACGGTACGTGTGGTCAACAACCATCTTCGCACGACGATGATCACCCACAACGATCAGGAGTATCTGGTAAGTGGCGATTTTATCGAGGACGGTTCGGGTGAGCGCGAGGGTAAGCTGCGGTCGATTGCCGACCGATTCCAGCTTAATTCGCAAATACGAGCTGATCAGGCTGATACTATATCGCGTTTTGTTGCGGCGTCGCCCTATCGTGTGATCGTCTGTGGCGACTTCAATGATGGCGCGATGTCGTATACCTATCGCACAATTGGTCGCCGTATGGACGATACGTTTGTCGAGGCGGCACGTGGAATGACCAATACCTATCGCGGCTTCTTCAACCTGCTGCGTATCGACTTCATTATGGTCGATCGTGGGTTCGAGGTGCAGTCGTATTCCTCGCCGCGATTGGGTGTTTCGGATCACTATCCCGTGGTGTCGCGCCTGAAAATCCGACGTGACTAAGCCCGTACGGAGCGAAAAAAGCGAGCCAAGAGTTTGGACATTCGGGCGAAAAGCGTTATCTTTGACAAATTAACCAAACACACGAACTACTATGCTTGTCAAGATTTATCCGGTCAATCCGAGCGAAAAGGAGTTGGATAAGGTTGCCGATGTGCTGCGTCGCGGCGGTGTGATCATCTATCCGACCGATTCGATCTATGCTTTCGGTTGCTCGCTCCATTCGCCCAAAGCCATTGAGCGTCTGCGCACGATCAAAGCCAAGAGTGAGGATTCGCTCTCGGTGATTTTCGATAGCATTTCGAGCGTGTCGGAGTATTGTCGCGTTGATAATCTGACCTTTAAGTTGATGAAACGCAACCTGCCCGGTCCCTTCACATTCATTTTGAATACCTCGTCGAAGATGCCCGACCGCGCGTTAGAGAAGCGCAAGAGCGTGGGTGTGCGTATTCCCGCCAACCCCATTGCGCGTGCGATTGTCGAGCGATTGGGTTGCCCGATGATCACCTCGTCGGTTAAGCGTCGCCCGACGGACGATGGTGATGAATATACGACCGATCCTGAGCTGATCGAGGAGCGTTATGAGAGTGTTGTTGATTTGGTTGTCGATGGCGGTATTGGCGATAATGTGCCGACGACGCTGGTCGATCTGACCTCGGACGAGCAGGAGATTCTGCGTGAGGGTCGAGGTGAATTGCGTTAATAATGAAGAAATTAAAAAAGTGCAAACGGATATGAATAACAACTATTTACTTCGAGCGTCGATTGCGGGTGCAGTGATTGGTGCTGTGTCGGTGGCATTCGATATGATGCAGATTTGCTGCCCGTTTACGGGTTTGGGCTTGATCGGTTTCATCGTGCCGGTGGTGCTGATTTGGTACTACTCGCGTCAGTATGCTCTCTCGTGCGGCAAGGCAGGTTGCTCGTATGGTCAGGTGCTGGGTTTCATCGCGGTGTCGATGATCTTTGCGGGTATATTGTATGGTGCGATTAAGGCTGTGGCGGTCAATACCTTCATCGAGGAGGAGTATAAAGCACTGTTGGGTCAGTCGATGGATATGATCAAGCAGATGGGTATCTACTCGAAGGCGCAGATCAAGCAGATGAACGGAATGATGAATACGATGCAGTTCAATCCGATCTTCATCGTCTTTTCGAGCGTGTTCAGTATGGTGTTCAGCGGTGTGCTCTACGGTTTGGTGATCGCGGCGTTCACACGTCGTGAGGCTGATCCGTTTGCCGAGGTGGAGCAGAACGAAACAACCGAAAATAATGAATAATAGTATGTTAGCAGATAAAATGCCGTGCCACATTTCGGTCGTTGTGCCGGTCTACAACGAGTACGAGTCGCTGCCCGAATTGGAGCAGTGGGTCGATCGTGTGATGCGCGAAAATCATTTCCGCTATCAGTTGATTCTGATCGACGATGGCAGTAGCGATACGTCGTGGGAGGTGATCGAGCAGTTGGCGGCTAAGAATGAGTCGGTTAGTGGTATCCGTTTTCGTCGCAACTATGGTAAGTCGGCGGCTCTCTATTGCGGTTTCGAGGCTGCCGAGGGCGAGGTTGTGATTACGATGGACGCCGATTTGCAGGACTCGCCCGACGAGATCCCTGCACTCTATAAGATGATTGTTGAGGAGGGGTATGACTTGGTTTCGGGCTGGAAGAAGGAGCGTCACGACCCCATTGGTAAGCGTTTGCCGAGCAAGTTTTTCAACGCAACGGCGCGTGTGGTGTCGGGTATTAAGTTGCACGATTTCAACTGTGGCTTGAAGGCGTATCGCAATAAGGTGGTTAAGAGTATCGAGGTCTATGGCGAGATGCACCGCTATATTCCGATTTTGGCAAAACAGGCTGGTTTCAAGCGCATTGGCGAAAAGGTGGTCGTGCACCGCGCCCGCAAATATGGCGTATCGAAGTTCGGTTGGGAGCGAATGATCAAGGGTTATTTGGATCTGCTTTCGGTGATGTTTATGTCGAAGTTTGGTCGCAGTCCGATGTATTTCTTCGGTTCGCTCGGTACACTGATGTTCCTCTTTGGCGGTGGCGCGGCGATCTGGATCGTGCTGCAAAAGGTTATTCGTCAGGCGAATGGTCTTGTATGGCGCAGTGCTACGGATCAACCGCTGTTCTACCTGTCGTTATTGGCAGTGGTGCTGGGTGTTGTACTCTTTTTGGCGGGATTTTTGGGCGAGCTCATCAACCGCAACTCGTCGGATCGCAACAGCTATCTGATTGACGACGTGACGGGTGTGCTCGACGACGAGGATATTTATTTTGATTAATCGAAAAACGACAAATAATGATTCAACGTATTCAAACACTCTATCTGCTCGGTATCGTGTTACTCACGACGCTGATGATGTGTCTGCCGCTTGCCTACTTTGTGGGTGGCGAGGAGACATTCAACCTCTATGGCTACGGTCTGCGCTCGGTGGCTACGGGCGAGATGTATAAACCGACAATCATTCTGACGATAATGTTGGTCTGCTCGGCTCTGCTGCCGCTCATCAATATCTTCTTGTATAAGCGTCGTATGGTGCAGATTCGCTATTGCATTGTCGAGTTTGTGCTGTTGGTTGGCTCGGTGATAATGTTGGCTGTTCACTACTATCTGTTCTATCGCGCGTTTGCTGATTTCGATTTCCACGCACAGGGAATGAAGGTAACGATGTTGCTGCCGATTGCGGCTCTGTTCCTGAACTATTTAGCAATGAAGGCGATCGCAGCTGACGAGATGTTGGTTCGTTCGGTCGATAGAATCCGATAGATACCTTATTAATATTCTAAAAGCCACTCCATCGGTTGGGGTGGCTTTTTTAGTTTGCTACAAATGAGAGCATACGCGGCGGCAGGGGGCGGAGCGACTGAAAGTCGCGGGTGCTGCCGCGTATGTCGATTTTAAAGAAATCGACTTTGTTGCGCTTTACTGTTCGACGACCGTAGCGAAGAAGTGTAGGTCGGCGTCGCTGTTGTTGATCAGGCTGTGCGAGTGACCTTTGGGGCAGTAGTGGCACTGACCCGCCTCGACGTCCTCATACGCGCCGTCCATCAGTACGGTGCCGCGACCCTCGATGATGTGGATAAACTCGCAGTTTGTGGTGTGGGTGTGCTCGCCAATCGAGGCGCCGCTATGGAGCAATCCCTTCATAATCTTGCACTTGTCGTCTACGTAGCGACGTACGATAAACTCCTTTTCGCCTCCGTTGAAATGTTCGAGCACCTCTTCTGCTCGCTCTTTGAAATCAATAACCATAGTGTTCGTGCGTTTTAAATTCTTCAATCTTTGATTACAAATTTACGAAAAAGTTTCGTTTGGCAACCCTCCGCGCGATAAATTTTACCCAAAAACGATACGGTTTGGTCTTAAAATTGCGCCACAACAAGGCGTATACCAACTCAAAAAGTTTCGAGTATGAAAAAGTTTATTGCCTATCCCATTGCCATTGTGGTGTGCCTTGGAGTGGGGTATTTGTCGAGTTTGATTCAAGCTGACGCGCTGCGCGAGTGGTATCCGACCATCGCCCGATCGCCTCTGTCGCCACCGAATATGGTCTTTCCGATTGTCTGGACGGTGCTCTATGTGTTGATGGGCGTGTCGCTGGGTGAGTGTTTCCGAACGGAGAATATGCGTGCGGTGCTGCCGTGGGTGCTGCAATTAATCGTAAATTTCCTGTGGGTTGTGTTGTTCTTCCGCCTGCGCGACCCGCTGTTGGGACTTGCCGATCTGCTGTTGTTGATCGTGCTGACGGTGTGGTATATGTCGTCGGCGGGTCGCACTTCGTCGTGGGCAGCGTGGTTGATGACGCCCTACCTGCTGTGGCTGCTGTTTGCAACCTATCTGAATTGGTACGTCTATGCTCATAACTAAACACAAACGAGCCTCACTCCGCGCGGGGTGAGGCTCATTCTTTAAACGCACGCAAACGTCGCTACATCAGTAGTATAAGGCTTACTGCCATCAGTGCCATACCGCAGATCATACCCACGATCGAGGTGTGGTTTTCACCATATTGGTGAGCGGCGGGCAGCAACTCGTCGAGCGAGATGAATACCATAATGCCCGCAACGGCGGCGAAGGTGCAGTTCAGCAACATCGGTCCCATCAACGGCATCAGTAGCAGATAGGCAGCCACAGCACCCAGCGGCTCCGACAATCCCGACATAAACGAGTACCAAAAGGCGCGGCGGCGACTACCCGTTGCGGCATAGATCGGCACCGAGACGGCGATACCCTCAGGAATGTTGTGGATCGCAACAGCAACGGCAATCGCTGCACCCGTCTCGATCGAACTGATACCCGACATAAATGTGGCAATGCCTTCGGGGAAGTTGTGGATTGTGATTGCCAACGCTGTGAGCAGACCCATACGGTGCAGTCGGTGGTTGTGGCGCGAGTCATCTTCGAGCTCCTCGACCGAGTGCAGTTCGTGCGGGTTCTCGGCTTCGGGCACAGCGCGGTCGATGAGGTAGGCGATGAGCATACCTCCAAAAAATGCCGCCGCAGCTATCAGTGCGCCCTGCTGCTCGCCACGCATAGCCTCCAACTCAATGCGAGCCGAGTAGAGCATCTCCATAAACGATACGTAGATCATCACACCCGCCGAAAGACCCAACGAGAAGGCCAGAAAACGACGATTGGTGCGCTTGGTCATAAAGGCTATGACGCTACCGATACCCGTTGCCAGACCCGCTGCCAACGTGATTGCGAATGCGTATATGACTTGCTGAGTCATAGTGGTTTAGTTCACTTTGAAAGGCATTTTGATTGTCGCGAGGTCGCGGTTTGCCTTGTCGATTTTCTCAGCCAGCTCGTCCTTGAACTCAACGACCTTAGCCATCATTGCGGAGTCGCCAGCGGCAAGGATCTGTGTAGCAAAAATCGCTGCATTCTTAGCGTTGTCCAATGCCATCGTTGCGACGGGAATACCTGCGGGCATTTGCAGAATCGAGAGCACCGAGTCCCAGCCGTCCATCGAGTTGCTCGACTTGATGGGCACACCGATCACGGGCAGGGGAGTCATTGCTGCGATCACACCGGGGAGGTGAGCTGCGCCGCCAGCACCGGCGATGATTACCTTCACGCCACGCTCTGCTGCACCGCGTGCAAACTGCTCAACCAGAGCGGGGGTACGGTGAGCCGACAAAGCGAGAATCTCGTAGGGTATCTCCATAGCGTCGAGATGTTTAGCGGCAGCCTCCATCACCTTCAAATCCGAGGTGCTGCCCATAATAATGCTAACAATTGGTGTCATATTGCACAAAATTTTTGAAAATTAATCGAAAGTTTGTAACTTCGCAAAGTTAATTGTTTTTTTACGAAACTCAAACGCGAAGTCTAACTCTTATCAAAATAAATCTATGAGTTGTAATAAGAATCGAGTTACACTCCACGACAAGACCTTCGAGGTGATGATCTCGGCCGAGCAGATTGATCGCGCAGTCGAGGCTGTGGCAGCGAAAATCAATGCCGATTATGCCGATCGCGAAACGCCTCTGTTTCTGGGTGTTCTGAACGGCTCGTTTATGTTTATGTCCGATCTGATGAAGAAGGTCGATTTCAACTGTGAGCTGTCGTTTGTCAAGTTGGCGTCGTATGCCGGCACATCGACTACGGGCAAGGTGCAGGAGCTGATCGGCTTGAAGAATAATATCGAGGGTCGCCACGTGATTGTGGTTGAGGATATCGTCGATACGGGCGAGAGTATCGAGCACTTGATGCGTTCGTTGTCGGGTCATAACCCCGCGAGTGTCGAGGTTGCAACGCTCTTCTTCAAGCCCAATTCGTACTCGAAGCAGATACCTATTAAATATAAGGCGTTGGAGATCGGTAACGAGTTTATTGTTGGTTATGGTTTGGATTACGACCAGCTGGGTCGCAATCTGAAAGATGTTTTTGTGGTAGTCAATGAGTAGCCGTCGTCCCGATACCGATTTCTGTGGAGGTCGTCGCCTGCCGCTGGTCGAGGATTTCTATACCATTCAGGGTGAAGGTTTTCACTCTGGCAAACCTGCATATTTTATCCGCTTGGGCGGTTGCGATGTGGGTTGCAGCTGGTGCGACGCTAAGTACACTTGGAATCCGCTGAGCCACCCGCTGGTTGATACCGACGAAATCGTCGAGCGTGCTGCGTCGTTCGAGGCGCAGGCGATTGTCATCACGGGCGGTGAGCCGCTGATCTATCCGCTCGATTATCTGACCGAACGCCTGCACGCACACGGGTTGGAGATCTTTCTCGAAACGTCGGGTTCGCACCCGCTGAGTGGTGAGTTCGATTGGATTTGCCTGTCGCCCAAGCGCAAGCAACCGCCTTTGGCTGAGGCATTTGCTGCGGCAAGCGAGTTGAAGGTTATTATCGAGACCGAGGAGGATCTGCGTTGGGCTGAGGAGTGCGCGGCGAAGGTTGGCGAGCGTTGTATGCTCTTTATGCAGCCTGAGTGGAGCCGTTCGGAGCAGATGACGCCGACGATTGTCGAGTATGTCAAGGCGCACCCGAAGTGGAACATCTCGATCCAGATTCATAAATTTATGCGTATCCCTTAATGTGCTATGAGTGAGTGGTATCGTACAAAGCGTTTTCGATTCGTTGCGGTGGTTGCTGCGGTAGTCGTAATGATCTTGACGTCAGGACCTTTCGTGGTGAAGTGTTTTAAATTTCGCCGCGATATCAAGGCATTGACTAAGGAGGTCGAGGCTTGCCGCGCGAAGATTGCCGAGGATAGCACGATGCTCGAAAATCTGCGCTATGATGAGTATATCGAGGCGTACGCCCGTGAGCACTACAATCTGCAAAAGAGGAATGAAACGGTCTATATAATGAAGGATTAGGCTGCCGAGTCGGCAGTCGTAGCGTCGCACTTTCTTTGAAGGAAGTGCGACTTTTTTTGTGCCCCGAAATTGTCCGAAAATGGTATTGCGGAGCAGTGTAGATAGCCCCAAAAGTTTCTCAAATTGTTGAAAACTCAATGTTCAAATGTTGAAAACCTCTCGAATTTAGCCCATTGCTTACCTCTAAATAACTAAAAATAAGGGCGATTCCCGATGTCGTTCGAGTGTTGAAAAATCACCTCCTTGTGTTGAATAATTTTTAGCAACCCGCAGTGTCGGATTGTTGCACTTTTCGTGACCTTTTGTTATATTTGTGAGTTAAATTAGGAGAAAAATCCCAAAATGTAATCGAAATAACTAAAATTAATAAAAAATTAACAAACAACTAAAACCAAAGAACTATGAAACATTTGAAGCATTTGCTTTTCGCTCTGCCGATGTTGCTCATCGCGATGTCGTTCGCAGGGTGTAACACCGAGGAGGTCGATCCGGTCATTCCGGAGTTGGAGATCGCCGCGGAATTGACGGGCGAGGCTCTCGAATCGCTCACTTTGCAGTTCGACTCGCAGGAGAGCAGTCAGACCTTCGCCGTGCGTTGCAACCGCGCTTGGACTGCGGTATCGAGCAACGCTGATTGGTGTGTTGTCAATCCCGACGAGGGTGATGGCGACAACACGCTGACCGTAACAGTGAGCCGCAATACAGGCTCGACTCGTAAGGCTGAGATCATCGTTTCGACCATTCTGTTCAAGCGTTCGATCTATGTTGAGCAGACGGGTGAGGTAGCCGACGCAAAGGTTATCTTCGCTGACAACCTCGATGGCGAGGCTGCGTCGCAGGATTCGAACAACAAGTGGCCCTACGCTAACGAGTTCCAGAAGTTCAACAAGAAGGGTACGGGTGCTGCTGAGGTTACCTACGATTCGCGCAGCGTAACCGTTCGTAGTAACTCGCCCTCGAATGACACCAAGTACAACAACTCGGACTACACCAAGAACGAGGCGTCGGGTGTGAATAACCTCTATTTCGCAGCAGGTGGCACGTTCACTATCAACAAGATCGCTCTCGATGGCGAGAAGAATCTCCATTTCGAGTGGGGCGTTGAGCGCAACGAGTATGGCAACTACGACGCTCCGTTCAACCCTGCCGAGTTCAAGCTCTCGTTGAGTGCTGACGGTACGAAGTGGACCGAGATCACCTATACTCGCTCGGATTACAGCGCGTGGGATAAGGCGTCGACCGACTTCACGTTGAAGGAGGCTGCTCAGTATCTCTACATCAAGATGGAGGCAAGCGTTGCAACCCGCGTTGACGATATCAACTTGACAACCGGTGCTGGTGGTCAGGAGGTAGATTTGGCAGCAGGTAGCGAGGGTCAGGATCCCAGCGAACCGAGCGATCCGACCGTTGACGGCACCAAACTCTACTACGAGTCGTTCGATGGTGTGGCTTTGACGGCTAATACCAATCTCGATGCGTTCGAGGCTGCTGGCGGTTTCGTTCGTCAGGGTCTGGGTGGTGCAGGTGCAACCTATATGGGCACTACTTTCGACTTCCGTAAGTCGCACGCGTCGGATAGTTATGCGGGTGCGTCGGGCGGTAACAATGCCTTTGGTAATAAGGTCGATGTTGTATTTGTTGTGAATAACATCAACGTCGGCAACGCTCAGAATATCGACCTGTCGATGGGTCTGCGCGTTTATAACGCATACAATGCTTCGGAGTTCGAGGCTTACTATACCACTGACGGTGGTGCAACTTATAAGCCGCTGACGCTGACTCGTGACGCTGCCGATGGTTGGAAATTGACCACCGCGTCGTTCACGGTGGCTGAGGCTGAGAATATTGTTGGCTTGAAGTTCGTTTCGAAGGTTAAGGAGCAGCAATTCCGTATCGATGACTTGACCCTCACGACTAAGGACGAGGGCGTGAAGATCGAGGCTGTTCCCGTGGTTAAGACTGCCGACGCAACCGATATCACGATGAGCGGTGCAACCATTGGCGGTAGCTACGAGTTCGATGGCACGATCTCGGAGGTAGGTGTTGCTTATAAGGCTGAGGGTGCAACGGATTACACCGTAGAGAAGGCTATCGCAATTCAGTCGCCTTTCTCGGTTACGCTCAATACTTTGACCGACGGCACCAACTATGAGTATTACGCATACGTTGTGGCTGATGGTAAGGAGTATAAGGGTGATGTCAAGACCTTTGCAACCGAGAAGGATCAGAGCACGGCAGTTACCTACTTTGCTGACGACTTCGCAACGATTGAGGATATGGTTGTTTACAATAGTGGTAAATGGACCTTTACCTCAACAGATACTAAGTGGCCTGCAAACTACAAAATGGGTTGGTATGGCAAGACTTTCAATAATGGTGCTGATAAGTATATTACGATTGCACCTTATGACACAGAACTGACCGAGGTTGTGGCTTATGCCGTTATGACTAAGTTCAACGTAGCTGATGCCGAGGGCAAGAAACTGACCTTCGACCTGGCTTGGTACTTCAAGACTAAGGACAACTCGAAGTTCGAGGTTGTAGCGTCGAAGGACTACACGGGTGATGTAGCAACGGCAACTTGGGAGGTTGTTGAGTCGTACACCTATACCGACGAGACGATCAACCCGATCAACACTTGGACCTCGTACTCGCTCGACCTTTCGACCAAGTACGCTGCGGAAAAGTCTCTGGCTGTTGCATTCCGCTATACCGGTAAGTCGAATACTTATCGTTTGGACAATGTTGAGTTTGGTGCAGTTGAGGCTCCGGTTGATGTGCTGACCGTTGTTACGGGCGAGGCGACCAACGTGACCGCAACCAGCGCAACTTTGGCAGGTTCGTACTCGGGCGTAACGGAGGCTCCCGCTGAGGTCGGTGTTGAGTACCGAATGAGCGGTGTGGCTGACTACACGAAGGTTGCAGCGTCGGCTGTTGCCGAGTCGTTCTCGGTTGAGCTTTCGAACTTGGTTGAGGAGAGCACCTACGAGTATCGTGCATACGCTGTGAAGGGCGAGGAGACCACCTATGGCGAGGTTAAGACCTTCACCACTACTGCTCCCGCAACGGTAACTCCCATTGCTGAGGTTGTTGATGGTCAGACCTATACGATGGAGGGTACCGTAACTGCACTTTGCGCTCGTGGTTTCATCTTTACCGACGCAACGGGCTCGATACTCTACTACGATAAGAACTATAACGCAGGCTATGCCGTAGGTCAGAAACTGACTATTGCTGCTAAGATTAGCAACTATGGCAAGGCGTTGCAGATTGACGGCACAACGGCAACCATCACCGAGGGTGAGGCAGGCACTTACACCTATCCCACTCCGACGTATGCTGACGCAGCGGTTATCGACGCATTTATTGCTAACACCGAGAATCGTTTGGCAAGCTACGTAGCATTGGCTGGTACGATGTCGGTTAACGGCAACTATTACAATGTTACGGTCGATGGCACAACCAATCAGGGTAGCTTCTACTACGCAACTGACGATATTAAGGCTAAGGTTGCAAATGGCGATAAGATTGTCCTCTATGGTTATGCAGTTTCGATCAGCAGCGGTCGTTACTACAATATGGTTGTAACCGACGTTGTGAAGATCACCGATATCGCCAATGTCGAGTTGGACAGCGAATATACGATGATGGGTCAGGTTACGGCACTCACCTCGAATGGTTTCGTGCTGACCGACGCAACGGGCTCGATTTTCAGCTATGGCAAGAAGAGCTATAAGATTGGTCAGGAGTTGGTAGCTACGGGCGCAATCGGTGCTTATAACAAGGGTTTCCAGCTGACCTCGAACAAGACCACCTTCCTCGAAGGCGCGGTTAAGGAGTATACCTATCCTGAGGCTGCAACGGCTGACGCAGCAGCTATCGACGCATTTATAGCTAACACCGACAATCGTCTGGCTACCTACGTAACCTTGACGGGTGATTTGGCAATCAGTGGTAACTACTACAATATGACGATCGAGGGTACTACCAATATGGGTAGTATCTACTATCCCAACGATGAGATCAAGGCGGCACTTTCGACCGGTACCAATATTACGGTTAAGGGTTACGCGATGGCAGTTAGCGGTGGCAAGTACTATAATGTAATTGCTACTGAGGCTACGACCAACTATGTGATTCCCAAGGTGACCCCCGCAGCGACTTCGATGTCGTTTGTAGCTGAGGGTGAGACCAAGAGTGTGGAGCTGACCGTCGCAGGTCAGGGCGAGAACCAGCTCTTTGCTAAGAGCAGCGACGAGCACTTCACCGCAGTGATCGATGGCACGACATTGAAGGTAACGGCAGCCGAGAACACTTCGACCGAGGCTAAGTCGGCAACCGTAACGGTCTATATGGCTGCGTCGGCAGATGCTGAGGCAGTTGCGTCGGCAGAGGTTGCTTGCTCGCAGGCAGCACCTTTGACCGGTGACGAGGGCGACGAGCCTACTCCCACCGAGAAGAGCTACGTTAAGGTAACCTCGGCAGCAGATATTACCGCAGGCGAATACCTGATCGTTTATGAAAAGGGTGCTTTGGCTCTGAATGGTAGCTTGGCTAAGATTGATGCAGAGGGCAATGGCGCGGCTGTAACGATTGCAGATGGCAAGATCGCTTCTTCGGCAGATGTCGATAAACTGAGTTTTACGTTTGCAGTTGTTGATGGTGGTTTCACTATTAAGGCAAAGAACGGCTCGTATATTGGCTCGACCGCAAATAGCAACCAGCTTTTGACCTCTACTTCGAATGCGTATGTAAATGTTGTAGAGTTGCAGAGTGCAGGAGATATTCATATTAAGGGTACTGCTGAAACGGTGTTGCGTTACAATAATGCAACGACAAATGGTACACGTTTCCGCTACTATAAATCAACGTCGTACAAGAATCAGCAGGCTATCCACCTTTACAAGCTGGTTGAGTAATACAAATTCGTCGGGTCGGCTATCTTGGACGAAAAGTGCCGAGATAGTCCCGATTCGATGTTGAATAAATATTTAGATGAAGAATTTGAAGAAAATACTCGGTGTGGTGATTGCGATTGCGGCGGCGGTGATTGGCACGTGCTGTGGCGAGAAGAATCCCGTAGAGCCTACAACCAACTGCAAAGCCAAACTTTCGGTCGGTGAAAATGTCGAGTGGAACACCGCGAGTCAGTTCGTTGTGATTACGGCACCCGCAACCCAAAAGTGGACGGCGCGTGTCAAGGACGATTGGGCGTGGTTCGATTACGAGGATTACCACTACTACACGCAGGGTCAAGGTAACGGTTCGGTGGCTTTGTATATCGCCTCGAATGGTGAGTCGAAATCGCGTTCGACAACCGTCGAGGTGGAGTTCGAGGGCACGACGACCGTAACGCTCAAACTGACGCAGGGCGCATTTGTGCAGGAGGAGGCTCCCGAGATCGACTACGAGCAGACCTCGTGGGCAGAGATGCCGCTGGTCAAGAAGAACGATGGCAATCTGTATGTTACGCATATGACCAAGGCTTCGGGCAAGACAATGCGCAACTACTCGATGTGCTATGATCCTGATGTGAAGGCGGCTCTGTGGATTGCCTATCCTCTGCACGAGTGCTACACTCGCAAGGCGGTCGATCGCACCGATGCGTGGGGCTATGATCCGTTGATTCCCGCTCAGTACCAGCCCAATATGGAGAAGGGTATGAGCAATGGCTACGATCGTGGTCATCAGGTGGCGTCGGCTGACCGTTTGGCGTCGTACGATATGAACTCGCAGACCTTCTACTACACCAATATGACGGCGCAGGTAGGTGCAGGTATGAATCAGGATATCTGGAACAATCTGGAAAATATGATTCGTAACGAGTACATTTGCCGCGATACGTTGTATGTGGTGACGGGTTGTGTGATGACCACCGAGGAGGATACTCAGGTGAAGTGGGTCGATAATCGCAATGGCGGTAAGGTGGCAGTGCCGAAGGCGTACTTCAAGGTGCTGCTGCGCACCAAGTCGGGCAATACGGGTAAGGCGGTCGATAACTCGAACGCAACGACCATCGGTTTTTGGTATGAGAACCGCCGATACAGCTACTCAAATCCGCGCGTGAGCGATGTGAAGAGTGTCGATGAGATCGAACGACTGACGGGCTTTACCTTCTTCCCGCAGATCTCGGATGAGATTAAGGAGCAGAAGGACCTTGCACGCTGGGGATTCTAAATAAGTGAAGAGAATATGAAGATAAACAATTTAATACTAACCATCGGATTGCTCGCGTTGCTACTGCTCGGTTTCGACGCGTCGGCACAGAAACGCCACACGGTGATGTTCTACAATGTTGAGAACCTGTTCGATACGTTGAACGATCCCGACATCAACGATGAGGAGTTTCTGCCGTCGGCTGCCAAGGCGTGGAACACGTCGAAGTATATGCGCAAGTTGCAGAACATCGAGCAGGTGCTGATGGGCGTTGCGACGGCGAATCGCGATTTTCCGGCGGTGATTGGTCTGTCGGAGATCGAGAATCGTAATGTGTTGGAGGATATTATCGTGCAGGGCAAGCTGATCAACGGTAACTATCGCATTTGCCATCACGATTCGCCCGACCGTCGCGGTGTCGATGTGGCATTTCTGTATCGTCCCGACCGCTTCGAATTTGAGGGTCAGTCGGCTCTGCCGGTGCGTATGGAGGAGTTCCCCGCAATGCGCACACGCGATGTGGTGCTGATGTGGGGTAAGATCGAGGGCGAGCAGTTTTGCTTTATGGTTGCGCATTGGCCGTCGCGTAGCGGTGGTCAGGCAGCGTCGGATCCCAAGCGTCGTGCGGCAGCGAAGGTTATGCGCGATGCAGCCGACTCGATCCACCGCGTCAATCCCGCTTGTAAGGTGGTGATGATGGGTGACTTTAACGACGATCCGTTCGATCCGAGTATCGCCGAGGTGCTCAACGCCAAGCAGAAGACCAAGGAGTTGAAGGAGGGTGATCTGTTCAATCCCTTCTGGTCGATGCTCAAAGCGGGTTATGGCACGTTGGCATATCAGGACGCGTGGAACATCTTTGACAATATCGTGGTGAGCGAGAATCTGGTCAATGCCAAGGGTGGCGAGTTGCGCTTGCAGAAGGGCACGCACCCCAAGTTCTACGGCAATATCTACCGAGCCTCGTTTCTGTTCCAGCAATCGGGACAGTATAAGGGCTATCCTCTGCGTACGTTTGTGGGTAACGATTTTCAGGGTGGTTATAGCGACCACCTGCCCGTGTACATATTTATAGGCAAATAAAACTTAAACGATATGAAGATCAAAAATCTCTTAATTCTACTCTTTACCCTTATCACTGTTGGTGCTGCGGCTCAGGACGGTGGTGTGAAGGGTCGTGCCGTACAGCGCGTGGGTCGAACTGCCATTGATCAGGTGAAGGTTACGATCGTGCCGACCGACAAGGTGGTTTATACCAATGCTGAGGGTGAGTTCTCGATCGAGGGTTTGGCGGAAGGTGACTACCGACTGACTTTCGAGGCTCCCGAGTTTGAGACGGTTACGTTGATGGTTAAGGTGGGTACGACGGTTAAGGATATCAATCTTGTGCCGATGTCGAATGCCGTAATGGCAATCGGTGTGAGTGATGATTACTTTGCCGAGTTCGATACCGAGACCGCAAATGACGCACAGGTGATGCCCTCGTCGTTGTCGGCATCGAAGGACGTCTTTAATAACATTGCAGGCTATCAGTTTGGTCAGATGCGTTTCCGTCCGCGTGGTTACGACTCGGAGATGGAGGGCACCTATCTGAATGGTGTCTATTTCAACGACGCATTGACGGGTTATGGTCCGTGGTCGTTGTGGTCGGGTCTGAATGAGGCGACTCGTAATCAGGAGGTTACGCCCGCGCTGGGTGTTTCGGACTATGGCGTTGGTGGTATTGGTGGCGTGACGAATATCAACGCTCGCGCGTCGCAGATGCGTAAGGGTTTCCGCGCAAGTGTGGTTAATGCCAACAACAACTACCGTTTCCGCGTGATGGTTTCGTATGCGTCGGGTATGCTCGACAATGGTTGGGCATACGCCTTCTCGTTCTCGACCCGTCAGGGCGGTAACGATTGGATCAACGGCACCTATTACAACGCTTACGGTTACTTCGCATCGGTCGAGAAGCGACTGAATCGTTGCCACCGTTTTGCGCTGACCGTGTTGGGTGCACCGACGCAGCGCGGCGTGCAGAACGCATCGACACAGGAGGTCTATGATATGGTGGGTAGCAACTACTATAACTCGAACTGGGGTTATCAGGTGGATAAGAAGCGCAACGCCCGTATCCGTAACTTCCACGAGCCGATCGCAATGCTCAACTACTACTTTACCCCCTCGACTACCTCGACATTGATGGCTACGGCGTCGTATCGTTTTGGTCGCAATGGTTACTCGGCTCTCGATTGGTACGATGGCGCAGATCCTCGTCCCGACTACTATCGCTATCTGCCCAGCTACTTTGAGCGTCAGGGCGATTTCGAGAAAGCAGATATCGTTCGTTGGGCGTGGGGCTCGGATTGGGGTACCCGCCAGATTGATTGGGATCGCCTCTATAATAATAACTATGGTAACGTGACCGAGGATTCGAAGATTGAGGGTCTGAATGGTCTGCGTCGTTCGAACTATGTTATTGAGGAGCGTCATACCGATCAGCGTGATGCCAATTTCAAGGTGCAGTGGATCAAGACGCTGCGTGGTGGTCATCGTCTGAATATGGGTCTTGACGCGCGTTACAACCGCACCGAGTACTACAAAAAGATGAAGGATCTGCTGGGTGGCGACTATTGGCTCGATGTCGATAAGTATGCCGAGCGCGACTTCGTGGGCGAGCGCGTTATGCAGAACAATTTGGACTACTACGAGGCTAATGGTCACGCTCCGATCGTTAAGGTGGGCGATAAGTATGGTTACGACTACTATGCACACGTTCGTGACGCTAAGGCGTGGGTGATGTGGAACTACAATACGGCTCGTTTGGAGGGCTTTGTTGCAGGTGAGGCTGGTTATGTAAGCCAGTGGCGCGAGGGTCTTTACCGCAAGGGTAGCTTCGAGAATAACTCGCAGGGCGCGAGCGAGAAACTTAACTTCTTCGAGTATAAGGCTAAGGGCTCGTTGTCGTACAAGATTTCGGGCGCGAACTCGCTGACTGCGTCGGTTGCCTATATGCAGCAGGCTCCGTCGTTCCAGGCGTCGTTTGTGTCGCCCCGTACGCGCAATAGCGTGACTCCCGACCTTACCACCGAGAAGGTGTTCAGTGCCGATCTGACCTACGATCTGCACGTGGGTGGTTTCAAGGCTCGTGTTTCGGGTTACTATACTACTATCGAGGATCGCTCGAAGGTGATCAGCTTCTACGATGATTTGCAATCGACCTTCACCAACTTTGCGATGAGTAATATCGACAGCCGCTATGCGGGTGTTGAGGTTGGTTTCTCGATACCTCTGTTCAAGTTCCTGAATCTGAATGGTGCAGTCAGCTATGGTGACTACCGCTACACCTCGAACCCGTTGATCACGCAGACGGCTGACAACTCGGCCGAGATCGTGCTGTCGGGCGAGAAGGTATATTGGAAGGGCTACCACGTCGAGAGCACACCGCAGACCGCTGCCAATTTGGGTCTGGCTCTGCGTACCTCGAACAACATCTACGCAGGTATCGACTTCAACTACTACAACGCGCTCTATCTGTCGATGAACCCGTTGTATCGTACCGACAAGGCTCTGACGGGTCGTATCTTCTCGTCGAACACCGACGCTGAGAACTTGGCGGCAGTCAAGGAGATGACTCATCAGGAGCGTTTCGACAATGCCTTCGTTCTGAATGCCAACATCGGTAAGAATTGGTATATCGTCGACCGCAAGTACAATCTGGGCGTTAGCTTGCAGGTGAATAACCTGTTGAACAACCGTTCGATCCGTACGGGTGGTTATGAGCAGATGCGTCTGCGCGAGGACGAGAGTGGTACGACGGTTAAGTACGACCGCTTCGACTCGAAGTACTTCTACCTGATGGGTACGACCTACTATCTGAATGTCTATTTCCGTTTCTAATCGACTAAAACGAATGAAAACTATGAGTGCAAAAAAGTATATACTTGCAATTGCAGCCGCGCTGATGCTTGTAGGCTGCTACGAGGATTTCGACACTCCGGCAGTCGATCCGACGGTTAAACTCACCCCGACTCACACGATTGCCGAGTTCAAGGCGATGTTCAACGAGCGCGGTGGTGCGTTCGACATTACCGATGATATTATCATTTCGGGTAAGGTGACCACCAGCGACGAGACGGGTAATTTCTATAAGAATATGTATATTCAGGACGAGACGGGCGGTATCGAACTTCGTATCGGCAAGTCGGGTCTTTACAACGACTATAAGTTGGGTCAGACGCTCTACGTCAAGGCTAATGGTCTGCGTATGGGTAGCTATGGCGGTATGGTCAATTTAGGTGGTACGATTCCCGAAAACTACGACTACGAAACTTCGTACATCGAGCCTCAGGCTGTGATCGACCTTGTGATCAAGAAGGGCGAGAAGGGCGCACGTGTGCAGCCTTTGGACCTGAGCAATGGTCAGATTCCCGTGAGCAGCTATGGCAAGTGGGTCCGTTTCGAGAATGCTGAGTTCGAGGGCTGTACCTTCTACGACCGCGATGGCACGATGGGCGGTGGCGATATCGCTATCGACACGTGGGCTAACAAGGACTACAAGGGCGAGTCGTCGGTAGGTAAGTATGGCAATGCCATCTTCAATGTCAATGGTACCAAGATCAATGTGCGTTCGAGTGGTTACTCGAAGTTTGCAGGCGAGAAGACCCCTGCAAAGGGCACGAAGTGCAACATTGAGGGTATTATGGTCTACTATGCAGGTGGTAAACCCGCGTTCCAGATCTCGATCAACTCATTGGACGACATCGAGATTGTAGAGTAGTTGCGAGTTACAATAAACAACCAAGAAAGACCGTTCCACGATTGTGGGGCGGTCTTTTTTGGATAAAAATTGCATATCTCGCGCAATATTTGTATAATTGTAGCGTTTAATGTGTGGAAACAAAACGAAATTAATACTTGCCTATGGAGCACATTGCCTTTTTGTATTATTAAAAATGTAAAACGAACTAATGTTATGAAAAGGAGTATGTTTTTTATTGCTGCCATTGCAGCGTCGGCACTGACGGGTGCAGCGTCGGCTTACTTTATTGCCAATCAGAAGAGCGAGGTTGCGACCTTAGCTCCGCACGCGACTACGGAGTTTGCGTCGGAGAGTGTCGGCTCGCACTTTACGGCATACGACTCGCAGAACTATCCCGATCTGACCTACGCTGCCGAGAATGCAGTGAAGGCGGTTGTCAATATCGAAAAGACCGAGGAGGTGCAGTATAGTCGCCAGTCGGATCCCTTCTTCGATTTCTTCTTTGGTCCGCAGGGTGGCAGCTCGATGCAGCCTCAGGAGCGTCGTTCGGGTGGCTCGGGTGTGATCATCTCGGAGGACGGCTACATCGTAACGAATAATCACGTGGTGGAGAATGCTTCGAAACTGCGTGTGAAGCTGAACGATAATCGCGTTTTCGACGCTAAGATTATCGGCACCGATCCCACAACCGACGTGGCTCTGATCAAGATCGAGGGCGAGAAGTTGCCGACCATTCCCTTCGGTAGCTCGGACGCTCTGCGCTTGGGCGAGTGGGTGCTGGCAATCGGTAGCCCGTTCGATCTGCAATCGACCATCACGGCGGGTATCGTGAGCGCGAAGGCTCGCCAGCTGAATGTGATCCCCAATGAGTTCAGTATCGAGTCGTTTATCCAGACCGACGCGGCAGTGAATCCCGGTAATTCGGGCGGTGCGCTGGTCAATGCTCGCGGCGAGCTGGTTGGTATCAATACCGTAATCAAGTCATCGACAGGTAGTTATATCGGATACTCGTTCGCAGTGCCCGAGTCGATCGTCAAGAAGGTCGTGATCGACTTGAAGGAGTATGGCATTGTTCAGCGTGCGATGTTGGGTATCAGCTATCGCCCCGTTGATCAGGCGTTCATTGACGAGCAGGGCGAGGAGAGCGGCATTAAGGAGATCGGTGGCGCATACGTTGCGTCGGTTGATCCTGAGGGTGCGGCGTCGGCAGCAGGAATCCGCAAGGGTGACGTCATAATGTCGATTAACGGCGTGAAAATCAACGACCGAGCTACGCTGTCTGAGCAGATTGGTAAACATCGTCCCAACGATAAGGTAAAAATTTCGGTAAAAAGAGGCGATGATGTGAAACATTTTGAGGTTACTTTACGTAATAAAGCAGGTAAAGCAGAACTCATCTCGAAAGACGATGTTGATGTCGAGCAGGCTTTGGGTGGCAAGTTTGCTGCTGTGAACGAGCGAGCAATGCGCGAATTGGATATCAAGGGCGGTTTGCAGGTTACTCAGATCAAGCAGGGCGGCTTGTTGGCGAAGGCGCGAGT
Source organism: Alistipes sp. (assembly GCA_045638285.1). Classification (GTDB taxonomy): domain Bacteria; phylum Bacteroidota; class Bacteroidia; order Bacteroidales; family Rikenellaceae; genus Alistipes. Next base: position 120,976 of record JAZUBB010000018.1, on the reverse strand, counting down.
GCGTGAGGGATTCATCATTACGCACATCAACGATCGTCAGGTACGTTCGGTCAACGACCTCTCGAAGATCAACGAGAAGATCGCCTCGATCGACGGAATCTATCCTAATGGTCGAGCTGCCAGCTACACATTTGTCGAGTAGGGCACACGACTGGAAATAGCTTAGGCGGGGGAGAGCTTTACTACGAAGTTAGACCTCGCCTTTTTTGTGGTCGCAAGCCCCACGCTTTGGAGCGGACGATAAAGACCCGAACGGCGAGTGAAGTAGACCAACCAACGAAAATTGAAGAAAACGAAAATAGAAGAAGAAAATGCGTCAATTAAAGATTACAAAATCTATCACCAACCGTGAGAGCGCGTCGCTCGATAAGTATTTGCAGGAGATCGGTAAAGAGGATCTGATCACGGTTGAGGAGGAGGTGGAACTCGCCCAACGAATCAAAAAAGGTGACCAAGAGGCTCTCGAAAAGCTGACGAAGGCAAATCTTCGTTTTGTGGTTTCGGTGGCAAAACAATATCAGAATCAGGGTCTGAGCCTTCCCGACTTGATCAATGAGGGTAACTTGGGTCTGATCAAGGCGGCTGAGAAGTTCGACGAAACACGTGGTTTTAAGTTCATTTCGTACGCCGTATGGTGGATTCGCCAGTCGATTTTGCAGGCTTTGGCAGAGCAGGCTCGTATCGTGCGTCTGCCTTTGAATCAGGTTGGTTCGCTCAATAAGATCAATAAGGCTTTTGCCCGTTTCGAACAGGAGAACGAGCGTACCCCTTCGCCTGAGGAGTTGGCAAATGTTTTGGAGTTGCCTAAGGAGAAGGTGTCGGATACGCTGCGTGTTGCAGGTCGCCACGTGTCGGTTGATGCTCCGTTTGCCGATGGCGAGGACAACAGCCTGCTTGACGTGTTGGTCAATACCGATTCGCCCAATGCCGACCGTGGTCTGATCAACGAGTCGCTCAGCACCGAGGTTGAACGTGCACTCTCGACGCTGACCGACCGTGAGAAGGATATTATCAAGTACTTCTTCGGTATCGGTTGTCAGGAGATGACTTTGGAGGAGATTGGCGAGAAGTTTGGTCTGACTCGTGAGCGTGTTCGCCAGATCAAGGAGAAGGCTATCCGCCGTCTGCGCCACTCGTCGCGTAGTAAATTACTTAAATCGTATTTGGGCTAATAAGGCGCAAATAATATCATTTTGGTGGGTCGTGCTCCGGCGGGAGTACGACCTTTTTTGTGGCTCAGAGGTGCGTTTGGGGGCATTTTCGGGGGTCGAACGGTGTGCCAAAAGTCGCTTGTGAGGTGCTAATGTGTGAAATTTGAGCTAAAAAACTCGGAAAACAGAAAACTTTTTTGGTTTGTAAAGTTTTCTGAGTATCTTTGCACGCGTTATGTTATAGACGGTTATAAACGAAAAAAAACAATGTCGCAAAAAGAGTATATCATCGAACAGGCTACCGAGATGTTTCGTCAGCTCGGCATCAAGGCTGTGCGAATGGACGACATCGCCCAGCATCTGGGTGTGTCGAAGCGTACGCTCTATGAGCTGTTCGAGGATAAGATGAATCTGCTCAAACTCTGTATGATCAACTTTTATGAGACGCGCCATGGGCATATTAATGCGAAGATTGGTGAGTGTCGTAATGTCCTCGAATCAATCTTGACGGCGTTCGATCTATTTTTGGTTGATGGTGAGGCGGAGCAGCGTATGCAGACCAATCTGCGTCGTTTCTATCCTGCACTTTACGAGGAGTTGTCGGCAATGATGCAGCAGCGCAATCGCGATCGTCTGAAAGGTGCAATCGAGAAGGGTATTGCCGAAGGGTTGTTGGATCCGACAATTGATGTCGATTTGTCGGTTTCAATGCTCTGTTGGTCGCTTTCGGGCGTTGTGGACACCCGTAGAGCCTCTCTGCCGAGCAATATTACGCCCGAATATGCGTTGAGATATGTAGTGATCAACTTCCTGCGCGGAATTTCGACGGTGAAGGGTATCGAGGTTATCGACTCGTTCTTGGCTAAATTCAAGCGACCCGAACCTACAATGGCAAATTAAGAAAAACAAAATTATAACAGAAAAGATGAAAAAGATGATGATGACACTTTGCGCTCTTGTGCTGGCACTCGGTGTGTCGGCACAGACGACCGAGGGCGCAACCGAGGTGACCACGATGCAACTTTCGTTGCAGGAGGCCATCGACCTCGCATTGAGCGAGAACCCCACCATCAAGGTGGCTGATTTGGAGGTTGAGCGTTACGACTACGTTCGCAAGGAGACGCTTGGTAACCTCTATCCTTCGATCACAGCAAGCGGTACCTATACCTACGCTGTGGTTAAGAGCGAGATCTCGAAGGGTCTGTCGTTCGGCGCAGATAACACTATCGCAGCAGCAGCCGAGGTAGGTCTGCCGCTGGTGATGCCCGCAGTATGGCGTTCGATCAAAATGACCAAGATTCAGATGGAGAATGCTGTTGAGCAGGCTCGTGCGTCGCGTATTGATATGGTGAATGCCGTGAAGAAGGCATACTATAATATTCTGTTGGCTGAGCAGTCGTTGGCAGTGCTGCGTTCGAGCGAGGAGATGGTGAGCAAGACCGTTGAGCAGACCCGCGTGCAGTATGAGCACGGTTTGGCGTCGGAGTACAACCTGCTGACCGCTGAGGTGCAGTTGAGCAACTTGCAGCCCTCGATTATCCAGACTGCTAATTCGATCGACATCGCTAAGCGTCTGTTGAAGATGTACCTGAGCCTGCCCGAGAATGTTGATATCGCGCTGGTAGGTACGTTGGACGACTTCCGCGACGCGATTTTGAATGGCAACGAGCCTCTCTCGACCGACGTTTCGGAGAACAGCACCTTGAAGCAGTTGGATATTCAGGCCGAGCTGCTACGACAGAATCTGAAACTGACCCAGACCTCGCGTATGCCTTCGTTGGTGGCGTTTGGTCAGTTCGCATACTCTGGTAACGATATGCAGCGTCCCGATTTCAGCGCAATGATGGGCGGTGGCGCAGCAGGTGGCGCAACAGGCACTACTCCCGATGCAGGTACTGCCGAGGCGGTTAAGAAGAGTTTCTATTGGCAGCACCCGATTTCGGTTGGTTTGTCGCTGTCGGTACCCATCTTCTCGGGCTTCAAGAATACCAATAAGGTTCGTCAGGTGCGCAATCAGATCCGTCAGTTGGAGATTCAGCGCGAGTATGTAGCTAAGAGCACTGATGTTCAGGTGCGTACGGCGATCAACAATCTGCTGACCGCTCGTGAGAAGATGTTCGCAAACGAGAAGACCGTTGCTCAGGCACAGAAGGCATACGACATTTCGAACACACGTTATAAGGCTGGTGCGGGAACGATTTTGGAGTTGAACTCGTCGGAGTTGTCGCTGACACAGGCGAAGCTGAACTACTCGCAGGCAATCTATGACTACATTTCGGCTAAGGCTGACTACGACCAGATCGTGGGTAAAGAGGAATAATAACTAAAAAGTAAGATAAACAGAGATGAAACAGAATTTAGTATTGGCAACCGCACTCGTTGCAGCATTGGCAATGGTAGGTTGCGGTGGCAAGAGCGAACAGAAAGTTGAGACGATCCAGCCTGAGAAGGTGCTGATCAAAACCGCCGAGGCTACGTCGGCTCCCGTAGGTCAGTTGGTAGAGGTTTCGGCTAACATTCAGCCCTACAAGCAGAACTCGATTACCCCTGCGGTTCAGGGCGTACGTATCGACCGTATTTTGGTTGATGTAGGTGACTATGTATCGAAGGGTCAGTTGGTTGCAACGATGGATCCCATTCAGTACAATCAGGCAAACACTCAGTTGCTCAACTTGGAGGCTGATTTGGCGCGTATGACTCCCGTTTTCGAGGCAGGCGGTATCTCGGCTCAGCAGCTCGAAGCGATGAAGACTCAGGTTTCGGTGCAGCGCGATGCGGTTGCTAACTTGAAGAAGAATATCGAGTTGCGCTCGCCCATCTCGGGTGTTGTTACGGCTCGTAACGCTGAGGCTGGCGATATGTTTGCCAATATGCCCATTTTGCAGGTTATGCAGATCAATCCGTTGAAGATCACGGCAAGCATCTCGGAGAAGTATTTCTCGAAGGTTAAGCTGAATATGCCCGTTGAGATCGCTACGGAGGTTCTGCCCGACGAGAAGTTCACGGGTAAGGTGTCGTTGATCTATCCCGCAATGGACGCTGCAACCCGCACCTTCACCGTTGAGATCACTATCCCCAACGCTGGCAACAAGCTGCGTCCGGGTATGTTTGCACGTGCAATCTTCAATCTTGGTGAGGTTGAGAGCGTTTTGGTTCCCGACGTAGCGGTTAAGCGTCAGGCAGGTACTGCTGAGCGTGCTGTGTTCGTTGTTAAGGAGGACGGTACGGTTGAGCGTCGCGTGGTAGAGTTGGGTCGCCAGGTTGACAAGAACTATGTGATTCTGTCGGGTCTGAATGCAGGTGAGCAGGTGTCGGTTACGGGTTTGAGCAAGCTCGACGACGGTACTGCTGTTGAGATTAGCAACAACTAATAATAAAAGGAGAGAAGTAATATGAAAATTTACGAATCAGCCGTTAGAAAGCCGGTATCGACCTGCCTGCTTTTCTTGGGTGTGATCATCTTCGGACTCTTCTCGTTGAAGAATCTGGCTATCGACCAGTATCCGGAGATGGACCCTCCTTATATTACGGTCGCTACGGTCTATGCAGGTGCTAATGCAGCCGATATCGAGACCAATATTACCCGAGTTTTGGAGGATCAGCTCAACTCGGTGGAGAATCTGAAAACGATCACTTCGACCTCGAAGGATAATGTGTCGATGATCACGCTCGAAATGGAGTGGGGCTCGGATCTGAACGAGGCGATGAACGACGTGCGCGACATCGTCAGCCGTACGCAGACGCTGTTGCCCGATGAGGTGGATTATCCTACCATTTTCAAGTTTAGTTCGTCGATGATGCCTGTAATGCTGCTCTCGGTTACGGCTGACGAGAGCTATTACGCGATGGATAAGATTCTGGACGACCGTCTGGTGAATGTCCTGAACCGCGTGAATGGTATCGGTTCGGTGAGTGTCATTGGTCAGCCCGTGCGCGAGATTCAGGTCAATGTCGATCCTGAGAGAATCGAGGCATTTGGTCTGACAATCGAGTCGATTGGTGGTATCATTGCGTCGGAGAATATCAACGTGCCCGCAGGTACGATGGATTTGGCGAGCGGTACCTATAACGTTAAGGCAGATGGCGAGTTCACCGATAGCGAGCAGTTGAAGCACTTGGTAGTTTCGAATCGCGGTGGTCGCACGGTTAAGTTGTCGGACGTAGCTGATGTTAAGGATACGATTCAGAAGATTACGATGGATACCCGCGCCAATGGTCGTCGTTCGGCGATGATTATGATCCAGAAGCAGTCGGGTGCCAATACCGTTGAGATCGTTAAGGAGATTCAGGAGCGTCTGCCCGCAATCGAGAAGTCGCTGCCTAACGATATTAAGATTGTCGAGATTATGAATGGTGCTACTGAGATTCAGAAGAGTATCAATTCGTTGGCTGAGACCGTCTTGCTGGCATTCGTATTCGTCATCATCGTGGTGATGGTATTCTTGGGTCGTTGGCGTGCAACGTTCATCATCTGTATGACTATCCCCATCTCGTTGGTAACGGCATTTATCTATCTGTTTGCAACGGGATCAACCTTGAACCTTATCTCTCTGTCGTCGTTGTCGATTGCGATCGGTATGGTCGTGGACGACGCGATTGTGGTGTTGGAGAATATTACAACCCATATCGAACGTGGTTCGAGCCCGAAAGAGGCTGCAATTTATGGTACGAACGAGGTTTGGTTGTCGGTAATTGCAACGACGTTGGTTGTTGTAGCGGTGTTTATGCCTTTGACAATGGTGTCGGGTATGGCAGGTATTCTGTTCAAGGAGTTGGGTTGGATCGTTTCGATCGTGGTATGTATGTCGACCACTGCGGCAGTTACGCTGACCCCGATGTTGTCGGCTTATATCCTTTCGTCGGAGGGTGGCAAGCACGACTATAAGGGCTTGGGTATTGTTTATAAGCCTATTGATAAGTTCCTTGATTGGTTGGACGATGCGTATGCAAAGATGTTGACTTGGACGGTTCGTTACCGTTGGACCACGGTCATTATTGCAATGGCAAGCTTTGTGGTGTCGCTTGGTCTGTTGAAGTACGTTCCGTTCGACTTCTTCCCGCCCTCGGATAATGCGCAGATTACGGCTACGATCGAAACCGAGCAGAACCTCTCGATGGAGTACACGAGCAAGATCGCTCGCCAGATCGACAGTATCATCTACGAGAAGTTCCCTGAGGTCGAGTTGGTGTCGGCACGTACGGGTCAAAGCTCGTCGAACAATGCTATGGCAGCGATGCAGAAGTCGGGTAGCAATATGATCAGCTACAACCTCCGTTTGCCCCGTTCGACCGAGCGTGAGCGTTCGATCTACGAGATTGCCGATCTGTGGCGTGCTGAGTTGGCTCAGATCCCCGAGATTACACAGTTTGTCGTTACGCCCGGTGGTAACAGCGGCGGCGGTATGGGCGGCGGTAGCAATGTCGAGATTAAGGTCTTTGGTTTCGATCTTGACAACTCGAATAGAGTGGCTATTGATCTCCAAAACAAGATATCGAAGGTTGCAGGTGTGCGTGATGCCGATCTGTCGCGCGATGACCTGCGTCCCGAATATAACGTAGTATTCGACCGCGAGAAGTTGGCTCTGCACGGTCTGAACAACGCTTCGGTATCGCAGGCTGTACGTAATCGTATCGAAGGTATGACAGCTTCGAAGTACCGCGAGGATGGCGACGAGTACGATATCGTGGTGCGTTATGCCGAGGAGCATCGTGTTTCGTTGGAGGATGTTGAGAACATCAACCTGATGTCGGCTACGGGTCGCACGATCAAGTTGAAAGAGGTTGCAAAGGTTGTTGAGGAGTTTGCTGCTCCCGATATCCAGCGCGAGAACCGTCAGCGTCTGGTTAAGGTAACGGCTACGTTGGCTCCGGGTGTCGCTCTGGGTGATGTAGTGGGCGATGTGCAGAAATTGCTCAACGAGTATGAGACTCCCGATGGTATTGACCTCGAATTGGGCGGTACGTTGGAGGATCAGCAGGAGACCTTCGGCGATCTGTTCGTGCTGTTGTTGCTGATCGTGGTGCTAGTTTACATCGTGATGGCTACGCAGTTCGAGTCGATGTCTATGCCTCTGATGATTATGATCTCGATTCCGTTTGCATTCACTGGTGTCTTCTTCGCACTGTGGATCAGCGGTACGTCGCTGAGCCTGATCGCACTGATCGGTGCAATTATGCTGGTGGGTATCGTAGTGAAGAACGGTATCGTGATGGTCGATTACACCAACCTGCTTGTTGAGCGCGGTATGAGTGTAGCTAAGGCAGCTGTTGCGGCAGGTAAGAGCCGTCTGCGCCCCGTGTTGATGACCTCGCTTACAACCGTATTCGGTATGGTGCCGATGGCGATGGGCCTGGGTGAGGGTTCGGAGATCTGGCAGCCGATGGGTGTGTCGGTTATCGGTGGTCTGACCTGTTCGACTATTCTGACACTGCTCGTTCTGCCCGCATTGTATGTGATCTTCCGCGGTCGCAAGGTTAAGGAGCAGGGTGGTGCCGACGATATTCAGCACGATGGCGTGAGCAAGCGCAAGCTGGCAGTAGCTAACAAGGTTAACTAATTAATTGATACGAAGATGAAAGCAGTATTCATTTCATATAATCAGGCATTGACCGAACGTGTAATGGCGATTTTGGATCGCAATGGCGTACGCGGTTTCACCAAGTGGGAGTTGACGCACGGTCGTGGTTCAGTCGATGGTGAGCCTCACTACGCATCGCACGCTTGGCCTGCAATGAACTCGTCGATTCTGTCGATCGTTGAGGACGAGAAGGTTGAGCCGTTGTTGGAGGAGTTCCGCGCAATGGACGCTGATACCAAGATGCAGGGTTCGCGCGCATTTGTTTGGAATATCGAGCAGCAGATGTAGGCAACACATCAAACTTCTTCATAATGTTGAGAGTCGTCACGTTTTTGCGTGGCGGCTCTTTTTTAATTTTGATACAAATGAGAGCACGCACTGTGGCGATGGGCGGCACGATTTTCAGCCACGGGCACCGCAATGTGTGACGAAATAAGCGATTTTGTATAAATTAATCTTGAATTTTGAATTTTGAAAAGCTCTCGCAATTTTAACAAAAAAGCCACCCCCGCAATGGGAGTGGCATTAGTTTGACTTTGGGTTAATGTGAGTTATATGATAGCTCAGCTCGCCCGAAAGAGAATAAAGGAATGCGAATTACTTCAACTCGTTCAAAATGCGCATCGCAGCATCGAGAATAGCGGTATCGTCCAGAGTTACAACACCACCATCGGGACCCTTCTCGTAGTGAGCACCCACTACCTGACCCGACTCAAAGTGGTTACCACCGAAGTAGTTACGTACGGTGTCAACGTCGATACCGAGTTCGTCTGCGATACGCTGCGAGCTGCCGCTGGGCAACTTGTCCTTGATTCTTCTGAGTTCGTTAAAAGTGATAATCATAGTCGTATTTCTTTTAAATTGATATTTTCAGTGGTACTAAGGTAAGAAAGATTTTTTGAACAACAAAATTTTTTACAAAAAAAGCACATTTGACCTCATTTTTTTATTTTTACATTATATATATAAAAGGTGGCACGAAAGGTGGCACTCGCTGCGAGTTGCCGACAAATGACAATGTGGCAGATGTTTTGTCAGCAAAACTGTCAGTTGGCAGACCTTTCGGTGCTATTACAAGCCACTTTTATGCCAAAAACGGACAATCGCAAGTTTGGTATAACGTTTGTTTCAAAAGAAAGCGTCGCGCAATGGGTGCGATCAACCAAAAAATACAGAAAATAAGTATAACAATTAAAAAATAGACAAAATTATGGCAAAGATTATCGGTATCGACTTAGGTACTACCAACTCGTGTGTAGCAGTTATGGAGGGCAACGAGCCCGTCGTAATCCCCAACAGCGAGGGTCATCGCACAACTCCTTCGATCGTGGCGTTCACCGACGCTAACGAGCGCAAGGTGGGCGATCCCGCAAAGCGTCAGGCTATCACCAACCCCAAGCGCACGATCTTCTCGATCAAGCGTTTTATGGGTGAGACCTACGATCAGGTTGCGAGCGACATCGCTCGTGTTCCCTACACCGTAGCTCGCGGCGACAACAACACCCCCCGTGTTGACATCGACGGTCGCCAGTACACCGCTCAGGAGATCTCGGCTATCATCTTGCAGAAGATGAAGAAGACCGCTGAGGACTATCTGGGTACTGAGGTTTCGGAGGCAGTGATCACCGTTCCCGCTTACTTCTCGGACTCGCAGCGTCAGGCTACCAAGGAGGCAGGCGAGATTGCAGGTTTGAAGGTTCGTCGTATCATCAATGAGCCCACCGCAGCTGCTTTGGCTTACGGTATGGACAAGAAGAACAAGGATATGAAGATCGCCGTTTACGACCTCGGTGGTGGTACGTTCGATATTTCGATCCTCGAATTGGGTGATGGCGTATTTGAGGTTAAATCGACCAATGGTGACACTCACTTGGGTGGTGATGACTTCGACCACGTACTGATCGACTTTATGGCAGAGTCGTTCAAGATGGAGCACGGTATCGACTTGCGTCAGGACGCTATGGCATTGCAGCGTTTGAAGGAGGCTGCCGAGAAGGCTAAGATTGAGCTCTCGTCGACCACCTCGACCGAGATCAACCTCCCCTACATTATGCCCGTCAATGGTATCCCTCAGCACTTGGTGATGACCTTGACTCGCGCTAAGTTCGAGCAGTTGTGCGACCATTTGGTACGCAAGACCATCGAGCCTTGTAAGATCGCTTTGCGTGACGCAGGTTTGCAGGCATCGCAGATCGACGAGGTTATTCTGGTGGGTGGTTCGACCCGTATCCCCGCAATCCAGAAGGTTGTAGAGGAGTTCTTCGGCAAGACCCCCAACAAGAGCGTGAACCCCGATGAGGTTGTTGCTATCGGTGCGTCGATTCAGGGTGGTGTGCTGACCGGTGAGGTTAAGGACGTGCTGCTGTTGGACGTAACTCCGCTGTCGCTCGGTATCGAGACTTTGGGTGGCGTATTCACCAAACTGATCGAGGCTAACACCACGATCCCGACCCGCAAGAGCGAGGTATTCTCGACTGCGTCGGACAACCAGCCCTCGGTTGAGATCAACGTATGCCAGGGCGAGCGTCCTATGGCACGCGACAATAAGTCGATCGGTCGTTTCCATCTCGATGGTATCCCCGCAGCACCTCGTGGCGTTCCGCAGATCGAGGTTACCTTCGACATCGACGCAAACGGTATCTTGAACGTGTCGGCTAAGGATAAGGGTACGGGCAAGGAGCAGAAGATCCGTATCGAGGCATCGTCGGGTCTGACCGAGCAGGAGATCCAGCGTATGCGCGACGAGGCTAAGGCTAACGAGGCTAAGGATAAGGAGGAGAAGGAGCGTATCGAGAAGATCAACGCAGCCGATTCGCACATCTTCACCACTGAGAAGCAGTTGAAGGAGTACGGCGATAAGATCCCCGCTGACAAGAAGGCAGCTATCGAGGGTGCTCTCGGCAAGCTCAAAGAGGCTCACAAGGCAGCCGATCTGGCAGCTATCGACGCAGCAATGACCGAGCTCAACAACGCTTGGCAGGCAGCATCGCAGGATATCTACGCAAGCCAGCAGGCTCAGCAGCAGGCACAGAACGCTCAGGGTGGCGCACAGCAGAATGGTGGTGCTCAGGGCGGTCAGCAGCAGCCTGAGGACGTTGAGTTCGAGGAGGTAAAGTAATTCTCACTCAATAATTTACAGTTCGATCCCGATCTCCGAGTATGGAGGTCGGGATTTTTTTTATTCACAATTGAGTTATTCAATAATAGTTGTGGGTTTGGGTATTTCATTATCGGCAGGTGTGTGTATTTATTTAGTGCAAATGAATTTTGAATAGATGCTGACGCACCTTCGCGGGCTGGGGCGGTCGCCCAAGAGCGAGCCCGCGAAGGTGGACGATTTCTAATAGAAATCGCGTTTTATGATTTCGAACGACAGTGAATAATCAGATTATCTATTTTACTTTTTGATTTTGAATACATATCAAACGACAAAAACGCCCAAAAGATGATAATTTTACACAAAATCGTGTTGTAATTAGAGAAAATTTAGTATTTTTGCGTCCTATTGGCGAGTTATGTCAAAACGAAACAATAATACAAATAAATAATTTACTAAACAATGCAAAACAAAGGAGTAATTAAACTATTGGCAGTCCTTTTGGCGATTGCCTGTGTTTATCAGCTCTCGTTCTCGTTTGCGACAAAGAGAGTTGAGAAGAAAGCAGCTGAGTATGCTGCTACCTATCCCGTTGAGCTGCAAGACAAAATGGAACAGCAGTATCTTGATTCGGTCAAGAATCTGCCCGTTTACAGCTTGGGAATCGTAGATTACACTTACAAAGAGTGTCAGGAGAAGGAGATCAATTTGGGTCTTGACCTGAAAGGCGGTATGAACGTAATGCTGGAAGTTCAGCAGGGTGACGTTCTCAAATCGCTGTCGGACGACTCGCAGGATCCTAAGTTCCTCGAAGCGTTGAGCCTTACCTCGGAGCAGACTCGCGATGGCGGCGACTATATCGCTGTTTTCGCTAAGAACTATGCTCAGGTGTCGGGTGGTCAGCCTTTGGCGCTGATTTTCAACACTCCGTCGATGAAGGAGATCAACGCAAACTCGACCGATGAGGAGGTTTTGAAGGTTCTGCGTTCGGAGAGCGACGACGCTATCGCTGCATCGTACGACATCTTGCGTTCGCGTATCGACCGTTTCGGCGTAACCTCGCCCAATATCCAGCGTCTGCCCAACTCGAACCGTATCTTGGTTGAGTTGCCGGGTGTTAAGGAGCCTGAGCGTGTGCGTAAGCTGTTGCAGGGTTCGGCATCGTTGGAGTTCTGGGAGACTTACAGCACCAACGAGTTGATGGGTGCTTTGGAGCAGGCTGATGCTCTGTTGCGCAACATCAATGCAACCGAGGTTGCTCCCGCGGAGGAGGCTGCTGAGGAGGTTGCAGAGGTAGCTGAGGAGGCAGCTCCCGCTGAGGATAACGCTCTGGTAGCTGAGGTTGCTGAGCAGGCTTCGGAGGAGGCTGTTGCAGCCGAGGGTATGAGCATCGAGGAGCAGGAGAAACTGAATCCTCTGTTCGTTCGTCTGTACCCCGGTGCAGTTTATGCTGATTCGAACAATCCGGTGATTGGTTATGCAACTTCGACCGATACCACTATTGTAAATAAGTATCTGGCAATGCCCCAGATCAAGGCTCTCTTCCCCCGCGACGTACGCTTTATGTGGAGCGTTAAGCCCTACGAGAACAAGCGTGCAGCAGCTCAGGGTGTTGCAGATCCTTTCGATGGCAAGTTCGAGTTGTTCGCAGTGAAGGTTAATACCTTCGACGGCAAGGCTCCGCTCGATGGTAGCGTAGTTGTTGATGCTACGGCTGACTACGCTCGTCAGGGTGCTGATGCTGAGGTTTCGATGACGATGAACTCGGAGGGTATGCAGAAGTGGTCGCAGTTGACCGGTCAGAACATCGGTCGTGCTATCGCAATCGCTCTGGACGGTTACATCTACTCGGCTCCTAACGTTCTGTCGGCAATCGACGGTGGTCAGTCGCGTATTACCGGTAACTTCACCATCAACGAGGCAAAGGACTTGGCTAACGTATTGAAGTCGGGTAAGGTTCGTGCTCCGTCGCGCATTATTCAGGATACCGTTGTAGGTCCTTCGCTGGGTCAGGAGTCGATCAACGCAGGTATGTTCTCGTTCGTGATCGCATTCTTGCTGGTACTGATCTATATGTGCGTATTTTATAGCACTGGTGGTTGGATCTCGTGCATCGCGCTGGTTACCAACTTGTTTTTGCTGATGGGCGTTTTGGTATCGTTTGGTGCAGTTCTGACCCTGCCCGGTATCGCAGGTATCGTGCTGACGATGGGTATGGCAGTGGACGCTAACGTAATTATCTACGAGCGTATCAAGGAGGAGTTGCGTGCAGGCAAGGGTCTTGCAATGGCTATCAAGGACGGTTACAGCAACGCTTACTCGGCAATCGTCGACGGTCAGTTGACCACTATGATCACCGGTATCGTTCTGTTCATCTTCGGTAACGGTCCTGTTCAGGGCTTCGCAACTACCTTGATCATCGGTATCATCACTTCGGTATTTACTTCGATCTATATCACCCGTCTGATCATTGACGCACGCGTTAATAAGGGTAAGAACATTAAGTTCTCGTACAAGTGGTCGGAGAACCTGCTGGCTAACACCAAGTTCGATTTCATCGGCAAGCGCAAGATCGCTTACATCATCTCGGGTACTCTGTTGGTTCTGTCGATTGCGTCGTTCGCTCTGCGCGGTTTCAATATGGGCGTTGAGTTCACCGGTGGTCGTGCTTACGTAGTTCGTTTCGATCAGAATGTATCGGCAGACGATGTACGTTCGGCATTGGAGAACGCCTTCCCTGGTGACGCAAGCAACGTCAGCTTGGAGGTTAAGCAGTATGGTGACGAGAACCAGATGCGTATCGTAACCCAGTACAAGTTCGATGATACTTCGGAGGAGGCAACCGCTGAGGTTGATCAGTTGCTCTATGAGAACTTGAAGGGTCTTTACTCGTACGATATCACTCTCGAAGGCTTCACCAGCACTCAGACCGACCAGAACGGTATCATCTCGGCTGACAAGATCGGTCCTTCGATCGCACGCGATATGACTCGTTCGGCATTCTTTGCAGTTATCTTCTCGCTGATCGCAATTGCACTCTACATCATCTTGCGATTCAAGAAGTGGCAGTGGGGTATGGGTGCAGTAGTTTCGCTGACTCACAATGCACTGCTCGTAATGGGTCTGTTCTCGTTGTTGTACGGTCTGCTGCCCTTCGCATTGGAGGTTAACCAGTCGTTCATCGCAGCGATCTTGACCATCATCGGTTACTCGATCAACGATACCGTGGTTATCTTCGACCGTATCCGTGAGTATCAGGCACTCTATCCGAAGCGCACGATCGGTGAGAACATCAACAAGGCTATCAACTCGACTCTGTCGCGTACGTTGAACACCTCGGGTACGACGTTCGTAACTCTGTTGGCGATCTTCTTGTTCGGTGGTGAGACTATCCGTGGTTTCGTCTTCGCACTGATGTTCGGTATCATCGTAGGTACCTACTCGTCGGTATTCGTTGCAACTCCCGTTGCTTACGAGATGATGACCAAGAAGGCAAACAAGAAGAATTAATCGTCCGAAAGGCGTAATTCGATAAAAGAAGGCTCGCAAATGGTTGCGGGTCTTCTTTTTTTTGTGTAGTTTTGCGGGGAATAATCGAGGTAAATACGATTCAGACAATGGGATTCATTCACATCGGCATAATTGACGTTATCGACATCATTTTGGTGGCGTTGATGCTCTACTATCTCTATCGCGTAACGCGCGGCACGAGCGCGTTCAGTATCATTTTGGGTGTTGTGATGCTCTACCTGATGTATGTGGTGGTGCGTGCGCTCAATATGGAGCTTCTTTCGGGCATTTTGGGTGAGTTCATTGGTGTGGGTATCATTGCTGTGATCGTGATCTTCCAGCCTGAGATACGCCGTTTTTTACAGATGTTCGGCTTGCAGCAGAACCAGCGTCTTTCGCGCTTGTTCAGTGGCGAGAATGGCGAGGACGACCTCGATGTTGATTCGTTGGTTAAGGCGTGCGTCGATATGGGCGAGAGCAAGACGGGTGCGCTGATCGTGCTGCAACAAACCTCGGATTTGAGCCTAATGGCAGATGGCGGTATCGCGGTAGATGCAAAGGTGTCGTCGTCGCTGTTGGAGAACCTGTTTTTCAAAAATTCACCTCTGCACGATGGTGCAATCATTATCAATAAGAATCGCGTGGTTGCAGCGCGTTGTATCCTACCCTCGACGCAGTCGCAGGTGCCCAAGTCGTATGGCACACGTCACCGTGCTGCGCTGGGTATGAGCGAGGTTTCGGACGCGATTATTTTGGTTGTTTCGGAGGAGACGGGTGGATTGTCTATTGCGCAAGGTGGTGTAATCCAGCGCGATATCGAGCCTGAGAAGTTTAAGTCGGTGCTGGTGCGTCGCTTGAATATGAATGTCGAGCGTAGCCGTATCTCGGATCGTTTTTTCCGTCGTTTCAAACGCAATCAACAACAAGCTAAATAGGTTGGGCTTGACACACGAAATAAAAATCCCGTTCCTTTCGAGGAGCGGGATTTTTTGTGTCGAACTCTATTCGACCCTTCGATTAGTGGCAGCAGCCGTCGTTGCAACCGCAACCCTCGCCGCACTCGTCGCCGCAGTTGTCGTGCTCGCAGCCGCAACCGCAGCCACCCTTCGGAGCCAAATCCTCGGGCTGTACATCGCGCACGCCAACAACCTTAACCTCGAAGTTGAGTACCTTGCCTGCCATCGGATGGTTGAAGTCCATCTTAACGGTCTCCTCAGCCACCTCTTTGATTGTGCCGAGCATACGGTTGCCCTGGTTGTCGCTCATAGGGATCTGGTTGCCCACGAACAACATCTCCTCAGCCACCTTGCCGTCGATCATAAATATATTCTTAGGCAGATCAACGATAGCCTCAGCGATCACCTCGCCATAACCATCTTTGGGTTCGAGAGTGAATGCTACCTCATCGCCCACCTCTTTGTCGAGGATTGCCTCCTCGAATTTGGGGAGCAGCATACCCGTGCCGAAGATAAATTCGAGGGGGTGTTCGGGGTGCGACTGGTCAGCGATCTCGCCATCAACCGTCAGTTTGTAATCTACCGCTACAAATTTGTTCTGTTCTACTTTCATTGCGTTAAATAATTGTTTATTAAGTATTTGTAATGTCTTTTTAAGCCTTAACCTTACGCGCGACGTGCTGTCGCGGTTGCAATTCTCAGTGCAAAGTTAGTTCTTTTCGCCCTCTAATTCAAATTCCAATTATGAATTTTGAATCTTGAATTTTGCATTTTTATAACTCGTTGCAGGTGCAAACCAAGTTGCGGTCACCAAATCCGTTGTCGATTTTCGAAACGTAGGGGAAGAACTTGCTCTGCTTGACCCATTCGAGCGGGAATACTGCCTGCTCGCGGGTGTAGGGGTGCGACCACTCGCCCGCCAACTCAGCAGCCGTATGGGGAGCATTTACGATCGGGTTGTCGGTGGTGTTACCACTCTCAGCCACAGCCTCGCACTCGCGTTTGATCGAGATCATAGCCTCGATAAAGCGATCCATCTCAGCCTTAGGCTCACTCTCGGTAGGCTCGATCATAAAGGTATCGTGCACGGGGAACGAGAGGGTAGGAGCGTGGAAACCGTAGTCCATCAAACGACGCGCCATATCGCCCGTATCGACGCCATAGAGCTTCTTGAACTCGTGCAGGTCGAGGATCATTTCGTGACCCACGCGACCATTCTCGCCCGTGTAATAGGTACGGAACTCCTTCGACAGAGCTGCCGACATATAGTTTGCATTGACGATAGCCATCTCGGTAGCCTCGCGCAGACCGCTTTCGCCGAGCATTTTGATGTAGCCGTATGTGATAGGCAGCAACATTGCGCTACCCCAAGGCGACGACGCAACGGCGGTGATACCCTCCTCGCCACCGGTCTCAACCAACGAGTGCGAGGGGAGGAACTTCGCCAAGTGAGCAGCCACGCAGATCGGGCCAACACCCGGTCCGCCACCGCCGTGAGGCATTGCGAAGGTCTTGTGCAGGTTCAAGTGGCAGACGTCGGCACCGATGTAACCGGGATTGGTCAAGCCTACCTGAGCGTTCATATTTGCACCGTCCATATATACCTGACCACCAGCGTCGTGCACCGCATCGACGATCTCGCGGATGCGGCTCTCAAACACACCGTGAGTCGAGGGATAGGTCACCATCAGACCGCACAACTCGCTGCTGTACTGCTCTGCCTTAACTTTTAAATCCTCGACGTCGATATTACCGTTTGCGTCGCACGCTACGGTCACAATCTTCATACCTGCCATAGCTGCCGATGCGGGGTTGGTACCGTGAGCCGATGCGGGGATCAACACGATGTTGCGGTAACCCTGACCGCGGCTCTGGTGGTATGCACGAATCACCATCAAACCTGCATACTCACCCGCAGCACCCGAGTTGGGCTGCAACGAGCAGGCAGCAAAGCCGGTGATAGTAGCCAAATCGTTCTCCAAGTCCTCGATCATCATCTTGTAACCCTCGACCTGATCGGCGGGGGTGAAGGGGTGTACATCGGCAAAACCCGACAGGCTGAGCGGTTGCATAATTGCTGCTGCGTTCAGTTTCATCGTACACGAACCGAGCGAGATCATACTGTCAGCCAGCGAGATGTCGCGGTGCTCCAAACGCTTGATGTAACGCATCAGGTCGCTCTCGTTGCGATATTTGTTGAATACGGGCTCGGTCAGAATCGCGCTCTCACGTGCCAGATCAGCAGGGTAGTAGCATTTGCTTGCCGCCTTCACCGTCTTGGGTGCCTTGCGACCCTTAGCCAGCGCGAAGATCTCGACTATGGTTGCGATCTCCTCGTCGGTGGTTACCTCGTCGAAGCTCATACGCACGCCACCCGACGCGGGGTAGAAGAAGTTGATACCGCGCTCCAAAGCCAGCGACTGCACAACAGCAGCGTCAACGTCGGTAACCTCGATCGTGTCGAAGAACGAACGGTGCAACAGCGTGCAACCCAACGCCTCCAACGCCTCAGCAACGGTAGCAGCTGCCGAATGGATATGCTCGGCAATGCGACGCAGACCCTCAGCACCGTGATAAACGGCATAGAAACCAACCATCGAAGCCATCAGTGCCGAAGCGGTACAGATGTTCGACGTTGCACGCTCGCGCTTGATATGCTGCTCGCGCATTTGGAGTGCCATACGCAGAGCCTTGTTGCCCAAACGGTCGACGCTGACGCCGATGATTCGACCGGGCATATTGCGCTTAAACTCCTCACGTGTAGCCATATAACCTGCGCTCGGACCACCGAATCCCATCGGCGTACCCATACGCTGCGTACCACCCACGGCGATGTCTGCGCCCCACTCAGCGGGAGCCTTCATCAGCACCAAAGCCATCAGATCGCTTACGGCAGTAACCAACGCGCCTGCCTCGTGAGCCTTAGCGGCGAACGCCTCGTAGTTACGTACTTCACCGTCGGCTGCGGGGTATTGAACGATAGCTCCGAACTCACGACCCGTGAACTCATACTCGGCGAAGTTGTCGCAGATGATCTCGATACCGAACGGCTCGCTACGTGTGAGCAATACGTCCATCGTCTGCGGGAAGAGCTTCTCATCAACGAACAGAGCGTTGCGACCCTGCTTTACCGCCTCGCGCGAACGCAGTGCAAACATCATCAACATAGCCTCAGCCGTCGCCGTCGCCTCGTCCAACAGCGAGCAGTTGCCGATCTGCATACCTGTGAGCGAGATGATTGCGGTCTGGTAGTTGAGCAGAGCCTCCAAACGACCCTGCGAGATCTCAGCCTGATAGGGGGTGTACGAGGTGTACCACGCGGGGTTCTCGAATACGTTACGCGAGATAGCTGCGGGCACAGCGGCGGGGTAGTAACCCATACCGATGAACGAACGCAGGGGACGGTTACGCTCGGCGAGCGAACGGATCAATTGAGCAAATTGGAACTCGCTCAGACCCTCTTTGGGCAGTGCGAGGGGTTTGCGCAGACGGATCGACTGCGGAATAACCTGCGAGATGAGCTCTTCGCGGCTCTCGACGCCGATCACTTCGAGCATCTCTTTGAGTTGTGCTGCATCGGGACCGATGTGGCGCGATGCGAATCTATCGAATGACATAGATGTTATGTTTTTATTAGTTTATTTCTGAACGTAACAAAGTACGATACAAAATTACCTAATTTTTTTCGGTTTGTATCGTACTCTGTCGAAAATCTTTGAGCGGGCGACGCTAATTCGCTAAATTTGCCACGTAGGTTTGGGCTCCTCACCCTGTTGCAGACGCTGCCAGAACTTGCGCAGACGATCCATCTGAGTGTGGAACAGCTCCTCGTCCATCATAATTGCGTAGGCGTTGAGCACCGAGTGCAGATAGTCCATTACGACCTTAGCATACTCAGGTTTAATTCCCTCTTTCTTAGCCAATTCGACGGTCAGTGCTGCCTGATTCTCGTCCAATTTCTCGACCAAATCGAATACTCTGGGGCGATAGCCTGGGTGGAGAATCGACTGCATTACAAAGCGGTCGTACATCAGATTTTCGACAGCTTTCTTCTCGATGTTGTTCAAGAAGTCGATGAGGGTCAGATTTTCATCTTTGCGCATATCGTCGCTGGCGTCGATGAGCGACTGATAGTAGAAACGAATTGTTTCGATAACCATTTGGTCGCGCCCCTCGAACATCTCGTATATGAACGATGAACTAATGCCCGATTCGACGATCAAGTAGCGCATCGAGGTCTTATCCAAGCCGTGTTGTGCAAAGGTGTTCAAAAAGCTGGTAAGCAGCACCTTGCGGCGTAATTTTCTATCAACGGTCATAGTATTGGTTTGTGTTTTAGGTTAATATTCTTAGGTTAGGTCGGTTGTTAATATTTGAAGCTACTGCCGCCGATAAACTCGCGCAGAATCGACGTGGGAGGTATCTCCGCGGGGTCGATCGGCAGGAAGTTATCGAGGAATTTGAGCAGTCGTTTTGCCTCGGCATATTCGGGCACGGTGTTGGGCACCTCGCGCAACTTAGGCTCGACGAATTGGCGCAGTACGGCAATCTCATAGAACATCGAGCTGTTGAACATCACGTCGGCATTCTCCTGATAGGGGAAGATATGTTTGTCTTCGCCGCGACGCACACTCGGCCAGCGACGAATGGTCGATTCGGCATTTGCACCACGCGAGTAGTAGTCGCGCGTAATGCGACGAATTAGGCGGTTGTCGGTGGTGGCGATACGCGACACGTTGTCCATCGAGATCGAGGTCAGTGCCGAGATATATACCTTGAACTTCATTCGATCGTCTACGCCAGCGGTCAGTCGCGGGTTAAGACCGTGAATACCCTCGATGACGAGTATTGAACGCTCGTCGAGTTGCAGCGGTTTTTCGTGCCATTCGCGCAGTCCGCTGATGAAATTGAACTTTGGCACCTGCACGCTTTCGCCCTGCAACAGTCGGTTGAGCTGGTCGTTGAACAGAGCGATGTCGATAGCCTCCAAAGCCTCGAAATCGTAGTCGCCCTTCTCGTCGCGCGGGGTATCTTCGCGGTTTACGAAGTAGTCGTCGAGCGAGATAGTTACGGGACGCAAACCGAGTATTCTCAACTGAATACCAAGTCGTTGCGCGAATGTGGTCTTGCCACTCGACGAAGGACCCGAGATCAGCACGATACGAGCTCCGCGCGAGATATTTGCGTCGTATATTGCGTCGGCAATTGCGCCCAATTTCTTCTCGTGGAACGCCTCGGCGACCTTAATCAAGTCGCTACTTTCGCCCGCCAGAACCTTCGAGTTGAGCGAACCGATGTTCTGCACGCCCATAACCTCGACCCACTCCTTGTACTCTTTGAAGATGTCGAACATCTTGTCCTGCGGAACGATCTTTTCGAGTTGCGAGGGCTCGGTGCGACGAGGGATAGCCAAGTGCAGACCATTGTAATAACGACGTATGTCGAACAGATGTATGTAACCGGTCGAGGGGGCTAACGCACCATAGAAATAGCCCGCCATATCAGCCATACGATAGACGTCGGCATACAATCGCGGGCGGGTACGCAACAGAGCTATTTTGTCGTCGAAACCGAGTTTCGAATAGATCTCCTCGACCTCCGAGGCGAGCAGTCGTTCGCGCACGATGGGAATATCGGCAGCGATGATCTCGTCCATACGGTGTTTGATTTGTGCGATTTGCTCGTCCGAGAGTTCGTCGTGATCCTCGATTTCGCAATAGAAACCCTTCGACACCGAGTGCTTGATCGTAAAAGTCGCGTCGGGGTAGAGGTCGTGCACTGCCTTGTGCATAATAAAGAAGAGTGTGCGCTGATAGACGCGCGTACCCTCGAAGTGGGTGATGTCGATAAAGCGTACCGAAATAGGCTTGTATATCTTGTAATTCAGCTCTTTGATACGGTTATTGACGTATGCTGCCAAGAAGGGTTGAGGGTTGTTCAGCGCGAGCATATTGATCACTTCGCGCAGATCGGTACCCATATTTACGGCGAGCTCCGAGCCATTATTTTCGCATATAATTTTGACCACAGGTGTCATAAGGTGATAGTTTAGTCTGCTACAAATTTGCAAAATAAATTCCATTTATGCTAATATTTCGCAAAAAAAATGTAACTTTGACGAGTAAAAACGTACTTTTTTCTACAAAAAATAGACAATTTAGTTATGAAACGATCATTTTTAACTTTTATTACATTCGCACTTTTGCTCCTTGTGAACTCGTGTGCACCCCAGCCGACACGTCGCGTTGTGATCCTCTCGACCAACGATATTCACGGTGCGATTCAGCAATTTCCGCGTCTGGCTACGGCGGTTGCCGAGTGCCGCGATACGGTTGAGGTTATCTTGGCTGACGCGGGCGACCGCTGGACGGGTAACGCATACGTCGATAAGGCTGAGCAACGTTGCCTGCCCGTTATCGAGGTGATGAATCGCGTGGGCTACGACGTCGCAACATTTGGTAATCACGAGTTCGACTATGGTCAGGAGTTGCTCCGCGAGCGCGTGTCGCAGGCTGAATTTCAGATTATATGTGCCAATATGGAGTCGTGTGGCTCGGAACTGACCGTCCCCGCAACGACCATCATCGAGCGCGGCGGTATCAAGTTCGGTTTTGTGGGTCTTGTGACCAACTTTGCCGATGGCTATCCCGACGGTCAGAAAACCAATTTCGAGGGTCTGACCTTCCCTTCGCCCTTCGAGAAGGCGGTTGAGTTGCAGTCGCTCAAAGAGGAGTGCGACGTGTTGGTGCTGATCTCGCATTTGGGCGACGATATGGACCGCGTGCTGACGGTCGACGCTACCGAATATGATTTGATTGTCGGTGGTCATACTCACACGGTATTGCCTGAGGGTCAGGAGTATAACGGTACGCTTATCACCCAGACAGGCAAGAGCTTGAAGAATCTCGGTGTGACCGTTGTCGAGATGCAGGGCGACAAGATCACCCGCCTCGAAAATCGCCTTGTTGCGTTGGCTGACTATGCCGAGGACGAGGAGATGAAGGCGGCTGTTGAGGTCTATTATAAGGATCCCTACCTGAGCGCACCTATCGGCTCGTCGAAAGTTCAGTTGTCGAAGGTCGGTTTGGCGAATTTTATGGCTGAGTCGATTGCCAAGCGTTCGAAGTCGGACGTTGGTCTTTATCACTTTGGCGGTGTGCGTGTCGATTCGTTGCGTAAAGACGGTATCAGCATTGGCGACGTGTTCACGTTGGAGCCGTTCAGCAGCACGATCTACACCGCACAGATGACCACCGAGCAGATTCGCGGAATGATCATCAATAAGTTCAACGATTCGGTAAATCCTAAGGAGTCGCACCGCCCCGATATCAACCCGTACGGAACGAGCTATACGATCGTAACCGACGCTGAGGGTGAGGCGATTGACGTCAAGTTCTCGACACTCCGCGAGGGTCGCACCTATAAGGTTGCGATGGGCGACTATATGTATAAGAACTATAATTTCGACAAAAGCGGCGCACACGAGGCAACGAACATTCTCGTGACGGAGGTGCTGCTCGACGAGTTGCGCCACCACTCACCTCTCGGCTACACCAACGAGGAGCGAATTTCGATCGTCGAGAAGTAGTCGCTCACGATTCACGATTCACAATTAAGCCGCGCTCTAACTTAGGGCGCGGCT
The DNA here is from genome assembly GCA_045638285.1 of Alistipes sp. GTDB lineage: Bacteria > Bacteroidota > Bacteroidia > Bacteroidales > Rikenellaceae > Alistipes. The sequence continues at coordinate 98,042 of JAZUBB010000018.1, read as the reverse complement.
TTTCTTATTCAAAATTCAAGAGGCAAGATTCAAAATTACTCTTCTTCGAGTGGTTTGATCGACTTTTTCCTGATTACACCATATTCCCAGCGGGCGGTGTATTTTTTACCGTCGAGATCTTGGATTACGCCCTTGCCGTGGGGTACACCGTTGATTGATTTAACGGAGTATTTAATGCCTTCGGGCGAAATGTACGTTCCTTTACCATTGGGCAGGTTATTCTTCCACATACCGCTATAACAACTGCCGTCGGCATAGAACATCATACCTGCACCGATTATCTCACCGTAGTACATCTGACCGCGATAAATTGAGCCATCTTCCCATTTTGCCGTAGTCATACCCGTTTCGGGATCAATTGCTTTTTCAATAGGGAACGGAAGTTGCTTTTTTACGCGAGGGAACTGTGTTGATAAGCTTCGGTATTTTTTTGCACTTCTCGATGAACGGCCTCCCACCATACCGTACCAAGCGTCGCGCTCTCGTCCTGAGGTTTGATAACCTGGGGCGACTTTGATAAAGACAGGGCTATATTGTGCAAAACACTCGTTCGATAAGCCGAAAACCGCAACTATAATAAGGAGTAAAAACTTTTTCATAGTTCTTGATTTTAAACGTTTTGCAAAGAAACAAAATTTATTGTTAAAAGCAAAAAAATCGCCTCTAAAATCACATTTTTCATACATTTTTTCATTTTCTTACAAAATTCTCTTCGCAGCCCATTTCTTAACGATCCATAACCGTCCCTTCCCAGACGGAGAGTGAGGGTGCGTGGTTGGTCAGTAATGAAGACTCACGCGGCAGGCGGCGCGACTAAAATCGCGTGTGCCGCTGCGTGTCAATTTGCGCGCATATCGACGACTAAACTTTGAATTTTGAATTTTGCTTTTTGAATATAGTAAATCGCAGTTGCGTATGCGAAAAAATCTTTGTAAATGGTTGTAAATCCGAAAAATAGTCTGTATATTTGTGCGCTTTTTCGGCGGCGTACGTGCGTGCGTAAGCGCAAACGATTGTCCGCCAGATAGTTAAATTAATTTATTGTCAAACTTTTTAACGAGTGATTGTATCACAAAAATTTTTATGGTAGAAAACAAAATGGTAGTCGCAAACGAGAATTTCGATTGGAACGCATTTGAGAACGAGTTGGATCTCTACGATCGTTCGAAGGACGAGATCGCTGGTGCGTATGACCAGACTCTGTCGAAGGTACAGGTAGGCGAAGTAGTTGAGGGTACCGTAGTAGACATCAACAAGCGTGAAGTTGTCGTTAACATCGGCTACAAGAGCGAAGGTATTATCCCCGTAGGCGAGTTCCGCTACAACCCCGAGCTGACCGTAGGTGAGAAGGTTGAGGTTTATGTTGAGAGCGCTGAGGACAAGAAGGGTCAGTTGTTGCTGTCGCACAAGAAGGCTCGCCAGCTCAAATCGTGGGATCGCGTTAACCTCGCTTTGGAGAACGACGAGATCATCAAGGGTTATATCAAGTGCCGCACTAAGGGCGGTATGATCGTCGATGTATTCGGTATCGAGGCATTCTTGCCCGGTTCGCAGATCGACGTTAAGCCCATTCGTGACTACGACTTCTATGTTGACAAGACTATGGAGTTCAAGGTTGTTAAGATCAACCAGGAGTTCCGCAACGTAGTTGTATCGCACAAGGCTCTGGTTGAGGCTGAGTTGGAGGCACAGAAGAAGGAGATTATGTCGAAGTTGGAGAAGGGTCAGATCTTGGAGGGTGTTGTTAAGAACATCACTTCGTATGGCGTATTCATCGACTTGGGCGGTGTTGACGGTTTGATCCACATCACCGATCTGTCGTGGGGTCGCGTAAACCACCCCGAGGAGATCGTGAAGTTGGACCAGAAGCTCAATGTAGTAATCCTCGACTTCGACGATCAGAAGAAGCGTATCGCTCTCGGTTTGAAGCAGCTGACCGCACATCCTTGGGAGGCTTTGAGCGCAGACTTGAAGGTAGGCGACAAGGTTAAGGGTAAGGTAGTTGTTATGGCTGACTACGGTGCATTCGTTGAGATCGCAGCAGGCGTAGAGGGTCTGATTCACGTATCGGAGATGTCGTGGAGCCAGCACCTGCGTTCGGCACAGGAGTTTATGAAGGTAGGCGACGAGATCGAGGCAGTAGTTCTGACCTTGGATCGCGAGGAGCGCAAGATGTCGCTGGGTATCAAGCAGCTGACTGCTGATCCCTGGGAGGCAATCGAGAGCAAGTACCCCGTTGGCAGCAAGCACACTGCTAAGGTTCGCAACTTCACCAACTTCGGTGTATTCGTTGAGATCGAGGAGGGTATCGACGGTCTGATCCACATCTCGGATCTGAGCTGGACCAAGAAGATCAAGCACCCCGCAGAGTTCACTCAGATCGGTGCTGAGATCGAGGTTGTAGTATTGGAGATCGACAAGGAGAACCGTCGTCTGAGCTTGGGTCACAAGCAGTTGGAGGAGAATCCTTGGAACGAGTTCGAGCAGCAGTACGCTGTTGATACCGTTCACGAGGGCACCATCAAGGAGCTGACCGAGAAGGGCGCAGTTGTAACTTTGTCGGAGACCATCGAGGGCTTTGCACCTGCACGTCAGTTGGTAAAGGAGGACGGCACTCAGGCTAAGGCTGGTGAGACTCTGTCGTTCAAGGTTATCGAGTTCTCGAAGGCAACCAAGCGCATCACTTTGTCGCACAGCCGTCTGTTCGAGGAGGCTAAGCGTGCTGAGGAGAAGGCTGAGAAGAAGGCTAAGGCTGAGGCAGCTGAGGCAACCAAGTCGTCGGTTAAGAAGATCAACGCTTCGGTTGAGAAGACCACTTTGGGTGACATCACTTCGCTGGCTGAGTTGAAGGCTCAGATGGAGAAGGACGCTGAGTAACATAAGCCGGGGGTGAGCTAAGTTGGCAGGTGGAGGTTCAACGAGGGAGTATTGATTGGAGGACGTAGCAAAAAGCGGACAACAATGAGCTTTCGAGTGACCATACTTGGCAGCAGTTCGGCAAAACCCACACCCGATAAACATACCTCTGCTCACGCACTCAATGTGCGTGAGCAGTTTTTTTTGATAGATTGTGGCGAGGATACCCAGCGACAACTGATCCGCTACGGTATCAACCCGCTCAAAATCAATGCGGTGTTCATTACACACCTGCACGGTGACCACCTCTATGGTCTCTTTCCGTTGATTTCGACAATGGGTCTGTACGGACGCCGCACGCCACTGAAAGTGTTCGGTCCGAAACCTTTGGACGAGATATTGGAGGCACATTTCAAGTATTTCGATTCGGAACTGCCTTATGAAGTGCAATTTTGCGAGGTCAATACGCGAGCCGAGAAAGTTGTGTTTGAAACGTCCTATATGACCGTCGAGACTATTCCGTTGCGCCATCGAGTGCCTTGTTGCGGCTACTTGTTCCGCGAGAAGGAGCCTGAATTGAATATCGAGAAGTGGGCAATCGAACGCTATGGGTTGGGTATCGCGCAGATTGCGGCGGCAAAACGTGGCGAGGACATTACGTTGGCAGACGGTACGATGTTGTCCGCGTCGGAGATCACCTATCGACCATTCCGCCCGCGTGCGTACGCATATTGTAGCGACACGCAGTATTCGGCTAAGGTGGCGCGTATCGTGAGTGGGGTAGACCTGCTCTATCACGAGGCTACGTACCTCGACGTCGAGCGTAAAACGGCACACCAACGCGGTCACGCGACGGCATTGCTGGCGGCAAAGGTCGCGTCGATGGCTGGCGTGGGGCGACTGCTGATAGGACATTTCTCGGCACGCTATAAGGACGAACGAGTGCTGTTGAACGAGGCTCGGACGCTCTTTGAGGCGACGGAGTTGGCAACCGAGGGTCGCACGTTCGAGATTCCCAAGCGACGCGAATAAAGTGCGAATAGCGACGTAAGCGACGCCGCGAACATATTACAGATGTAGGCGAACCGATCGAACGGCTCGCCATTTTTTTTGCATATCCGCGCCCGAAACGCTATCTTTGCGCACAGAATAACAACAAATGACGATGATTAAAACGGTTATATTCGATTTTGGAGGTGTGATTGCGCACTTTGTTCGTGAGGGTGCGGTGCGCCGATTCGAGCAGTTGGGCTTGAAAGATGCCAACGAGCAACTCGATAACTATTGCCAGAATGGTATCTTTCTCGAAGTCGAGAAGGGCGCGATCACGGCTGAGGGCTTCCGCGAACGCCTGAGCGAGATGTGTGACCGCGAGGTGAGCTATGAGGAGGCTCGCTGGGCGTGGTTGGGCTTTTTTACCGAGACGCCGACCGAGAAATTGGACTATATCTCAGCTCTTCGCCCGCGCTATCGCACTTACGTATTGAGCAATACCAATCCCTATATTATGAGTTGGGCACGCACCTCGGAGTTGTCGGCTCAGGGACGCCCTTTGGACGACTATTTCGATGCGATCTTCACCTCGTATGAGTTGGGTGTCGTAAAGCCCGATAAACGCTTTTTTGAGTACGTTTTAGCGGCTACGGGGTCACTGCCCCACGAAACTGTTTTCGTCGATGATGGACCCCATAATGTGGCGGCAGCGGAGGCTTTGGGTATCCATACGCTCTGCCCCGCAAATGGCGAGGATTGGCGTGCGGCTCTGGACGAATTGCTCGACCGCCTGAACCGCGAATAACACTCACGCATAAAACACACAAAGCGAACTGACCTCGATGGGTTGGTTCGCTTCTGTTTTTGTTCCATAGCCCTCCTGCACTCCACAAAAAAGGTCGCTCCCGCGAGGGGAGCGACCGAACCAAACATCTCAAAAGCAATCTTTATCTAACTGAGATGTAGGGCTTAAATAGAGGGTTCTCGATTAGTACTTTGTTGCCTGAGTGACCCAAGCAGCAGTGTCGTTGGTGGTACCACCATTGGTTACGCGCATACCACGGAAGTAGTGGATTCGATGCTGTCCAATGTTACCAGTCCAGTAGTCCTTGTACTCGGTCTCCGAAGCCTCAGCGCCACCCTTACGGTTGTAGGTGTACCAGCTCTCAGTACCGTCAGCCTCGATGCGCTTGATCTTGTAGTAGATGGTGCACGAACCGCTCGATACGGTGTGACCTACGCGGTTGTCAGCCTCCAAGCGGCTCGAACCGGTGCCCGACTGACCCGAACGCTCCTCAGCGAACTGGTCAACGTGGATACGATACCACGACGAAGCCTCGCCGAAACCAACGGGATCACTTGCGGGATACCACTCCAAGTCGGTAGGATCCTGATAGTAGTACTGCAATTTGTAATCGTAGTCGGTAGTGTAGTTCTCGTCCTCGTACTGGAAGTTTACGAAACGTACGTAGAACGACTCAGCAGTGTACTCGGTAACATCGCAAGGATACTCAGCGTTGTTGTCGATAACGATGGGAGCAGCGTTGTAGTCAGTCACACACACCTCCTGCATACCGGGGATTGCGGTGAAGTTCTGATCGTAAACCAGAGTACCATCGAGCAAGTACCACTTCATATTGTGTACACCCGGCTCCATAGTGTAAAGACGCGACTGGTTGGGCATCCAATCTCTTGCAGCCATATAGGTATAGTTGTTGCCCCACAAGGGCTGGTCATCAATCGTGATGTTGTAAACACGATTTGCGGTAGTTGATGACTCAGGAATCAGACGCCAGATCACAACCAGAGCCTTATCCGATGCATCAATGTGCTCGCAGTCGTAACCCAGACCGTGCTTCTCGCACGAAGTCAAAGCCATCAACGAAGCCATTGCAATGATTATATACTTAAAGAATTTCATAGTCTCAGTTTGTTTTTTAAGTTAATAAAACTTTGTCCTGATTGTGAATTACTGCATCTGACCGGGATAACTCTCGGGATAACCGTTCGGATAGCAGAACCAAGGAATCGAGCACTGGTAGTAAGCAGCGGTGCCAGGGATAGGCTGCAATGCGCTCAAACCAGGAACGTTCCACATATACTCCGAGTTGTAACGAGGACGGATACGGAAGCAAGGCGAACCATTCAAAGTACGAGTCTGGTTGTAAGTACTGCGGTAGTCTGCGAAGTTAGCAGGTGCCAAGTAGTAACCGTGGAATACCTTAGTAGGATCGTCGTCGCGCTTCTGCTGAACCTCCTTAGCGGTCCAACCGTTGCCACCATAAGGATACTCACCCTCATAGATTACGTCGTAGAAGTTCTTACGCATATCAACCCAGATCTCGGGCGAACCCCAAGGATAGAGAGCTACATACTTCTGCATCATAATGTGCGACATAGTCAAGTTGTTAGCAGTGATCTGACCAACGAACGGACCAGCCATATACTCAGCAGCAGCCTGATCGAAGAGAGCCTTAGTGATCTTGTCACCACCCGAAACTTCCTTCTCGCTTGCAGCAGCCTTACCGGGCTTCAAGTACGATGCGGTGAACTCCATATCGTCAGCGATTGCCTCTTTCCACCAGTTCAGTGCGTTAGCCTTGTCGCCCATACGGAAGTAAGCCTCAGCAACGCAGAACTTGATCTCAGCAGCGTTCATCAAGATGTAGGGAGCTGCATCGTGGTACAACCAGCGACCCTGACCGTCGTAAGTGGTGCTGTTGGTGGTGTTCCAACGACCCCAAGGAGTACAGCCGCTATAATAACGGTGACGCTTGATTACGTCCAGATTCTCAACATTCTGGAAGCAGCTATCGCTGTAAGTACCCAACTTAGCAACTACGCGGGGATCCCAGTGACCCTCAGCCATTACGTTGGTGTCGGTGATGATCTGAACGGGGTTCAGCATATACTTGTAGCGGTCGTCCCAGTTGATGGTGGTGTCCTCGCACTCGATCTTGTCGCCATTCTCATCGTACAGAGGCACAGTACCGGTCATAACGCGTACTGCATAACCCTGCTGGCTGTAACCAGTACCGAGGTTACCACGAGAGGTACCCCAGAAGTTGTTGTATGCGCTATAAGGCTCATCGGGACCCTTGCCGCTAACGGTAACGGTAGCGTTGTCAGCGTTCGACATAATAGCCTTGTCAGCGTAACCAACCAATTCGGGAGCGATTTCGGTTGCGAAGTTCGACTTGTTAGCCAACGACGAGAGCTGCAAAATCTTACCTGCGTAGCAGAACTTAACCCACTTAGCCTTGTCGCCGAAATAGATCCAGTCGTTACCCGACAGCTTGGTGCCGTAGAAGGTAGCGTCCTCACGAGTCAGATAGTCGATAGCGGTGTCATACCACTCAGCAACCTTAGCGTAAACTACGTCCTGATAGTCATAATCGAACGAAGTACGACCCGGCTCGAAAGCCTGAGTCAAGATCACGTCACCGTGATACTTAGTCAGAGCGTCCCACGAGAAAGCCTTGATAGCGTAACCGATACCAGCGAGGGTCCAGTTCTCAGCTTCAACAGCCTGATTGATCATATTTTCGAGGTTCATACCCTGATTCCAGTAGGTCATACGCCACTTCTCAGCACCAGTATCCGACGAAGTAGGATTCAAGTGACCGGTGTAGTTGCTGTTACCATTCATCATACGAGTATACTCGTTGGTAGCGTAGGTAGCGTCCCAGTAGATACCCTGGAACTGCTGTATGATACCCGAGAGATAGAGGTGTGCCTCAATCTGCGCGGGCGAGTCGATATTGTTGTTGACATCGAGCCACTCCTGGCAGCTGGTAAAAGCTACTGCGGCCAACATCATAATACCTGCAAATATCTTTTTCATATTAATATATGTATTATATGTTCGTTGTTAATGTTTCGCTTAGCTTAGAAAGTGAGTGATACACCGAACGAGTAGGTACGAGGAGCGGGGATACCCCAAACATCGTAACCCTGACCACCGGTACCACCACCAGCTGCTGACATAGTGTTACCAACGGGGTCAACACCCGAGTAGTTAGTAAAGGTGCAGAGGTCGTTAGCCGAAACGAATACCGAAGCATTCGAGATGAAGTTCTTGGTAGCCTTCTTCAACCAGCCCGAAGGAACTGCATACGACAGACGGATCTCAGCCAACTTCAAGTAGTTGACGTCCTTCTCGAACCAGTCCTCATCACCGCCGGTGAAGATCGACGAACCTGCATACTTCCACATATCGACTGCGATAGTGTTCTTGGTCGGAGTGTCAGTGTTCTCCATACCGTCCTGCAATACGCCCTCGAATATAAAGTGACGATTCTCACGCAGACGAACCGACTCCCAGCTCTGACCGCGATCCATCATCGAACGCATAGTACCGTTTACAACGCTTGCGCCGAACATACCCGACAACATTGCGCTCAGACGGAAGCCCTTGTACGACAAGTTGGTGGTGATACCGTAGTTCAACTTAGGATTACGGTCACCCATTACAGTCCAATCAGCATCAGTTACGGGCAGACCGCTCAATGCGCCGATCAGCACGTCGCCATTCTTGTTGCGCAAGTAACCACGACCGGTAATGGTGGTGATAGGATAACCCTCCATAATACCGTTACGCAAGTTACCCGAGTTCCAAGTGTATGCGTTGTAGTACTCCTTCAAGTTCTCAGGCAGATCAACTACGAGCGACTTGTTCTGCGACATATTCAAACCTACGTTCCAACGGAAGCCACTTGCCGAACGGATAATGTCAGCGTCGATGTGACCTTCCCAACCCCAAGTCTTGAACGAACCAACGTTCATATTGTTCAGGACGAAACCGGTTGCATACGACATACGGAAACCGTTTACGATCTGATCATCGCAGAAGTTCCAGTAGTAAGTGAAGTCGAGGTTGATACGATCGTCTACGAAACGACCCTCCAAACCTACCTCATACGAAGTATTCATCTCAGGAACCAGAGCCTTGTTCGGACCGGTGAAGTCATACTTGTAACCGCCACCCCACATTTCGGTAGGAATCAGAGCGGGGTCAATCGACAGCGGGCTTGCGTCCTTACCCACCTGAGCGAACGAACCACGAAGTTTCAAGTAGTTCAACCACTTCGACTTGTTGAGACCCTTGATCTCGGTGAAGATGAACGAACCCTCAACTGCGGGATAGAAGTACGAGTTATTATCCTTAGGCAGAGTCGACGACCAGTCGTTACGAGCACGAAGAGTCAAGTAAGCCATCTTGTTGAAGCCCAACTCAACCTGACCCGAGATAGCCTGCAAGCGGCGGGTGGTCATAGCCTTCTTCGAAGTGATGGTCGAAGTAGTACAGTTGTTCAACGACAGCAGGTCGATAACGAGGAAGTTCGAACCATACGACGACAGACGGTTGGTCTCCTGGTGAATCTGGTGATAACCTACCTGTGCCGAGAAGGTGAACTTATCGTCCCACCAACCATTCTGATAACCTGCCAGAACGTTCATATTAACGTTGTTCAGGTTGTTCTTCGAAATGTTGTACGAACCCGAGTTGTCGTCGTCCTTCGAAGTCTGGTTGTAAGTACGATAGTAGGGGTGAGTTGCAACTACGTAGTTCGAAGCCGAGAAGTCCCAACCGAACGTAGCGCGAATGAACGTATTCTTAATAGGTGTAACAACAGCGGTCAAGTTAGCCATTGCACGGTCCGACTCATCATAGTTCTGATTCTTGTACATACCGAACAAGGGGTTGATCTGGTCGTCATCGATGTAGTAGTCGGGCAGACGCATATGAGCACCGTCCTCAGCCAACCACTGGCTCATATCGTCAACCGACGGCCACAAGTAAGCATAACGGATCGGACCGTTGGTACCACGACTAACCTTGTTGTTCGACGACTTGATGTAAGCAACCGAACCATCGAGGTTCAACCACTTATTAACCTCAGCCTTACCACCGATACGGATAGTCATACGATTCAGGTCAGTAGTCTTGATAACACCCTCGGTGTCCAAGAACTCAGCCGAAGCGCGGAACGACATCTTGTCCTTACCAGCCTGTACCGAAATATTGTGGCGGTGCGAGAAACCGGTCTGCAATACAGCAGCAACGTTGTCATACAACTTAACGCCCTCGGGATACAGACCACCGAAACGAGCCTGATAGTAGTAGTTGGTAGCACCGTAAGCACCGTTAGCGTACTTGTCCTGAACCTCAGGCCAGCCGTATGCTTTCGAGAACGAGAAGTTGTTGCTGTAAGTTACCGAACCCTTACCATCGGTGTTTGCGCCCTTCTTGGTGGTGATGATAATTGCACCGTTCGAAGCGTCCGAACCGTAAAGTGCAGCAGCGGCAGCACCTTTCAGGACGGTCATCGACTCGATATCATCGGGGTTAAGGTCATTACCACGCGACGAGAAGTCCATATCACGTACCGAAACAACGTCTGCCACAGCAAAACCGTTCTGGGGGTCGAACGACGAGTTATCCATAGGAACACCGTCGACAACGTACAGAGGCTGGTTGCTACCCGACAACGAAGTCATACTACGCAATACAACCTGAGTCGAAGCACCGGGCATACCCGAAGTCGAAGTAACGGTCATACCTGCTACACGACCCTGCAATGCCGATACGAAGTCGGTACGACCCGACTCGATGATGTCCTGAGCCTTCACGTTCTGAACCGACGAACCCACTGCACGGGCTACACGCTTCATACCGAACTCAGCGGTTACAACCACATCTTCGATCTTGTTAACGTCCTCGAGAAGAGTAACCTTCATTCCCTGAGCGGCCTTAACCTCCTGAGGCTGATAACCGATGTACGTAACCACGATGGTTGCGCCTTCGGGTACTGTCAGCTGGAACGAACCACCGATACCGGTTGCGATAGCGTTGTTCGTACCCTTCTGCTGAACGGTCGCGCCGATAACACCTTCACCGGCTTCGTCTACAACAGTACCTGAAATCTTGACTGACTTCTGAATCTCGGTGCTCTCGCTCCAAGTTTCAGCTGCCATCAAATTCGTTGTGCACACCGCCAATGCCAGCGTGAACAACAAACCAATAGTCAATTTTCTTTTCATAGAGTAAATTTAATTAGTTAGTAAATATTAAAGGGTGTTTTTGCTCTCCTGTAATTTTGTAAAATTTTTAAAAATTCACATTCCGTTCAAAATATATTTAGGTGCGTTTTTGTGCAATTTGTTTTTAATTCGCTAAATTGTTGTAATTAACACTAAACGCCTAAGCTTAAAAATGCCGCTACAACGCATTCTGAGGGCGATTTTGATACTTATGACTATTTAGTGCAAGTAATAAGACAATTTCTGCTTGCTCGTATTTAATCAAACAAATTTACATAGAAAAAAATTAACTTCCAAATTTTCTAAGTAAAAAAATTATATTGTAATTAATTAAAAATCTTAATAATAGATATTTTATTGATCGAGTTACAAATTGAAATCGCAACCAAGTATTGCCCCAAATCTCGTAACTGTTTGACAATATGGGAAGTGGCATTTGATCTAAAAGATTAGCCTTGTGCATTTTCGCATAAATAGGTTTTGACTTATTACTTGCACTAATGAGTACACAACTCTAACTATATAATAATCAGGCATTTTAGTTCAGCCGGAATAAGTCGAGAGATTTATTCCGGTTTCTTATTACTTGCACTAATTGGCAGGTATTGTTTAATGGTTTGATATACAGCCTATTCTGAATGTCTTTCCGTTCGCAAATTAGCTTTATTTCTTCTTGTTTTTGTGTATAATTAGTTATAGAGTGTAGGTAAAACTTTGAACTTAATATTAAATTGTAAGTATTAAGCCTTAAAATTGAAAAACAAAAACACCCTTTAATATTTACTAACTAATTAAATTTACTCTATGAAAAGAAAATTGACTATTGGTTTGTTGTTCACGCTGGCATTGGCGGTGTGCACAACGAATTTGATGGCAGCTGAGACTTGGAGCGAGAGCACCGAGATTCAGAAGTCAGTCAAGATTTCAGGTACTGTAAAGGACGCTACTGGCGAAGGTGTTGTCGGTGCAACCGTTTTGCAGAAGGGTTCGAGCAACGCTACCGCAACCGGTATCGGTGGTTCGTTCCAGCTGACAGTACCCGAAGGCGCAACCCTCGTGGTTACGTTTATCGGTTATCAGCCTCAGGAAGTAAAGGCCGCTCAGGGTATGGTCGTTACTTTGTCGGAGGATCTGAACAAGATTGATGACGTGGTGGTGACTGCCGAGTTCGGTATGAAGCGTGTAGCCCGTGCAATGGGTTCGTCGGTTCAGAACGTGAAGGCTCAGGACATCATCGAGTCGGGTCGTACCGACCTGATGTCGGCATTGCAGGGTCGTGTTTCGGGTATGACCGTTACTTCGACTTCGGGTATGCCTGGTGCATCGTCGACCGTTGTGTTGCGTAACATCACTTCGCTGTCGGGTAGCAATGAGCCTCTGTACGTTGTCGATGGTATTCCTATGGATAACTCGACCTTCGATCCTACGAACGGTCTGGCAGTTGCTGATACCGAGACTACTCGTACGCTGGACTACGCATCGCGTGGTAATGACTTCAATATGGAGGACGTTGCATCGATCACCGTCCTGAAAGGTGCTGCCGCTGCTGCACTTTACGGTTCGGACGCTTCGAATGGTGCAATTATCATCACCACCAAGAAGGGCGCAAACACCGATGGTAAGGGTCGCGTATCGTACAACAACCAGTTCTCGTGGTCGAAGGCTTACGGCTGGCCCGAGGTGCAGAACAAGTATGGTCACGGTACCAACGGTTCGACCAACTACTACTACAATGGTCGTTGGGGTTCGTTGATTCCTGAGGATATGCCTACTTATGACAACGTTGCAGCTGTATTGCAGACTGGTTTTATGCAGAAGCACAATGTGTCGGTTGAGGCAGGTACCGATAAGATGTCGGTTCGTGGTTCGGCTTCGTACACTGGTCAGAAGGGTGTTGTTAAGACTACCGATCTGGACCGTTTGAATTTCAGCTTGGCTGGTAAGGCAACTGTTAAGAAGTGGATGACCTTCGAGGGTTCGATGCAGTATGTTCGTCAGACTAATAATAAGGTAAACAAGGGTACAAGCGGTCCTATCTACTACGCTTACCGTTGGCCTTCGATGGACGATATGCGCAACATCTACGCTGAGGACGGTGTTCATATGCGTATGCCTAACTATTATATGGACGACGACCAGGTTAACCCCTTGTTCGGTATGTATAATAACATCTTGCGCGATGAGACCGACCGCTTTATGGCGCGTGGTTCGATCAACATCACTCCTATTAAGAATACCTTCATTCGTGCTCAGGCTGGTATCGACTACTCGGCTTCGATCTACGAGAACAGCAAGCACCCCTACTATCGTACCTACAACTTGACTTCGAAGGATTACGATAACTCGGGTACTTACAACGTTGCAAACCACAACCTGGCGAACTACAACTTGGACGTTCTGGCTGGCTACAACAACAGCTGGTTCGACAACAAGTTCACTTTCGGCGTTCAGGTTGGTTACCACCAGTTGCAGAATGCTACTAAGAGCTTGGCAACTTATGGCGACAACTTCCTCGCTATCAACTTCCATTCGATCAACAACTGCTCGCCCGAGACTATCACCTCGAAGAAGACCAACACCAAGCGTCGCTTGCAGGCTATCTCGGCACAGGCTGAGTTCGGTTATAACAATATGGCATTCTTGACCTTGCGTGCTCGTAACGACTGGTCGTCGACTCTGCCTAAGGAGAACAACTCGTACTTCTATCCCGCAGCTGAGGCATCGTTCGTATTTACTGAGATCAAGGGCTTGAAGGACTTGAAGTGGTTGAACTACTTGAAGGTTCGTGGCGCATTTGCTCAGGTAGGTAAGGACGCTAAGCCGTTGGCTATCGACCCCGCATTGGAGGGTACTGGTCTGTCGGGCGGTGGCTACAAGTTTGGCTATACCGGTCCTAACCCGTACCTCGTTCCCGAGATGAACACTTCGTATGAGGTAGGTTTGGAGGCTCGTTTGGCTAACGACCGCGTAAATCTCGACTTCACCTACTTCTGGACAACCTGCCAGGATCAGATCGTAAACGGTTTCCGTATGTCGTATGCAACCGGTTTCGTACTGAACAATATGAACGTTGGTTCGTTCAAGACTTGGGGTTGGGAAGGTCACATCGACGGTGATATCATTCGTTCGGAGAGCGGCTTCCGTTGGAACTTGGGTCTTAACCTCTCGCACACAGGTTCGTTGGTAACCGAGTTGCCTGAGAACTTGACTGAGTACTACAACGCATACACTTGGAACTCGGGTAATACCCGTAACGGTATTATGAAGGGTCACCCCATTACTACTGTAACTGGTCGTGCATACCAGCGTAATAATAATGGCGATATTCTGGTTTCGACAGCTGGTGTTCCTCAGGTTGACGCTTCGTGGTCGGTAATCGGCGATCGTAATCCTGATTTGAACTACGGTATCTCGACTGCATTGTCGTACAAGGGTTTCCGTCTGTCGGCTATGGCATCGGGTAAGTTGGGTGCAACTATCGTAAACGGTACTATGCGTGCTATGTGGTCGAGCGGTCAGAGCTGGGAGTCGGTTCGTTTCCGTGAGAGTGGCGACTACTTCGTATTCAAGGGCGTAGTTAAGGACGGTATGGAGAATACCGACACTCCGACTTGGAATACTGTTGCACTTCCCACTTCGATGGGTGGCTCGGTATACTCGGGCGGTGATGAGGACTGGATCCAGAAGGACGTTAATTTCTTGCGTCTGAGCGAGGTTCGTCTGACCTACAACATTCCTTCGGATTGGTTGAAGAAGGCTACTAAGGGCTTCATTTCGCGTGGTTCGGTATTCGTATCGGCAAATGACCTCTGCACTTGGACCAACTATATGGGTGTTGATCCCGTTGGTAACACTATGTCGGCTGCTGCCGGTGGTACCGGTGGTGAGGGTTACGACCTGTGGGGCGTACCTGCACCTCGTACCTTCTCGTTCGGTGTAAGCCTTACTTTCTAAGCGACATTATAACGAACAAAAAATACATATATTAATATGAAAAAGATTTTTGCAGGTATTATGATGTTGGCCGCAGTAGCCTTCACCGGCTGCCAAAAGTGGCTCGACGTCAATGAAAATATTGATACCCCTGACTATGTAGAGGCAACACTCTATCTGTCGGGTATCCAGCAGTCGATGCAGGGTCTCTATTGGGACATTCGCGCTACCGGTCCGATGACCCAGTATATGGGTACTTCGAGCTACACTACTTTCGCTGCACACCGTTATACTACCGGTAACGATGCCGGTGGTGAGCAGTGGCGTATGGTTTATTGGAATATGGGTATGAACCTCGAAAACTTCATCAACCAGTCGGTAGAGGCTGAGCAGTGGACGCTCGCTGGTATTGGTTATGCAATGAAGGCTTTCGCTTGGGACGCATTGACCAAGTATCACGGCGATCTTCCGCTGGACGACGCATTCGTTGCAGGTCTGTTGGAGCACGACTACGACTATCAGGATTACATCTATGAGAAAGTTGAGGAGTGGGCTGACACCGCTATCGAGTACCTCACGATGGAGGATCCCTATCCCTACGGTGCAAAGTTGTCGCTCAACGACTGGATCTACGGTGGCGACAAGGCTAAGTGGATTAAGTTCTGCTACGCTGTTAAGATTCGTCAGCTCTCGTCGTTGGTTAACAAGTCGAACTTCGTTTCGGAGATCGCTCCTGAGTTGGTAGGCTATGCTGACAAGACCTTCCAGTCGTCGGCTGATGACGCAACTCTGTCGGTTGAAGGTGGCGGTCAGGACGCTCCTTATAGCGCATACAATAACTTCTGGTGCCCCCGTCGTGGTAACTTGTCGGACGACTACTGGCAGCACAAGTACATCGTACAGGTTATGACCGGTACTGTTCCCGCATACGATGAGAACGGTAACAAGATTTTGGTTGACGGTCACGATGAGGTTGATCCTCGTTACAAGTATGTTCTTTCGGAGAAGCAGATCATCACTGATACCAACGTAATGGCTGAGGGTCACTACGATCCCCGTGTAGTTGTGAAGTTGGCTACTACCAGCGATGAGTTGTTCGAGAATACTGAGAATCTGGACGTTATCAAGCGTCACGAGTACTATGGTGGTGGTTTGACCGGTCGTGGTTCGGACGTTGCAGGTATCAACGCTCCCTATTTCTATGGTCGTGAGGTTACTACCAATACATCGATTTTGGACGGTATTGGTCGTTGGATCTATCGTGAGGACGCTCCTTACATTATGATGACTTCGGCTGAGGTTAAGTTCTGTATCGCTGAGGCTTACTTCCGTATGGGCGACAAGGCTAACGCACTGACTTGGTGGAAGCAGGCAGTTGCTGACGATATGGATTTCACCGCTAAGTATATCTACACCGGTAAGGCTGCTGAGAACACCAACTCGGTATCGGGTGGTGACAAGATCACTAAGGCTCTGTTCAACCAGGCTGCTGCTGAGTACTTGGCAGGTCCGTTCGTTGAGGGTGTAACCGCTGATGAGCTGACTCTGTCGCACATTATGATGCAGAAGTTTGTTGCTCTGTTCCCGTGGGGCGCAAACGAGACTTGGGTTGACCAGCGTAAGGTATTCTACGATGTGAACTACACCGGTGAGTATCCCTACAATGGCAACGGTTGGAACCGCACTCAGGTAGACTACAAGACCGATGACGATCCTACGAAGGTTTACCACGGTTTCTATCTCTATCCCGCACGTGTTGAGGGTTACAAGTCGAGCTACTCGACCACTTGGAATCTTGAAGGTGCTCCTTGCTTCCGCGTTCCTCCTCGTTTCAACTCGGAGTATATGTGGAACAAGCCCGCATTGCGTACGTTGAAGCCTATCTCGGGTATGACTCCGTACTACCAGTGCTCGATTCCTTGGTTCTGCTATCCTAACGGTTATCCTGAGACTTATCCCGATGTTGATAACTCGCTCGAAAGATAGTATTTAACCACCATTAAAAAACATTAAGAACTATGAAAATTCTGAAATATTTTGCATACGCTATCGCTGCTGTATCGCTGTTTACGGCTTGCGAGCGTCAGGATCAGGAGTTTGTTGGACAGACCGTTGCTGATCCTAATATGGCGAAGCTCCAGATCACTCGTATGGTTCCCGAAGGTTCGATTACCACTGCTGCTGGCGACAACCGTTGGTGGAAGGTTACGATCGACGATAAGGACGTATGGGGCGACAACTTCGCTTCGTTGGGCGTTCGTGGTATTATCCCCGCTGAGAACTACTACTATGCAGTAACTCCGGGTACCCACAACATCAAGGGTTACTTCTATCGCAATGGCGAGTACGAACTTGCTTATGAGACCAATGTAACTTTGGAGGCTGGTCAGGCAATGAATGCTATCATCTATGACTACTCGAAGGAGCCTCTGATGCACGAGAAGCGCACCAAGAAGGATTACTTCGTTGATGGTGGTTCGGCAGATGTTGCTCATAGCTTGGATCCTGATCACCCCAGCAATGCTTCGTCGTTCCAGATGATGCGTTTCCTCAACCTGCTTCACGAGAAGTTGGGTGAGCCTTGCGACTATCAGATTCAGTACTACTACAACGATTCGTATACTAACGAGTGGTTGCCTTTCGGCGAGCCCGTTGGTTTCGGTGAGTGCACTGATTGGGTTAAGATTCGTATCAACCGCTACGCTCAGGGTTCGAGCACTTCGCAGTCGAGCTACGGTACTAACCGTAACGATGCAGACAACCGTACAGGTAAGACCGTAGGTAGCGGTACTTGCCGTATCGTTTACCGTGCGAAGAAGGTTGTTAATGGCGTTGAGGACGAGAATTGGCTGACCTACACCTTCAAGGGTGAGGGCACCTCGGAGTCGCGTTACTCGGACTATTGGACCGCTACTACTGGTGCTTACGTGCTGCACATCTTCCGTGGTTGCCGTATCGCTAACGATAACCAAAACTACACTGGTATGTATGTATCGCAGTTTGGCGAGAACTGGTAAAATTCATCAAACCTCTATTATGCCCTACGCCTCGCTTAGATAAAGATTATAATGAGGCGTTTGGTTCGGTTGCTCCCCGCGGGGAGCGACCTTTTTTTGCGAGTATCGAGGGTGAAAAGTTATATATTTTGCTTTTTTTTGCTGGTTGTAGGTTATTTCACAAAAAAAGAGTACATTTGCAGTCCGAATTATGCATAAAAAATTAATAAAATAAATATAACTATTTCACTATGAACATCGTAAGAGAACATCACGAAGATCTCACCTCGCTTATTCGCGTAACGGTGAGCCAGTCTGATTATGCAGAGGCAGTCGATAAGACCCTCCGCGAGTATAAGCGTAAGGCTAACGTTCCGGGCTTCCGCCCCGGTATGGTTCCTATGGGTATCATCAACAAGATGTATCGCAAGGGTGTAGTTGCAGAGCAGTCGTACAAGTTGGCTTCGAACGCTTGTTTCGAGTACTTGGAGAAGGAGAAGATTGACTTCTTGGGTGACGTGCTGCCCAGCGACGAGCAGAAGGAGTTCGATTTCGACAACCAGACCGATTTCGAGTTCGTATTCCAGATCGGCGAGGCTCCTGCAATCGACATCAAGCTCTCGGAGAAGGATAAACTTACCTATTATAATATTGAGATCTCGAAGGAGATGCACGACAACTTCCGCTCGAACTACCTGCGCCGTTTCGGTCGTTTGGTAGAGGTTGAGGCAGTTGAGGCTGACGAGGCTCTGTCGGGTACGCTGGACAATGGCGATATGCGCGTTGAGGACGCATACGTTGGTCTGATCTCGATGAGCGACGAGGAGCGCAAGCCCTTCATTGGTAAGAAGGTTGGCGACAAAATGTCGGTAAACGTGAACGAGCTGTTCAAGAGTGAGTCGCAGCGTGCTGCAATTTTGGGCGTTAAGGCTGAGGAGTTGGCTGAGATCAAACCTGAGTTCGAGTTGGAGATCACCAAGATCCGTCGTTTCGCTGAGCCTGAGTTGAACGAGGAGTTCTTCAAGATGGCATTCCCTGAGGGTAATGTTAAGGACGAGAAGGGTCTGGACGAGTTCATCGACGCACAGATCGCAGGCGATTTGAAGCGCGATAGCGACTACCTGTTCGTACAGCATATGCGCGAGATGTTGGTTAAGAAGGCTGATATGAAGCTTCCTGAGGCATTCTTGAAGCATTGGTTGTTCGTGATCAACGAGGGTAAGTTCACGATGGAGGAGATCGAGAAGGATTTCGCTGGTTTCTTGAAGATGTACGAGTGGAACTTGGTGCAGAAGCACTATGCTAAGGAGTTGGATTTGAAGGTTAGCGAGGAGGAGGCTTTGCAGGAGGCTAAGGCTCTGGCAGCTATGCAGTTTGCTCAGTACGGTATGGCATCGGCTCCCGATGATATGCTGACCAACTACGGTCGCTCGATCTTGGAGAACAAGCAGGAGGCGTCGAAGATCTACGACAAACTCTACGAGTCGAAGATTGTTGAGGCACTGCGTTCGCAGGTGAAGGTTTCGGAGAAGAAGGTTTCGACTGAGGAGTTCGGCAAGATCGTTGAGAAGCTGAACGCCTAAACGAATATTGAGTCCGTAGCTTTGGTCAAAAGGGTCTAAGGCGTCGGATTGTTAGCTTGAAGACTCCGTAAGGATTGATTTTTGCTTCAAAGATCGGTGCTTATGGAGTCTTTTGTTTACAAACGGAATATAACGAGAGGATTATGAAGAACGAATTTGAGAAATATGCAACGGGTCATTTGGGTATTTCGAGCCTTCGATTGCACAATTTCCAGTCGGTAGCGCAGGGATACGTATCGCCCACGATTATCGAGGAGCGTCAGCTGAATGTGGCAACGATGGACGTCTTTTCGCGTTTGATGATGGATCGTATTATCTTCCTTGGTGCTCCGATCTACGACGATGCTGCCAATATTATTCAGGCGCAGTTGCTGTTTTTGGAATCGGTTGATCCTGAGAAAGATATTCAGATTTATGTCAATTCGCCCGGTGGCTCGGTTTCGGCAGGTTTGGGTATCTATGATACGATGCAGTTGGTTGCTCCCGACGTTGCGACAATCTGTACGGGTATGGCGGCGTCGATGGGTGCTGTACTGCTGGCTGCGGGTGCTGCGGGCAAGCGTTCGGCATTGCCTCATTCGCGCGTAATGATTCACCAGCCGCTGGGAGGTACGCAGGGTCAGGCGTCGGATATCGAGATCACGGCACGTGAGATTTTGCGCACTAAGCGCGAGTTGTATGATATTCTGTCGTTGCATACGGGTCAGACGGTGAAGAAGATCGAGCGCGACGCCGATCGTGACTATTGGCTCTCGTCGGAGGAGGCTAAGGCTTATGGTCTGATTGACGAGGTGCTCTCGAAACGCGAAAAGAGATAGGATAAGATGGGGAAAAACAATAGATCGTATAACGGCGAGGATTGCTGTTCGTTCTGTGGTGCGCCGCGTTCGGAGGTAGAGTTGCTATTTTCGGGTCGCGCGGGCGCGAATATATGTAATAAGTGTATCGAGCAGGGTCACTTGATTTTGCACGAGAACGACGACGTGAAACGTGGAGGCAAGAAGGTTGAGGCACCTGAGATGAAGGAGTTGTTGAAGCCTGCCGAGATCAAAGCCTTCTTGGATCAGTATGTGATTGGACAGCACGCGGCTAAACGATATATGTCGGTGGCGGTTTATAACCACTATAAGCGTCTGGTTGCGGCGGCAGATAAGACGAGCGATGTCGAGATCGACAAGTCGAATATCATCTTGGTGGGTCCTACGGGTACGGGTAAGACGCTGATGGCTCGCACGATAGCTAAGTTGTTAGACGTTCCGTTCACGATTGTTGATGCTACGGTGCTTACCGAGGCGGGCTACGTAGGCGAGGACGTTGAGGGTATCCTGACGCGATTGTTGCAGGTAGCGGACTACAATGTCGAGAAGGCCGAGCGCGGTATCGTGTTTATTGATGAGGTCGATAAAATTGCCCGCAAGAGCGACAACCCCTCGATTACGCGTGACGTGTCGGGTGAGGGTGTGCAGCAGGCTCTTTTGAAGATTTTGGAGGGCACGACGGTCAATGTTCCGCCTCAGGGTGGTCGCAAGCACCCCGACCAGAAGTTTATTCAGGTCAATACGGCAAATATTCTGTTCATTTGCGGTGGTGCATTTGATGGCATCGAGAAGAAGATTGCTCAACGCCTGAATACCCGCGCAATGGGCTATGGTCGTGTGCAGGGTGCGCAGATCGACCGCAATAATCTTATGCAGTATGTTATGCCGCAGGACTTGAAGGCGTTCGGTCTGATCCCCGAGTTGGTAGGTCGTATGCCTGTGCTGACCTATATGGAGCCGCTCGACCGTGAGGCTCTGCGTCAGATACTTACCGAGCCTAAGAATGCGATTATTCGTCAGTACAAGCGTCTGTTCGAGTTGGACGATGTGCGTTTGGAGTTTGAGGACGCGGCATTGGATTATATCGTCGATAAGGCGGTCGAGTATAAGCTCGGTGCACGCGGTTTGCGTTCGATTTGCGAGGCTGTGATGATGGATACGATGTTTGAGGTTCCGTCGGATAGCGATCGCAAGGAGTTTACGGTTACGTTGGACTACGCACGCGAGAAGATCGAGCGTACGGCGGCACAAACTGCCCTTCGACAAGTGGGATAGTTGAAAATTTGTCGATAAATGATTAACGTAAGTTCTTTGGGACTTACGTTTTTTTATTATATTTGCGAGCGGTAATGTGGAAATACCGTACTAAAAGGGTCAAAAACGCCCTTAGAACGCGCTACAAACGCAAAAAGCCGAATAATAACTAAAAAAATATATCACAATGGGAAGAAATCAAATGAAAGCAGCAGCCGATAACATTCGTATATTGACTGCCGCAATGGTCGAAAAAGCCAAATCGGGTCACCCTGGCGGTGCAATGGGTGGAGCCGATTTTGTCAATGTGCTCTATTCGGAGTTTTTGCGTTACGATCCCGATAATACGGCTTATCCGTTCCGCGATCGCTTTTTCCTCGATCCGGGTCATATGTCGCCTATGTTGTATGGCGTGTTGGCATTGGCGGGTCATTTTTCGATGGACGAACTGCGCGAGTTCCGTCAGTGGGGTAGCGTAACCCCTGGTCACCCCGAGTTGAATGTGGCTCGTTGTGTTGAGAATTCGTCGGGTCCGCTGGGTCAGGGTCACGCGATGGCTATCGGTGCGGCTATTGCCGAGCGATTTATCGCAACCCGCTTTGGCGAGTGGGCAGCTCACAAGACATACGCTTATATCTCGGACGGTGGTATTCAGGAGGAGGTATCGCAGGGTGTTGGTCGTTTGGCTGGTCACTTGGGTCTGAATAACCTGATTATGTACTACGATGCCAACAATGTTCAGCTCTCGACAACGGTTGAGGAGGTTGATACTGAGGATATTGTAGCGAAATATGAGGCTTGGGGCTGGCGCGTAATGAGCATTGATGGTCACTCGGAGGAGGAGATCCGTGCAGCATTGAAGGCAGCAAACGAGGAGAAGGAGCGTCCGACGCTGATCGTTGGTAAGACGATTATGGGTAAGGGTGCAGTTGGTGCTGATGGTTCGAGCCGCGAGAATTTGGTTTCGACTCACGGACAGCCGCTGAGCAAGGCAGGTGTTGATGTTGCAGCGACGATCAAGGGCTTGGGTGGCGATCCCGAGGATCCGTTCCAGATCTTCCCCGAAGTTCAGGAGTTGTACGCTAAGCGCCGCGAGGAGTTGCGTGCGTGGGCAGCAGAGCACAAGGTTGTTGCTGAGGCTTGGAGCAAGGAGAATCCTGAGGAGGCAGCTAAGTTGGAGTCGTTCTTTGCGAACAAACTGCCTGAGATCGACTACTCGACCATCAAGGTTGGCGAGGGCGTAGCAACACGTGTTGCGTCGGCAGCTGTGCTGGGTGAGTACTCGGAAAAGGTTGAGAATATGATCGTTATGTCGGCCGATTTGAGCAACTCGGATCGTACCGACGGCTTCTTGAAACATACCCACCCGATCGTGAAAGGCGACTTCTCGGGTCGTTTCCTTCATATGGGTGTTAGCGAGCTGACGATGGCTTGCGTGATGAATGGTATGGCACTGCACGGTGGTGTGATCCCCGTAGGTGGTACCTTCTTCGTCTTCTCGGACTATATGAAACCCGCAATCCGAATGTCGGCATTGATGCGCCTGCACGTTGTGTTTGTTTGGACTCACGACTCGTTCCGCGTAGGCGAGGACGGTCCTACCCACCAGCCCGTTGAGCACGAGATGCAGATCCGTCTGTTGGAGCACCTGCGCAACCACCGTGGCGAGCGTTCGATGGTTGTTCTGCGCCCTGCTGACTCGGCTGAGGCTATCGCGTCGTGGAAGGTTGCATTGGAGGAGGAGCGTCCTGTGGGTCTGATCTTCTCGCGTCAGAATGTTGATGATGTTCCGGCTAAGGGCGAGAGCCGCTTTGAGGAGGCTATGGCTGAGATTAAGCACGGTGGTTATGTAGTGGCTGATTGCGAGGGTACGCCCGATGTGGTGATGGTGGCGAGTGGTTCGGAGGTTTCGACTCTGATCGCGGGCTCGGCTAAGTTGCGCGAGGAGGGTATCAAGACCCGCGTGGTTTCGGTACCGAGCGAGGCTCTGTTCTTCGATCAGTCGGCGGAGTATCGCAATGAGGTTCTGCCTGAGGGTATTGTTCGTTATGGTTTGACTTCGGGTCTGCCTATGACGTTGCAGACGCTGGTTGGCTTGACGGGCAAGATCCACGGTTTGGATCACTTCGGTTACTCGGCGCCGTTCAAGGTGCTTGACGAGAAGTTTGGTTTCTCGGGCGAGACCGTTTATAACGAGGTTAAGGAGATGTTGGGTCGATAGGCTCAGCAGCGAAATAAGAGTGTTGTAGGTACCGATTCGTGCGCGGGTCGGTACCTATTTAATAATAAACAACAGAGCAATGAATCCCCACCACCCAAATGGTTGTCCACACTCATCGCACCCACACGATGTTACGGGCGCGCCGTCGGCTATGGCACCGCGTTTGGCGATGACGGGTGGATTCCCGTTGCGATTGCGTAGGCTCGACGCGCCCGATTCGCGTATTGAGTCGCCGTCGCCACTGATGCGTGCTCCGATCCATACATTCTTGTATTTGGAGTGCGGTGAGGCGATGATTGCGGTGGGCGAGGAGCGAATGTTGCTGCACGCGGGCGAATGTGCATTGATCCCTGTGGGTCAAGCGTTTGCGGTGCTCTACTACCACAATTGCGTTGGCTATATGGGTGGTTTCGGTGCGGAGTTGCTGAGCGACGGTCAGGCGGGGAACGTGATGCGTCGCTCGGAGTCGCTACGTGGTTGGAAGATTGTCCGCGCAAGTTTTGCCGAGGGCGAGGTGCGATTCGTTGCGACGATTTTGGAGCGACTGATGGCGGAGTGCGAATCGGAGCGCAATATCGAGATCGTGCGAGCCTATCTGTCGGCATTTTTGGCGGAGATCGACCGCCGAGCAACGACAGCTACGACCGAAAGCGACGTGCTGAGTGATCGATTTGTGGCTATGGTCTTCGAGGCGTCGGATCGTCGCGCAAGTATTGGCGAATATGCTGAGCGTCTGGGTGTTAGCGCAGCGACGTTGTATCGCGTGGTCAAACGTTCGACGGGCAAGACTCCGCTGGCGTGGATCGACGAGGCGGTGGTTTCGGAGGCTAAGGCTCTGCTGAGCCATACCGACCTGACGGTCAATGAGATTGGGGCACGAGTCGGGGTGCTCGATCCAAGTTACTTCTCGCGCTTTTTCCGTAAGCAGGTGGGGGTGTCGCCCGTTGATTTCCGCGAGATGATGAAAAAATCCCACCAATAACAACTATCGTCCTATCTTTTTGCGGTCGTGTGCCGTACCTTTGCATTGATGAATATTGTATACACTTCAATGCGAACAGCACTCTTGATACTTGCACTTTTGATCTTTTCGGTGGCGACGGCACAGAGCGTCGATACGCTGACGGTGTACGATGTGCCCGAGGTGTCGGTCACGGCGCAAGTCAAGCAGCAGGGTCTTATGAACCATTCGGTTGCTAAGACCGTAGTCAATATGTATGACGCTGAGCGTGAGGCGATTGACGATATGCGCTCGATGTCGAGCTATGCCCCCAACTTCTATGTTCCCGAATACGGCTCGCGAATGACCTCGTCGATCTATATGCGTGGTATGGGTGCGCGAATCGACCAACCTGCGGTGGGTCTGTATGTCGATGATGTGCCGATGTTGAACAAAAATTCATTCGATTTTGATGTGCTCGATCTGCGAAGTATTAAGCTCCTGCGCGGTCCGCAGAGCACGCTCTATGGTCGCAATACGATGGCGGGAGTGATGGACGTGCATACGTTGTCGCCATTCTTCTATACGGGTACGCGCCTTGCGGTAGAGTATGGTACGGCTAATGCGGTGAAGGCACGCGCGTCGCACTATGCACTTGTGAATGAGGATTTTGGAGTGTCGGTTGGTGGCTATTTTCGCCATACTGACGGTCAATTTACCAATGAATATAATGGCAAGCGACTCGATTGGGAGCACGGTGGTGGCGGTCGCGCAAAGGTTGAGTGGCGCGATGGTGCGCTGTCGCTGAGCAATACGTTCTCGGTCGATGCGGTCAATCAGGGTGGTTGGGCTTACCGTTTGATCGACGAGGAGAGCGGCACGAAACTGCCTACCATCTATAACGATCCGAGCAGCTATACCCGTCTGTCGCTGAGTGACGCAGTGAGAGTGGCGTATGAAGGTGAAAAATATACACTTACGAGCGTCACGTCGTGGCACTATTTAGACGATTGTATGACTCTCGATCAGGATTTCACTCCGCGCTCGATGTTTACGTTGCAGCAGGCTCAGAGGGAGCATACACTGACCGAAGAGGTGATCGTCAAGTATGACCCAACGTCGCGCTACTCGGCTCGTTTCGGTGCGTTTGGCTTCTATAAACATCTCAATATGGCGGCTCCGGTGCGTTTCAAGCGCGACGGAATCGACGACCTGATCCTCGCCAATGCCAATAAGGGTATTCAGACGATGTTTCCCGATCACGGTATCGAGTTCGAGGAGTCGGAGTTTGACATCACGAGCGATTTCCGCAATCCGACGTGGGGTGCAGCTCTGTTCCACACCTCGGAGGTACGTTTGGGTCGTTGGTCGTTGGGTGCAGGTATCCGCTTCGACTATGAGCATACGACACTCAACTACGATAGCCGCGCAACGGTTCACTACCGATTTACGATGACAATGCCCCAATTCAAACCGCTCGAATCGGTATTTAAGGGACGTAATCGCAAGTCATTCTTCGAGGTGCTGCCGCGCGTGGCGGTGAACTATAATGCACCGAAGTTCAATGCTTATGCCACTGTGTCAAAGGGTTATAAGGCGGGCGGATTCAATACGCAGATCTTTTCGGATATTCTCCAAAACCGAATGATGAATGATCTGATGGCGGATCTCGGTGTCTACCTCGACCAAACGGGACCGAGCTATGATACTGCCGAGGCGACGGGCTACAAACCCGAACATAGCTGGAACTATGAGTTGGGTGCGAGCTATACACCGACTCCGAAATTTGTGGCAGAGGCGTCGTTGTTCTATATTGATTGCCGCGATCAGCAGCTGACGGTCTTTCCAGCAGGCAAATCGACGGGTCGTATGATGACAAATGCCGGTCGCACACGTAGTTACGGTGCGGAGGTGACGGTGGATTGGTGGATCAAGAATCTCAATCTGCGTGCGGCGTATGGCTATACGAATGCCCGTTTCCTGAAATATAACGACGGAAATAACGACTATCGAGGTCGCTATGTTCCTTACGCTCCGCAACATACCCTGTCGCTCAGTGGCGACTATACGTGGCACGTAAATCGCACGTTGCAGCGCGTGCGCCTGCACGCCGATTGGCGCGGTGTGGGGCGTATCTATTGGAACGAGGCGAATACACTCAGCCAACCCTTCTATGGGCTGTTGGGTGCGTCGGTGGCTTTCGATTTCAATCGCTGGACGGTGGAGATGTGGGGGCGCAATTTGACGGGCGAGGAGTATGATACATTCTACTTTGTATCGGTGGGCAATGCCTTTATGCAGAGTGGTCGCCCGCGCCAGCTTGGAGTGAAACTAACATTTGATTTTTAACACCTAATAAATTAACAATTATGAAGTTATTCAAGATTTTTGCAATTGCAGCAATGGCGTTTGGCTTGGTTGCTTGCGACACCAACGACACTCCTGAGGAGGTGGTTGATATGGACGCTCCGACCGCTTATGTCGGTACGGTTTCGGTAGTTGTTGGCGGTCAGACCG
Organism: Alistipes sp.; assembly: GCA_045638285.1. Taxonomy (GTDB): domain Bacteria; phylum Bacteroidota; class Bacteroidia; order Bacteroidales; family Rikenellaceae; genus Alistipes. Next base: position 70,887 of record JAZUBB010000018.1, on the reverse strand, counting down.
TTCCTACCCCTAATAGCCTGATTGAGATTGTTCCTTCGCAGGACGGCAAGTCGTTCAGCATTGTATTCAAGAAGATTCAGTTCGTTCCCGCGATGCCTGCATTGGATATTACGATTCCGACGGTCAATTTTACGGTTGCCGATGGTGTGATTAATTTGGTTGCTGAGGGTGTGATTCCTCTCTGTATGGGTGGCGAGTTCCCGCAGTATATCGTAACGCAGTTGAAGGGTACGATCACGGCGACTTCGATCGAGTTGTCGTTGAAGTTTGGCGAGTTTGAGACCTCGTTCAAGGGCTTGATTCAGACTAACGCATAGTCGGTTGCGCTGACAAAATGAAAACTCCGCCTCGAATGTTCGGGGCGGAGTTTTTTGTGTCTATGTCAAAACTTGTAGATGAAATTTTGAATCTTGAATTTTGAATCTTGAATTTCGCTACTCGTGGTGATAGGGCTCGTTGTTGAGGATCGTGAAGGCGCGATAGATCTGCTCGGCAAATATCGCACGTACGATCTGGTGCGAGAAGGTCATCTCCGAGAGCGAGAGCGAGAAGTTGCCACGTGCATAGATCTCCTCCGAAAAACCATACGGACCGCCAATCACAAAGCACAGACGTTTCAGTCCGCTATTCATTCGTTTTTGTAGCCAGAAAGCAAAATCGACCGAGCGCATTTGACGTCCGCGCTCGTCCATCAAAACGACGTAATCGCTATCTGTCAGTAGCCGCATAATTGCCTCACCCTCTGCCTTTTTCTGCTGTGCGAAGCTCATACTGCGGGTGTTGCGCACGTCGGGCACAATCGTAATACCGAAACGAACGTAGTTCGAAATGCGCTTTTGGTACATTTCGACCAGCGCAGCCACCTGTGGCGAGTCGGTCTTGCCGACAACAATCAGTTCGACGTTCATCGTGCGCGTGTGTTATTCGATTGTTTCGGGTAGCTGCCAATCGCTGTTCCATTCGCCGTCGGCATCGCGATAGACGATCGGACGCTCATCGCCCTGAGCTTTAAGCCATTGATAAGCCTTGTACATATTGTATCCGTTACCCGAATTGCCACCGAGCGACCACGCGATGATACAGCTGCGGTTGCGGTTACGGCGATACATACGACGCACGCGATCGACGTACTCATCAACCAGTGTCGGGTCGTTGGTGGGGGTGCCACCAATGGTGCGCTGCTCGCGACCTCGCTCGACGTTGAGGTTAGCCTGATCGACCACAAACAGACCCACCTGCTCGCATTGGTTGTAGAACCAATAAGCCTGCGGATAATCGACATAGATGGTGTTCACGCCACGCGCCTTCAATGCTCGCAAATCTTTGAGCGTCTGTGCGCGACTCTTCTCGGCGTTGTAGCGTGCTGCCTTGATCTTGAACTCTTTACCATTGCGTAGCAGACGTTCGCCATCGAAACGTGTGTCGCCAAAGCAGAGTTTGATGGGTATGTAGTCGGTCATCATCTGACCGAGTTTGCTATACATCGTCAGCTTGTAGAGGTGGGGCGTTTTCTGCGACCAAAGCCATTGGTTTGTCTTGTAGATCGGCATACGGAAACGCACCGTATCGACACTGCGACCCTCGATCGAGCACTCGCGCATATTGTAGTCTTGGAGCTTACCTGCGGGGTCGGTGAGGTCGTAACCCACCTCCATCAACTCGGTGTAGTTGTGCGAGTTGCCCGCGATGATGTTCAGTTCGAGCCAACCGAAAGTTCGGGTCGAGTCGGGTTCGAAACGCACGTCATAGTCGTAGATTCGCAGTTTGGGTTGCGAATAGATGTAGCTGTTTTCGAACTGAGCGCGGGCGTTGGGCGCGAGCGACGACGAGAGCAGTGGCTCGCCCGATGTTTCGACGTCGATCACAATGCCATTCTTTCCGTGATTGACGTAGGGCGAGATATAGAACTCCATCGGTGTGCGAGTGTCGGTCGAACGACCTACGAGCGAGTCGTTTACATAGACCGTGTATGCTCCGTGCGGATTCTCGATATGCAGATACATATCGCGGTTATTCCAGATTTGAGGAACTTCGAGCACCTGACCGACGCTCTGAGTGGTTGCGGTGCGGGTGAGTGCGATGGGCGCAAACGGAACGTAGTGTTGCACGTTTGTGCGGTTGTCGTCGTTGGCGTTGCGGCGCGTGTCGAAGCTCATAATCTCCGAGCGTGCGGGTGCTGCGCCGTGGCTGACGTGCGAGGGCTGTGCTACGGCAGAAAAATTGAAAGAAATTGCCGCGAGAGCAAATATTGCTAAATGTTTCATTTTCATCGTATTAAAGTCGATAATCATCGAGTGGCGCATAAAAAATATCGTACAAAAGTAAATTTTTTTTATCACTCGTGCAACATTTCGCCCATCTCGAACGTCTATATATTGTAGGAGCAACGAAAAATTCGTATCTTTGAGGCGCGAATTAATGCTTTTGAGAGATAAATGTTAACAATTAATACGATGAAAATGAAAAAGTTGAAGTATCTTTTGGCGGCTACTGTGCTGCCTTTGATGATGGTTTCGTGTTGGCCTGAGCCCGAGCAGGGTGAGAGCGATCCTATGACCGCAGGTCTTTGGATCTACAACACCGCAGTTGTTCAGTCGACCTATGCGCTCGATCCCGCAGCGATTGCATTTCGTCTGAACTGCCTGCTGACCGATAAGCAGTTGCAGGGTGTTGATAACCTGAACGATGTGAAGACCGAGGCTGAGGCTCACGAAAAGAAGTTCCTGTTTGGTGAGATTACCCGTATCGAGGAGGACTATAAGGGCGTTGCGGGTGACTATCGTATTTTGTTCGATATCACTTCGGACAAGGGTCAGTCGGATCGTGCTCGCAGTGGTGGCGTGATCATCTCGACGGGCAACAAACTGCTCACCGAGCTCACCGAGAACGATATGTGGGTTATCGAGGCTGATCGCGACAACCCGATGACCTATCAGGCATCGACTTCGGAGTCGATCTCGTGCCAAAATATCGACGAGTACACCATTACAGCTACTCAGGGTGAGGGTGGTTTTACTCGCTATATTGTTGCAGTTAAGGGTTATAAGTGTAAGTCGCACGTGGGTATCTATACCTCGGATTGGACGGGTGAATATTCGATCACTCCTCAGACTGCCGAGCCTCTGTCGATGAGCGTAGCTCGCAAGGCTGTCTATGGTATGACGATCGCAATGCAGGGTCCCACCTTCGCAGCTTTGGACGGTACGAACCAGACTCAGATTCGTTACCTCACCACTCAGGAGAACATCTACAAGCCTTCGTGCTCGATGTCGAATGGTAATGTTTACCGCTCGTCGGGTGAGGAGTACGTGTCGTTGGTTGGTAACTACGATACTGAGGTATTCCCCTCGGCATTTGTAATGGTTACCTTCTCTGGTGGTAGCGATTGCGGTAAGGTTAGCGCAACGATGACCTACAACGGCGAGAACCGCGTTCTGCAAGCAAACTAAACTCAACGAAAATAGAGAGTTCGAAAGGTCGCTGCCCGATGATGGGTGGCGACCTTTTTGTGTGTCAATATACCTGTGAAATGTATCCGCTGTACGTGACCGTGTTGTCGGCTAATGACTTGATGGTCAGCACGGCAGAACCTGAGGCAGAGTAGATGTCGAGCGTAAAAATGTAGTCCGACCCACCATAGAGCCACGACGAGAAAGTGACGGTCCAGCCGCCCGTATTTTGGATTGTGGTGTAGTTGCTGACCGACGGCAGAATGTAGTTGAACACAACGGGGTAATAGGGCGGTACAACACCCTTGATGAAGGGAATGTGCACGTCGATATAATCGGTGCGGTAAGCCACCTCGAATGCAGGGTTGTTGATCGAAATATACTGACCCGCGGGTTGTCGCTGCATCGAAGTGGGGTTGAAGATGAAATTGCGCGAAAGGACGATCGAGTCGATGTGGCGAATGTAGGCTGCGGTGCGCTCCTCGCGTTTTTTGATTCGTTCGGCGCGACGCTCGGCGGTCATCTGCTGGCGTTGTTCGCGTCGTTGTTGTCGTGAGTCCTCCTGCTGCGCGTCTACCCATAGCGAAAGGGCGGAAAGAGTCACGGCGATAGTGATCAAAATTATCCAAAAACGTGTTTTCATAAAGCGGTTATGTTATATGGTTTTGCGTTAAAATCGAGAACAAAATTCCTGCCGACGACACGAAAAACATCACAACGAGCAAAAAGATGTGAAAAAATGCGCGAGAAAAGCGACGAAAGATTCGCTTTTGTCAAATATTTAACGTAGCTTTGTATGGTATTTTGCCTAAAAAATTGCAAACCAAAACATAATTATCACAATAACTAAAATTACAAGCTATGAAAGTATCTCACATTGAGCATCTTGGCATCGCTGTCAAGAGTCTGGAAGAGGCAATTCCCTACTGGGAGAACGTATTGGGTCTGAAATGTTACAACATCGAGGAGGTAGCAGATCAGAAGGTTAAGACCGCATTCTTTATGGTAGGTCAGACCAAGATCGAGCTGTTGGAGCCCACCTCGGAGGAGAGCACCATCGCAAAGTATATCGAGAAGCGCGGTCAGGGTGTTCACCACGTAGCATTCGCAGTTGAGGGTATCGAGGACGCATTGGCAGACGCAACCGAGAAGGGCGTTCAGCTGATCGACAAGGCACCCCGTAAGGGCGCAGAGGGTCTGAGCATCGCATTCTTGCACCCGAAGTCGACTATGGGCGTATTGACCGAGCTTTGCGAGGATAAGAACAAGTAGTCTTAAACTAACGAAACAATCACTTAGAAATAACTATGAGCGAAATTCAAAAGAAAATTCAGCAGCTGGTTGAGAACCGCGAGACCGCGAAACTCGGCGGTGGCGAAAAGCGCATCGAGGCTCAGCACGCTAAGGGCAAGTACACTGCACGTGAGCGTATCGCAATGTTCTTGGACGAGGGTAGCTTCGAGGAGTTCGATATGTTCGTAACTCACCGTTGCTATGACTTCGGTATGGACAAGAGCCACACCTTTGGTGATGGCGTTGTAACGGGCTACGGTACCGTTGACGGTCGTCTGGTATATGTATTTGCACAGGACTTCACCGTAACGGCAGGTTCGTTGTCGATCTCGTTGGCAGACAAGATCTGCAAGGTGATGGATATGGCAATGCGCAACGGCGCACCCTGTATCGGTCTGAACGACTCGGGTGGTGCACGTATTCAGGAGGGTATCAACGCTCTGGCAGGTTACGCTAACATTTTCCAGCGTAACGTAATGGCATCGGGTGTTATTCCTCAGATTTCGGCTATCTTTGGTCCTTGTGCAGGTGGTGCAGTTTATTCGCCCGCACTGACCGACTTCATCATTATGAAGAAGGAGACTTCGAATATGTTCTTGACCGGTCCGAAGGTTGTTAAGACCGTAACCGGTGAGGACGTAACTCAGGAGCAGCTGGGTGGTGCAATGATGCACGCATCGAAGTCGGGTGTTGCTCACTTCGCAGTTGATACTGAGGAGGAGGGTATCGCAGTTATCCGCAAGTTGCTCTCGTATATGCCCCAGAACAATATGGAGGACGCTCCGTTGCAGGTTTGCACCGATAGCATCACCCGTTTGGAGGATTCGCTGAACGAGATCATTCCCGACAACCCCAACAAGCCCTACGATATGTACGAGGTTATCCGCGCAATCGTTGATAACGGTGAGTACTTGGAGTCGCAGGAGTTGTACGCTCGTAACATCATCACCTGCTTCGCTCGCTTCAACGGTCAGAGCGTAGGTATCATCGCTAACCAGCCTAAGTTTATGGCAGGTGTATTGGACATCAACGCAAGCCGCAAGGCAGCTCGTTTCGTACGTTTCTGCGACGCGTTCAACATTCCTTTGGTAACTCTGGTAGATGTTCCGGGCTTCCTGCCGGGTACTACTCAGGAGTACGGTGGCGTTATTACCCACGGTGCTAAGTTGCTGTTCGCATACTGCGAGGCTACTGTTCCTAAGATCACTGTTACTCTGCGTAAGGCATACGGTGGTGCATACATCGTAATGTCGTCGAAGCATATCCGCGGTGATATCAACTACGCTTGGCCTACCGCTGAGATCGCAGTAATGGGTGCAAGTGGTGCTGTTGAGGTATTGCAGGCTAAGGGCTTGAAGGAGCTGGCTGACAAACCTGAGGAGCGTGCAGCATTCGTAGCAGAGAAGGAGAAGGAGTACAACGACAAGTTCTCGAACCCCTACAACGCAGCTCGTTATGGTTACATCGACGATGTAATCGAGCCGCGTAACACTCGTTTCCGCATTATCCGCGCGTTGCAGTCGCTTGCAACTAAGCGTTTGCAGAATCCCGCTAAGAAACACTCGAACATTCCTTTGTAAAAAACTGACGTATTATGATGTTTTTAGCAGTAGATTGGCCGAGTATCCTGTCGTTCGCGCTGGTAGGTTTCCTGCTTGTGGTAGTGATGCTGATCCTGTTGGTCTTCATTATGAAGGCTATGGGTGCCGCATTCGTATCGCACAAGAAGTCTCAGCCGGTCGAGAAGCACGAGCTGCGTGAGGAGGAGATCGCCGCAATTGCGACGGCTCTGAAACTCTACAAGAGCTCGCGCCACGACAAGGAGTCGGAAGTTATCACCATTCTCAAAATCAAACGTGCATACTCGCCTTGGAACTCTAAGATCCACGGCTTGACTCAGATGCCCGATTACAGAAAATAAACTTTTAAAACAACAATGAAAGATTACAAACTGAAAATAAACGGACACGAATACAACGTAACGATCAACGCCGTTAATGATGCGTCGACCGAGGCAAAAGTCGTTGTAAACGGTGTAAATTACGATGTAGAGATCGTAGGCGGTACTGCTGCGGCTGCAAAGAAACCTCAGGTAGTATCGGCTCCTAAGGCATTGGGTCTGTCGGTAACTCCGACCAATGCGCCCGCTTCGTCGCCTGCTCGTGCGACAGCGGCTGCTGCTGGTGCAGGTTACAAGGTTACTTGCCCGCTGCCCGGTACTGTTATCGCTCTGAAAGTTAAAGAGGGTGACACCGTAAGCGCAGGTCAGACGGTAGCAATCTTGGAGGCTATGAAGATGGAGAACAATATCGACGCTGGTAAGGGCGGTGTTGTTAAGCAGATTCTGGCTCAGGCAGGTGCAACCGTTATGGAGGGCGATGTATTAATGGTTATCGAGTAAGGAGGTTAAGAGATGATTAATTTCCTTTCTGCAAACATTTTCGACAGCTTGGTGGACTTCGTCGGTCAGATGGGTTTCACGGTGGGTTATTGGGGCAACTATGTGATGATTGGTGTCTCGTTCCTGCTGATGTACTTGGCGATCGTGAAGAAGTACGAGCCGATGCTGATGCTCACCATAGCATTCGGTATGTTGCTGTCTAACCTTCCGGGTGCCAATATGTTCCACTCGGAGTTGTTCGCAGGTGGCCACGTTCATTGGGCTAACTTTGTGAACGATGCCGGTCTGTTGGACTACCTCTATTTGGGTGTTAAGTTAGGTATCTATCCCTGCTTGATCTTCCTCGGTGTAGGTGCGATGACCGACTTTGGTCCGCTGATCGCTAACCCCAAGAGTTTCCTGCTTGGTGCGGCTGCTCAGGTGGGTATCTTTATGACCTTTATCGGTGCTTCGGCTCTGGGCTTTACTGAGGCTCAGTCGGCTTCGATCGGTATTATCGGTGGTGCTGACGGCCCGACCGCTATCTACCTGACTTCGAAGTTGGCTCCCGAGTTGTTGGGTCCGATCGCTGTGGCTGCTTACTCGTATATGGCGTTGGTTCCTGTGATCCAGCCTCCCATTATGCGTGCGCTGACTACCGATAGCGAGCGTAAGATCCGTATGACTCAGTTGCGTCCCGTATCGAAGAAGGAGAAGATCCTCTTCCCGATCGTTATTACCGTTATCGTATCGCTGTTGTTGCCCAGCGCAGCACCTCTGATTGGTTGCTTGATGTTTGGTAACTTGATGAAGGAGTGCGGTGTGGTTGAGCGTCTGAGCAAGACCGTTCAGAACGAGTTGATGAACATCGTTGTTATCTTCTTGGGTATCACCGTAGGTGCAACTGCAACCGCAGAGGCATTCATCAATTGGCAGACTCTGGGTATCTTGGTGATGGGTATCGTAGCATTTGCTTGCGGTACTGCTGGTGGTGTTCTGTTGGCTAAGCTGATGAACCTGTTCATCAAGGATCCCAACAAGAAGATCAACCCGCTGATCGGTTCGGCAGGTGTGTCGGCAGTTCCTATGGCAGCACGCGTATCGCAGGACGAGGGTCGCAAGTACGATCCTTCGAACTTCCTGCTGATGCACGCTATGGGTCCCAATGTTGCAGGTGTCGTAGGTTCGGCAGTTGCAGCTGGTATCCTGTTGGCATTCTTCGGTTAATCCGATCGAATCATACATTTAGAGCGAAAGCCGCACTCCGTAAGGGGTGCGGCTTTTCTGTGCTACTTACTTCTATTAATGCGCACGCTCGGGGGCTGGGGCGGTCGCCGAAGGCGAGCCCCCGAGCGTGTGTCGATTTCGGAGAAATCGCCAATTGTGAATTTTGCGAAAACCCGACAGGGGGTCGAGTATAAAATTAAACAGCGTCAAAAGGGCTAAAAATGGCTGTTGCGGCGATAATTTTGCGCGAAAAACGAGATAAAGTCCTCGCGCGATGAAAAAAACGCATAAAATGTTGGTTATATGCAAAATAAATCGTACTTTTACACGTTAAAATAGAAGAAGCTGAATGGGGTGGCCGAATGTAGGGCGCACGATGTTTGGAGGGTGCACGATGAGGTGCATTTGGATAACGGAGAATGGCTCGGTGAAAGGTCGATCCCTAACCAACTAAGAAGAAATTATGTCAGAAGAATTGGAAGAGAAGAAAGGTGGTAAGATCATTACGATCAACATCGAGGAGGAAATGAAATCTGCCTACATCGACTATTCGATGTCGGTAATCGTTTCGCGTGCCTTGCCCGATGTGCGCGACGGTCTCAAACCCGTTCATCGTCGTATTTTGTACGATATGAGCAACGAGTTGAATCTCTACTCGGACAAGCCGCACCGTAAGTCGGCTCGTATCGTGGGTGATGTGCTCGGTAAGTTCCACCCGCACGGTGACTCGTCGGTTTACGACGCGATGGTACGTATGGCGCAGGAGTGGTCGATGCGCTACCCGCTGGTTGATGGTCAGGGTAACTTTGGTTCGATGGACGGCGACTCGGCGGCAGCAATGCGTTATACGGAGGCTCGTATGCGCAAGATCGCTGATGAGGTTATGGCGGACATCGAGAAGGATACGATCGACTTTACGCTCAACTTCGATGATACGACTCCCGAACCTACCGTACTGCCTACGAAGATCCCCTTGTTGCTGGTCAATGGTGCGAGCGGTATCGCGGTAGGTATGGCAACGAATATGGCTCCTCACAATTTGGGTGAGGTTTGCGACGCTTGTTGCGCATACGTCGACAATAAGGAGATCGAGGTTTCGGAGTTGGCTAAGTATGTCAAGGGTCCCGACTTCCCGACGGGTGGTATCATCTACGGTTATGAGGGTGTTCGTGAGGCTCTCGAAACGGGTCGTGGTCGCGTGGTTATGCGTGCCAAGACCGAGATCGAGCATACGGCATCGGGTCGTGAGTGTATCGTGATCACCGAGATCCCCTATATGGTCAATAAGGCGGAGATGATCAAGAAGATCGCCGATATGGTCAACGAGAAGAAGTTGGAGGGTATCGCTTACGTCAATGATGAGAGTGACCGCAACGGTGTTCGCGTGGTGATCATCTTGAAGCAGGACGCAGTAGCGAGCGTGGTGTTGAATACGCTCTATAAGAATACTCAGTTGCAGACCTCGTTTGCGGTGAACAATATCGCGCTGGTCGATGGTCGTCCGATGTTGCTCAACTTGAAGGATCTGATTGCGCAGTTCGTTGGTCACCGCCATAAAGTTGTGGTACGTCGCACGCAGTTCGATTTGAAGAAGGCGTCGGAGCGTCTGCATATTGTGCAGGGTCTGCTGATTGCTCAGGACAATATCGACGAGGTGATCCATACGATCCGTGCAGCGAAGGATCCCGAATCGGGTCGTCAGGCACTGATGGAGAAGTTCGGTCTGTCGGAGTTGCAGGCAGCGGCTATTATGGAGATGCGTCTGCGTGCTTTGACCGGTTTGGAGCACGGCAAGCTGACTGCTGAGCGTGATGAGTTGCAGAAGCGTATCGACTACTACAACGCAGTGCTGGCTGACGAGGGTATGCAGATGCAGATCATCAAGGACGAGTTGCAGGAGATGAAGGAGAAGTATGGCGACGAGCGTCGTACGGAGATCGTCTTCTCGGCTGAGGAGTTCAATCCTGAGGATTTCTATGCTGATGATGATATGGTTATCACCATCTCGCATATGGGTTATATCAAGCGTACCCCGCTGACCGAGTATCGCGCTCAGAACCGCGGTGGTATCGGTGTGAAGGGTAGTGCAACACGCGATGAGGATTTCATCGAGCATATTTATGTGGCGACGATGCACAACACGATGTTGTTCTTCACGGAGAAGGGTCGTTGCTATTGGTTGAAGGTTTATAACATTCCCGAGGGCTCGCGTGCGTCGAAGGGTCGCGCGATCCAGAATGTGATCCAGATCGAACCCGATGATAAGGTTCGTGCATATATCAATGTTCGCCGTTTGGACGATGAGGAGTTTGTCAACAACAACTATATCGTGATGTGTACCAAGGACGGTACGATCAAGAAGACCAAGTTGGAGGCATATTCGCGTCCGCGTCAGAATGGTGTGAATGCGATTGTTATTCGCGAGGACGACCAGCTGATCGAGGCTAAACTGACGAGTGGTAATGCTGAGATTATGATCGCTGCACGCGAGGGTAAGGCGATCCGTTTCAACGAGAATACCGTTCGTCCGATTGGTCGAGTTGGTGCGGGTGTTCGCGGTATCACGCTCGACGAGGGTGACGAGGTTGTAGGTATGATCTGCGTTGAGCCTGAGAGCAAGCAGGACGTTCTAGTGCTGAGCGAGAATGGTTATGGTAAGCGTACCGATTTGGACGAGTACCGAATCACCAATCGTGGCGGTAAGGGTGTCAAAACGATCAACGTAACCGATAAGACGGGTAAGTTGGTGTCGATTCAGGCTGTAACCGACGAGAACGACCTGATGATCATCAACCGCAGCGGTATCACGATCCGCACGGCAGTCGATGGTATCCGTATGGCTGGTCGTGCAACTCAGGGCGTTAAGGTGATCAACTTGCGCGAGGGTGACTCGATTGCGTCGGTTATGGCAGTGCCTAAGAGCGAGGACGCCGAGGAGACCGTAGTAGCAGAGGGCGCAACGACTGAGGGTGCAACGGCGGAGCAACCTGCTGAGGTTCAGCCTGCGGAGCAGCCCCAAAACGAATAAACGAAATTAACTGAAAAATTAATACTCTAAACACAATCTTATCTTATGAAAAGAATTCTTATGATGGTTGCAGCAGCTTTGTTGGTAGCTGCACCCGCCGCAAATGCTCAGAAGGTAAATGCGGAAGGTTTGAAGGCAAAGGTTGCAAAGGCTGACGCTGATGCAGCTAATGTCAAGAAGAATGCAAAGAGCTCGACTTGGATCAATCGTGGTCAGGCTTATTTCGCAGTAGTTGATGCTCCCGAGGCAAGCCTCTACATCGGTATGCCGATGAATATGTTGGAGGTTACGATGGGTAAGGCTATGTCGATGACCGAGGGCGTAAAGAAAGGCTATGGTGAGTTCACCGAGATGGTTTATCCCTATGTAACTGTTTATGTTGATCCCGCAAGCGGTACTGTTGCAAGCTGGGTTGTAACCGATCCCATTGTTGAGGGTGCAGCAGCAGTTGCAGTTGAGTCGTTCAAGAAGGCTAAGGAGATGGATCCCAAGGCAGCAGAGAAGGCTAACGCTGGTTTGACTAACTTGAAGGATCACTACTTGCAGAACGCAGATAATATGTACAAGTTGGGTAACTACAAGGCAGCAGCTGAGGGTTACGCAGTAGCAGACGGTCTGTTGGAGGATCTTGGTACTCCCGATGAGTCGTTGGCATTCAACATTGGTTATTGCTACGTTTTGGACGGCGATTTCGACACTGCTCTGGGTTACTTGGAGAAGTCGAAGGCTAACAACTACGAGGCTGACGGTACTCTGTACTATCTGTTGTTCCACTGCTACTTCAAGAACAACACTGGTGATATGGTAAAGTCGAAGGAGACTCTGTTGGAGGGTGTTTCGAAGTATCCCCAGAACAACAACCTGATCGAGTCGATGACTATGTTCTATTCGCGCGAGGGTAGCACTGAGGATCCTGAGGAGGTATTCGGTCTGATCAAGGCGGCTATCGACGCTGATCCTACCAATGTTGATCTGTGGGCTGGTCTTGGCAACGTATATTTGAAGTCGGAGCGTTGGAACGAGGCTATTGAGACCTATACTAAGGCAGTTGAGTTGCAGCCCGAGAACGAGCTCAACCAGTTGCGTTTGGGTTATACCTACTGCTTGAAGGGCGACGCCGCTCAGGACGAGTTGACTAAGCAGACCTTCACCAGCTACGAGGAGAGCAACAAGGCTCAGGCAGCTGTTAATGAGATCTACGCTGCTTCGCTGCCCGCATTGGAAAAGGCATACGAGTTGAACGGTACCAATATGACCACTATCGAGCTGTTGAAGTCGATCTACTATCGTCTGAGCTACGATGATGAGTCGATGAAGGCTAAGTACGATCAGATCAACGCTGTTTACAAGGAGTTGAACCAGCAGTAATCGGACGGTTGTACGATTGATAGAGCGAGCTCACCCTGCGGGGTGGGCTCGTTTTTTGTTATACCTATATATAATTATAGCTGTTGCGCGGTTGGTTGTGTTTGGCGTGAAAGTTGCGAAGAGATTCGGTAGATAACTTTAAATCAACCAACAGTGAAAACATTTACAACAATTCTATCATTAGCAATGGCTGTGGGTTGTGTGTCGGCAGCGACGGCGCACAACAATGCCAATTCGGTCGATCAACGTCAGCCTCAGTACGATACGGTTGTGCTGGCGACATATCAAGAGGACGACTATCTGGTCAAACGCTATCTGGTCAATGTTCCCGACGATCGTATGTCGGACTATTCGGTGCGCTATTCGATCAATGTGTCGCACCTGCAACCCAATTTGGACGATAATAGTGAGGCACTGAGGGCGTTGTCGAACTTTATCGAGAAGACTATGGCGGATACGGTGGCTCGCATTTCGTCGGTCACGATTACGGGTTACGCCTCGCCCGATGGACCTTACGCCTTGAACGAACGCCTTTCGATGCAGCGAGCACAGGATTTTAAGAATTATGTCGATTCGAAGTATAACCTTTCGTCGCGCTATACGGTCACGACGCGCGGTGTTGCGGAGGATTGGGAGAACTGTCGTGCTATGATTGAGGCTTCGCGCTCGATACCTCACAAGGATTCGGTGATGCGAATCATCAACTCTATGGTGTCGAACAATACTAAGGAGCAGCAACTCAAAAAGATGACCGACACGTGGAACTTTATGCGCACCGAAATCCTGCCACCTCTGCGTCGTGTTGATATCGTGATCAACTATGCTCAGGGCACGATTGTCGAGGAGCGCACGCTGATCGAACCCGTATTCGAGGAGAGGGTTGTCGAAGAGGTTGTGGTGCCGCGTAATAAATGCTGTGCCGAGTGTGGTTCAGCGAATTGCACGTGTGGCGCGAACTGCACCTGCAACGGCACAGGAATGATCATCGAGGTCGATGATCAACTGCTGCGAATGGTCGAAGGTGTGGTAACCGAGCAGATTGATACGGAGCTAATCGAGGTTGGAATACCCTCGAATTGACCTTCGGTGCGATAAAAGTGAGATTTTTTTCGCTGAAAACGTCGGTCGCGTCGAAAAAATTGCTATATTTGTGAAAATCTAATTAAACATTTCATAATTATGGCAAACTTACGTCGTCTTAAAAAAGATATCGATTACGTGCTCGAAGAGTTGGTATTCGATTGCGATATGGCTTTCTACTACCAGCCTGAGAAGGAGAAGGAGATCTTCGATCTGATGAAGGAGGGTGTTGATCTGCGCAACGAGTTGTTCTGCAAGGTTAACAATCCTTTCGGCAAGAAACCCCGTGAGGCAGCAGGCAAGTTGGGTAAGATGCCCCGCAAGTGCGATTGCAGCTCGGTGTTGGTTAAGCGTCAGTACGCAGCATTGCGTCAGGAGATCGGCACTCGTTTCGAGGAGCTCTTTGTTAAGTTGAGCGAGATGCACAAGTAAGCCGAGTCTTTTAGATTTTAAATGGTTGGGATCGTCCCTTTCGAGGGGCGATCTTTTTTTGTGCTGTTTAGGACAATTTTGGATTGGTACTTATACTTACTCGCGCCCCGACCCATAGAACAATTCTGGTATTATCTGCCAAAAATTAAGAAAATCCGAACATTTTATCGCTAAAAATTTGGATAATATAAAAACAAAATGTACTTTTGTACTGCAAAATTGTTCGGAACTGCCGCCTGAGCAGTCGGCAAACAGAAGATAGAGATCTCCCTTTTACTCACTAATATTCTCTGGAAATTCGTCCATTGTGTTCTACAATGGGCGAATTTGTTTTGGCATCATTACCTTTGTTTTGGCAGTAGGGGGCGACCTCACGCGCTTATAAAAAGCCACGGGATCGTTCCCATTTGAGAACGATCCCGCGATCCAACTATCTATGCTTTGCGAACTGCCTTATTCGGCAATCACTCGATTGTATGCCAAGATCTCGCGTACTTTTTGCCAATCGACAAACGGGCGGCGAATGCCATCTTCGAATCGTATCGGGCAACCTAATGCGCAATCGTCGATATACATATTGGCGTGCACCTTGACCGAAGATGTCCACGAGGTTTGTTCGGGGTTTTCGTTCACGGCATAGAGTTCAATGCCGTTACGTTTGAACCACGCCAACGCCTCGTCGAGCAACTTGCCGCTACGCATCGTGAATAGAATCAGCTTATGACCTGCGGCAGTCAACTCCTTCAATACGGGCACGGCTCCAATATCCTCACCGATGTAAGGGTATTCGTGTGTTACGACCGTGCCGTCAAAATCGAGTGCAATAATCATCGTCTAACTACTTTCTTTTCAGTTTATTAAGCAGCGACTTCTTCTTCTTGCTTCTGCCTTCACTATCATCTGAATGACCATAGTGGTAGCCATAACCGTACTGATAGCCATAACCGTGGCGGTAGCCGTAGCCGTTATTCGACGACGAACCGTTGAGGATAAGGCTCATATTGCGCAACTTGCCATCGACATACAGACGCTCGATATCGGGCAACTGACGGCGGTCGAGCAGACCCTCACGTACGACGTAGATGGTCAAGTCAGCCAAACGGTTGATAATCTGAGCGTCGGCAATCATCATCGATGGAACGGCGTCGAGGATTACATAGTCATAACGCTTCTTCAACTCCTCGATCATCTTATCGAGTTTCTCGCTAAGCAACATCTCAGCGGGGTTGGGGGGCTGAG
This sequence comes from Alistipes sp., assembly GCA_045638285.1. Classification (GTDB taxonomy): domain Bacteria; phylum Bacteroidota; class Bacteroidia; order Bacteroidales; family Rikenellaceae; genus Alistipes. Next base: position 55,391 of record JAZUBB010000018.1, on the reverse strand, counting down.
GACCTGCAAAGATGATATCGAGGTTGGCGTTCATATTGCTATTGAAGATGATGTCGTCCATTTCGGTGAATGTACCAGCCAAGAACGAGCTCAGACCCTTGCGGTTGTGACGCTGACCGAACTCTTTCGAGAGGGTACGGCGACGCAGGTCGAAGTCTATCAGAATGACGCGCTTATTGGTCAGAGCCAGCGACATAGCCAAATTCGACGAAACGAAGGTCTTACCTGCGTGGGGATTCGACGATGTCACCATAATCGACTGCAAGCTCTCGTTCTTGACCTTCATAAATGCCATATTCGAACGGATAATACGCATTGCCTCCGAAACTGCGTCACTACTATTGTCACGCACCACAATTCCACGATCTGCCTCACCCTTGAACAGCGGAATCTCGCCGAGGAACGGAACCGAGAGGTTCTCTTCGAGGTCTTTGCGACCACGAATAGTGGTGTTAAGAATCTCGATAACGTAGAGAATTACCAAAGGAACTGCCAAACCCAACAACAGGGCGGTCAACAAAATTGTCGATACGAGCGGTGCTACGGGTGCGCCCGAACCGTATGCGGGGTCGATAATGCGGGCATTACCCTCGACAACGTTCAGAGCGATCTCATTCTCCTCGCGCTTGTTCAATAGATAGAGGTACAGCTCCTCCTTGATTTTCTGCTGACGAGTAATGCTTTGGATCTGCTTCTCTTGACGCGGAATAGCCGATACGCGGCTTGCTGCGCGGTTCTGCTGTGCGCGGATATTGTCCAACTGAATGTTCAGGGTTGCGATCTGGTTGTCGATCGAAGCGATGATCGAGCGACGAATAGCCGACAGCTGGCTATCGATCTCTTGAATCATCGGGTTGCTGATCGACGAGTTTGCGAGCAGCTTATCGCGGCGAATCAACGTCTCATTATAGGTCGAGATGTTGGTGTTGGTTGCTGCGTCCGAAACAGCGACAGCCGCAGGAATCAGGTCATTCGTATGACTCGGATCGAGCAGATAATCCTTGATGAAGTTTGCCATACGGATCTGATTTTCAAGCTGCAAGCCCTCCATACGGAAGCGGTCGCTCTCCGACATATTACGTGCTGCTTCCGATTCGAGGCTGACCATCTGGTGCGACTGCTTGAAACTTGCAACGTCCTCGTCAACATCACCCAGCTCGCCCGAAATCAGTGCCAAACGATCGCTAATGAATGCCGCAGTTGCCTCCGAAACACGCTTTTTGTCAGCCTTGGTATCCTCCTCGTAGCAGATAATCAGTGTATTGATAATGTCTTCTGCACGGCGCGGATTGCTATCCATTTTGCTGATTGCGATAATTGACGAGTTTTTGTCAGCCAACGAAACATTCACCGTCGCCAAGCCTGAGGCTGCGGCGATGCTACTCTTGCTCACGCGAATCACGTGACCCTTTTCATTCTTATTGTAGTAGAGAGTCGGGTTGATGATAATGTCGCCGATAGGGGTGTTGATTGTATCACCCAAGTGAGCATTGACGGTGCTTGAAGCAGTACTCTCGTTCACGCCCATACCTGCGAAGTGGGTCAGCGAGATAGTGCTATCGGCACCAATAGTCAGCGTGAAAGCAAAGCTATCGGTCTCGTTGTCATTCACGATTGACATCTCGATAGGGCTGATACCGTACAAGTTACGCGGGCGCAGACCCACCTTGTCCGAATAGCTGATGTCGAGTCGCAGACGACGGGCAACGTCGTGACGCAACTTGTTTGATTTCAGAATAACCAACTCGTTATCAACGCTCTTACGGGTGTTGACACCTGCCACGTCGCTAAATGCCATAAGGTCCGAGTTGCCGCCCTTACGCGAGTCTTTAACCAAGATGGTTGCAGTACGCGAGTATGTTTTGGGCGTTTTCTTGATATAATATGTAGCCGCTGCCATACAGATAGCGACCGAAATTACAAACCAATACCAATTGTTGATTACCAGATGAATGAGGTCGGTCAGCGAGAAACTAATCGCCGAACCAAACGATACTTCGTCACCTGCAAATTTCTTCTGCTCTTCCATTTTTGTATGTTTTATTTAAGATTGATCAGAGTCAATGTCAGCGATGTGACAGTTACGAGAATCGACAGAATCGAAGTTACAGTCGATAACGTGTTGCGACTCTTCTGATTTACATTTGCATTTGCCTGCTTAATATCGTCGGGATCAACGATAATGATGTCGTTCTGCTGCAAGTAGTAGTAGGGCGATTCGAACACGTCGGTCGATGTTGCGTCGAGGTAAGCGATGGTGCGCTGACCATTCTGCTCACGAATGATGGTGATACGATCCTTTACACCATAGTCGGTGATGTCGCCTGCCATCGAGAGTGCGTCAAAGAGAGTCACGCGGTCCGAGTTGATTGCAAACTCACCTGGGCGACCTACCTCACCCAATACGTTGATTTTGAAGTTGAGGAACTGAATGTTCACTACGGGGTCTTTGATGTGACCACCCGTAATGAGGGCTTGTTCGATATTGGCAGCGAGCTCCGAGCGAGTCAAACCAGCGGCTTTGATTTTGCCGAGAACGGGCATTGAGATGAATCCTGCGTCGTCCACCACCTGACCTTGCGTCTGACCGCCACCTACTCTGCCAGCGGTAGTACCCTGAGCAGAGGGGTAACTAAGGTTAAACGGAGCGGCGAGTTCGGCGTAACGGCTATTAACGGTTACGCTGAGAATGTCCGACGGTTTGATTTTCAATTCGTACTGATTTACGATTGTTTCGGGTTGATCCGCAACTGCATCTTGCAGATAGAGAATGCTCTTTTTCTGCGTACCACACGATGCCAACAGCACAGCGGCTGCGACTACCAATAACTTGAAAGATTTCATTCTTGCAAAAGTGAATATTTGATAATTCGATTAAACATCATTTTTAACGTGCAAATATACTATTTTTCTTCGAGAAATCCATACAGCCTACCATAAAATATATAATTAGAGCGAAAAGTTGCATTTGTGTTGGTTTGTTAGCGCGTAAAACTATGGCAGAGGGTGGAAAAATGGGCGTTGTTTGCTTGTTAATTTGGTGAATATTCGTATCTTTGCATATTAGGAAAACGTTGTCAATTTAAAATACTAAAACCAAAATGAAACGAATCTTAACTTTGTTGGTTGCCGTGATGATGGCGACCGTAGTTTCGGCGCAGTCGCTCGATAAGGCGTCGCCCGAATCAGTTGGTATGAATCCCAAAATGCTCGAAGAGGCTGATCGTCTGATTGCTGAGGCAGCTGCCAAGAAGGACTTCCCAGGAGCTGTGTTTGCAGTTGTTCGCCACGGCAAACTTGTTCATTTGGCGGCATTTGGCGATAAGCAGTGGCTGCCCGAGAAGGCTCCGATGAAGAAGAATACCATCTTCGATTTGGCGTCGGTCAGCAAGCCCACTTCGACTGCTGTCTGCACGATGATTTTGGTCGAGCGTGGCAAGATTCGCTTGACCGATAAGGTGAAAGACTATCTGCCTGGTTTCAAGGGCTATGCAACTGAGAAGGGTGATACGATTGATATTCGCATTGCTGATCTGCTGACTCACTCGTCGGGTCTGCCCGCGTATGCACCTGTTGCGACGGTAGTGGAGCAGGGTGGTGCTAATCCTGCGGCTTTGTTGGATTATATCAAGAATTGCAGCCGCTCGTTTGCTCCGAAGAGCCGTTTCCGTTATAGTTGCTTGAATTTCATTTCGTTGCAGCACATCGTGGAGGCAGTTACGGGTCAGACTTTGGCTGAGTTTGCGCAGCAGAACGTATTCGATGTATTGGGTATGAAGGATACGTCGTATGGTCCCATCACCGATAACAAGAGATTGAAGCGAGTAGCTCCGACCGAGAAGCAGCCCGATGGTACGATCCTGCTGGGTAGTGTTCACGATCCTTTGGCACGTGTGCTTAATCACGGCAATTCGGGTAATGCAGGTGTATTCTCGACTGCTGAGGATTTGGCAATTTTGTACGCAGCACTGCTCAACGGTGGCGAGATCAATGGTCATCGCATTATGGGTCGCCTGACCGTAGATAAGATGTTCTCGGTGCCTGAGAATGTTAAGCATTTGGGTCGCACGTTGGGTTGGGATAGCTATTCGAGCTATTCGGGCAACAAGGGCGATCTGTTCTCGGAGAAGGCTGTTTGCCACACGGGTTATACGGGTACGTCGGTAGTTCTCGATCCTGAGAATGATGTAGCAATGATTCTGCTGACCAACGCAGTTCACCCCAGCGATAGTGGTCGTACGGGTCGTCTGCGTTCGGCTGTTGCCAATCTGGTGGCAGGCGCAATTATGGACTAATATTTGATTCTAATTGAAACGACTGATTCTTAGCTTTTTGGCACTTTGGGCAACGACGTTTGTTGCCGAAGCATATACTCCACGCGCGTTAGGCGATATTCCAAATGTGAATGTCGCCGACGCGCGTCGTTTTACGAGTAACCCCGACGCGATATTGTCAGCTGCTGCGGTCGATAGTATCGACCGTATGCTCTACTCGTTGCGCGAGGATCGTACGGCGGAGGTTGCGGTTGTGGCGGTCGGGTCGATTGGTTCGGAGGACGTATTCGAGTTTTCTCACTCGCTGTTTCAGCAGTGGGGTATCGGCGAGAAGGATCGCAACAATGGTCTGCTGATATTCCTCGTATTGGATCAGCGTGAGATACGATTCATTACGGGCTATGGCGTCGAGGGCGTACTGCCTGACGCGTTATGCCGTCAAATTCAGGCGCACTATATGGTGCCCTCGTTCCGCGAGGACGATTGGGACGCAGGTATGGTCGCGGGTGTGGCTGTGGTGTGCGAATTGTTGCGCGGTACGGAGTTGTACTTCGGGGCTGAGGACGAGGAGTTTACGGTGAAAGACGCCATTGCTATCTTCTCTTCGATGGGAGGTTTTGCTTTGATGTTGTTTTTGATTGTCTACCTCGCGCAACCCAAATGTAAGGCGTGCCGCAAACGCAAGTTACGTTTGACGAGTTCGCGTGTTGTGACGCGCACGTCCGATGTCGAGATCGTCGAAAATGTCTATGTCTGCCGCAAGTGCGGTACTACTCAGGTGCGCACCTCGCATCGTTTCCGCAATCAAGGTCCGGGTGGTATCGGTGGCGGCGGTATCGGAGCGGGTGGCTTTGGTGGTTTCCGCGGTGGCGGTGGCTTCGGAGGCGGCTTTGGTGGCGGCTTCTCGGGCGGTGGCGGTGCAGGCTCACGCTTTTAAATAGAAATAAGTATAACTAAAAACAATAACGAACGATGAAAAAAGGTATTATTGGAATTGTCGTGGTGGCAGTGTTGGCCATCTGGGCATACACGGGCTACAACGGTTTGGTCGAGAAGGACGAGGCTGTTGCCAATAAGTGGGCGGCTGTTGAGGCTGATTATCAGCGTCGTGCCGATCTGATTCCCAATCTTGTAGCGACGGTTAAGGGCTATGCCGAGCACGAGAGCTCGACGTTGCAGGGGGTGACTGAGGCTCGCACGAAGGCTACGTCGGTGCAGTTGAATGTTGATGAGCTGACCGAGGAGAACTTGAAGGCATACCAGCAGGCTCAGGGTGAGGTGACGTCGGCTTTGGGTCGCTTGATTGCAGTTGCTGAGAGCTATCCTGATTTGAAGGCTAACGAGAATTTCCGCGATTTGCAGGTTCAGTTGGAGGGCACCGAAAATCGTATTTCGGTGTCGCGCAAGGAGTTCAACAACGCGGTGCAGACCTATAATGTGGCTGTTCGTCGTTTCCCAATGAATCTGTTGGCGTCGATGTTTGGTTTCGATCGCAAGGCTGCGTTCTCGGCTGACGAGGGTGCAGAGAAGGCTCCGACGGTTGAATTTTAATCACTACTAACAATCAAACGAAAGAATGAAAAAGTTTTTACTCTATCTGTCGGCTATTCTGTTGATTTCGTGCACCTTCGTAGCGTGCGATGATAAGCCGACACCCGAACCCGACAAACCGTCAATACCCAAGACGGGCAAGGAGATCACCTCGATGACGCTGACCACCACCAAAAATGCAGGTTTGCGATCGGTATGTACGGGTTTTCTGCTCTTTGATACCTACAATCTGATTGTGCCCGTAGGTTACGAGATTGGCGAGATGGTATTTGATTTCAAGACCTCGGAGGGCGCAAAGGTAACCCTCGGTGCGACCACCAACGAGGTTATTTCGGGCGAAACGAAGATCGACGCATCGAAGTTGTTCTATCTGACCGTAACGGCTGAGGATGGTCAGAAGAAACAGTACTATGTCGATGTTCGCAATGGTGTTGACGCATTCGATAAGAAGGTTTTGAAGTTTATGAAGAACTACAACCTGCCGGGTATGTCGGTGTCGGTCGCTGATAAGGGCAAGTTGGTCTACTCGCGCGGTTACGGCTATGCCGATAAGGAGAATCGTGAGCGTATGGATCGCGGTCATATGTTGCGTTTGGCGAGTGTGTCGAAACCCTTCTGCTCGATGTCGATTCAGCGACTGATCGACGAGGGTAAGCTCTCGTTGACTGACCGTCCGTTTGCCGAGGGTGGTATTTTGGCTGAGGACTTCCCTGAGATCAAGGCTGGTAATGAGAAGATTACGATCCGCAACCTCTTGGAGCACCAGAATGGTTGGGACGACAGATACGATCCTTACGATCCGATGTTCTCGTCGGCTACCAATGGTATGACCTCGGAGGAGACCATCGAGTATGCTTTGAAACGTTATAGTTTCCGTTATGAGCCTGGAACAGAGTACGACTACTCGAACTTGGGTTATTGTATTTTGGGTCGCGTGATCGAGAAGATAACTGGTATGGAGTATGAGGATTATATGCAGCAGCAGGTTGCCGAGCCCGCAGGTTGCTATACGATTCAGGTTGGCTCGGATACTAAGGCTAAGCGTCTGCCCAAGGAGTGTGTATTCTACGCTCCGAGTGGCTACAATGCTTACGGTAAGAATATGCGCCGTTTGGATTCGTGCGGTGGTCTGATTGCGTCGACCGACGATTTGGTGCGTATGTGTTCGGCGATCGATGGTCTTGATGGCTATCCTGAGATCTTCCCGCAGAGCACGTTGGATCGTATGTTCACCCCTTCGGAGTCGTATTATCGTTACGGTCTGGGTTGGCGTATGAACCATTCGTCGTTGCTGCCGGGTTGCTGCTACCATACGGGTAACATCGCAGGTACTGCATCGTTGATGATTCGTGGCGGTGATGGTCACCACATTGCGTTGGTGAACAACTCGCGTACCTACGATAGCTACAATGGCACCAGCCTCGATACTGCACAGATTATCTTGGGCGATGAGTTGTGGGATTTCCGCTCGTTGCCGACTGAGGATCTGTTTGAGTAACGTTTACCTGACGGCATAACAAAAGGCGTAACGCACAGTGCGTTACGCCTTTTTAGTTTACCGAAATCCAAATCGCTATCTCAACATACGCGCTGCGCGGCGCACGCCTTCGGTGAGGCGATCGATCTCGTCGCGGGTGTTGTACAGCGCAAACGACGCGCGACACATACCCGTCGTGCCGAAGTGCGTCATCACGGGCTCGGCGCAATGTTGTCCCGTGCGAATTGCAATACCCAGCTTATCGAGAATCATACCCACGTCGTAGTGGTGCGCTCCGTCGAGGTTGAACGAGCATATAGCGCATTTCTCTTTCGCCTCGCCATAGATTCGCAAGCCGTCGATCGAGAGCAACGATGAGGTGGCATAGCTGAGCAGATCTCGTTCGTGTGCAGCTACCGCCTCAGTGTCAAGTGCTTGTAGCCACTCAATCGCACGCCCCAAACCAATCGCACCGATAAAATTTGCCGTTCCTGCCTCGAATTTCAGCGGCAGGGGAGCGAACGTCGTGCGTTCGAACGAAACGCGATCAACCATATCTCCGCCACTCATATATGGCGGCATTGCGTCGAGCAGCTGCTCCTTGCCATAGAGCACACCAATGCCCGTCGGACCATAGAGTTTGTGACCCGAAAATGCGTAGAAATCACAATCCAATGCCTTCACATCGACCCCTCCGTGCACCACGCCCTGACAACCATCGACCATCACCACAGCACCTACCGAGTGAGCCGCGTCAATCACGCGACGCAGGTCGGGCATTGTGCCTAAGGTGTTCGACGCCTGAGTGATAGCGACCAATTTAGTGCGCTCGTCGAGCAACTCCGCGAGCTTCTCGTAGCACACCTCGCCACGATCGTCAAAGGGCAATACTCGCAACTGCGCACCGCATCGTGTGGCAGCCAACTGCCAAGGCACGATGTTCGAGTGGTGCTCCATCTCGCTCACGACGATGTTGTCGCCCTCGCCGAGAAACTTTTCGCTCCACGCCTGCGCCACGAGGTTGATCGAGGCGGTCGCACCTGCCGTAAAGACAATCTCGGTGCGCGACTCGGCACCAATAAATGCGCGCACTCGCTCGCGCGCCTGCTCATAGAGGTCGGTACATTGCTCCGAAAGGTAGTGAACGCCACGATGAATATTGGCATTGAGTTCTCGGTGCAGACGGTCGATCTCGTCGATCACGCAAGCGGGTTTCTGCGCCGTCGCACCGCTATCTAAATAGACGAGCGGACGACCGTGTACCTCGCGGGCAAGGATCGGAAATTCGGAGCGTATTTTGTTGATATCAAACATCTTACATTCTTTCTAACTTCTGTGCCGTCAGTTCGCTGATATAGCGACACATATTCGGGCAACCGCAATGCTGCACCACGTCGTAAGCGAATCCCTCGATCTGCAAACGTCGCGCCTGCTGTTCGCTCAATCCGCGCTGACGCATATAGTAGATTGCCTCGTCGTCCAACTGACCGACCGTCGCTCCGTGCGTACATTTCACGTCGTCGGTATAGATCTCCAACTGCGGCTGGGCGTAGATTCGTGCCGTATCGCTAAGCAGGAGGTTGCGGCTTTGCTGCTGTGCGTCAGTGTGTTGAGCGTCCTGAGCAACATAGACCATACCCGCAAACGAACCAACTGCCGTACCTGCGGCAGCACCCTTAACGAGCGAATAGCTGCGGCAGTCGGGTGCAAGGTGTCGCACCGCCATATTGATGTCGCAGTGCTCCTCGCCACTACACAAGTACAATGCCCATACGTCGCTAATAGCTTCGGGTTCAGTGAGTGAAGAGTTGTAAGCTGCACGCACATATCCGTCGCCCGTCTTGCTGCACATTGTCGAGCAGTGACTCGTGCTCATCTGAGCGATGTAATTATTGTTTACGATCGAGCAATTTTGCTGTAAATCATAGAGTTCGGTGAAGTGAATATCGGCAGCGCGTCCTACGATTGCCTCGCGTGTGAAACCAACCATCACGCGACCCGTTCCTGTCGAGCGGTGGGTAACGATCACCTCGCCACGCGCACCCTCCTCGGCTATAACCAACGCTTGTGCGAAACACATCTCCGCCTCACCCTCAGCGTGATACGTGCTGTCGATAACGATCGGAGTCTGCACCTCCACACCCGCAGGCATATAGATGAAAGCACCGTCTTGAACAAACATTCTTGTCAAAGCGGTCGGAGCGTCACCCATATCGGCAACCGAGTCAATCCACCTCTCGACCATCGCGCCATACTCTGCCGAGCAAGCCGCCGCACGCAGCGAACCATAGACTGCACCCTCGGCACTTACGCTCAAACACTCATTTGCCGCACGTCCGTTACGCAACTCAATGCGATAAGCCTCGGCCTCAGGCAGTATGGGTGCGGGATCGGGGTGACGTCGCGCAACGAAATATTGCTCCCATTCGCCCTCGACGAGTCGCTCGATGTTGCTATGCAGATATTGTTCCTGCTTAGCATTGGGCAGACCGTGCAGGTTGAGCGAGGCAGCGGCATCACTACGGCGGGCATTGAACCACACGGGCAGTCCTTCGCCGATGATGTCGATGTTCGACAGATAGTTATCTAACAAATTCTGTTTGGTAGGCATAACCGCGCGACTTATTGGTAATCGTTAATGAGCCAGTCGTAACCCTCGGCTTCGAGCTTCAAAGCCAGCGACTTATCGCCCGTATGAATGATTCGACCCTTGTAGAGCACGTGCACGAAATCGGGCACGATGTAGTCCAACAGACGCTGATAGTGGGTGATCACGACGGTTGCGTTTTCGGGCGTGTGGAGTTTGGTTACACCCGTTGCCACGATACGCAGCGCGTCGATGTCCAGACCCGAATCCGTTTCGTCCAAAATTGCCAATTTCGGATCGAGCATAGCCATCTGGAAGATCTCGTTCTTCTTCTTCTCACCGCCCGAGAAACCCTCGTTCACAGCGCGGCTGGTGAGCTTCGAACTGAGTTCAACAACGGCACTCTTCTCGCGCATCAATTTGAGGAACTCGCCCGCTGTAAGCGGCTCTAAACCACGATGTTTGCGCTGCTCATTGACTGCCATCTTCATAAAGTTCGACATCGTAACACCGGGAATCTCAACCGGATATTGGAAACCGAGGAACAGACCCTCGCGGGCACGCTCTTCGATCGACATCTCCAACAGATTCTGTCCGCAGAAGGTTACTTCGCCTTCGGTAACTTCGAACTTCTCGTTACCTGCCAGCACCGATGCCAGCGTACTCTTACCCGAGCCGTTGGGACCCATAATAGCGTGCACTTCGCCTGCACGAACTTCGAGGTTGATACCTCTCAATATCTCCTTGCCGCCTACGTTGGCGTGCAAATTTTTAACGCTTAACATATTTGTTCAATTCACAATCCACAATTCGTAATTCGCAATTTTGCGAGCGAAAGACGAATCAGTGAATCAGTTTGTTAATACTCTCTTTTATCCGTTGTTTCAAATATTCTCCATTCAATTAATTTTGAATCTTGAACCTTGAATTGCAAAGCCTATCCTACACTACCTTCAAGGCTGATAGCCAACAGCTTTTGAGCCTCGACAGCAAATTCCATCGGCAATTTACTCAGTACCTCCTTTGCATAACCATTGACAATCAAGCCCACTGCGTCCTCGGTCGACAATCCTCGCTGATTGCAGTAGAAGAGCTGCTCCTCGGAGATCTTCGACGTTGTCGCCTCGTGCTCGACCACCGCCGATGGATTCTGCACGTCCATATATGGGAATGTGTGCGCACCGCATTTGTCGCCAATGAGCAGCGAGTCGCACTGCGAGTAGTTGCGAGCATTCTCGGCACCCTTCGCCACACGCACCAGACCGCGATAGCTGTTCTGGCTGCGACCTGCCGAGATACCCTTCGAGACGATGCGCGAACGGGTGTTGCGACCGATGTGAATCATCTTCGTACCCGTATCTGCCTGCTGGAAGTTGTTGGTCATCGCCACCGAATAGAACTCTGCCACGCTGTTGTCGCCTGCGAGTATACAACTCGGATATTTCCACGTGATAGCCGAACCCGTTTCGACCTGCGTCCACGACAGACGCGCGTTGTCGCCCTTGCAAATGCCGCGCTTGGTTACAAAGTTGTAAATGCCGCCCTTACCCTCCTTATCGCCTGGGTACCAATTCTGTACGGTCGAATATTTCACCTCGGCATCTTTCAGTACGACAATCTCTACAACGGCTGCGTGCAACTGATTTTCATCGCGTTGCGGGGCGGTGCAACCCTCCAAATAGCTCACATACGAACCCTCGTCCGCCACAATCAGCGTGCGCTCGAACTGACCCGTTCCTGCGGCATTGATACGGAAATAGGTACTCAACTCCATCGGGCAGCGTACCCCTTTGGGAATGTAGCAAAACGAACCGTCCGAGAATACCGCAGCGTTCAATGCCGTGAAGAAGTTGTCGGCATAGGGCACCACGCTACCTAAATACTTGCGCACCAATTCGGGGTAGTCGCGCACGGCCTCGCTGATCGAGCAGAAGATGATACCCTTCTCGGCTAATACCTCTTTGAAGGTTGTTTTGACCGAAACAGAGTCCATCACCGCGTCTACCGCCACGCCCGACAGAGCCATCTGCTCTTCGAGCGGAATGCCCAACTTGTCGAACGTACGACGCAATTCGGGATCAACCTCGTCCATCGAGTTGAGTTTGGGCTTGGTACGCGGTGCGGCGTAATAGATTATATCTTGGTAGTCGATTTCGGGAATATCGAGGTGTGCCCACGTCGGCATAGTCATCGTGAGCCAGTGGTTATAGGCTTTGAGTCGATACGCCGTAAGCCACTCAGGTTCACCCTTTTTCTGCGAGATTAGTCGCACGACATCTTCGTTCAGACCGCGGGGAATTGTTTCGGTCTCGATGTCGGTGGTGAATCCATATTTGTATTCGTTGCCGAGGTCGGCAATTATCTTATCTCTTTCTTCCATTTATGTTCTCGTTGTAATCTACAAAGATATAAATTTACCTCCAAAACTGCAAATTTTGCGCCCTCTTTCCGCACTATATAAAAATATTGAGTCGTAATGTCGCGCCGTCCACCCGAAAAATAGTATCTTTGTACTGTCGAATTAATCTATCGAGCTATGGCATTGGAGATTGAACGTAAATTTTTGGTCGCGGGCGATTATAAGACGTCGGCAACCTCGTGCGAACGAATTGCGCAGGGATACCTTTCGTCGGGCGGTGGCTGTACGGTGCGTGTCCGTGTGCGTGGCGAGCGCGGCTACTTGACCGTCAAAGGTCCCAGCCGCGACGGCATTAGCCGTAGCGAGTGGGAGTACGAAGTGCCTGCCCGCGAGGCTCTCGAAATGCTCACGTTGTGCCGTAGCGGTGTGATCGACAAGTGCCGCTACCTCGTTCCGTTCGAGGGACATACCTTCGAGGTCGATGAGTTCTATGGCGACAACGAAGGTCTGACCGTTGCCGAGGTCGAACTCTCCGCGCCTGACGAAGAGTTTGTCCGTCCCGAGTGGTTGGGTGAGGAGGTTACGGGCGACCGTCGCTACTACAATTCTCACCTTGTGCGCAATCCCTTCAAAAATTGGTAATCCAAATTTGCCGACATAAAAGAAACGCCCGACCATTGCGGTCGGGCGTTCTCATTTACGAACGAGTCAATCGTCTGAATTACTTAACCTTACCAGCCGAACCCAGAACGTTCTCGCACTTGTGCATATAGAGCTTCTTCAACTCGTCGCGAGCGGGACCCAAGTACTTGCGGGGGTCGAACTCAGCCGGGTTGTCAACGAAGATCTTACGTACAGCAGCGGTCATAGCCAGACGACCGTCCGAGTCGATGTTGATCTTGCAAACTGCACTCTTAGCAGCCTTGCGCAACTGCTCCTCGGGAATACCTACTGCGTCCTTCAAAGCACCACCGTGGGTGTTGATGATCTTCACGTACTCCTGGGGAACCGACGACGAACCGTGCAATACGATGGGGAAGCCGGGGAGCTGCTTCTCGATCTCCTCCAAGATATCGAAACGCAGTTCGGGGGGAACGAGGATACCCTCAGCGTTGCGGGTGCACTGCTCGGGCTTGAACTTGTTAGCACCGTGCGAAGTACCGATCGAGATAGCCAACGAATCAACGCCGGTCTTGGTTACGAAATCAACAACCTCCTCGGGGCGAGTGTAGTGAGCAACCTCCGACGAAACCTCGTCCTCTACACCTGCCAAAACGCCGAGCTCACCCTCTACGGTTACGTCGTGCTGATGAGCGTACTCAACCACCTTCTTAGTCAGTGCTACGTTCTCGTCGTAGGGGAGGTGGCTACCGTCGATCATCACCGACGAGAAACCCATATCGATACAGCTCTTGCAGAGCTCGAACGAGTTACCGTGGTCGAGGTGCAGAACGATAGGAATGTTCTTACCCAACTCCTTAGCGTACTCAACAGCGCCCTGAGCCATATAGCGAAGCAGAGTCTGGTTAGCGTACTTACGTGCACCCGACGAAACCTGCAAGATTACGGGCGACGAGCACTCAACGCAAGCCGAGATGATAGCCTGCATCTGCTCCATATTGTTAAAATTGAAAGCGGGGATTGCGTAACCGCCCTTGATAGCCTCAGCGAACATCTCACGGGTGTTCACCAGACCGAGATCCTTGTAAGATACCATAGTTTTGTTAAATGTTGTATTAAGTTATAACTTGAATTTCAATGGTTTAATATGTTGCCTATCGCGTGTGTGCGTTGGTTGTTGCAGCACATTCGACGTTGCAAGTTATTAAAATCTTTGCAAAAATACTAATTTTTTGAATACCACCATACTCTCCGACCGAAATTAATGCAATAAAAACACATTTTTTGCCACTTTCTTGTGGGCTTAGCTGTAATAAAAAAACAACCACCCCGCATTTGGAGTGGCTGTTTGTCTATCTATTAGGGTTAGAGGTTATCGCTGTTGGTCAAATTCTTGAAATTCTTGTTGAGAGTATTCCGTAGCATTATCCATTCTCTGTTGCAACTCTTGATCAGGAGTAAAGCGAACCCAAACGGTGTAATATCTTCTGCAATATTTATATTTTTTAATGCACTCAATAGCATCAAAAATAGCTATTGTGTCAGCTGATAACTTTACAATTTCGTAGTGCATATCTTCGCTAAACGAAATGCGATGTGTCCAACCATATGCACGACGGTTTTTAATGTCGAATCTTAAATCGCCAATTTTCTCAAATGTAGCATATTGCTCGATTGATTTGTTGTAGGCCTCTAAATAATTCACACAAGTATTGATATCATCTCCGATATGTTTGTATTGAACTATTTTTGAATAGGGTTCGCCACCACCGTCGTTCATATCAAGATTCACTTTGGGTCTGCCATATGAATATTGATAGGATGTTTCATCAATGCGCTGCCAATATGTGTTTGCAAATGTCTGCTCAATATTGATTGATTCGTCAATGTCGGGTTTTGGTAGATCGTATTCGGTACAAGAAACGCCGAAACAGATCAATAGTAGTATTGCTAATCTTTTCATATTGTTGTGTTTAAGATTCGTGCAAATATACGAAATTAAGGCACGAAAAACAATAGATTTTCTCTAAAATTAAATATACAGTGAAAAATGTTTAATAACTCGCAAAATATCCCTCTCGATGTTAGTCGATTCACAATGTTTTTTGTATATTTGCGGTTAGATTTGTCGTGAAGTGCGACAAGTCGCGCCGTAAACCGAAATTTAACAAGTTAAACAAATACAAAATTCATTTAACACTATGGCTGATTTCATCTATCAGGAGCCGTTCCCCATCGAAAACGATACTACGGAATATCGCCTCCTTACCAAAGATTACGTGAAAGTTGTTGAGTGCGACGGTCGTCGTATTCTGAAAGTTGATCCCAAGGGCTTGGAGCTGTTGGCAAAAGAGGCTTACAACGACGTTTCGTTCTATCTGCGTGCGTCGCACTTGCAGAAGTTGGCTAACATTCTCGAAGATCCCGAAGCTACCGACAACGATAAGTTTGTGGCTTACACGATGTTGCTCAACCAGTGCGTAGCTGCCGAGGGTGAGCTGCCCACTTGTCAGGATACGGGTACTGCAATCTGTATCGGTAAGAAGGGCGAGGACGTTTACACCGGCGCAGACGACGCTGAGTGCATTACCCGCGGTGTTTATGAGACCTACAAGGAGCGCAACCTCCGCTATTCGCAGGTTGTTCCCTTCGATATGCTCAACGAGAAGAACAGCGGCACCAACCTGCCCGCGCAGATTGACCTCTATGCAACTCAGGGCAACGAGTATAAGTTCTTGTTCATTACCAAGGGTGGTGGCTCGGCTAACAAGACCTTCTTGTATCAGCAGACCAAGGCGTTGCTGACCGAGGAGAATCTGACCAAGTTCGTTGAGGAGCACATCAAGGATCTGGGTACTTCGGCTTGTCCTCCCTACCACTTGGCACTCTGCATCGGTGGTACTTCGGCTGAGACCAACCTCGCAACTGTTAAGAAGGCTTCGGCTGGTTATCTCGATCACCTGCCCACTTCGGGTAATGAGGGTGGTCGCTACTTCCGCGATTTGGAGTGGGAGCAGAAGGTGCTCGATATCTGCCAGAAGAGCGGCGTAGGTGCTCAGTTCGGTGGTAAGTATTTGGTACACGATGTACGTGTTATTCGTGGTCCTCGCCACGCAGCGTCGTGCCCCGTAGGTTTGGGCGTTAGCTGCTCGGCTGACCGTAACATCAAGGCTAAGATCACCGAGGACGGTATCTTCATCGAGCAGTTGGAGAAGAATCCCGCACGTTTCTTGCCGAAGGAGGCTCCCGCAATGTCGCCCGCAGTTGAGATCGACTTAGACGAGGGTATGGATAAGGTACGCGAGACGCTGACTAAGTATCCCATCAAGACCCGCTTGAATATCAAGGGTACTTTGATCGTGGCACGCGATATCGCTCACGCACGTATCAAGCAGATGTTGGACGAGGGTAAGCCTATGCCTGAGTACTTCAAGAAGCACCCCGTTTACTATGCAGGTCCCGCAAAGACTCCCGCAGGTATGGCATCGGGTAGCTTTGGTCCCACCACCGCAGGTCGTATGGACCCCTACGTAGATCTGTTCCAGGATCACGGTGGTTCGATGGTTATGGTAGCTAAGGGTAACCGTTCGCAGGCAGTAACCGACGCGTGCCAGAAGCACGGTGGTTTCTACCTCGGTTCGATCGGTGGTCCGGCAGCTATCTTGGCTAAGAACAGCATTAAGAGTGTTGAGGTTGTCGACTTCCCCGAGTTGGGTATGGAGGCAGTTCGCAAGATCTATGTTGAGGACTTCCCCGCATTCATCATTGTGGACGACAAGGGTAACGACTTCTTTGCCGACTTCAAGCACTAAAAGTGTCTAACGTGGCTCTTTTGGCGTTGCGCTTGCTCTGCAAATGCTCACATACGTTTAGTATGCTCCGCTTTGCATAGCGTCGCGCGCCTAAAAATAGCTCACGTTATACGCTTTTATGAAAAACTATAACCGAGCGAGTGCGCACTCCGTTCGTAAGAGTGGAGTGCGGCTCTTCTCGACCAACCCTTACAACTAACGCGAATCTCCGACGGTGACCTACAATGTGGGTCGACCGTCGGAGTGATCGTGTTTTGAGGGGTGGCAGATTTTGTCGGGTGGAGCGACAAAAAAGAGGGTGCTACACATAATATTTAGCGGTGTAGTACGTTATGAAGAGAAATATAGTATATAGAGATATATGATTAAGAGATTGTCGTTGTTGATTGTTGCGCTGCTGGCGGCTGTTGCGTCGTGGGCGTCGTCGCCCGTGTCGTTCGAGGCGTCGGCACCGTTGTTGGTTGCGGCGGGCGAGAATTTCCGTATCGAGTTTACGGTCAATGCTGAGCCCGAACGTAATAGTTTCGAGGCGCCGACCTTCGAGGGATTTCAGCTTATAGCGGGTCCTGTAACCTCGCGCGGAAGCAATATGTATATCGTCAATGGTACGATGGAACGATCGGAGTATCACACCTATACCTACGTTTTGCAGGGTACGGCAAAGGGTAAATATACGATCGGTTCGGCGGCTATTGCGGTCGAGGGTAAGAGCTATCGCACGCAACCCGTAACCATTGAGGTTGTTGATGAGGGTGACTCGCAGCAACAATCGCAGCAGGGTGGCGCAGCGGCGTCGGGAGCTCGTTCGGCAGATAAAGCGATCGGAGCGAATGATCTGCTGATGCGAATGGTGGTCAATAAGACCGATGTATTCAAGGGAGAGCCTGTTGTGGCGTCGCTCAAATTGTATAAGCGCGTGTCGTTGTTGGGCAGTGATGGAGCTAAGTTCCCGTCGTTCAATGGTTTCTGGACTCAGGAACTGGATTCGGAGAACAATATGTGGCAGCGCGAAACCTACGATGGTCGTATCTACGAAACGTTGGTCGTGCGCGAATATCTGCTCTATCCTCAGCAGACGGGCAAGTTACGTATCGATCCTGCCGAGATGACCGTTGTGGCGCAGATTGTTGTGCCGGGCAGCTCGCGCGGATTTGACCCCTTCTTTGATCAGCCCGATGTTATGGAGGTGCGCCGCAAATTGACGACTGCTCCCGTCGAGATCAATGTGAAGGAGTTGCCTGCGGGTGCTCCTGCGTCGTTCTCGGGCGCGGTGGGTCGATTCACTATGGAGGCAACTCCTCCCGCGTCGAACTTTACAGCCAATTCGGCAGCAACCTACTCGGTGAAGATTTCGGGTACGGGCAACCTGCCGTTTGTTCAGGCTCCGACCTTGTCGCTGCCTTCGTCGTTCGAGCTGTACGATGTCAAGACCACCGAGAGTTTGAAGAATTCGTTGCAGGGCATTAGCGGTTATCGCCAATTCGAGTATCCGTTTATTGCGCGTGCCGAGGGCGAATACGATATCCCTGCGGTCGAATTTACCTATTTCGATCCGTCGCAACTGAAATATGTGACTCTCTCATCGCGTGCGCTGGCACTGACGATTGACCCCGATGAGTCGGGCGGTCTGTCGGGTGCGCCCGTGATTGGCGGTGTGTCGAAAGAGGAGGTTAAGTTGCTTGGTCAGGATATTCGTTTCATCAAGTTGGATTCGGCGGGCTTGCGTCCCGTACGTTCGGTATTTGTCGGTAGTGCGGGCTATTGGACGGTGCTGGCTCTGATGTTGGTTCTGTTTGCGGGTGCGTCGATCTACCTGCGTAAGCGTATCAAGGAGATGCAGAACGTGACACTGATTCGTGGCAAGCGAGCTAACCGTGTGGCGTTGCAGCGTTTCCGTGCGGCGGCAAAGTTTATGGAGCTGGATAATCAGCACGGGTTCTACGAGGAGATGTTGCGTGCGTTGTGGGGCTATATGAGCGATAAACTGAATATCCCCGTAGCAAACTTGACTAAGGAGAATGTTCGTGAGGAGTTGCGCAAGCGTAACATTGCGGCGGAGACGATCCAGCAGTTTATCGACATCATTATTTCGTGCGACGAGGCTCAATATTCGCCTATGGCGTCGGCTCAGATGAGTGAGGTCTATGCCGAGGGTGTCAATATTATCTCGGAACTCGAATCAACGCTCAAAAAATAGGAGGACTCGAAAGATGAAATATAAGATCATAATGCTTTTGGTGGCTTTGTCAATGACGTTGGCGGTTACGGCACAGGAGCAGACCGCAGAGCAGACTGCGGAGCCAATCCAGACCCCAGCGGTTGATAATGAGCAGGTGTGGGACGATGCAAATACGGCCTACATCAATGCCAACTACCCGCGTGCCATCGAACTCTATCACGCCATTGAGGAGCAGGGCTTGGCGTCGGCGAAGCTCTACTACAATATGGGTAACGCCTATTTCAAGATGGACGATATGGGGCACGCGATACTATATTATAATAAGGCATTGCGTTTGGCACCGGGTGACGCGGATATTCGCTACAACCTTGATGTGGCAAATAGCTATACGAAGGATCGTATTCAGGTTGTCCCTGAGCTGTTCCTTACGCGCTGGGTGCGCGGCGTTCGCCAGATGATTAGCGGTAATGCGTGGGCGGTGCTGTCGCTCGTGTTCTTTGCTGTGATGTTGGTGGCAGTGATGGCTTATCTGCTGGTTAGCAATCTGTTGTTCCGCAAGATAGGGTTCTTTGCGGCGATTGTCAGCCTGCTGCTGTTTGTTGTGACGACTGCATTTGCAGTTACCGAACGTCGCCACGCAACCTCACCCAACGAGGCGATTGTAATGCGTGCGTCGGTGTCGGTCAAGGCAGCTCCTGAGAAGAATGCAACCGATATGTTCGTGCTGCACGAGGGTACCAAGGTTCGCGTGGGCAATCACATTGAGGGTTGGATCGAGGTGACTATTGCCGACGGTAACAAGGGTTGGCTCGAAGAGCGCACAATCGAAATGATCGACTAACGAACGGAGAGCTATGTCACGACTTTTGGAAGATGTAACGGCTGAGTTGTCAAAACTCCCAGGGATTGGTCGTCGTACGGCGCTGCGATTGGCTATGCACCTGCTGCGAATGGAGACTTCGAGCGTGCAGGAGATGACCGCAAGTATCGACCGCTTCCGCACGCAGATTCGCCATTGTCGTCTGTGTAACAACCTATCGGATACTGATATCTGTCCGATATGTGCGGACGAGCGACGCGACCATTCGACGGTCTGTGTTGTGGAGCAGGTATCGGACGTGCTGTCGATCGAAAATACGCGCCAATATCGCGGTATCTACCACGTTTTGGGTGGTGTGATCTCGCCTATGCAGGGCATTGCTCCGTCGGATTTGAAGATTGATCTGTTGCTCGAAAATGTTGCGCGTGGCGATATTCGCGAGGTGATTCTTGCGCTCAATACCTCGGTCGAGGGCGAAACGACGCTATTCTATATCCTCAATCGCCTGCGTGCCTATCCGTCGGTGAAGGTGACGACCATTGCACGTGGTTTGGGCTTTGGTGATGAGTTGGAGTATGTTGATGAGATGACTATCACTCAGGCATTGATCAATCGCCGCGAGGTGGAATGATAAAACGTTGAAATACAAACTATTGCCGAGGGCTGTATCCTTTTTCGAGGGTGCAGCCCTCGTTGCGTGTTGGGTGCGCGGCACTGTTTTTGAGCGGGAGGACGAGAATCATTAAAAAACGTTTTGCTATGAAAAAGTATCAATGTCCGCCCTGCCTTTACATCTACGATCCTGCGGTTGGTGATCCCGAAAATGGAATCCCTGCTGGCACTCCTTTCGAGGAGTTGCCCGATGATTGGGTCTGTCCGCTGTGTGGCGAGGAGAAAGCGGCTTTTGTCCCGCTTGATGAGTAGACTTGCCAAACGGCTATGATTAAGTTACGGGAAACATTGATTTGAAGAAGTTGTCACTTTCGTAATTGGCAAAATCTCAGATTTTGACACACTCTCTGTGGCTCGTGCGAATTTTGTTGCACGCCCCTCCCAGCCACAGAGTGTGCGTGTCATTCCCTCGTGTTCTCGTTTTTGAGATTTTGATTTTGCAAATTGAATATAATTTTTTATAACAGCCCGAAATTATTTTCGGGCTGTTATTATATTCTCCCACAAAACTAAAACAAATATTTGTTTCAAAAAAATAAAAAAGTCTGACTTATGTCAGTTGGCGCGAGCCAAGTCTCCGACCGATGAAAATGCGTTAAGCGGGCGACGGCTGTGTATCGAAATATTCGCACAAGGAAAAAAGCAAACCCCGCCCTTATGGCGGGTCATCGGGGTTGTTTTTGGTTACTTTTGTTTAACAAAAGTAACGGAGGATCAATTAGTTAGACGACGACATCACGAACTCGGCTTATGGTTTGGTTTTCTTCGATCATATTCCCCTTCAAATGACAAAACCGAACCCCGCGAGGGATTCGGTTTTGTACTATATTGAGAATTAAGTATTTCGCTCCGAATTACTTGATCTCCCAAGTTGCGCCGCTACGCAGCAGATCGTCCATACACTTGATCTTGCTGTCAGCCTTCACCTGCTCAACCTGCTCAGCTACCTTCTTGTC
Organism: Alistipes sp.; assembly: GCA_045638285.1. GTDB lineage: Bacteria > Bacteroidota > Bacteroidia > Bacteroidales > Rikenellaceae > Alistipes. The sequence continues at coordinate 34,083 of JAZUBB010000018.1, read as the reverse complement.
ATAGACTGCGTCGTCCTCTACCGAACGAATCACACCCAGAGCAACGGGGTAGTCGGGATACTTCATTGCAGCCAACATTACGTGCAGCGTGGTATCCTTCTCGTGAGCGTCGTGAGTCAGAATGTCGTCCTCGGTCACGCCATTTTCGCCAACGGTTACGACCTTCAACTTCATACCGTCCAACATCAGACCCTTGTTCTTCTGCGAGCCGAACAACATCTTCTCGCCGTGTTTCAAGGTGATGGTGTTCTCGGCACGAGTAGCCTTGTCGCCTGCAAACAGAGCGTGCGTTTTATCGTTGAAGATCACGCAGTTCTGCAATACCTCGACAATCGAGAAACCTTCGTGAGCTGCACCCTCTACGAGGCAGTTCTTTGTCAGTTCCATCTCCGCGTCGATCGAACGAGCAAAGAAAGTACCCTTTGCGCCGATTACCAACTCACCGGGGTTGAACGGCTTCTCAACCGTACCGTAGGGCGAGGTCTTGGTGATCTTACCCAACTTCGAGGTGGGCGAGTACTGACCCTTAGTCAGACCGTAAATCTCGTTGTTGAACAGAACAACGTTGAGGTTTACGTTACGACGGATAGCGTGAATAAAGTGGTTACCACCGATTGCGAGCGAGTCGCCATCACCGGTTGCAACCCAAACGCTCAGGTTGGGGTTAGCGGTCTTAACACCGGTAGCGATAGCGTTAGCACGACCGTGAATGGTGTGCATACCGTAGCTACGCACGTAGTAGGGGAAACGCGACGAGCAACCGATACCCGAGATTACGGTGAACATCTTGTGAGGAATGTTCTGCTTTTCGGCTACTTCGGGCAGTGCTTTAAGCACCGAGTTGAGGATAGCGTGGTCGCCACAGCCTGCACACCATTTAACCTCCTGGTCGCTCTTGAAATCTGCCGCTGTATATTTATATGTACACATAACTATTTGGCTAATAATTCGTTAAACTTATCTTTCAACTCAATCACGGTGAAGGGCTGACCCTCGCACTTGTTGAACTGCTCGAAGTTGAACTCCTGGAAGTTCTGGCGCAGGTAACCTGCGAACTGACCAGCGTTCAACTCGCAAACCAACAGACGGCGGTAACGCTTCAAGACGTCGCGCACGTTTGCGGGCAGCGGGTTGATGTAATTGAAGTGGCAGAGAGCAATGCTCTTACCCTCAGCCTGCAACTCCTCGACAGCAGTCTGCAAGTGACCGAGAGTACCGCCCCAACCGATAACCAACAAGTCTGCCTCGTCAGCACCCATTACGGTCTGCTCGGGGATTACGTTCACCACGCGAGCAACCTTCTCAGCGCGGGTGTTGGTCATAATCTGGTGGTTAGCGGGGTCGTGCGAAACGCTACCCTTCAACTTATCTTTCTCCAAGCCACCGATGCGGTGCTCCAAACCCTCGGTGCCGGGGAATGCCCAACGGCGAGCCAAAGTTTCGGGGTTACGCTTGTAGGGCATATACTGAGCCTCGTCCTCGTCCAATGCGGTGCAAACGGGAGGAACGATAGCGGGGTAGTCGCTCATCGAGGGGATACGCCAGGGCTGGCTACCGTTAGCGATGAAGCCGTCGGTCAGCAGGATTACGGGCGTCATATGCTCCATTGCGATCTTACCTGCCTGGAATGCGTAGTGGAAGCAGTCGCTCGGAGTACTTGCTGCCAAAACAACAACGGGGCACTCACCGTTACGACCGTAGAGAGCCTGAACCAAGTCGCTCTGCTCGGTCTTGGTCGGCAGACCGGTCGAAGGACCACCGCGCTGAACATCGACAACAACCAGAGGCAGCTCAGCCATTACAGCCAGACCCAGAGCCTCGCTCTTCAACGACAGACCGGGACCCGAGGTGGTAGTAACTGCGAAGTTGCCGGCGAAAGCTGCACCGATCGAGGTACAGATACCTGCGATCTCGTCCTCAGCCTGAACGGTCTTTGCGCCGAGCGACTTGTGCTTAGCCAACTCTTCGAGGATAACGGTTGCGGGGGTGATGGGGTACGAACCGCAGAACAGCGGGCGACCACTCTTCTCCGAAGCAGCCAACAGACCCCAAGCCGTTGCAACGTTACCGCTGATCGAGCGATAAACGCCCTTTTCGAGCGGCGAGGGAGCTACGTCGTAGGTGTTAGCGAATGCGTGAGTATTAGCAGCATAGTTGTAACCTGCGTCCATTGCGAGTTTGTTCGCCTCAGCAACTGCGGGGTTCTTTTTGAGGAACTTGCCGTCAATGTATTTCTTAGCGTGGTCGAAGGGACGGTTGTAGATGTAGAAGCAGATACCGAGTGCAAACATATTCTTACACTTCACGATGCTCTTGTTATCCAAACCGGTCTCAGCCAGTGCCTCTTTGGTCATCGAGGTGATGTTGGGTACTACTACGTTGTGGTTCTCCAAACCGAGCTCCTTGATGGGGTCGAGGGTAGCGAAACCTGCCTTCTGCACCGATTTCTCGGTCAGGGTGTCGCCGTCGATAATCACGGTTGCGTCGGGTTTCAACCACTTAGCGTTAGCTTTGAGAGCCGCGGGGTTCATTGCTACGAGCACGTCGCAATAGTCGCCCGGGTTAGTTACGTTACCGCTACCGAAATGAAGCTGGAAGCCCGAAACACCTGCTACGGTGCCCTGCGGTGCGCGGATTTCGGCGGGGTAGTCGGGGAATGTCGAGATTCCGTTACCCATCAGTGCCGAGGTGTCGGAGAAGAGTGTTCCGGTGAGCTGCATACCGTCGCCCGAGTCGCCCGAGAAACGGATTACAACGTCCTTCAACTCCTTAACATTTTGTTTGTCCATAAGTAGTTTGTTGTAATTAACGGGAGCCGAGAGGCTCGACTCCACTAAATTATGTTACTTTGATAGTGAATTGTTTCGGTTTTATTTCAAACGTCTTACAAATATACGTAAACTTTCGATACGTTGTTCTTCTTTCGACGATTTAATTTTGCGAACTGTGATTTTTTTAACAAAAGCGGCGTGAATTGCGCGACTGAATGTTGTTATTTGGCGAAAATAGCCTACTTTTGTGTCAAACAAAACGCAAACAAATAATTATGAAACGACTATTATCACTCTTTTCTATCTGTGCTGTACTGCTCTTAGCCGGCTGTAAAGATCCCAATACGACGACTCCGATACCTCCCACGCCTGAGGTTACGACCTTCCTCAATTTCTCGTTGCAGAAGGCGCAGAATGCGGCTCTGACAGAGGACCTGAACTTCACGATTGATGGCGATGGCGTGTTCAGTTGCAAGGTGCCCTATTATGTCGATCGTTCGTCGCTTGTCCCCACCTTCACCGTGCCCGCGGGTTGTATCGTGATTGCGCAGTCGAAGACTCAGATCAGTGGTAAAACTGCCGTGAATTTATCAAAGCCTGTTACATATAGTATTCGCACTGCCGAAGGCAAAACCGTAGCCGTAACCGTCAAATTCGAGATTGGCTATAAGGGGCTGTCGGGTCTGCCCGTAGTGGTGATCAATACCGAAAAGAATCAGCCAATTAAGGATAAGGATACGTGGATTCCCGCCAAGATGTTGATCGACGATGGTCAGGGCAACACCGTATTTGCTGAGGCTGATGCCGAGGTCAAGGGGCGCGGTAATACCACGTGGAGCTACGCCAAGAAACCCTACGCAATCAAGCTCGGCGAGAAGGCTGAGGTGCTCGGTATGCCCAAACATAAGCGTTGGGTGTTGCTGGCAAGCTGGAACGATAAGGCGATGATGCGTACCGATCTGACCTTCTTTATGGCTCAGCAGTACACCACCTTCCGTTGGAAGCAGCGCGGTGAGGCGGTTGAGTTGGTGCTCAATGGCGAGCATTTGGGTCACTACTACCTCTGCGAGCAGATCAAGGTTGATAAGAATCGCGTGCCCGATGGTTACGTTCTCGAAATCGACTACCGTGCACACGAGGACGACGGTGACATCTTCTTCGTGAGTGCCCTTACGCAACTCAACTTCGTAATTAAAGACCCCGAACCCGACAAGGGCAGCGATGAGTATAATTATGTGAAAAATTATATCAATAAGGCTGAGAAGGATCTCTATGAGGGCAATGTCGAAGAGTATCGTTCGTATATGAATATGGAGAGTTTCGTGGATTGGTATCTCAATCAGGAGTTCTCGATGAATATGGACGCTTGCTTCTTCCTCAGCGTATATATGAACATTGGCGAGGACGGCAAGCTCTATATGGGTCCGCTGTGGGACTTCGATATTGCGTTCGGTAACGACGTATTTCCTGAGGGCGAGGATAACCATACCCCCGAAGGATTCTATCTCTATAATGCCGACCGTTCGGAACTTTGGTTGAAGGTTCTGCGCAACGATGAGCAGTTTATTTCGCTTTTGAAGGAGCGTTACGCAGCGATGCGTGCCGATAAGGATAACATTCTGGCACATATTGACGAGGTTGCGGAGGCTCAGCGCGAGTCGGCGGTGCTGAACGACCAGAAGTGGAACAAACTCTGCAAGGCGGGTGCATCGCGCGAGCAGATTTTGACGGCATACGACAAGGAGGTTCAGTTCTTGAAGGATTGGGTTGAGGGGCGTTTTGCTTGGCTCGATCAGAATATCCCCAATCTCTAAGTAGTAGCAACTGAGAATATTTCGGCTGAAAATTTTGCACGCGACGAAAAAGTTTTTAACTTTGTAGGTTGATAGCGCAAACTAAATGTGGCAATAACTAATTCATAAACAAATAAAATGAACTACCAGATCAAATTTACCACCCCCGAAGAGGCGGTGAAAGTTGTTAAGTCGGGCGATCACGTCCATCTGAGCTCGGTAGCAAGCGCACCTCAGTGCCTGATCAAGGCGTTGGTTGAGCGCGGTGCTAACCACGAGTTTGAGAATGTTCACATTCATCACCTTCACACCGAGGGTCCTGCTCCCTATGCAGCTCCTGAGTTCGAGGGTATCTTCCAGTTGGATTCGTTCTTTGTGGGCGGTAACGTACGTAAGGTAACCCAGAGCGGTTATGCTGACTACATTCCCGTATTCCTGAGCGAAACTCAGAAGTTGTATCGTTGCGGTGCTCTGCCTTGCGACGTTGCAATGATTCAGGTTTGTCCTCCCGACAAGCACGGCTACGTATCGTTGGGTACCTCGGTTGATGCTACTTTGGCAGCAATCGAGCAGGCTAAGACCGTTATCGCAGTAGTTAACAAGTATGTTCCCCGTGCTCACGGTCAGGCTCTGATCCCGATGTCGATGATCGACGTATTCGTTCAGGACGACCAGCCGCTGGAACCCGCTCACTTCACTGCTCCTAACGAGGTTGAGACTCTGATTGGTAAGCATTGTGCTGCTTTGATCGAGGACGGTGCTTGCTTGCAGATGGGTATCGGTGCAATCCCCAACGCAGTTTTGGCTCAGTTGGGTGGTCACAAGAACTTGGGTATCCACACCGAGATGTTTGCTGACGGCGTATTGCCGCTGGTTGAGGCAGGTGTGATCAACGGTGCTAACAAGGGTACCGACCGCGGTAAGATGGTTTCGACCTTCTTGATGGGTTCGCAGGCTGTTTATGACTTTATCGACGACAACCCGGGCGTAGCAATGATGGACGTAGGTTACACCAACGACCCCTTCGTGATTGCTAAGAACCCCCGTATGACCGCTATCAACTCGGCATTGCAGATCGACCTGACCGGTCAGGTTTGCGCTGACTCGCTGGGTACTCGTTTCTATTCGGGCGTAGGTGGTCAGGTTGACTTCATCTATGGTGCATCGTTGGCTAAGGAGGGTAAGTCGATTATCGCAATGCCTTCGGTAACCAACAAGGGTGTGAGCAAGATTGCTCCCGTGCTGACCGAGGGTGCAGGTGTTGTAACCACTCGTTCGCATATGCACTGGTTTGTAACCGAGTATGGTGCAGTTGATCTCTATGGCAAGAGCTTGCAGGAGCGTGCTCGTCTGTTGATCTCGGTGGCTCACCCCGATCACCGCGAGGCTCTGGATAAGGCAACCTTCGAGCGTTACGGTTCGCACCACCACTATATTAAAAGCACGATGAACAAATAGTTCTTTGTCCCGCTTTATTTTAAGTAAGGTCTTCTCTTCGGGGAGGACCTTATTTTTTGCTTTTAATATAGCGGCGGTGTCACGGTGTGTTACCTATCCCCCAAACCTCCTTTCTATAAAGGGGGCTTATTATTGCGGTTCTCACCGTATCATAATGTGACAAAGACCCCCCGAAAGAGGTGGTCTTCATCACGTTATTGAGGTGCGGCGGCTTATTTGTGGCTCGGCTCGCGTTCCAGTTTGGCGATGATGTCTGCGAGGTGGTCGGCACTCACCACGCCACTACCTCGCCACACCATACGCCCCGCGCGATAGATCACAATGGTGGGCACCGAGCGCACGTTGTGATCAGCAACGAGTTGAGCATTTTCGGGGGCGTCGATGTCGTAACGCAGGATCGTAACGCGATTGCCGAGAGTCGCTGACAGACGATCGAGTATGGGGTGCATTGTGCGACACGGACCGCACCACGTAGCATAGAAATCGACAAGCGTTGGCGTCGATTGGGCGATCGTTTCAGAGAAATTTTTCATATCGTTGAAATTTTGCTATTAAACTGTTTTTCAGTGCATTTCGACCCAACTGCGCATTTGTGTCAATTCATTCTCGAAGTATGCGATGGCGCGGCGCAGACCCTCGTCGAGAGTTGTCGTAGGTTGCCAGCCGAGCATTTCGCGTGCGCGTGAGATGTCGGGTGATTTGTGTCGAGGATCGTCGTTGCGAGCATCTCGATGAATGATTTTCGAGCGACTGCCTGTGAGGTCGATAATCTTCTCGGCTAATGCTCGAATTGTGATTTCGTGGTTGGTTCCGACGTTGATAATCGGAACTTTAACGTCGGGCAGTAGGTTCATCAACCGAATGAGCGCGTCGATCACGTCGCCCACCCAGCAGAACGAACGCAGCTGCTCGCCATTGCCGTAGATCGTCAGGTTGCGTCCCGACAGAGCCTCGACAATCATCTTTGTCACCACACGCTGGTCGCTCAAATCGGCCCCCGAACCGTATGTGTTGAATATACGCGCGATTTTGCCATCTACTTGATACTCATCTTTGTAAGCCTGCATAAAGCTCTCGGCGGCACGTTTGCTCTCTGCCAATGCCGAGTGTGCAGGTCCAAACTGCTGATCCTCGTGCATTGATTGGGTTCGCACTGCACCATAGACGTCGCCCGACGATGCGAGCAGTACACGCGAACGGTTGATTTTGGCACTTTCGAGGCAGTTGAGCGTACCTAAGATATTGACTTTGTGGGTTTCGACCGCCATTGCCTGATCATACCGCAGGGTCGAGGGTGAGGCGAGGTTGTAGATTTCGTCGACGTTGATACCGAACTGATTGACAACATTGTGGCGAATGTAGTTGAAGTTGTGGAGCGTCATCATTTCGCGCAGGATCGACGACGATTCGCAGCTACGAATGTCCATACAATAGACATCGTAGTTTCGATCGACCAATGTGCGGCAGAGGTGCGAACCGATCAATCCCGCACCGCCGATTACGAGAATACGTTTCGAGTCGTTCATTTCCGGAAAGATTTTCCTGTTTCATTCCAAAAACTATGCCCCGACCAACAAAAAACTCCACCCTTACAGCGGGGTGGAGTCTAACCTATTGTCGATGTGATGTTTATCTTTCCTCGTAATCGCTTTGGAAGATTGCTGCGGGCAACTCGTCAATGCGATTGACATATCGCACCTCGATACCTTTGGGTGGCTTGGGCAGATCTTTGCGCAGGTAGCCCGAGACCACTATTCGACGGAAACCCAGACGCGCCGCCTCGGCAATACGTTGCTCACTACGCGGAGCGGGGCGCACCTCGCCCGATAGTCCGATCTCGCCTGCACAGCAGACCCCTTCGATCAGCGGTTTGTCAAAATATGAGGAGATCACAGCCGCCACAATCGCCAGATCCATACCCGTATCGGCAATTTTGAAACCGCCCGCAAAATTCAGGAAGACGTCCTTCGAGAACATCTTCATTCCCACGCGTTTCTCCAATACTGCCAACAACATATTCATTCGGCGCGAGTCGTAACCCGTAGTCGAGCGTTGCGGAGTGCCGTATGCAGCGTTGCATACTAACGATTGGGTTTCAATCAGATAGGGACGTATGCCATCGACTGCCGCGCCAACAGCAATACCACTCAGTGGCTCGTCATAGTGTGACAAAAGTATCTTCGACGGGTTGTCAACCTCGATCAGACCCTCGTTTCTCATCTCGAAAACTCCGATCTCGAACGTCGCACCGAAGCGGTTCTTTATGCCGCGCAGGATTCGGTAGACGTTGTTGCCGTCGCCCTCGAATTGGAGTACCACGTCGACGATGTGCTCCAAAATTTTGGGACCAGCAATGGTGCCGTCTTTGGTTATATGACCGATAATAAATATCGAAGTACCTGTGCTTTTCGCATATTTGAGCAGCGTGGCGGCGCACTCGCGAATCTGCGAAACGCTACCTGCCGACGATTCGATCAACTCGGTGTAAACCGTTTGAATCGAGTCGATTATGACGATATCGGGCTGAATCTCTTCGATCTGTGCAACGATATTTTCGAGCAACGTTTCGGAGTAGATCAGGCAGTTGTCGTTTGCTGTTCCGATACGTGATGCACGCATTTTTATCTGCTGCGGCGACTCCTCGCCCGACACGTAAAGCACCTTCAAGCCGTGGGGTGCCAGAGCGAGTTGCAGACTGAGGGTCGACTTGCCGATACCAGGTTCGCCACCCAGCAGCACGAGCGATCCGCGTACCAAACCGCCACCTAAAACGCGATTTACCTCGCTGTTGCCCAAGTCGATACGTTTGTGTACCTGTTCCTCGATTTGGGCAATGGTTTGCGGACGCGATTGTGGCAATCGTGCCGCCGCAGTCGCCGACGCCGTCGAGGCTTTTGCGATAATCTCCTCGGCAAATGTATTCCACTCGCCACACGAGGGGCAGCGACCAATCCATTTGGGTGCCTCGTAGCCGCAGTTGCGACAGAAATATGCCTTCTTGACCTTTGCCATACGTTGATTAATATTGCTCTAATTGCCAGCCTGCTTCGTCTTCGATTCGATCGCGCAACGACCCTTCGGGCAGTGCGTCGATAAATGCACGTGCCGCGACTCTCTGCTCCTCCGAACGTGATCCGCAGTCGCCGATTACGACCGCCGCACCGTGAGCCGTCACGACCTCCAATCCGACGGGGATATCAGCCAATGCCTTGCGAAGAGAGTGACTAATATCGCTAATATTCAGCTCATTGCAGCGTCCGCCTACCAACATCGCAGCATAGCGCAACAACGCATTATCCGCCGCCAGCCACTCGCTGATAGCCTCGCGTGCTACGTTTGTGCGGGCGATCAACACCGTCGCTACATTCTCCGCCATCTCGACCGTCGTAACAGCCTTAGCCCAAAATGGCAACTCGTCGCGCGTCACGCTTTCGGGCGAGGCGATCGAGAGGGCAGCAAGTTGTAGCTCACGTACCTGCTGTTGATAGAGCAGTCGTGCCAACTCGTCGTCGGGTGCATATTGGCGAGCCAATGCGCGTATGGTGGGGATACTGACACCATAGCTCAGCGCATATTCGATACCCTTTTCGCGCATCGAATCTACCACCGCGCCATTCATCTCACGACGCAGTTCGCCGAGCAGAGCGACCATTTTCGATGTTGCGTTCATTCAGCTGAGGGGGGATTATTTCTTTTGGGTATTCACGATCTCAACCACCTTACCATATTGGAATATAGGCAGCTCGACCTCGGTGAGCGTGCCGCGACTATCCGACAGACGGCAAACCACATTGTCTGCTACGCGGAACGGAACGGCGTTACGTGTGTCGCGCTCGCTCTTCAACGTCAGACCCTCGGTCGGGATCTTGCCGCTGGGCACCAACTCCAACACAATCGGCTGAGCCGAAAGGTTATTGACGGGCTCGATACCTGTCTGCTCGCTGAATCGGCAGAGGATATATTTTGTCTTTGCTGTTTCGGGAACGATCGAAATGGTCTTTACGGTGCGTGTCACCACCTGCTTACCGAGGAAGAGTTCGAGATACTCCTGTTCGAGGCGGTTGATCTCGTCGAGAGCCGCTTTCAAACCTGCGCCATAGACATTCTCACCCACATCTCCCGAAACGAGTTCGATACGCACCTTGCGCAGTTTGAAGATGGTGTTTGCCGCCTCTTGTGCTGCTGCTTCGAGCGACATTTCGGTCGATGAGAGTTTGTTGGGCAACACTTTGGGGAACTCCTCCTCCGAGCCACGCAACGAAACTACTTCGCTACCTTCGGTAAATGCGGGAGCTACGGTTGCGGGAGCGGTATCGGCAGCCGAGATTGTGGCGTCGATAATCGAGTGGCTCACCTTGTCGGTCAATGCGGCGCGTGCACCGAGATACTTCTGTGCAAAGCGTGCGTAAGGACCTGCAACGGTCGTCTGTTTCTCGACTACTACGTTGACAGTCAGTGTAGTCTGCGGGTGCGAGAGCGTAGTTACGCCATTCTCCTCGACGATACCTACCTTAGCGGCGGTGAAATTCTGCGCCGAGACGGTTGCAGCCATTGCCAAGCAGAGAGCCGACGCGAGTATTGTTTTAACGGTTTTCATAAGATTCGTTTTTGTGTGTTATTTTGCAAAGTTACTTTTTATTTATCGAAAATCATCTATTTCTTCACCGAAAATCGCTCTAACGCAGATAAAATTCTTCGGTCAGGCGGCTGTACTCCTCACTTCGTTGTCCATTGTCTGCGGTGAGAATGAGTTGCTGGTGATCAGTGTCGCACGCCGCGAGTGACCACTCGCTCATTGTGCGTTTGGGCGTTGCACCTCGTTTGGTGATCACCTCGCAACGACGTCGCAGGTGTAACCCCGCAGCAACCGCCTGCATTGCAAATCGTTGCGCCTCGTCCGACGGCAGAATCAGTGCCATACGCCCCTCGTCGGTCAGCAGTCGCTTAGCCGCGTCGATCAGATCGCGGTGGGGGAGTGAGCAGTTGTGGCGAGCAACGGCTCGCGACGGGTCGGGTGATTGCAACGTCTCGGAGAAGTAGGGCGGATTGCTGACGATTAGGTCGTAACGCTCCTCGCACGTGTAGTCCTGTACGGCTGTTTCGATCACGCGAATACGCCCGCTCCACGCCGAGTGAGCCACATTTGCGCGGGCACACTCTGCGGCTGAGTGGTCGATGTCGAGGGCGTCGATTGTGGCGGTGGCATTCCGTTGGGCACACATCAGCGCGATCAATCCCGTACCTGTGCCGATGTCGGCAATGCGTCGTGCCGAGCCACACTCACACCAAGCACCGAGCAGAACGCCGTCCGTGCCGACCTTCATCGCGCAACCTTCGTGGTTGATCTCGAACTGCTTGAATGTGAAACCTTTGCCTGCCATCGTGGTTGCTATTTGAGGTATCCGTCAATGCCTGCTCCGAACAGCGAGAAGTCGAATCGCACGGGGTCGTTCGGATCAAATTCGCGCAGCGTTGCGGTGATCTGTTCGACCGCTTTCCAGTCGCTCTGCTTGCGCGTGAGCAGCCCTAACGCACGTCCCATATTCCCCGAATGAACGTCGAGTGGTAGGTAGAGAGCCGACATCGGTATCGACTCCCACAGACCGAAATCGACACCTCTCTCGTCGCGTCGAACCAGCCAACGCAGATACATATTCAGTCGCTTGCAGGCGGCACCTTTGTCGATTGACGAGAGGTGTTTGCAGCAATGTGGGTCGTGCGGAGCGGCAAAAAACGCGCGTCGAAACTCCGACAGCACCACGCGCATATCTCCCGTTGCGGCATATCGACGCTCGAAGAAACCACCAATACCGCCCTCCTCAGTGTACATTCGACGCATTGCCACCACGAACGAGCGGAAATCCGACCCGTTGAACGTGCGGTGAACGTAGCTGTTGAGACGATCGAGCTCGCTCTCCGAGGCATTCATTGTGAAGTCGTATGGCGCACCGTCCATATAATCGACCATACGTCGTGCGCTTTTGACTATCGCCTTGCGGTTGCCCCACGCGATTGTAGCAGCCAGCAGACCGCTGATCTCAATATCCTCGCGCCCCGTAAAGAGGTGAGGAATGCTGATCGGGTCGTCGTCGATAAACTCCGCACGGTTGTATTTGTCGTGCAGGCGTTCGAGCAGGTCGCGCAATTCTTCGTGGGTCATAGTAGTTGTTTTAAGCCGCAAAACTATAATTGTGAATTGTGAATTGTGAGCTGTGAATTTCCCACAATCTCGCCGTCGCGCATTGTGATTTTGCGATCTGCCATCGACGCCAAACCCTCATCGTGAGTGACGATAACGACTGTCTGACCGAGCTCGTCGCGCAGGCGGAAGAAGAGTCGGTGAATCTCGTCGCGGTTTACCGAGTCGAGGTTACCCGAAGGCTCGTCAGCGAGCAGTACGGCAGGTGAGTTGATCAACGCGCGTGCAATCGCAACTCGTTGTTGCTCACCGCCCGACATCGCTGTGGGCTTGTGGTCGCGGCGATTGTCCAGCCCCATCATCTTGATCAGTTCGGTTGCGCGTCGCTCCGTTTCGTGGCGGTCGCGGTGACCTATCAGGGCGGGGATACAGATATTCTCGAAGGCGGTAAATTCGGGCAGCAGGTGGTGGAACTGAAATACGAATCCGATCTGCGAATTGCGGAAATCCGACAACTCGCGGTCGCGCATTGCACTGACATCGACACCATTGATTCGCACCGTGCCGCTATCCTGACGTGACAACGTACCCATCACCTGCAACAGTGTGGTCTTACCTGCACCGCTTGCGCCGACAATCGACACCACTTCGCCTTTGGCTACGTTGAGCGACACTCCGCGCAGCACTTCGAGCGAGCCGTAGCTCTTGCGTATATCTTTACACTCTATCATTGTTCTCAGTTTTTGTTCAGTTGGTTATAAATTCTGACCACCTCGACCGCCTCGCGTGTGTCGTGCACACGGAGAATCTTCGCGCCTTGTCGTAGAGCCTCGAAGTGGAGTGCCGTGGTGCCATTCAGTGCCTCCGCAGGCGTGCAATCGAGCAGTCGGTATATCATTGATTTGCGTGAAATGCCAACCAGAATCGGTGCGCCCAAATCGCCCAAGCGGTGCAAGCCACTCATTAGCTGGTAGTTCTGTTCGAGTGTTTTGGCAAATCCGAAACCGGGATCAATCATCACCTTTTCGATACCTGCCCTATGCAATTCGTCCAACTTATGAACGAAATATTGGCGCACCTCCTCCACGATGTCGTCATAGTTGGTCATCGACTGCATCGTTACGGGCGTTCCGCGCATATGCATAGCCACGTAGGGTAGTCCCAACCGCGCGACGGTCGCAATCATCTGCGGATCAAGCTCTCCCGCCGAGATGTCATTTACAATGCAGTCGCCCCATTTGTCTACCACACGTCGCACCACCTCGGCGTGAAACGTATCGATCGAAACCACCACTTCGGGGTACACTCGTCGAATCACCATCATTGCACGATCCACTCGCGCAATCTCCTCCTCGACCGACACCTCGTCGGCATTTGGGCGCGAGGAGTAACCGCCCACATCAAGCATATCTGCCCCCTGCTCAATCGTCTGCACGACGTGTCGCTCGATCTCCTCCTCGGTGAAGGTGCGACTGCCGTCATAGAACGAGTCGGGCGTGACGTTCACGATGGTCATCACGCGCGGCGAACTAAGGTCTATATGTTTGTTATTCAGCTTCATTGCTAAACTCTGCGTGTAACTCCTCGACCTGCTTTTGCACGGCGTCGAGATCGGTATTTATGATCGTATAGTCGGCACGAGCCTCGCGCTCCGAGTCGCTCATCTGCGCTTCGATACGGCGACGGATCACCTCTGCGGGGGCATTGTCGCGTGCCGCAGCGCGATTGATTCGCACCTCTTCGGGAGCCGAAACGGTCACCGTGCGATCCACTTTGCTATCGAATCCGCAATCGAACAGAATGGCACTCTCCATAATCGCGTATGCCACACCTTCACTTTCACGCTCTGCGCACCAACGCTCCCAATCGCGTCCGACGGCAGGGTGCACCGCGCCATTTAGTGCCGCCAAACGCTCGCTATTGCCAAAAACTTCGGCTGCTAAACGTGCTCGATCGAGCACTCCGTCAGCCCCATACACCTCCGCGCCGAACAACTCGATAAGCTCCGCACGCAGCTGCTCATCGTTCTGCATCAACCATTTAGCGCGGCTGTCGCAATCGTAGCAACGCACCCCCAGCTCCTCGAACATTCGGCAGACGGTGCTTTTGCCACTGCCGATGCCTCCCGTCAGACCTACGCGAATCACTCGTCAACCACCTCCTTTTGGTCGATTCTGATGTTGGGAATAATGCCGATCGAGATGATTCGAATGTCGGGATATGTTGTTGCGATAGCGTTCATCAACGACGATGGCGAGAGAACGATCTCGCAGCTATCACCTGCCATTGGAGCGTGTAGCACGCGCGTGAAGGTGAGTTTGGTTTTATCGACCATATTGAAGCGATGTGCAACCAACTCCGAGCCGCGACCTTCGGCAGTACATTCGACTTTGAATTTGTAGCCATCGAGATTGACTCTGACGGGGATATTTGTCGTATAGTTGTAATCGAGTTTGGTGATGTACCACAGCACGAACGAGGCGAAAAGCAGCAACACAAATACCGGCGATACAGAATTGCGCAAGAAGGTGTCGATTGCTCTAATAAACTTACTCATAGTCGATTATATCAAAAATTGTTCAATAAACCATTCAATCATTCATCGCGCACGCTCGCGCGACCCACAAATATAGCAATTTTAGCGCAACCTTACAACCAAATAAAAAAAGAACTGCACCTTTTTCGGGTGCAGTCCTGTTCTTTTCGATCAATCGGGACTATTCGCGCCCCTCAGATAGAATTTACTCAGCCTTAGCAGCAGCCTTCTCAGCAGCGTACTTCTCGTTCACGATCTTCAACAGATCACCGGTGATGTCGAGCTCAGGTGCGCCGTCGAGCAGAGCGGTCGAGTTGATGATCAACTTGTACTTGCCGTCCTTGTTGATCTCCTCGACAGCCTCAGCTACGAGCATATTGATGCGGTTCTGCAATACGAAGTTCTCCTCGTCGAGTGTAGCAGCCTCTTTCTGAGTTGTGCTCTGGTAGTTAGCGATTCGCTTCTCCAAAGCCTCGCCCTTCTGCTGGAAATCGACGGTAGTCATCAGACCCTTCTGATACTTCTCCTGCAACTGAGCAGCCTCATACTGGAAGCCCTGCTCCTTCTTAGCCCACGACTGCTGAGCAGCTTCGAGTTTCTTCTGCAAAGCCACGCCCTCGGTCAGGAAGATGTCCGACGAAGCCAAAAGCGAGTCTGCCTTTACGTAAGCGATATCCGAGCCGGTAATTGTAGCCTGCTCTGCTGCACCCTCAGCGGGCTGAGCAGCGTTGTTGGTGCAACCCACAGCGAAGAGAGCTGCTACAACGGCTGCGAAAAGTGTTTTTTTCATAGATGTTTTGATATTTTTAGTTGTTAATTTTCGCTAATGAACTACAAAGATACAAAAAAAATGTAAATTTGTATCCGATAACCGAAAAATTGCAACATAATTATGTACGAATATATCAAAGGCGAGATTGCTGAGCTGTCGCCCGCACGTGTAGTGATCGAGGCGGCGGGTGTAGGTTACGACATCTCCATCTCGCTCCAAACCTACTCCGAGATTGAGCACCAGACCGAGGCTAAGATCTACACCCACTATGTTGTCCGCGAGGACGCGCAACTGCTCTATGGTTTTGCGTCGAAATTCGAGCGCGAATTGTTCCGTCATCTGCTGAGTGTTTCGGGCGTTGGCGGCAATACGGCGCGAATGATCCTCTCGACCTATTCGCCTGACGAACTGCGCAATATCATCGCTACGGGCAACGCAACCCTGCTCAAAAATGTGAAGGGCTTGGGTCTGAAAACGGCGCAGAAGATCATCGTCGAGTTGAGTGGCAAGGTGATTGCCACGACGCCCTACGAGGAGCGACAACTGCTCGGCAAGGTGCAGGATAATAACGAGATCTACGACGAGGCTTTGGCGGCACTTACGATGTTAGGATTCACCCGCACGGCATCGGACAAAGCACTCAAAGCGGTGCTCAAACAGAACCCTTCGTGCTCGGTCGAAGAGGCAATCCGCTTCTCGCTCAAACAGTTGTAAGTCAATTCACGATTCACGATTAAAGCCACGCTTTTGGGCGTGGCTTTTTTATTTGATACAAATGAATCTAAGTTCTGCGGTTGCGGGGGGCGCCCGTAGAGCGAGCCGCAGACTCCCCCTCCATTACAAAATCGAAACAAAAATTTGTTTTAAAAGTGTATAAAGAAAAATGGGAAAAAGGTGTGTAGTGGCTGTTATCATTCATCATTGGCGGGTGGGGGGCTCGGCTAAAAGCCGACCCGCCAATGATGACACACCCGATTGGGTGCGCATTCTATTTATTTGTCATTAGGTTACACACGTAGTCGTGTGTGACGATTTCATAAAAATCGACAATTTTGAATTTTGCTTTTTGAATCTTGAATTGAAGATTACTTTTTCAACTTTGCGAGGAACTTTTCGCGGCTGACGATGTAGCGCACGTGGTCGCCTTCGCCAATCACGCCCTCGCTGTCGTGTGCCTCGACGCGGAAAGTCAGTTTGCGTCCCTCGACAGCTACGAGAGTTGCGGTTGCGGTTGCGGTGTCACCCACGGCGGTCGGTTTGAGGTGCGAGGCATTCATCAGCGAGCCTACGGTGGTCTGATCCGCGGGCAGTGCCGACGCAACGGCGTTCATCGCAGCGTTTTCCATCAGTGCGATCATTGCGGGCGTTGCCAGCACGGGCAGGTCCCCCGAGCCCATCACGGCGGCGGTAAATTGTTCAGTTACGACCAGCGTTGAGGTCGATTTGGCTCCGATTTCCATAAATATTGGTATGTTTGAAAATGTTGTCAAAATTATGATTATCTTTGCAAAGGTAACACATAATTATGAAAAAGTCAATCGCCATACTCATTTTGCTGCTGACCGTTGTGTCGGCTGTGGCGCAGACGCGAACGCAGACTCGGGCACAATCCCGCAAGCAGCAGCGCGCGCAAGAGCAAGTGCAGACTACGGAGCAGAAACTGACCCCGTTGCAGGAGCGTCGTGCTCGCGGCTATACCCGTGCGTGGGTTGAGGTTGAGAAGGGCGATTCGGTGCAGAATATTGCGGTGTTGCCTATCTATGTTTTCCGTCGTCCGGCAGATATGCGCAAGTATCAACGTATGGTGATTGCGGTCAAAAAGACCTATCCGATAGCCAAATATGCTCGCCGTCGTATGGCGGAGATGGAGGAGAAACTGCTGACGTTGCCCACGCGCAAAGCGCAAAAGGCGTACACCAAGCAGATCGAGCAGGAGATCAAGGAGGAGTACACGCCCGTATTGAAAAAGATGACTCGCTCGCAGGGTAAGGTGTTGCTGAAATTGATTGCGCGCGAAACGGAGTATTCGTCGTATGAGATTGTACGCGAATTTCGTGGTAGCTTTACGGCGGGCTTTTGGCAGGGCGTTGCGAAGATCTTTGGTGCGAACCTTAAAACCGAGTACGATCGCGAGGACGAGGATCGTATGTTGGAGCAGATCGTAACTCTCTACGAGGCGGGTTTGCTGTAAAAAATCTTTTCTAAAAGTCGAAATAGCTTTACTATAAGTCTAAAAATGGGGGGGGTATTGCGTGTGCAAAAAATATTTCTATTTTTGCAATAAACCAATTTAATACCTTAAAACTATGAAAAGATTTATTAGTATTATTGTGATGTTATTGCTGTGCAGCACGGCATTAGCTCAAAATGCCCCCAAAGAGCGTAAGTTCTCGTTCTCGGTTGGTTATAGAGTAGGATTACCTACTGCTACAAGTATAACAAAAGATGAAAATGGAAAAAAATATATTATGGGAGTAGAACCATTTTCACATTTTGTATCGCTTGATTTCAACTATGCAGTTTCGCCCAAATGGGAGATAGGACTTGCTACGGGTATTAATGACACTCGTATATCAACTTGGAGTCTACCTCTCTATGCTAATGCGCAATTTTTCTTTAATGATCGTACGCGCGGTTGGTTTAATTATGCCGACGTTGGTACAAATATGAATCTTAAAGGTGGATTTAAAATGGGTGCACTTGCGGGTTTTGGCGGTGGCTATCGTCTGTATATCGCCAATAAATTCAAAATGGATTTCTCGCTTGGATATGTGTATAATTATATTCCAAATATACCTCAGTACCATAACGCCATTCAGCTGGGTGTAGCGTTGGTTTTCTAACTGCGTTTCAACAACGCAGAACAGCGAAGGGCTGACCGCAATGGGTCAGCCCTTCTTCATACGTGCAAAAGCCGAATGTGCTATCGAGTAGATCTGACGGGCGATGGCAAACAGCCCCAATACCGACTCGGTGCGTGACGCCACATAACCTAAAATGTAGGTCGGCGTGATTCGGGCAGTCAGCTGCTGTCGTCGGCGATCGAGTTGGGCACGATGTTGCGCCACACACTCAGCGATTGCTCGACGATATTCGCGCAGTTCAGCCATCGAGCCGATGCCTGCAAGAGCCTGTTGGTCAATCATTTTGCGTATCTGTGTTGTGTTGCTCGTCTTCGGCGAAAAACATTCGCGCAAATCGACGAACCAACTTGTCGGTAATCATTCGTTCGCGCAATAAGTAGGCAGCAAAGCCCACTATGACGAACACTGCGGCTGAGATAATCATAGCCCATTCGAGAGATCCGATCGCCTGAGCGACCAATAGCGTGATGGCACCCAAAAAGAACATCAAAGCCAACATCGCGGCCCCAATGGCGAGCAATATACCGAAACCATAACTGAGCGTCAGTGCGAGTAGCTCGATTGCCGAAAGTTTGGTGGCGGTAAGTTGCAGTTGGAGGAACTCCGTTACTTGCTCGACCAGCGGTTGGTCGTTGGTATTTTGGTTGTTCTCGGCAGCCATCTTTGCTCGGTTATTGCACGTGCTCTTTGAGGTCGTGATAGCGCTCTCGGATCGCGCCCATCTCTTTGTCAATCATCTCTTTGATCGACTCGCGCAGATCTGCGCCGCACTTGGGTGAGATCATCAACGCCGTTGCTGCACCAGCCAACGCGCCACCCAAGAAAACTAACATACAAGTTCCAGCATTTTTCATAATCGTAAACTGTTTTTTTGTTTTATGGTTCGTTGGTCTTAGCTTGCAAATTTGACGCCATAACCGACCCTCCGCCCGAAAAATTTTCGTACATTTGTGCTATGAATTTCGACCGAAAACATAGTGTGGCATTTACCGGACATCGCGCAATGCAGTTTGCGGCGGGCGACTCGATGGAGGCTCTGCGCACGCGCCTCGACGCGACCTTGCGCGAGTTGTATGCACGTGGGGCGCGTCGGTTTTATAGCGGTATGGCAGAGGGTTTCGATCTGATAGCTGCTCGCGCGGTGATCGACCTGCGACGCGAACTGACCGATATTCAACTCATAGCGGCGGTGCCTTTCCGCGGTCAGGCGGCGGGGTTCTCGGTCGTTACGCGCCGCGATTATGAGCAGATTTTGCGCTCGGCAAATAGGGTAGAGGTGCTGGCGGAGGGGTATTCGCGCGATTGTTTTTTGCGTCGTGATGACTATATGGTCGAACGAGCTGCAACGGTTGTGGCGTGGTTCGATGGTCGTGCGGGCGGTACGGCTTATACGGTCGCACGTGCCCGATCGCTCGGCTGCGAGGTGATCAACCTCTACCGCGACGGTCAAATGGAGCTATTCTAACACAAATCACCAGAACAAAGCCGAAGCGATAGTTGTTCGTTTCGGAAAATATTTTTAATTTTGCAATGCTATTGGATAAATAGCAGACATACTTATGAAAGTGTTTTCGTGAGCCTAATCTGAAAATGTGGAAGTTTTCTCGACCAAGGGTTAAACGAACAGCACTCATTCCTTGTGTAGCTATGTGGCTATGCACGTTTTGTGCATATACCCCATACTATTCAGGTGTGGGGCATTGTAGCGTTTATTTTGGTCAGGTCTTTCCACAACCTTCAGATTAATAAACGGAATCAACCTCACACTTTCTTTTTATATTAATCGGACATTTGGGGTTGGTGTGTAAGCAAAAAATTATTTATTATGAAGAAGAATCCTTTTCTTTTTGGTTTTTTGGTGGGCTTTATCCTCACTTTTATTTACATCTTCATTGATGCAAATGGAGAAATAGAGGATCTGTTCGAGTTTGCAATTGCCGCTTTTCCTTGTAGCTTTGTAGGACTGATTGTAGGTGGCATAACAAAAGTAATAGCTGATAGCCAGAACAAAAAGGAGTAATAAGCTAACCGAAAGACACTATTATTTATGAAAAAGTGTTTGGTATTGTTGTGTGCGATCGTATTCTTTTGGGGTTGTGGCGATCCGCGAATAGGTATGAACTATGGCGAGGTGTTAAGAGCGATAGAGGATACGGTGCATTTTGGATACCCCAGAATAGAGGTATTCTCTGACTCTACAATATGTTATTTGGATCGCGATAAATGTTTGCGCCGTAACATATATACCGATAGCGTGCAGGTCATTTGGGATTTGAAAAAGCCCAATTTGTATCCACATCTTGCCGAAGAGGAGAATGGTAAATTTTTGGTATTTTATCGTTATGAGGTTCCGATTGATGAATATAATCACGATTACGATATCGTTTGGTTTGAATATCATTCAAAGAGCAACAAATTATACAAAACAGAATTTTTGTATAAAAATGGATTCTACCACGATGATTTGCACGTATCTGAGAAAGATGTTAAGCGCGAAGGCGATGACTTTGTGCTGACTACAAGCGTATTACCCTCAAAAGAGATTGGTGCGAAACTTGGCGACTTATACCGTATCATTCGTTTTCGCACAATAGAAGATGTGGGTTGGCGCATTGCAAGTGATAGCACCTATCTTAGTTGTGGACCCTATGGCTTTCAGACAAATCTTCTGTATGGCGATGATGTTATGAAGAATATTGATGAAATCATTATTCCCAATATCGTGAAGGAGCATTTCGTGCCGATCGAAGTAGATTGTTTGACTCCCGTTGATTACTTGATGTGTTATCAAGATAATAAAGCATTCTTCAAACGAGAATATCAAGGTGATTTCATCGAGGTCGAGGGTGTTGTTACCAATATTACCGAATACTATGAAGATATTTGGGGTGGTCGCTTCACTACCCAAATGCACGGATTATCGTGGGTCGCGGGATATGCCGTTTCCTTAGAGATTGCATATATTGCAACTGATCATCAAGAGCACAAAGTCTATGCAACGGGCTATATTCCCAAAAGTAGAAATGCGGAAACCGAGCGTCTTGCGGTGGGATATTCTGCAACACTCTATGGAAATGTAAGCGTGGACGAAGGTATAAGTCTATTTGGATCAAATCTTAGATTGGAACTCAATAATGCAACCACGACGCAACCTCGCCGTTCGTATGCAGAGGCGAAAAAGCGTTTCGAATCAGTGGTGCATTATGTTCCTTAATTAATGCTGAAAAGGGACGGTTATAAAGCCGCCCCTTTTCAATACTATCATTCGCCACGCTACTCCTGCTCGTAGCCGAAACGACGCAGCTGGCGGTCGTTGTTGCGCCAATCGTCATTGACCTTGACGAAGAGTTGCAGAAAGACCTTCTTGTCGAGGAAACGCTCCAAATCCTCGCGTGCCTGCATTCCAACGCGCTTCAACTTCTCGCCTTTATGACCGATGATGATACCCTTTTGGCTGTCGCGCGTAACGTAGATTGTCGCCGATATGCGGTCGATCTTCGGCTCTTCGCGGTACTCCTCGATGGCGATTTCAACGCTGTAAGGCACCTCTTTGTCGTAGTTGAGGAAGATCTTCTCGCGGATAATCTCCGAGGCGAAGAAACGCAATGTCTTGTCGGTCAGCGTATCTTTCGGATAGTAGGGCTCGCCCTCGGGCAACATCGAGAGAATCAGGTCGAACAGACCACCCACATTGAAGTTCTCCTTAGCCGAGACGGGAACGATACGTGCTGCGGGCATACGCTCGTGCCACTGCTCGACCAATGCTTCGAGAGCCTCGGGCGTGGTGAGGTCGATCTTGTTGATCACCACGATTGTCGGTATATCGCTCTGTGCAACCTTGTCGAGAATCTCGGCCGAGCGATCGGTGTGCTCGACGGTGTCGGTAACGTAGAGCAACACATCGGCGTCCTTCAACGCACCGCGCACGAAACGCATCATCGACTCTTGGAGCTTGTAGTTGGGTTTGAGAATACCCGGCGTATCCGAGTAAACTATCTGGAAATCATCGCCATTGACAATACCCATAATGCGGTGGCGCGTAGTCTGCGCCTTTGATGTGATGATCGACAGACGCTCGCCCACGAGTGCATTCATCAACGTCGATTTACCGACGTTCGGGTTGCCAATAATATTTACAAAACCTGATTTGTGCATATCATAAATTATTTTGCCACAAAGGTAGGAAATTCTACGATTTTATCCTATTTTTGTATTGAATTAACCATTAATCGTTTGCCTATGTAATATTTTAGCTATTACTATAACATAAACATATAAAGCACATCGGCTTTTCTTCTCGTTTCTGAAACTTGGACACTTTTAGATACCAATGAGGAATTAAAGTTGATGCTTGCGCTGTATTCGGCGCGGGCATTTCTTTCATTTCGTTGGTAGGGTAGTCCAAGACCTCAGAAGCGAGTGAAAATTTGCTCGCGTCTTTTTTTGTAAATTTCTAACCAATTAAATAAAAGTACTATGAAAAAATTAATGATTATTGTTTCTGCAATTTTGATGACGAGTTGTACCGTTGTTGATAATGTACGGTCGCCTTACATCACGGTGTATTTTACGGATTACACTCGCTATGCAAGTGAGGGTATGTATCTTTCTCCATTTTCAGATTATAACGGTACGCCTTATACTCCTCTTGGGAATATGACCGTGGAATATTATGCTGGTAATTCAAATGGCAAATTGATTTCTCCGACATCGTTACAAGGAATGTTAGACAAACTTGTAGAATCAGCGAAAGCACTTAATGCAAATGGAATATTGGATGTAAAAGTGAGAAATAGTTCGTATGGAGAGTGGCTCGCATCTGGAACAGCGGTGAAATTTGAAGGAGAAATGCCGAGAGTTGAAGAATTAAATGTAAGTGGAAAAATTAAACAGGTTATAGATAAAAATGTGCAAACAGAAGAATTAACATCTAAAACACTTGAATATTGCCATAAAAATAATATTCCACTGAAAAAGGAGGAAAATAAGGAGGAATTTATTTATGACATCAATACTCATAGTTACATCAAACACTATATGTATTGGCAGAAATATGGTATGCCTACGTATGATTTGTTGATGAAACAATACAAGAAAAATAAAAAGTAGAACGTTAATAATAACAAATCCCCGCCAAATGACGGGGATTTGTTGTAAATATTGCTCGATAATTATCGACGGAAGCCGCCGCCGCGACGCATCTGTGCCATCTTTTGCTGCAAGCCACCACCAGCAACCATCTTCATCATCTTGCGAGTCTGCTCGAACTGTTTGAGCAGCTTGTTTACCTCAGCAACGGTCGTGCCGCTACCTTTGGCGATACGCTCACGACGCGAGGCGTTGATGATCGACGGATTCTCGCGCTCGGCAGGGGTCATCGAACCGATGATAGCCTCAGTCTGCTTGAACGCATCGTCCGGAATATCAACATCTTTCAGAGCCTTGCCCATACCGGGGATCATCGAGGCAACGTCCTTCAAGTTACCCATCTTCTTGATCTGCTCGATCTGCGAGAGGAAGTCGTTGAAGTTGAACTGATCCTTCACGAGTTTCTTCTTCAACTTGCGAGCCTCCTCCTCGTCGTACTGCTCCTGAGCACGCTCAACGAGCGAAACGACGTCGCCCATACCGAGGATTCGGTCTGCCATACGTTCGGGGTGGAAGACTTGCAGCGCGTCCATCTTCTCGCCGTTTGAGATGAACTTCAAAGGTTTGTTCACCACCGAGCGGATCGAGATTGCTGCACCACCGCGAGTATCACCATCGAGCTTAGTCAGCACAACGCCGTCGAAATCCAAACGCTCGTTGAACTCGCGGGCGGTATTCACTGCGTCCTGACCTGTCATCGAATCGACTACGAACAACGTCTCGCAAGGATTCGTCGCAGCCTTCACAGCCTCGATCTCCTGCATCATCTGC
The DNA here is from genome assembly GCA_045638285.1 of Alistipes sp. Taxonomy (GTDB): domain Bacteria; phylum Bacteroidota; class Bacteroidia; order Bacteroidales; family Rikenellaceae; genus Alistipes. Next base: position 9,831 of record JAZUBB010000018.1, on the reverse strand, counting down.
TCGTCGACAGCCAAACGACCTGCTGTATCGACGATGACCGTATTGATGGTCTTGCTGCGTGCATAGCGAATTGCGTTCTGAGCAATCTCAACGGGATTTTTGTTACCCTCTTCGGTGTAGACTTCGACGCCAACCTGCTGACCGAGAATCTTCAACTGGTCGATAGCCGCAGGACGATAAACGTCGCCCGCTACGAGCAGCACCGAACGGTTGCGTTTTGTGCGCAACATCGACGCCAGCTTACCTGAGAAGGTTGTCTTACCCGAACCCTGCAAACCAGCGATCAAGATGACTGCGGGCGTACCTTCGAGGCGAATGTCGGTTGCCGTGCCACCCATCAGGGCTGCCAATTCGTCGCGTACGATTTTGGTCATCATCTGACCCGGCTTGACCGATTTCAGTACGTCCTGACCAAGAGCTTTCTGCTTTACTTGATCGGTGAACGCTTTGGCTACCTTGTAGTTAACGTCGGCATCGATCAACGCGCGACGGATCTCTTTGACCGTTTCCGCTACGTTGATTTCGGTAATGCGACCCTCGCCTTTAAGGATCTTAAATGAGCGTTCGAGTTTATCTGTTAAATTTTCAAACATATCTGTTTCGATTTATTTACGTGGCGCAAAGATACGCTTTTATTTTGATTTACAACTTTTCGTAAGCCTCTTTCAGTTGCGCCATCGCCTGTTCGATCACCGAGCGCGATGTGCCGACGTTTATACGAACGAAGCCGCAACCCTCCTTACCAAATGTTGAGCCATCGTTCACGCCAATGCGAGCCTCGTTGGTCCAGAAGTCGATCATCTCGGCGTGCTCCAAACCCATCTCGCGGCAATCGAGCCACATCAGGAACGTACCCTGCTGCTTGTAGTGACGAATTTTGGGGCAGTTCTCTTCGAGGAACTTACCTACGTAGTCGATGTTGGCGGCGATGTACTCCATCACCTCGTCTAACCACTGCTCGCCTTCGTTGTAAGCCACTTCGAGAGCCGCCGTGCCGAAGATGTTACCACCGCCCGCGTGGGTGCGATCACACTCGGCATTGAACGCCTCACGCAACTCCTTGTCGGGAATGATCGTAACCGACGTTGCCAAACCTGCAATGTTGAAGGTCTTGCTGGGTGCGGTCAGCGTGATTGTGCGGTGAGCCAGATCGTCATTGAGCGAGGCAATGCTACGGAATTCGTTGGGCTTGATGATTAGGTCGGCGTGAATCTCGTCCGAGATGATCTTCACATTGTGTTTGCGACACAACTCACCTACGCGCAACAACTCCTCCTCCGAGAAGACGCGACCCGTAGGGTTGTGGGGCGAGCAGAAGAGCAGTGCCTTCGCACCCTCCAACTTGCGGTCGAGGTCTTCGAAATCAATCTCAAAACGACCGTTCACGATCTTCATCGGGTTGTTGATCAGTCGGCGGTTGTTCTGATTGATCATATCTGCAAACGGCGGATATACAGGCGGTTGAATCACCACGCCGTCGCCTTCGTTGGTCAGTGCACGAATTGCGAACGCAAAGCCTGCCACCACACCGGGCGAGAAGCCGAGCCACTCACTATTCACCGTCCAATTGTGGCGACGCTGCTGCCAGCTGACGATAGCGTCGAAATAGCTTGCGGGGCGGATACCGTAGCCATATACTTTGTGATTAGCGCGACGAATCACAGCCTCGGTAATCTCGGGCATCACCTCGAAATCCATATCTGCGATCCACATCGAGATGATGTCGTCGCGACCGAAGACGCTCAGGTTTTCGTCGAATTTGATACAAGCGGTTCCTTTACGACAAGGAACATAGTCAAAGTTATATTTCATTTTTTGTCAATTAATTGCACATTGAGAGCCTTTGAGCGTACAAATATATAAAAAAAACGTGTATCTTTGACCCCTGAAAACGATATATTATCATTCGATGAGTAATTTTGATGAGAAAAAGGGTGGACAGCACGTCGGGACTGACGCCCCCACCTACCAGAGATTTGCACGCGACAAGCGAGTTCGCACCACGAGTGCCGTGAAGGTTGAGCCCGTTTCGCGTCGTGAGAATGCGGAGAATACCAACCGTGAGGGTCGCACGTTCAACCGCGACGAGCGCAGCAGCTACAAGCGTTCGTATAACAATGATCGAGGCTCGCGTAGCTACGATGAGAATCGTCCTCGCGCATCGTATAACCCCAATTTTACACGCGATAACCGCCCCGCGTTCCGTTCGGAGTCGGGTGAGGAGCGTCCGCGTCGCACATTCAACCGCGCTGGTGAGCAGCGTCCGTTCAACCGCGAACGCCGTTTCAATGGCGAGGATCGTCCGCAACGTCCGTTCAATCGTGACTATAATCGTGATTCTCAGCGTGATTTCAATCGCACGGAGAGTCGTCCCTATAATTCGTTCCGCTCGGAGTCGGGCGAGGAGCGTCCGCGTCGCACATTCAACCGCGATGGTGAGCAGCGTCCGTTTAACCGCGATTTCAACCGTGATGGCGAACATCGCTCATTCAATCGCAGCGATCGTCCGAGTGGCTATCGTCAGCGCGATGAGCAGGGTGGTTTCCGCCAGCGTGAGGAGCGTCCCGCGCGTAAACCTGCCCGCACCAAGTCGGCATATAGCGCAGGCGAGATTCCTGAGTCGTATCCCCGTTTTGCTGCACCTAAGCAGGAGGGCGAAATTCGCTTGAATCGCTACATTGCGCAGTCGGGTCTGTGCTCGCGTCGTGAGGCTGATGAACTGATTGCTGACGGTAAGGTTACGGTCAATGGCGTTGTGGTGACCGAGATGGGTACGAAGGTTCAGCCCACCGATGAGGTTTGCGTTAATGAGAGCCGCGTGGTGAGCGAGAAAAAGGTCTATATTCTGATGAACAAACCGAAGGGTTACGTTACGACGGTCGAGGACGAGCACGCCGCAAAGACCGTAATGGATATCGTCAAGGGAGCTTGCGCTGAGCGTATCTATCCCGTAGGTCGTTTGGATAAGAACTCGTTGGGTGTTCTGCTGATGACCAACGATGGCGATTTGACCAAGACCCTGACCCACCCCTCGTATGAGAAGCGTAAGGTCTACCAAGTGACTCTCGATAAGCCGCTTACGAAGGCTGATATGGAGCAGATCGTTGAGGGTATTACGCTCGAAGACGGCTTTATTCAGGCGGACGAGGTTAGCTACGTGAACGAGAGCAAGAAGGAGGTTGGCATTGAGATTCACTCGGGACGCAACCGTATTGTCCGTCGCATTTTCGAGCATCAGGGCTATACCGTTACCAAGCTCGACCGCGTGCTGTTTGCGGGCTTGACGAAGAAGAATTTGAAACGCGGTCAGTGGCGTTTCTTGACTCCGCAGGAGGTTGCGATGCTCAAATCGGGACTTTATGAGTAACCTATCGGTTGCAAACAGAGTATAACAAAAGCGAGGGTCGCTCCATTGTCGGAGCGACCCTCAAACTTTGTACGCACGACGTAACCTTAGAACACGAAACCTACGCCGATACTGAAAGCGTGGGCATTGAACTTAGCAGCCTCGACACTTGCGCCATTTGTGCCTACTGAGCGCATCACCTCTTGATAATTCTGCATAAAGTGATAGCCGGCAGTGAGGTCGATTTTGAAACGTGGTGCGATATGGAATCGGTAACCTCCGCCAATACCGCCCTGCATACCGACGTGAACTTTATCGGGGCCGCTGAGATTAATACCCATATTTGCGTATGTGAGCCAGCGACTGCGATTTACATCATCGTTCCAAAAGTGCTTTGCCTCGAACAATATTGGCATACCGTAGCTTGTCAGACCCGTAACAATTCCCGTAGTCCAGCGCGGAGTGATGGCATAGTCGAAGTTAAGAGTAATCATATGCGCTCCTCTAAGGTCGCCAACTTTTGTGCGGTCGATATTATCATTTTTATATGTTTCCGACGCAAAGATTGAGATATCATATCCCACGCCAAACGAGAACGGACCTTTGGGCTTTTGTTGAGTTTCGTTGTTCGACTGTGCCGATGCGCTCGCTGCGAGCATTAGCATTACGGTCAAAGTGATTAGTTTCTTCATAATGCTTTAATTTTTAATAATTTGATATGTTTATTATTTAACGTTTTGGGTCTCGAAAATATTATCCTATACAAATAAAATAATATTTTTTGACCCTCTGCAAAGGTACAAAATTACCCCCCCCTGCAAATTTTTCGCCAAAAAAATGCAGAAAAAGTGTAATTTTTTGATTAGATAATAATGTTTGTGCCCGTAGTTTGGGCTAATGGCATAAGTAAATTTGTGGCAAACACAAGTCGAGAAGAGGATACGCCTTCGGCGTAAGATAGATCTTGGCTTTCGTTGTCAGACTGATTAGGAATTTCGTAGCCTGTCAGGTCTTGATCACAAGCGAAGAAAGAGGTGGCAGCTACGAAAACGAAGATTGCGAAAATCTTTTTCATAGCTAAAATTTTTTAATGTGTTAATGAACTTAGTGTACGCGTACGATACAAAGGTATGTAAAAATTCCTACCATTGTTCTCGTTTTGTAAATAAATATTTAATTTCTTTGATTTTGGCGTAATACCTATATATTATTATAGCTGTTCGGCGCGAGGGATTATGCCTCGGATACCGCCCGCCATAAGGTATTGAAGAACGCCACGGGCAACCATAAACAGCAGAAATGCCAACCACAGAGCGTCGTTGCCCCACACGCCACGCAGCGCAAAGAAGATCGCAAAGTAGAGTGCCAGCGCACCGATCATCGAGTTGCGCAATATGCGTGTCATCGTTGCGCCGATCATAATACCGTCCATCAGGAATGGCGCAAAGCCCGCCAATGGCGCGAGTATGATCCACACCCTATACCTCGCCGCCGTAGCCATAATGGCAGCGGTTTCGGTCGGGTCGCCATCGACGAACAGCCCCAGCAGCCACTCCCAGCCCACCGTATATGCAGCCACATAGACAAGTGCAATCACCAGACTGATACGGAACATACGTCCCGCCGCGTCGCGCAACGAATTGGCGTCGCGTGCCCCGACGAAACGCCCCGTCAGTGCCTCGGCAGCGTATGCCACTCCGTCGCTCATATATGAGAACAACGAGAACAACTGCATCATTAACGAATTGACTGCCAGAATAGTCGGGTCGCCCATACGTGCCGCAGCCGCCGTAAAGAATGTATATGCGACGCACAGACAGAACGAACGAATGAATATATCTCGATTGACTGCAAAGAAACGCCCCATTGCCTGCAATTTCATCGCGCGACGCAGATTCGCCAACCGCACCACATCGCGGTAACGCCACGCAATTGCCACCACAGCCATCGCCACACCGCTATATTGAGCCACGACCGTTCCCCACGCAACGCCCTCCAAACCCATTCCGAGCCCGAAAGCAAACCATATACTGCAACCGATATTCACGATATTTTGCGCCAGCGCGATCAACATCGGGGTCGAGGAGTTCTGCATACCGATAAACCACCCGTTGAGCGCAAAGAGCGAGATCGCCGCAGGCACCGCCCAAATACGCGCAAAGAAGTAGCGGCGCACCAATTCGTCGCCATTCATCAACCATATCGCAAAGTCGCCAATCGGACGTCGCAGCACGAGCAACACCGCCGCCAATATCGCTGCCATCACCGCGCCACGCACCAGCAGATCAGCACACTCCTCCTTGCGCTCTGCACCGAACGCCTGCGCGGTCAAACCGCTTGTGCCCATACGCAGGAATGAGCAGTTCCAATAGATGAAGTTGAAGATTGACGTTCCGATAGCCAACGCCCCGATGGTGGCGGTCGAGTCGCCCAGACGCCCCGCAATAGCCATATCCGCCATACCTAAAAGTGGCACGGTCACATTCGACACGATATTCGGAATCGTAAGTCGCCATATTTCGCGGGTCATTGGTTTCATCGTTGTTGCGTTTTGCGGAGCACAAATATAGTGTTTTATCGGCTGAAAAGCAAACCGATTTGTAACCCGCATAACTCGTTGAGTGATAGCGTTTAAGCGTTTTGATTGCAAAAATAGTTGAAAAAGATGTTGCAAACTAAAAGTTTTTTCATAATTTTGCATTATTGTCCGTGTCGGATACGCGGCGATTTTCAGACCGAAAAAATGCAAACAAACTTAATATTAATTAAAAATCTGTAACTTATGAAGAACATTTTTCGCAAAGTGATGGGTATGCTCGCAGTTGCATTCGTTGCGGCTACTTCGTTCACTATGGTTGCTTGCTCTGATGAGGAGGCTGTTGAGCCGAAGCGTTTGGCAGCTCCTGAGGTAGATGTTGTTTACCGTTCGGAGTCGTTCGATGTAACTTGGAAGGCAGTTGATGGTGCTGACGGTTACGTTTATTCGCTCAATGGTGCTGCTGAGCAGACCACTACCGCTACTTCGGTGAAGTTCGAGGGCTTGAAGTATGGCTCGGCTAACACTTTGAAGATCAAGTCTGTTGATTCGTCGAAGGCTTACGCTGACTCGGAGTGGAATACCGTAAGCCTCACTCTGAACACCGCATTCAAACTTGGCGCAATCGAATTGACCGTATCGGGTCAGACCGCATCGTCGTTCGTTGTATCGTGGAATGCTGCTGAGGGTGCTGAGTACTATGAGGTTGCTCTGGCTACTTCGTCGACAATCGAGGTGGTTAATGGCTTGCAGAAGGAGTTTACCGGACTGGCTGAGGGTGTTTACCACGTTATGGTTCGCCCCGCAACTTCGGACGCTGATTACGCTCCCGCAGCTTGGGTTAGCGTAACGGCTAAGACTCAGGAGGCTATCGCTGACGAGTTGGCAGCCAACAGCTACCTGATCGAGGAGGCTGGTGCTTATGCATTTGCGCCTTTCAAGGGTAACTCAGGTGAGGCTGTTGAGGGCGTTGCTGGCGCAGGTCTGCTGTGGCAGGATACCCCCGGTTTGATTACCGAGGCAGGTTTGGTTGATGGCAAGGTTCGCTTTGTAGTAGCTGAGGGCGTTTATGGTAACGCTGTTGTTTATGCTTACGGCGAGGGTGGCAACGAGCAGGCTTTGTGGAGCTGGCACATTTGGGTTCCTGAGCAGAAGGTTGAGTCGCTGCCTATGATCACCGGTTTCAACGTGATGAATATGAACCTGGGTGCAACCACCGCAGCTGCTGCCGATATTAATGCTTTCGGTCTGCTCTACCAGTGGGGTCGTAAGGATCCCTTCACCGGTTCGCCTTCGTTGACCGGTACCACCGCAACACTTGCTAAGCCGATCTACAATATCGACGGCGAGGAGGGTGAGTTCGACGCAGTAATGACTCCCCAGTCGGTTGAGTTTGCGATCGCTAACCCTGGTGCGTTCATCTCGCCTTATGGCGTTGATTATGCAGACTGGTGCTCGACTTCGGACGACGCTCTGTGGGGTAACCCCGACGGTAACTACCGTGAGCAGGGTTCGTTGAAGTATGAGAACTTGGGCGAGAAGTCGATGTACGACCCCTGCCCCGCAGGTTGGCGTGTACCTCCTATTATGGCCTTCTCGAAGTTCACTTCGACTGGTGCAGCTGTTATGGGCGACTATTCGAGCACCGCAGTTGCTGACCGCAATGGTGATGGTGTAGTCGATACTGATGACTATAACTATGGCTACTATATGACTCTGTCGGGTAACACGACTACCTTCTTCCCCGCAGCTTCGCGTTGGTATGGTGCATACGCTGCACTCTACGGCTCGGTTGCAGGTCACTCGGGTGTTTACTGGTCGAACTCGGTATATAAGAGCACCTTGTCGTCGCAGGCTACGAGCAAGATGGCTACCGCTTGTCTGAACTTTATGAGCCCCACGGCTGCTGGTACTTGCTTTGTGTCGGCTAACGCTGGTTCGGCACGTTCGGACGCAAGCTCGGTACGTTGCGTTGCTGACAAGGAGTAACTTGATGACAAAATAGGGTAGCGATACCTTATAAATAATAGTAAGAATCGGTCGATGCCGCAGGGTATCGGCCGATTTTTTGTGTTATGGGGGTCGAAAATCACCATAAAACGGTGAAAATGTGAAAAAAATAGCGCGCATTTTTTTTATTAAAAAATAATCACTACCTTTGCACGCCCATAATAATGGGTTTGGATCAATTAAACAAGTATTAATTTAAACGTAAAACAAGTGGATTCATTAAGCTACAAGACTATCTCGGTGAATGCAGCGACAGCAAACAAGGAGTGGGTGCTGATCGACGCTAATGGCGAGGTATTGGGACGTCTTGCATCGCAGATCGCGAAGATTCTGCGTGGCAAGAACAAGCCCAGCTTTACTCCCCACGTTGATTGCGGTGACAACGTTATCGTTATCAATGCTGATAAGGTGAAGCTCACGGGCAAGAAGATGACCGAAAAGGTCTATGTGCGCCACACGGGTTACCCCGGTGGTCAGCGTTTCGCCACTCCGGCAGATTATTTGAAGAGAAAGCCTACCTTCGTTGTTGAGAAGGCAGTTAAGGGTATGTTGCCCAAGAACCGTCTGGGTGAGGCTCTCTTGAAGAACTTGAAGGTTTATGCAGGTGCTGAGCATCCTCACGCTGCACAGAACCCCAAAACAATCAAATTAAACGAGATTAAGTAAAGATTATGGAAGTTGTAAACACCGTAGGACGCCGTAAGGCCGCTGTGGCTCGCGTTTACGTAAAACCCGGTCAGGGCAACATCACAATCAACAAGAAGTCGCTTGAAACTTACTTCCCGTTGGAGATTCTTCGTTTTGTTGTAAAGCAGCCGCTGTTGGTAACCAACACCGCTGAGAGCTACGACATCACGATCAACCTCGATGGTGGTGGTATCAAGGGTCAGGCCGAGGCAGCTCGTTTGGGTATTGCTCGCGCACTGTGCCAGATCGACGCCGAGATGCGTCCCGTTTTGAAGAAGAACGGCTTTATGACGCGTGATCCTCGCGAAGTTGAGCGTAAGAAGCCCGGTCAGCCGAGCGCACGCGCGAAGTTCCAGTTCAGCAAGCGTTAATATTCGCGTCCGAATTGGCAGCACGATCGAGGTTCAAATTTTGCAGACTGCCGCTTAGAGCGCATTACCGCAGAATTGCCTGATCGCGGAAAACCGAAGGGATTGTTCAAGGAACACTACTCGTCGGTTGAAGAACAGAGAACAAAAACAGAAAAACAAACATTTGAAACAATGTCAAGAACAGATTTCAATACTTTATTGGATGCCGGAGTGCACTTCGGTCACCTCAAAAGAAAGTGGAACCCCAAAATGGCTCCCTACATCTTTATGGAGAAGAACGGTATCCACATCATCGACTTGCACAAGACTGTGTTGAAGATCGATGAGGCTGCAGCAGCGTTGAAGCAGATCGCAAAGAGCGGTCGCCGCGTATTGTTCGTAGCCACCAAGAAACAAGCAAAAGAAGTAGTTGCCGAGAAGGTACAGGCAGTAGGTATGCCCTATGTTACCGAGCGCTGGCCGGGCGGTATGCTTACAAACTTCCCCACTATACGTAAGGCCGTTAAGAAGATGTCGACGATCGATCGTATGACTAACGACGGTACTTTTGATAACTTCTCGAAGCGCGAGAAGCTCCAGATTTCGCGTCAGCGTGCTAAGTTGGAGAAGAACCTCGGTTCGATTGCTGACCTGACTCGTCTGCCCGCAGCTCTGTTCGTTGTTGACGTACAGAAGGAGGCAAACGCAGGTAAGGAGGCTAAGCGTCTGAACATTTCCGTATTTGCAATGCTTGGTACTTCTTGTGATCCAACCGACATCGATTACGTTATCCCTGCAAATGACGACGCAATGAAGTCGATCGCCGTAGTTCTTGATGCAATGTGCGCAGCAATCGCTGAGGGTGCAGAGGAGCGCAAGCTCGAAAAAGAGAAGGAGGCTGC
>JAZUBB010000017.1:0-410337 GCA_045638285.1 Alistipes sp. | reverse complement strand
TTGTGATCCAACCGACATCGATTACGTTATCCCTGCAAATGACGACGCAATGAAGTCGATCGCCGTAGTTCTTGATGCAATGTGCGCAGCAATCGCTGAGGGTGCAGAGGAGCGCAAGCTCGAAAAAGAGAAGGAGGCTGCTGAGGCCGAGGCTAAGAACGAAAGCAAGAAAGAGGCAAAGCCCCGCGTAAAGAAGGCCGTTAAGGAGAACGTTGAGGCTGAGGTTGCCGAGGTAGTAGCTGCAACTGAGCAGGTTGCTGAGTAATTAAAGAGTTTTTAACCGCAAAAAGATTTTACCACTATGGAAATCAAAGCAGCAGATGTAATGACGCTCCGTAAAATGACCGGTGCCGGTATGATGGACTGCAAGAAGGCACTCATCGAGGCAGAGGGCGATTTTGAGCGTGCAAAGGATATTATCCGCGAGAAGGGTAAGCTGGTAGTTAGCAAGCGTGCTGACCGTACTGCTACTGAGGGCGTTGTAGTATCGAAGATCGTTGGCGAGAAGGCATATCTTCTGTGCTTGGCTTGCGAGACCGACTTCGTAGCAGCTAACAGCGAGTTCAGCGCGTCGGCAGAGGCTATCTTGGCGTTAGCAGTAGCTAACGACGTAGCAGATCAGCAGACTCTGATGGCAGTTAAGAACGATGAGGGTCGCACTGTTGAGGAGATCGTAACCGAGAAGTCGGGTCAGACCGGCGAGAAGGTTGAGTTGGCATACTATGGTCGCATCGAGGCTCCCTACTGCAACGCTTACGTTCACTTCAACAAGAAGCTCGGTACTATCCTTGGTTTCAACAAGGAGGTTCCCGCTGAGGTTGCTCACACCGTAGCAATGCAGGCAACTGCAATGGCTCCCATCTCGATCGACGAGAACGACTGCCCCGCAGAGGTTGTTGAGAAGGAGAAGGCTATCGCTTTGGAGCAGATGAAGCAGGATCCCAAGAACGCTAACAAGCCTGAGGCAATCTTGGAGAAGATCGCTGAGGGTAAGATGCGTAAGTTCTTCGAGGAGAACACCCTTCTGAATCAGTTGTTGGTTGGCGAGAAGAAGACCATCGCTGACTACATCAAGGAGGCTGATAAGGAGGCTACCGTAATTGCTTACAAGCGTTTCGCACTGGGTAACTAATCGTTACTCGACGAAATATCAATGCGACCGTCGCCCGAAAGGGTGGCGGTCGTTTTTTTTATGTTTCGTGCGGTGGGGTGGTAGCTTATGTCGGAAAAATTTGTAACTTTGCGTTGTTGGTTTGGTGAACCGACAATAAACCGACATTAATATAATTAGGTAGAGATGAAACTTTTGCGATATATAGCGATAGTCGCGGCGGGTCTTATGGCGATGGCGTGTGAGCCGAAACCATACATTCCTAAGCCGCCGCAGGGTACTGCCGATCATACGGTTATAATGTATCTAGCGGGCAATAATAATCTTGAATCCTATTTGGAGGATAATATCCGCGATGTGATTTCGTCGGTCGATGTATCAACGCCGAGCGATAATGGTCGCATTGTAATCTATTTCCGTCCGCGTCCTGCGTCGGGTGAGCCGATGTTGTTGCAGGTCTATTACGATAAGCAGTTGGCGGCGACGCAGTGCGATACCATTCGTCGATACCCCGAAACGATGTCGTCGAGTGATCCCGAAACATTGCGAAAAGTGGTTGCTGACGCAAAGACGATTGCTCCTGCAAAGGAGTATTCGATGATCTTCGGTTCGCACGCAACGGGTTGGTTTACAAAGGAGTGTATGTCGCGCGGAGCACTCGAACGTCCGCTGTCGATCTCGTTCAAATCACCGCACGATGGTAGTTTTTGGCAGCAGCGTGGCGATGAAATTACCCGCACGTTCGGTATGGACGGTAGGGTGGAGTTCGAGGGTTCAAAGATTGCTGACCCGGGTATGGATATTACCGAAATGGCGTCAGTGCTGTCGGGGCAGAAGTTCCGCACGCTGATCTTCGATGCCTGCTTTATGGCGTCGGTTGAGGCTGTTTACGATTTGCGAAATGTGGCAGATTATGTGATTGCGTCGTCGGCTGAGATTATGGGACGTGGTATGCCTTATGATCTGGTACTCAGATATTTATTCGCGTCGGGTAGTGTCGAGGGCAATCTGATGAAGTATTGTAGCGAGTATATGCGCTACTATACGGAGTTGACACCAGGTCAGAAGTCGGGTACCATTTCGCTTGTAGATTGTTCGCAGGTTGAGAAGTTGGCTGAGGCTGTGGCGCAAGTGGTGCGAGGTGGTATGACTGATGTGGATACGTTTGAGGTTCAGCCATTTGAGATGCTCGATGAACATCAGTTCTACGATTTAGAACACTACTATGATCTGGCAGCTAAGGATAGAGATGCGTATATGGAGTTGCAAAATGCTTTGACCGATTGTGTGCTTTATAAGGGCAATACGCCGACGGTCTATTCGGCGTTTGGCAGCTACGGATTCCATATTTTCGAGGTTGAGCGCAACTGTGGCTTGACGACGAATATTCCGAGTGCGACATACGAGTTGTTCCATTCGCAGTGGTTGAACACAGCGTGGGCAAAGCGCATTGGTCACACGGAGTAGAGCACTGCAATACCCAATAAACCCACCCTCGATCTGTAAGATTCGGGGGTGGGTTTTTGTTGTGTGAGAATGATTACAGTTGTTGTATATGGACAAAAATATCGTCGTCGAAGGCAACCGACGGCTCATTGTCAAAAAGCCCGAACAGAGCCGATCCCGATCCCGACATAGCGGCATATAGTGCGCCAGCGTTGAGCAAGGTCTGTTTCAGTTCAGCCAAGCGCGGGTGAGCCGCAAAGATGTGAGGCTCAAAGCCATTCACGATCTGCTTCTGCCACGTTGTGCGGTCATCGGATAGTCGCTCGACCAACGTACGCGCAGGCACGGTGGGGCGCACACCCGAATATGCCTCGGCGGTCGAAACCCCAAATGGTGGCTTAATGACCACCAACCACAAGCCCTTCAAATCGAGGTCTATGGGGCGCATAATCTCGCCACGACCCGTACAGAGCTGCACGCGATTTTCGATAAAAAAGGCAGTGTCGCTACCCAATGCGGCTGCCATCTCGACCATTTCGCGCACGCTCAAACCGAGTTTAAACTCCTCATTCAGAGCGAGTATTACGGTCGAGGCGTCCGATGATCCACCGCCCAGACCTGCACCAAAAGGTACGCGTTTATCGAGCGTGATTCGCACGGGGGGGACGTCACGATGTGAGCGCACGAGGTTGTAGGCACGCAGACAAAGATTCTTTTCGGGCGGGCAATCGACAACGATTCCCGTTTGGATAAACTCCACCTCGTCGGCACGTTCGACCGTGATCACATCATAGAGTTCGGTTACGGGGATCATAACCGTTTCGAGGTCGTGAAAACCGTCCTCGCGGCGACGCAGAATGTCGAGTCCGAGATTTATTTTGCAGTTGGCTTTGAGTTTCATATCGCAAATATAGCGAATTTTAGCTACATTTGTACCACTAATCGAAAGATATATTCTATGCAATTTCGAACTTCAATCAATATCTTGCCCTCGCCCGTGCAGCTCGACCATTCGCACCGAGTGATGATGATCGGATCGTGCTTTTCGGAGCACATAGCCGAGCGTATGCAGCGTGCGGGCTTTCACATCGTGAGCAATCCGTTTGGAATAATGTTCAACCCTGCGTCGATTGCTCAGACGATCGAACGAATGGCGTCGGCTCGCCTGTATTCTACTGGTGACCTGACGCTTAGTGGCGAGCGATGGGTGTCGATAGATTTCCACGGTGACTTTGCGTCACGATCGAAGACGACAACACTCGACGCAATTAATCGCGCAGTTGAGAGCGGCGCGAAGGCTCTGCGCGAGGCTAATATGGTCGTACTGACATTGGGCTCGGCGTTGGTCTATCGTCTGCAAGGTAGGGTGGTGGCGAACTGCCATAAGATGCCGTCGCAGATGTTCACGCGCGAGATGATGAGCGTCGATGAGATTACCGAATTGCTTACGCAAACCATTGAGCGGCACCTTGCGGATAAGCGCGTTGTGCTAACCGTCAGTCCGGTGCGTCACGTAGCTGATGGATTGGCAGATAACTCACTAAGTAAGGCGGTGTTGCGCGTGGCGGCAGCGAACGTAGCGGAGCGATTGGAGCAGGTCAATTATTTCCCTTCGTTCGAGATTATGAACGATGACCTGCGCGACTATCGTTTCTACGAGGTGGATATGGTGCACCCGACGTCTGTGGCGGTGGACTATATTTGGGAGCGTTGGTGCGAGTGGGCGATTGCGCCCTCGGCGGGTGCGGCAATGCACGAATCGGAGCGTTTGTGGCGTGCGGCCGCGCACCGTTCGAGCGATCCTCAGTCGGAGGCTCATCGCGAGTTCTGTCGCAAGATGAATGATCGAATCGACACTCTGTCGGCTCAATATCCCGATGCGAATTGGGCTGCGCTGCGACCGTTTTTTGCGCTTGACGAGAAATAAATCGAAGAAAATGGCTCGCCACCTCATATTAAATTCGTATCTTTACGGCTTAAAACTGAGAAGATGAAATTTCGTACACTTTTAATACTTGCTTTGTTGCCTTTCGGTGTGTTGCACGCGCAGACGGCGACCCAGCCCGCCGAGCAGACGAAGCAACCCCGATTGATTGTCAATATCGTTGTAAGTCAGATGCGTTACGACTTCTTGTCGCGTTTCGAGAATGGCTTTGGCGAAGGTGGTTTCAAGCGTTTTATGCGCGAGGGAACGAGCTACGAAGAGAGCTACTACAACTTTATGCAGACCACCACGCCCGCTTCGTTGGCGACCTTGACGACGGGAGCCAACCCCTCGATTCACGGGGTCGCGTCGGGCTATTGGATTGACTATACGACCAATCGCAAGGTGGCATTGATCGACGACCGTTCGGTGCGTGGTTTGGATTGCGACGATGGTCGTGGTTGCTATTCGAACGATAATCTGGTTGTGCCTACATTTGCCGATGCGTTGAAGGACTATTCGCCCAATAGCCGTGTGGTTACGGTGGCTTGCGATCCGACGTCGGCGGTTGTGATGGGTGGTGAGTCGTCGGACGTCTATTGGATCGACGATTCGCGTTGCAGTTGGGCAACCTCGACAGACTATAAACCTATGCTGCCCAGCTGGGTAAGTGATTATAACGATGAGCGTTACAATGCCTCATTCTTGAACTATAAGTGGACGCTGCTCAACGACAAAGATGTCTATGTCAATCGCCGTTATTCGCGTTTGGAGCCTGTGAAGGCGTCGGAGCAGATTACTAAGAAACGCGGTGTGTTGGCGCGTATGTTCACCAAACCGACTATTTCGCGCGATTACGATAAAATCCTGTCTACCCCCGGTGGCAATACGATTGTTTTCGAGTTTGCTCGCCGAGCAATTATGAACGAGCGTTTGGGAGCTGACGAAGTGACCGATGTGCTCAATATCTGTCTGGACGCTCCGCGATACATTGGTGAAATGTATGGTCCTGAGTCAATGGAGGTTGAAGATATGTTCTATCGTCTGGATAGCGATTTGGAGCAGTTTTTGGGCTTTGTCTTTGCGCAGTTCGATAGCGCGGAGGAGGTGCTTGTGGTGCTGACTTCGGACCACGGATCGAGCGATTCGTACGATTTGGGTGATGAGCCGCGCGAGCGATTCAATCCGCGTCAGTTTGCGGTGATTCTCAATAGCTTTATGATTGCGCAGTGGGGTGCAGGCGAATGGGTGCTGGACTACGTTGATCGCCAACTCTACCTAAATCGCAACTTGATTTATAGCAAGAACCTCAATTTGGAGGAGGTGCAGAATCGTGTTGCGGCTTTTGCGTTGCAATTCCGCGGTGTGTCACACGTTGTGACCTCGACAGCTATGCAGAACAGCTACTTCGGCGCGTCGTATGCGCAGATGATGCAAAATAGTTTCTATCCGCGTCGTTCGGGCGATTTGACAATCAACCTTATGGCGGGTTGGATCGAGGAACACGAAGAGAACGAGGCTCGTTCACGCTCGGGCTCGATGTATGGCTACGATACCCACGTGCCGATGTTGTGGTTGGGTTGGCGAGTGCCTGCGGGTCGCAAGGTCTATCGCTCGGTTGATATGACCTCGGTGGCTCCGACTTTGGCTCGTATAGTGAATATCGGTCGCCCGATTGCTTCGACCGCACTGCCGCTCGAAGAGATTATCGGTGCGGACAAATAGTGTTGAATAATAAAGAGTTAAGATAACGATGATGGATCAGATTCAAGAGGAGATTATCGAGGAGTTCTCGGTTTTTGAGGATTGGTTGGACAAGTACGACTATTTGATCGGACTGAGCGAGGAGGTGCCGCAAATCGCAGCCGAGCATCGCACCGATCAATATGTGATCGAGGGTTGTCAATCGCGTGTTTGGGTTGATGCCGAGTTGCGAGATGGTAAGGTCTACTTTGCAGCTGACAGCGACGCGATTATCACCAAGGGCATTATCGCGCTGTTGATTCGTGTGATGAATGGTCGCACGCCCAAGGAGTTGCTCGCGATGGATCTCTACTTTATTGATAAGATTGGTCTGCGTGAGAATCTGTCGCCTACGCGCAGTAATGGTCTGCTGGCAATGATCAAGCAGATGCGAATGTATGCGTTGGCGTTCGAGTCGCGCGAGAAATAGTTTAAACCTTTGAGAGCGATGATGACTGCCGAAGATATACTGCGTGTAGAACGAGATATAGTTCTGACACTCAAAAATATATATGACCCCGAAATTCCTGTCAATGTCTATGATCTGGGTCTGATCTACGAGATTGACTTCACGCCCGACGGTGTTGCGACGATCCGTATGACGCTGACTGCGCCCAATTGTCCGATGGCTGATATTTTGGTCGAGGACGTCAATACGCAGGTGGCGAAGATCAATGGGGTAGAGAAGGTGAATGTGATTCTCACGTTCGAGCCGCCTTGGGATCGCTCGATGATGAGCGAGGAGGCTTTGCTTGAACTTAATCTATTGTAATCCCGATATTTACATTTGATGAAACACGCTGACGATAACGCACTTTTGCGTCTACTTTGGAGTGTAGCGGAGTGGTCGTTGGGTTGCTACCGCTCGACCGACGGGCGCGAAGTGAGGGTTGTCGATGGCGGAGAGGTTGTGCCCGAACGATCGGTTGCGATTGGTGCTCGAATCGAGATTGACGGCTGTCTGTGCGCTGGTACGATAGCGTTGGGCGATGATGTGCGCGATGTGACGGACGCGGTGGCGCAATTTACGACCGACCGCAGAGTGGTGCTTAATGGCGCGGGCGAGATGGTTCCGGTGGTGCAGATGACGATACCCGATGCGGCGCGTCGAATGTATAACCGACTGCGTAGTGGTGCCGAGCGTTTCTATTGCGGTGAGCGTCTGCGCGAGATGGATTCGTTGCACCGTTCGGATCTGTTTACGGGTTTGGTTTTCGACCGTATCGTGCGTAAATATGGCGATATTGATCGTATTTTCGAGGAGAGCAAGGGCGATTGGAATCAAACGCTCTATGTGATGTTATTTCGCGTGATGGGTGATGTGCGCAATCGAGAGGCGTATATGAAGTTGGCTCAGCGGGTGCCGTATCGAATCATTCAGCGCGAGCGAGCGGCGGAACGAGCTGCCGAGACGATGTTGTTGTGCGGTTCGGGTTTGCTCGATCAATACGAAAATGATGAGTATCTGCACCGTTTGAAGTCCGATTTCTTCTATCTTTCGCATAAATATGCAATCGAGCCGATGTCGGCGGGTGAATGGACACTGACGGGCGTCATTCCGCGTAATCACCCTGTGCTACGTTTGTCGCAAATGGCTGAGTTGTTGTGCGATAAGGAGTTGCTGTTCTCGAAGGTTATAGAGTGCCGTACGGCTGATGATGTGAGTCGATTGTTTATGGTCGAGGCGTCGGATTATTGGACTACACACTATGTCCCTGCGCGTCAGTCGTCGAGTGCGGTCAAGCGTTTGGGTCGCGCGAAAGCACATTTGATCGGTATTAATCTGGTTGCCCCAATGCAGTTCTTTTATGCTGCACATACGGGCAATGAGGAGTTGCGCACACGCGCGGTGGAGTTGTTGGAGAGTATCCCTGCCGAGGATAATAGGTTTATTCGCGGTTGGTTGGGCGAGGGTGTTCCGGTGCAGAGTGCGTTTGATTCGCAGGCATTGCTGCAACTTTTCAATGAATTTTGTGCTGTTGGTCGCTGCTGTGAGTGCAGATTGGGTCGAAGAGTGATAAAAAAGAGTATAAAATAGTGTAATGTCGTGAAAAAGCGTTACCTTTGTATGATTAACTAATTAGATATTTCAGATGAGTTTTTTAGAGAAAGCCATTAAATTGTTCCTCGGATCGAAGTCGGACAAAGATCGTCGATTGATTGATCCATTTGTGGAGCAGATCAAACAGCGATATGTTGAGATTGATAAGCTGACCAATGACGAGCTGCGTGAGCGTAGTGCGTCGTTGCGTCGTGAGATAGCCGAGTTTATTGCTCCTGAGGAAAACGAGATTGCAGCGTTGAAGCGCGAGTTGGAGCAGCCCGAACCTGCGTTCGATCAGACAGATATTCGTGAGCGCGAGAAGGCTAAGGATAAGTGGCTCGCCGAGAAGGAGAGCAAGAGCAAGCGCATTGAAGAGCTCAAAAAGGTTGTCAATGAGAAGATCGAGCAGAAACTCTACAACATTCTGCCCGACGCATTTGCAATTATGAAGTCGACGGCTCGCCGTTTTTCGGAGAGTGAGGAGATTGTGGTTTCGGCTACGCAGTTCGATAAGGATTTGGCAGCTCGCAAGGATTTCGTTTCGATCAACGAGGAGGGCAAGGCAGTTTATAAAAATAGCTGGATCGCAGGTGGTAACCTCTTGACGTGGAATATGGTTCATTACGATAGCCAGCTCTTTGGTGGTGTCGTACTGCACTTGGGTCGCGTCGAGGGTCTGAAAAATTCGGACGATGAGAAACTTCGCGGTCGTATTGCCGAGATGGCAACGGGTGAGGGTAAGACGCTGGTAGCAACACTGCCCGTATTCCTTAACGCATTGGCTGGCAAGGGTGTACACGTGGTGACGGTGAACGATTATCTGTCGCGTCGTGACTGCGAGTGGATGGGTCCGATGTATCAGTTCCACGGTCTATCGGTTGATTGTATTGATATGCACAAACCCAATACCGACGAGCGTAAACGTGCATATCTGGCTGATATTACCTTCGGTACTAATAATGAGTTTGGTTTCGACTACCTGCGCGATAATATGGCATCGTCGCCTGCCGATCTGGTACAGCGCGAGAACCTGCACTATGCAATCGTCGATGAGGCTGACTCGATCTTGATCGATGACGCTCGTACACCGTTGATCATTTCGGGTCCCGTGCCCAAGGGCGAGGATCAGATGTTCGAGCAGTATTGCCCCGTAGTTGAGCGTCTGTACAACTTGCAGAAGAACTTTGTTACGCAGTTGGTTGCCGAGGCTCGCCGCCTGATTGGCGAGGGCAAGAACGAAGAGGGTGGTATCATTCTCTATCGTGCGCATAAGGGTCTGCCTAAGTATAAGCCTCTGATCAAGTACCTGAGCGAACCAGGTGTGAAGGTGCTGATGCAGAAGACCGAGAATATCTATATGGCTGATAACAACCGACGTATGCCTGAGATCACCGACGAGTTGTACTTTGTGATTGACGAGAAGTTGCACTCGGTTGAGCTGACCGATAAGGGTCACGAAGTTCTGTCGAAGAGCGTTGGTGAGGATAATTTCTTCGTTCTGCCCAACATTGGCGAAGCGGTTGCCGAGTTGGAGAAGACCGAACTGACGGCTGAGGAGAAGGCTGCAAAGCGCGACGAGGTGATCAACGATTACGCGATCAAGTCGGAGCGAGTTCATACGGTTCAGCAGCTGCTCAAAGCATACGCAATGTTCGAGAAGGACGTTGAGTATGTTGTGATGGAGAATAAGGTGAAGATCGTCGACGAGCAGACGGGTCGTATTTTGGACGGTCGTCGTTACTCGGACGGTCTGCATCAGGCAATCGAGGCTAAGGAGCACGTGAAGGTTGAGGCTGCAACGCAGACCTTTGCTACGATCACGTTGCAGAACTACTTCCGAATGTATCACAAGCTGTCGGGTATGACCGGTACGGCAGAGACCGAGGCAAGTGAGTTTTGGAGTATCTACGGTTTGGACGTTGTGGTTATTCCGCCCAACCGTCCGATTATTCGTGACGACCGCGATGATCTGATCTATAAGACCAAGCGTGAGAAGTATAACGCTGTGATTGATGAGATTACGGCGACGGTTAAGACGGGTCGACCGGTGTTGGTCGGTACGACTTCGGTCGAGATCTCGGAGTTGCTGAGCCGAATGTTGAAGTTGCGCGGCATTAAGCACAATGTGCTGAATGCTAAGCAGCACCAGTTGGAGGCGCAGGTTGTCTTGGAGGCAGGTCGCGCAGGTCAGGTTACGATTGCAACCAATATGGCAGGTCGTGGTACCGATATCAAGTTGCCGAAGGAGGTAATCGAGGCTGGCGGTTTGGCGATCATTGGTACCGAGCGTCACGAGTCGCGTCGTGTCGATCGTCAGTTGCGCGGTCGTGCAGGACGTCAGGGCGACCCGGGTTCGTCGCAGTTCTTTGTGTCGATGGAGGACGATCTGATGCGTCTGTTCGGTTCGGAGCGTATTGCGTCGATGATGGACCGTATGGGTATTCAGGAGGGCGAGGTGATTCAGGCTTCGATGATGTCGAAGGCTATCGAGCGTGCCCAGAAGAAGGTCGAGGAGAACAACTTCGGTATCCGTAAGCGTTTGTTGGAGTATGACGATGTGATGAACTCGCAGCGTGAGGTGATCTACACTCGTCGTCGCCACGCATTGTATGGCGAGCGTATTGATATCGACCTGAATAATATTATGGTCGATTTTGCTCAGGCATTTGTCGAGGAGAATAATGGTGTCGATTTCGAGGACTTTGGCGTAGAGTTGATTCGTCAGGTTGCCATTCGTCCGTCGTTCGACGAGAAGAGCTATCAGTCGGCTAAACCTGCCGAGTTGGTTGAGATGATCGTCAAGGATTTGCAGGAGGCATATTCGCGTCGCGTGAAGGCTGTTGCCGATCTGGTTTCGCCCGTAATGGAGCGAGTTTATGAGGATCGCAAGGATATGATGGATTCGTCGATCTATGTTCCCGTAACGGACGGCACGCTGGGCTATAACGTAGCGGTGAATGTTCAGCGTTGCAAGGATACCAACTGCGCTGAGATCTTCCGTATGTTCACCAAGATGGTGATGTTTACGACGATCGACGATAATTGGCGCGAGCATCTGCGCGAGATGGACGATCTGCGTCAGAGCGTTCAGAATGCAACCTACGAGCAGAAAGATCCTCTGATGATCTATAAGTTCGAGTCGTTCGAGCTGTTCAGTAAGATGTTGGCGAAGATCAACCGCGAGGTGCTGTCGATTCTGAATAAGGCGTTTGTCCCCGTTCGTGAGAATAATGCGCAACCGCGTCAGCAGCACCGTCCTAAGGTCGATGTGAACAAGTTGCAGGCGTCGCGTATGCAGGCAGCGGCTCAGGCTGGTGCAGGCGACAAGAGCAAGCCCGCACCCGTTCAGGTCGAGAAGAAGGTGGGTCGTAATGAGCCTTGCCCCTGCGGTTCGGGTAAGAAGTACAAGCAGTGCCACGGTCGTTTCGAGAAGTAGACGGTGGGCTGAGAAACTAATCGAGATACGGGACGCATTGAAGGTGCGCCCCGTATTTTTTTGCAACTTCGGTGAAAATTACTAATTTTGTATAATTGCAAAATTGTGAATAGATGAATTTCCGATTTATATATCCCCCGATCGAGGGTTTGGTGGTCATTGAGCCGCGAGTTTTTGGCGATGAGCGCGGCTACTTTATGGAGAGTTTCCGCGAGAGCGATTATGCCGAGGCGGGCATTACAGCCCACTTTGTGCAAGAGAACGAGTCGATGTCGGCTCGTGGCGTGCTGCGCGGTATGCATTTCCAGCGCACCGAGCCGCAGGCGAAGTTGGTGCGTGTGGTGAGTGGAGCTTTGCTCGATGTTGTGGTCGATCTGCGCGAGGGTAGTGCTACGTATGGTAAGTGGCACGCCGAACTGCTTACTGCCGAGAATCGCCGACAAATGTTTATACCCGAAGGGTTTGCGCACGGTTTTCTTGCGTTGGAGAATGCAACGCGACTTAGTTATAAATGCAGTCGTTACTACGCTCCGCACGACGAGGCGGGTATTGCGTGGAACGACCCGACGGTGGCTATTGATTGGCAATTTGAACGATGGGGTATCGAACCGTCGCAGCTGATCATTTCGGATAAGGATAGCCGGTGGTCTAACCTATAATCCCCTCCTCACCCACAATCACCACAACAAACAAACGGAGCACCCGATATTCGAGTGCTCCGGTTCTATTTCGTTCGTACGGTCGATTACTCAACGGTCGACTGATGTTCGAGGAAGTAACGCTGCGATTTGAGCAGGTTACGCGACTGTAATACAAGGGTCTTGGTCTCGTTCAGAATGTTCAGATAGAGCATACTCGAACGGGTGCTTGTCTCCTTGTTTTTGATACGTTTGAGCTGACGCTTGATTGCCTCGGCGATCGACTCGAAGAGGCGGTCACGCTGCTCCAAAACCTGATCAATATCCTTGAAATCGTTGTTCTTCAACATCTGGTTGATGTGGCGATAGATTGCTTCAACCTCGTCATTGATGTGCATCAAGTCCTCGATCTGCTCTTTGGTCATACCCTCGTGGTTGTTGTCGATATGGTCGAAGCAGGGGCGAGTGATATGTACCAATGCCTTAGTCGCCTCACTCAGATAGTCAACCACCTGTACGTAGTAGTGCGCGGTATCGATATCGCTATCGTGCAGCTTCTGCAACGTGGGCAGTACCTGATATTTACGCTCGCGCGAGAGATAGAACAGATCGTTCGACTCCTTCACCATTTCGCGCAGAACCTTGCGATTCTCCTTGAATACGGCGATCAACGTACGGTCGTAGATCTTAGTGATGCGCTCCATTGTGCCACAAACCTCGTCAATGCACTGAGTCAGAACGTTGTCAGCCTTAACCTCTTTAACCTCGGTAGTAGCCTTATCATCCTTCTTGTTGCTCTTGATGTTGCCGTGAACCAGCATATAAGCACACAGAATCGAGATAGCGATTGTAGCCACGGTGCCACCATAGATCAGAGCCAGACCAACCACCAAAGCGATGAGGAATGCGCCCAGACCCGTTACGAACCAACCCGCAACTACGGTCATTACGCCCGTGATACGATATACGGCGCTCTCGCGGCCCCAAGCACGGTCAGCCAACGACGAACCCATTGCCACCATAAAGGTTACGTAGGTAGTCGAGAGGGGTAACTTCAACGAAGTCGCTACCGAGATCAGAGCAGCAGCAGTTGTCAAGTTCACTGTTGCGCGAATCAAGTCGTACTGAACATCGCCGCGCTCCTCCTCAGAAAGGGGTGCAAAACGGTGCTCAATACCATCTTTCATCTTGGTTGGGATTGTGCGCTCGTACCAGTTATTAACGCCCAATACTGCGCGAACAATCGTACGCGAAAATGCTGACGAACCAAATTTCTGCTCCTCTTCGTTTTGGCTTGCGAGCTTCAACTCGGTCTCTACGACGTTCATCGATTTCTTTGATGTCCAGAGAGTTACTACCATAATCAGACCTGCTGCAACCAGAATGCTGAAATTGGCGGGAACCGACTCATTCAAACCGCTCATCATCATATTGATGTCGCCCGTTGCACGAGCCATCTGGAACGAATCGTAACCTGCGATGGGTACACCGATGAAGTTCACGAGGTCGTTACCTGCGAAGGCCAAAGCAAGTGCGAAAGTACCTGCCAGGATGGTGATTTTCAAAATGTTGATGTTCATTCGCTGCAAAATCCACAGAATAGCGCTGCATACTACCCACGTAATAAGCAGAGCCATTGACATATTTGCATTTACATACTCGATAAATGCAGTGCCTGCCAACGGAGCCTTCAAACCCTTGAATACAGCGAAATAGACGATCGATGCCAACGATACGCCGCACCACAATGCACCCCAATTACGGAAAATCTTGTGGTAGCGGAACGTGAAGAGCAGACGCGAGATGTACATTACGATCATACCGCAGGTAAATGCCAGCACCACTGACAGCAGAATTGCCGAGATGATACCCATCGCACGATCGGTGTTAATGAAGTTGCCCAAGTCGGTGAATGCCAGTGCGTCCGAGCCGGCGATCTTGAAGATCGAAACGGCCATTGCCGAACCCAGCAAGCAGAAGATCAGCGATACGGTGGTTGATGTCGGCAGACCCCAAGTGTTGTAGAGGTCGAGCAGAATGGTGTTTGCGAACATTACACCCAGGTAGAGCATCATCACCTCGTGGAACGAGAAGAGCGAGGGGTCGAACATTCCGCTACGAGCCACCTCCATCATACCGCTCGACGTTACGGCACCGATGATGATACCGATCGAAGCTACCAACATAATAATCTTTTTGGGAGCTGCTTTCGAACCGATTGCTGAGTTAAGGAAATTAACGGCGTCATTGGTCACGCCGACGAATAGACCTGCCACGGCGAGAATGCCGAGGACGATTACAATAAACGTGTAAATTGCGCTCATTATTAATATATGTGAGTTTCTATATTTACGCTCAGGTGATCTTGGTTTACAATATCGCGCCAAAATCGCTACAAAAATACGTTTTTAATTGACGTTTTCAAATAGTTTTATTGAAAATTACTATTCAATTCATCTTTTTTACCACTGCTATTTTCGGGTTGTGGGGGTGGTGTGCACCATAGTGATATAATTATGTTCAAAAAGCCTGCCCCTCGTGGTCGCAACAAGAGTGTAGAACAGATTTTGACGGCGATTCCCAAATCTAAAATTTCAAACGCGTGTTTTGCCATTTTACTGACAAAATGGCAGATTTTTCTTAAAAAATGGCGCGAGATCATCGAATTCTGCGAAAAAAGCTGTAATTTTGAGCACTTTATTTAACGTAGCGTAAAGATGATTTGTGAATATATTACCCGATACCTTTTGTTGAACAAACGTCTGGTTGTGCCCAACCTCGGTGCGTTTGTTGTCAATCCGTCGAATGGCGATCTGATTTTTGTCGAGTTGTTGAAACAGAACGACGGTGTGCTGATGCGTCAGCTGATGGCTGATGGTCTGTCGGAGATAGATTCGATGAATATGATCGACCGTTTTGTGTTCGAGATTCGTCACAAGGTTGAGAGTGGCGGTACGGCTACGCTCAATGGCATTGGTCGTCTGTCGCTGGCTGAGGACGGTTTGTATCGTTTTGAGTATGATCCCGATGCGGGTCGTGAGATCGCAGTACCCGCTGCAATGGTCGAAGAGCCTGCTGCTGAGCCGATTGTTGAGCCCGAACCCGAACCGATGGTTGAGGAGTCCGCAGAGGAGCCTGCAACGGAAGAATCCGCAGTAGTGGAGCAGTCGGAGCCCGCGGTTGAGATGCCCAAGTTCGAGCGTTCGGTGATGGAGCCTGAATCGTATGTTAAGGGTCTGCGCTATGGCAAGCCGCAGCGTCCCTCGAAGGACGATATACGCTATGTGGGTCATAGTACGGGGCGTGGAGTCGATAAGTTCGTGGTTGTGGCGATTGTGGCTGCGTTGTTGGCTATTGGTGCGATTGTTTACGGTTGGTTGTCGAGCCGTGAGCAGGAGGATATTTATGGCTACGAGGAGGATTATGTTGAGCAGGTTGCTGACGATGCCGCAGTGCAGCTTGACGAGGAGGAATAACGTGTAGGGTAGTAACGAAAAGTGTAACTTATGGATTTACAGACACTCAAACAACGCTTCGGAATAATCGGTACGAGCGAGGCTTTGAATCGCGCATTGGAGATTGCGGTTAAGGTTGCGCCGACCGATCTATCGGTATTGGTTACCGGTGAGAGTGGTGTGGGTAAGGAGTTTTTTCCGCAAGTGATCCACGCCTATTCGTCGCGCAAACATCAACAATATATCGCCGTCAATTGCGGTGCAATCCCTGAGGGTACGATCGACTCAGAGCTTTTTGGTCACGAGAAGGGCGCATTTACCGGAGCAACCGAGGCACGTAAAGGCTACTTCGAGGTGGCTGACGGTGGTACGATATTTCTGGACGAGGTGGCAGAGTTACCGCACTCGACGCAGGTGCGTCTGTTGCGTGTGTTGCAGACGGGCGAATTTATGCGCGTCGGCTCGTCGAAGGTGCTCAAAACCAATGTCCGCGTGGTTGCTGCTACGAATATCTCGTTACAGACGGCTATTGCCGATGGTCGTTTCCGCGAGGATCTTTATTACCGATTGAATACGGTGCCCATTGAGGTGCCTCCTCTGCGCGAGCGTCGTAGCGATATCTATCTGCTGTTCCGTAAGTTTGCGTCGGACGTTGCGCTGCAATATCGTATGCCCTCGATCACGCTCAGTGATGAGGCTCGCCAGATGTTGGAGTCCTACTATTGGCGTGGCAATATCCGCCAGTTGAAGAATGTAGCCGAGCAGATTTCGGCTATCGAGGAGGCTCGCGTGATTACACCGCAGATTTTGTCGCGCTACCTGCCCGATCAGGACGGGGTGAAGTCGGTATCGGTGATCTCGACGCCGCATAGCCGTTCGGCGCACGATATGAGCGATGAGCGAGAGTTGCTCTATAAGGTGCTGTTCGATATGAAGAGCGATATCAACGACCTGAAACGTATGCTGGCAGAGGCACTGCGCAAATCGCCCGATGTTGCCTACCACCAGCCCACGAGCGAATATAAGGCTCTGTTGCCGTCGCCGACTATCGACAAGGATTACGAGGAGGTCGAGCAATATGCCGATAGTGAGGAGGTTACAAGTGAGCCTGCGTCGCCCGTAGCACAAACTAAGGCAGACGCCCAGCGTGAGCAGATCATTCGAGCGTTGCGTAATAATAATGGTCGTCGTCGCGATGCGGCACGCGAGTTGTTTATGTCCGAGCGCACGCTCTATCGCAAGATTAAGGAGTTGGGTATTAATGAGTTTTAATCGTTAAATAAACCGAAATGAAACAACTGAAATATATCGCACTTGCACTTTTGACGGCTACGCTCACGTTGTTGCCGAGTTGTACGGTGAAGTATTCGTTCTCGGGCGCGTCGATTCCGGCTAACGCTCAGACGGTCAGTATCGCCTATTTCCCGAATAATGCAGCTATGGTTGCGCCGATTCTGAGTTCGACTTTGACCGAGGCATTGAAGGACCGCTTTGCTCGTCAGACGCGATTGCAGCAGGTTGCCACGGGTGGCGATTTGGCTTTCGAGGGTGAGATTGTCAACTATACTTCGACTACGGCGTCGGTGTCGAGTCAGGAGTATGCCGTGCTTAACCGCTTGACAATCACCGTTAGAGTGCGCTTTACGAATGCTCTCGAACCGCAGTATAATATCAACAACCGAACCTTCTCGGCTTTTGCCGATTACGATTCGAGCAAGCTATTGCAGGAGGTCGAAGGTTCGTTGATTCCTGAGATCGTCGAGAAGTTGGTTGACGACATTTTTAATGCAGCGGTATCTAATTGGTAAACAGATGAGTGGCGTGATTGATAAATTTACGGAGCAGGGCAGTAGCGCGGCAACGATCGAGCAGGCGAAGCGCGATCGTGAGGCTGTCGTAGCTGAGCTCGATGCACTGATTGCTCGCCACGAGTGGTTTACGGCGGCGCGTATTATACGCAGTTTGATCAGCGGTGAGGCGGATGAGGCTTTGGAGTTAGCACTGCACGCTCGCGGTGCGTCGTCGTTGGCACTGACGGCGGTCGATTCATCGACGCTTACGGCAATGACCGATGATGATATTATCGAACGCTTTTTGAATGTTGGCGACTATCGCATTGTTGCCGAGCAGGGTGACTCTGATACTGCTCCCGATGTGACTTTGGCGGCTGTTTCGGACGCTGATGACGAGTATGTGAGCGAGGATTTGGCAGAAATCTACCTCTCTCAGGGGCTTTACGAGCAGGCAATTGCAATATATCGTCAATTAAGTTTGCAAAATTCCGAAAAAAGTGTTTACTTTGCCGAGATTATTTCGAAAATAGAGAAAAATATAAACAATTAAACATTAATACACAATGACTTTTATTTGTATCGTAATCGCAGTCATCGCGCTTTTCCTCATCTTGGCTGTATTGATGCAGAACCCTAAGAGCGGTATGGCCGCTAACTTTGGTGCTGCAAATCAGGTTGCAGGTGTTCGCGAGACTAACAACTTCCTCGAAAAGGTAACTTGGGTAACTGCTATCGCTATTGCAGTTTTGAGCTTGGCTACCGTATGGGTTATGGACGACGAGCGCGTTGCAGCAAGCAACAATGCAATCTCGAAGGATAGCGAGGCTATTATGGAGAAGATTGGCACTCAGGCAACTATGCCCAACCAGGTTGATCTTCCCGTAGAGGAGGCTGCTGAGGCTCCCGCAACTGAGGAGTAATCAGGCAGGGCGTTACCGAACGCAAAATGATCCGAACTTGTCCGTGCGACAGGTTCGGATTGTTTTTTGGTAATTGATGCCAAAGGTGCCGCCTTTTTGCCGTATAAGAGAGTAGAGAGGGCGAGATTTATATTCTCGATACCTAAAAACAGAAATGCCGCCCTGCGAGAGAGCGGCATTTGTTGTGAATGATTGTGTGAGTAACTATCTGAAATCGACAATTTCGTAGCCGCGATAGTTGTTCTTGTCGAACGTAAACATCGAAATATCAACCATTCCAGTCAATTCGTCTATCGAGGCGATCTCAATCACGATTTGCGCACCGTCGACATCGTACGTGAGCGAACGGGGCTGTGCAGTCGCCGCGTCGAGCGCAACAAAGATAACACCCAAAGCTGCATTTTCGGCGGTCGAAGTGAGTTTAACGGTTGTAATGCCATTGTCGCTGCCGACCGTTGCAAAGTTGAACTCACCGTCGATAAAGTCGAAAGCGCGGGTTGGGTTGGTCAGAATATTGTGCGATTTTGTATCGACAGCGTCGACCGTCACCTCCTTATTCTGGGCATTAACCTCGTAGCGAGCACCGCCGTCGCAGAAGACCTCCGCGTCGCCGATACTGATATAGTATTTCTCTCCGCTAACGGCATAATAGCCCTTGATGTTCTGGTCGCCGCTCTTGACAGTGAACGATACCTCGTAGTTTTCCATCGAGCGAATATGCTCCGACAGACGACCGATCAGTGCCTTTGCGTCGCCGTTTTGCGCCCACACATTGGCGACGCATAACGAGGTGAAAATAAATGCAATAAATCTTTTCATCTTATATTCCTCTTTAACGTTTAACTCAATCCTAAATCCTGCAAAATGCGTTCGAGCGAGTAGGTATCAGTCACCTTCAAGTCGCGCGGTTTGCTGCCCTCCTGACGACCGACTATGCCTGCACGTTCGAGCTGGTTCATAATGCGACCTGCGCGGTTGAAACCTACCTCGAAATTGCGCTGAATCGACGAGGTTGACGCCTGCCCACCATTCTGCACAAACCAACGCGCGATTTCTGCAAATTTCGCGTCGTAGCGCGTTGCCTCGCCACTCATTGCCGATGGTGCTTCGCTATTTTCGGGCACATAGTCGGGCAATGCGTATGGTACGGTATATCCCTGCTGACGTGAGATAAACGATATAACATCTTCAATTTCAGGCGTATCGATAAATGCACACTGCACTCGCGTCAATTCCGAATTAAGACTTATCAACATATCTCCGCAACCAATCAGCTGGTTCGCACCCGGCGCGTCTATAATCGTTCGCGAGTCCACCATAGACATCACGCGGAATGCGATACGTGCAGGGAAATTCGATTTGATAAGACCTGTAATAACTTTAACCTCAGGACGTTGCGTTGCGATAATCAGGTGTAGACCGACGGCACGACCCATCTGTGCCAAACGCACGATCGGCGTTTCGATCTCACGACCTGCGACCATAATCAAGTCGGCAAACTCATCAACAACCACAACCAAGTAGGGCAAGAAACGATGACCCTTCTGCGGGTTCAGTCGACGGTTGCGGAACTTATCGTTGTACTCGGTAATCTTCTTCACTGACGCCTGCCGCAACAACTCGTAACGCTGTTCCATCTCGACAACGAGCGAATTGAGTGTATAGATAACCTTTTGAGGATCAGTGAGAATCGCATCGTCTTCGCTCTCCATCTTTGCTAAGAAATGTTTTTCGAGCGGTGCATATAACGAGAACTCGACACGTTTCGGGTCGACCATCACGAACTTCAACTCCGACGGGTGCTTCTTGTACAACAACGACGTGATTATCGCGTTGAGTCCCACCGATTTACCCTGACCCGTCGCGCCTGCAACGAGCAAGTGGGGCATTTTAGCCAAGTCGATCACGAAGTTCTCGTTTTGAATCGTGCGACCGAGCACAACGGGTAGTTCGTATTTGCTTTGCTGGAATCGTGCCGACTTTACAGCCGAAAGCATCGAAACTATATCACGATCCTTGTTCGGAACCTCGATACCGACCGTTCCTTTACCGGGAATAGGTGCGATGATACGAATGCTTAACGCTTTGAGGCTCATTGCAATATCCTCTTCGAGAACCTTGATTCGCGCAATCTTGATACCGGGCGCGGGAATGATCTCATAGAGCGTAACGGTCGGACCAACGGTTGCCTTGATCTTCGAAATCTCAATACCGAAATTCTGCAACGTAGTCTTGATCTGTTCCTTATTTTCGTAGATCTCCTCGTCCGACACCTCCACATCTATCGAGTGATCTTTGAGTAGGGTTACGGGTGGACGCTGATACTTAGGTAGATCCTTCGTGGGATCATACTCTTTGAAGTCTATCTCTTTGTCGCTGAGCTCTTTATCCTTGCCTTCGACTACGATAATTTTCAGACCGTCCTCATCTTCGCTCTCCCCCTCAATAGCAGGAATTTCGGGCGCGGGAGCAATCTCATCACTCGCAGGCGTGGGCTCTTCGACCGTTTCATCATCGGTGGGGATCGTCATAATTGATAGATCATCGTCGTCATCTTCTTCGATCGGAGCGACCTTCTCTTGTGGCGATACATTTTCAGGTTCCTCATTAGCCTTTTCTTTCTCTGCGATAGAGATCATCTCCACATCGTTATCATCGGGCTGATTGGTTGTGGTCGTCGCTGTCGGAATCTCGGGCTGTGTCTGCTCGGGTTCGGTCGCAACGGCTGTATTTTCTTCGATATTTTCTTCGGGAGTGGGTACTGCCTTTGTTTTGTGAGCCTTCTCTACTCCCTTAGTAACCAGACCAATAGCAGCCTTTCCAACCTTCACGCTTCCGCCTGCAATTGCCTCACCCGCCTTATTTACCTTATTAATAAAGCTGCGATTGATATACACGCCCGTCAGAATCCAACCGACAAGAATCACCAAAATAGTGCCGATCGGTCCCATTGATTTGGTGATGATCGTGGCGGCGTCAATGCCCCAACGACCGCCCAAACCGCTACCGAAAATGCCCCAATCTTCCTTGAAAATAAATCCGAGGGTCAGCGTTCCGAACAACAGAATGAGCACGCCGATACTCATCATTCTATTGAAATGGAGCGTGCGCAAGCGTGTAATGCGTAGTGCGGTGATCATCAAAAGGAACGGAATGACCACGCCAAACAGACCGAACGACTTGCCAACCAGCAGGTTAGCAAGTGCTGCGCCGTTTCGTCCGCACAGGTTTTCGAACGTGATCATTGCCAAACGATCATCGTTGCCTTTGAAACGTGCGTAATCAGCCAGTGCGCTGCAATCAACTTTCCAGTTGAGCAGATAGAATAGAATCGCCAAAAGCAGATAGATACCCACGAAGAGCATTAACAATCCGACGATCCAACGCATTGTTTGTCCACCTTTTTTGTTCGAGGTGGAACTTGTTTTGGGATTTTTGTTTTTATTTAAGGGCATAATAATTCAATTTACTCCACGAAGATACGAAAAAAAAATGTATCTGCGAAGTATCCCCTCAAATTTATCTCGAAATGATTTGGAGTGCTTTGTTTTTCAGACGATTGAGGTAATCATCTGACGCAAAGGTTACGAACGAGTATTGCGCCTCATTTGCTACGTCAGCACGCAACTCAAATTGATCAAGCAACTGTTCGACACGTCGCGCAACAGCGGGCGCAGGGTCAATAACTGCCACCTCTCGATCGCCAATCACACGCTCGATCACATCACGCAGGAAAGGGTAGTGAGTACAGCCTAAAACAATCTGATCGGCACCCTCCTCAATGAGTGGCTCGACCACGCGACGGACTGCCTCCTCTGCCTCGGATGTCGATTCTTGACTCTGTTCAACGATCTCGACAAACCCTTCACCAACAGCTGCAACGAATCGCGCTCGATCGGCATAACGTGCTGATGTTCTGAGGAAAAGATCACCGCCGAGCGAGCCTGCCGTAGCCAATACACCGACCACTCCCGAGCGTGTCGCCATTGCCGCGGGCTTCACAGCCGGCTCCATTCCGACGATCGGAGTGTCTGCGTATTTCTCGCGCAGGAAGTCGATGGCGGCAGCCGTAGCGGTATTGCACGCTACGACGACCATCTTAGCTCCATCGGCTATCAGCTTGCCGACTGCCTCGTCGGCAAAACGACGAATCTCCTCTTTGGGGCGACCTCCGTACGGGCAATTTGCACCGTCGGCAAGGTACGTGAGTGATTCATTGGGCAGTTTGGCGTGCAGCTCTCGCCACACGCTCAAACCTCCCAAACCTGAATCATAAACCCCAATGGGGCGATTGTCGCTTTTGATATTCAATGTTTTATGCGAATTACTTCAACTTTTCCTCGATCCACTTGCGAGCATTGATGAATGCCTCGATCCAAGGCGTTACCTCGTCCTCACGCTGCTCAGGATAGTATGCCCAATTCCACGGTTTGATAGCACGTTCCAAGTGGGGCATCATTGCCACGTGGCGACCGTCTGCCGACGCAACACCTGCAACTGCATAGTCACTACCGTTGGGGTTAGCGGGGTAGTCTGCATAGCTATATTTCAGTGCGATGTTGTAGTGCTTTTCGTCCATCGGCAACGAGAACTTACCCTCGCCGTGGGCTACCCAGATACCCAACTTCGAGCCAACCAACGAGCTGAACATCACTGCATTGCTCTGTTCAACGTCCAGCCCAACGAACGACGATTCGAATTTGTGGCTATCGTTGTGCAGCATACGCGGTTTCACAGCGTCCTCGGGGGTAATCAGACCCAATTCGATCATCAGCTGGCAACCGTTGCAAACACCGAGCGAGAGGGTATCCTCGCGTGCATAGAAGTTGTCCAACGCGCTCTTTGCAGCCTCGTTGTAGAGGAATGCACCTGCCCAACCCTTAGCCGAGCCAAGTACGTCCGAGTTCGAGAAACCACCGCAGAATACGATCATATTCACGTCTTCCAATGTCTCGCGACCACTTACTAAGTCGGTCATAGTCACGTCCTTAACATCGAAACCTGCCAAGAACAACGAGTATGCCATCTCGCGCTCGCCGTTGGTGCCCTTCTCACGAATAATCGCAGCCTTCACGCCCGTGCGCTCACGACGCTTCGGATCAATGCCGAGCGACGAGTAACTACCCTCGAAGCCCTCGGGGAAGCGGAACTGCAACGGCTGTTGAGCGTAGTTTGCATAACGCTCGGCTGCCTTTTTCTCTCCACTCTGGCGGCAATCAAGCAGGTACGAAGTCTTGTACCACAGATCGCGCAGGTGGTTCTGCAACAGCTCGAATTCCACGCCGCAAGCCTTCACTACGAACTGACGGTTGGTGTTCACTGCGCCCAGATCGTAAGCGTCTACGCCCATCGCACTCAACTCATCAACCACTGCCTTAGCGTCTGCAACTTGCAGTACCATAGCGGGTTTCTCGCTGAACAATACGCGAATCAGATCGCTCTCGCCCAAAACGTCGAGATTAACCTCAGCACCCGTCGAGTTGTCGGCAAATGTCATTTCGAGCAGAGCCGTGATCAGACCACCACCCGAAACGTCGTGACCAGCCATCACCTTGCCCTCGCGAACCAACTTCTGCACGCCCTCGAATGCCGTAGCAAAATAGGTTGCCGACGCGATGTCGGGAGCTTTGTCGCCCACCTTGCCAACGGTCTGAGCAAATGCGCTACCGCCCAACTCGAACTCCGAGCGGCTCATATCAACGTAAACCAAGTTGCTCTGCGCGTGCTTCAATGCTGCGCGAACACACTGCTTAACGTCGCTAACCTCGGCAGCCGAAGTGATGATAACCGTACCTGGTGCAATCACTGCCTTGCCGTCCTTATACTTCTGAGTCATCGACAGCGAGTCCTTACCGGTCGGAATGTTGATACCCAACTCAACTGCCATATCGCTTGCAGCCTCTACTGCGTCATACAGACGTGCGTCCTCGCCCTCGTTGCGGCAGGGCCACATCCAGTTTGCGCTGAGCGAAACGCCCTTCAAACCGTAGCTCAACGGAGCCAACGCGATGTTGGTCAGTGCCTCACCGATAGCCAAGCGCGAGCCCGCCTTCGGGTCGATCATTGCAGCTACGGGAGCGTGACCGAGAGCCGTTGCGATACCTGCTTTGCCCTGATAATCAATAGCAACGGCAGCGTAGTCATTCAACGGAACCTGTATCTCACCTGCGGTCTGCTGTACAGCGATCTTGCCCGTTACCGAGCGGTCAACCTTGTTGGTCAGCCAATCCTTACAAGCAACGCCCTCGATTTGGAGCACCTGCTCGATGTATTTAATAATATTTGTAGTCGAATACTTCACCTCGTCGAAGTTGCTTGCCTTCTTCTTGTCGCGCATAATCGTGCGGGGAGCCTTGCCAAACATATACTCCAACTGCCAATCGATAGGCTTCTCACCCGTGCGGTTGTCGACGAATGTGAACTGCATATCGCCCGTAGTCTCACCAATGGTGTACATCGGTGCACGCTCGCGGTCGGCAATGCGCTTCAAATGGTCGATATACTTGGCATCGATCACCAGACCCATACGCTCCTGCGACTCGTTGCCGATAATTTCGCGGTGCGAGAGGGTAGGATCGCCAATAGGCAGCTGGTCGATGTCGATACGACCACCCGTAGCCTCGACCAACTCGCTGAGGCAGTTCAGGTGACCACCTGCACCGTGGTCGTGAATCGAGATGATGGGGTTGTTATCCTCTTCGCTTACGGCACGAATAGCGTTGTAGGCACGTTTCTGCATTTCGGGATTCGATCGCTGGATAGCGTTCAGCTCGATATCGCTCTGATACTCACCTGTTGCCACGCTCGATACTGCGCCACCACCCATACCGATACGATAGTTGTCGCCACCGAGCAACACAACCTTGTTACCCGTCGTAGGCTCATCTTTCAGGCTGTCTACCTTGCGACCATAGCCGATACCACCAGCCTGCATAATCACCTTGTCGTAACCGAACTCCTTGCCCTGCTCGCCGTGCTCGAAGGTGAGCAACGATCCGCAGATCAGCGGCTGACCGAACTTGTTACCGAAATCACTCGCACCGTTCGAAGCCTTGATCAGAATGTCGGCAGGAGTCTGATAGAGCCACTTGCGCGGGGGCATCTGCGCCTCCCACGAGTGCGAATCGTCCAAACGAGGATATGCGGTCATATATACCGCCGTACCCGCAACGGGGAATGCGCCCTTGCCGCCTGCGATACGGTCGCGGATCTCGCCACCGGTACCCGTAGCTGCACCGTTGAAAGGCTCTACGGTTGTCGGGAAGTTATGAGTTTCTGCCTTGATCGAGATGACGCTCTCGAAATCCTTAACCGTAAAGTAGTCGGGCACATCGTGACGTTCGGGAGCGAACTGCTCAACAACCGGTCCCTGCAAGAATGCGCAGTTGTCCTTGTAAGCCGACGTAACGCGATTGGGGTTGGTGTGTGTTGTACGTTTGATCAGGTTGAACAGCGACGAAGGCTTCTCCTCGCCATCAATCACGAACGTACCGCCGAAGATCTTGTGGCGGCAGTGCTCCGAATTGACCTGCGAGAAACCAAACACCTCGCTATCGGTCAGCGGTCGTCCCATCTTCTCGCTCACCTCTTTGAGGTATGCGATCTCCTCCTCGCTCAGTGCCAGACCCTCAGCGCGGTTGTAGCTTTCGATGTCGTCGATATAGACGATCTTTTCGGGCTCTTTGTTGATAACGTAAATCGACTGATCCAGAGCCTCATAGCGACGATTCAGCATAGGATCGAACGGGGTGTTCTCGCCGTCGGCAACGAACTCCTCGATACGACGAATGCCCTCCAAACCCATATTTTGGGTGATCTCCACAGCATTGGTACTCCACGGGGTGATCATTTCGCGGCGGGGACCGACGAATTTACCATCGATTCTCTCGCTCTTGACGAGCTTTGCGCCCGAGAAAAGCCACTCCAATTTTTCGATTGCCGATTGATCGAACTCTACGCAGCTATCCACAGCATAGATTTTGTCATCTTGTGCAAAAAACAGAACCATAACCTTTTGTTTTATATTGTTTTACTTGTTATATCTCATAAAGTTGTACAAATGTTCAACGATGTAGTCGTCGCTTCTTCCTGCGCAGTCGATTACGATCGAGGCACGTTGGTAATAGACCTCGCGCTCGGCGAGCGAACGGCTGACAAACTCAGCTACCTCCTCGTCGCTCTTGCCTGTAATCAGCGGTCGTTTCTCCTTGTGGCGGCACAATCGTGTAACGAGAATCTCAGGCGGTAATTTGAGATAAATGGTTGATCCAAACGAATTTAACAACTCCAAATTACCTTCGCGGCAGGGTGCGCCACCGCCCGTAGCGATGATTCGATCACCCTCTGCCGTACCGAGCTTTGTGATCATCTCGCGTTCGCGCTGTCGAAATGCCTCCTCGCCCTCTGTTGCGAATATTTGGGGTATGGTCATCTCCGCCTCAGCCTCGATAGCCTTGTCCATATCGACAAAGTCTATCGCCAATCGACGCGCCAATCGACGCCCGAGCGAGCTCTTGCCACAACCCATATATCCGATCAGAAATAGTTTCATTGTTGCCCTCGTTTTAGAACAAATTCAACTGCTCGCCACTCTCCATCTCCTCGTCGGGAGCATTGCGAATGATCTCAAAATCAACATCTTCACCTGCTGCGGTAGCGATCGGCTCAGCCACTACGGGCTGTGTCGGCTGCTCCTCGTCGGGCACCTCCTCAGGCTCAACGAATGTCAGCGTGTCGATGTCGTAGGTCGACAATCGCTTACCCTTTGCGCGGTGGCTCTTGATACCGATAAAGTCGGCAACTACCACCGTATCTGTCGGACGTGACGCCTGAGCACCCTTGTAGGTGATCTCCAAACGGGGACGCTCGTCGGTCGAAATTGCGATGAGTTTCATCGTGCCCTCTTCGTCGAGGAAGTATTGTGTCTTGTCGCCCGCCTCGGCATTGAAACGTTTGAGGTAGAAGTAACCTGCAACCTTATCGAAGTAGACTACCGAATATACGCGACCTGCGTCGAACTTCTCGACGCTGATCATATCCTCAGGGAAGTGGTGACCCAAATCGAAACCGGTGGTGTAGTACAAGTTCTTGGCTGTCATCACGATAATGCGATCGTCGCCACTGAACTCGCCGAGCAATCGACCGCGACCGTCCGAATTCAGACGCATAATATCCTCGTCGAAATAGATATTCTGTCCGCCGAGGGTCGAAGTACCACGCTCCTTCATCACAATCTTGTGAATACCGTAGCGCGAGAACAGGTTGCCCTGACTCTGGCGACCCTTGATTGCGAGAGTCGAGAAGTCGAGATCGACAATCGCGCGTTTCAGTCGCGGACGCGGCTTGAAGTATACCTTCAAAACCTCCGCCTCGCCATTGGGATTGACGGTCATATAGATCACCTCGCTCTTGGGCGTACCCTTTGTGATGTCGTAGACCTTATCGCGCGTCACACCCTTGATCGCGCAACGCTTCATCATAATCGCACCTGCCTTACCGTCGCGATAGAGAATGTTGTAGATCGTGCGCTCGTCGTTGCGCTTGAAGATACCTATATAATATATATTCTTGTCGAAGAATGCCTTGTCCTGCACCTTTGTCACCTCGTAGCGACCATCTTTGGTCATCACCAGCACCTCGTCCAGATCCGAGCAGTCGCATACAAACTCATCTTTGCGCATCGAGGCACCGATACCGAAGAAACCTTCGGCGCGATTGACATAGAGTTTGGCATTTGCCACAACCACCTTTGCTGCCTCGATCGAATCGAACTCGCGCAATTCGCTGCGACGGTCGCGTCCCTTGCCATACTTCTCCTTAATGCGGTTGTAGTACGCCACGGCATACTCGACCAGGTGTTTCAGATCGTGCTTAACCTTGCGAATATCCTCCTCGATACCGCGAATCAACTCGTCGGCTTTGGTCGAATCGTATTTCGAAATGCGAATGAACTGCAACTGAGTCAGTTTCACTACGTCGTCGTGCGTCACCTCGCGCTGCAACAACTTTTTGAACGGCTCCAAACCCTTGTCGACAGCCTCGTATGCCTCCTCGCGCGAGCGACAACCCTCGATCAACTGATAGAGTTTGTTCTCGATAAATATCTTTTCGAGTGAGGTCGAGTGCCACTGCGCGTTCAGTTCGTCGAGCTTGATCT
This sequence comes from Alistipes sp., assembly GCA_045638285.1. Classification (GTDB taxonomy): domain Bacteria; phylum Bacteroidota; class Bacteroidia; order Bacteroidales; family Rikenellaceae; genus Alistipes. The sequence goes on along the minus strand of JAZUBB010000017.1, from coordinate 381,671 downwards.
CCAACTCCTGCTTCAACAGAGCCTTTGTATGCTCAGCCGAGCGGCGCAGAATTTCACTGACACCCAAGAAATGAGGCTTGTCCTCATAAATCACACACGAGTTGGGTGAAATCGAAACCTCGCAATCGGTGAATGCGTAGAGTGCGTCGATGGTCTTGTCGGTCGACTCGTCGGGTGCAACGTGAACAATGATCTCAACCTTCTGCGCGGTGTTGTCCTCCACCTTGCGAATCTTGATCTTGCCCTTGTCATTAGCCTTGACAATCGACTCCTTGATACTCTCGGTTGTGGTCGTGAACGGAATCTCGGTGATCGCTAACGTGCGCTTGTCGATTTTCGAAATGCGTGCACGAATCTTCACTGCACCGCCACGCAGACCATCGTTGTAGCGCGAGCAATCGACCAAACCGCCCGTTGGGAAGTCGGGCAGCAATGTAAACTCTTCGCCCTGCAAGTGCGCAACGCAAGCGTCGATCAACTCGTTGAAGTTGTGGGGCAGAATCTTCGACGCCAAACCTACGGCGATACCCTCGACACCCTGCGCTAACAGCAACGGAAACTTAACAGGCAGAGTTACAGGCTCTTGATTACGACCGTCATACGACGCCATCCACTCCGTAGTCTTCGGATTGAAAACTACGTCGAGCGCGAATTTTGACAAACGAGCCTCGATATAACGCGGAGCAGCCGCAGCGTCGCCCGTCAGAATGTTACCCCAGTTACCCTGACAGTCGATTAGCAGATCTTTCTGTCCGAGCTGCACAAGTGCGTCACCAATCGAAGCATCGCCGTGGGGGTGGAACTGCATCGTGTGACCGACGATGTTTGCAACCTTATTGTAGCGACCGTCGTCCATACGCTTCATCGAGTGCAGAATACGTCGTTGTACGGGTTTCAGACCGTCCTCGACGTGGGGTACAGCACGCTCCAAGATTACATACGAGGCGTAATCCAGAAACCAATTCTTATACATACCCGTGAGTTTACGCGTGCCGCTGGCGTCCTCCATCAGCTTGCCGAATTTGCCGTTCGAACGTTGTGAGGTCTGCTCGTCGACTACGCTCAACTCTTCGGTTATAATATTATTTTCGTCCATTTATCGTGTTGTTTTCTCTTTTCAAATCAAAAATTTAAACCGCCTCAGCCTCCACCGAGTTGTACTTGTCCATATTCTCGATCAAATCCTCCTCAATACGCAGGTTGTCGATGATAAAGTTCTGACGGTCGTAGGTGTTCTTACCCATATAGAACTCCAACATATCGTGAATAGGGTCATCTTTGGTCAGACGCACCTTGTCCAGACGCATCTTCTCGCCAATGAACTCCCCGAACTCCTCGGGCGAAATCTCGCCAAGACCTTTGAATCGGGTGATCTCGGCCGTGGTGCCGCACTTGATTATTGCACGTTGTTTCTCCTCCTCGCTATAACAGTAGTGCGTCTCTTTCTTGTTGCGCACGCGGAACAGCGGGGTTTGCAATACGTAGAGGTGACCCTGACGAATCACATCGGGGAAGAATTGCAGGAAGAAGGTCATCATCAGCAGTCGAATGTGCATACCATCGACATCGGCATCGGTTGCGATAATCACCTTGTTGTAACGCAGGTTGTCCATATCCTCCTCGATGTTGAGGGCTGCCTGCAACAAGTTGAACTCCTCGTTGTCATAGACCACCTTCTTGGTCAGTCCGTAGCAGTTGAGTGGCTTACCGCGCAACGAGAATACAGCCTGCGTCTGCACGTCGCGGCTCTTGGTAATCGAACCCGACGCCGAGTTACCCTCCGTAATGAAAATCATCGACTCCTCGGCACGATCGTTCTTGTCGTTGAGGTGAATCTTGCAGTCGCGCAACTTTTTGTTGTTGAGCGACACCTTTTTAGCGATCTCGCGCGCCTTCTTCTGTACGCCCGAAATAGCCTTGCGCTCCTTCTCGTTTTCGAGAATCTTCTTGTTGAGCACACCTGCTGTATCGGGGTGCTTATGCAGATAGTTGTCCAACTCTTGTTTGAGGAAGTCGATAACATACTGACGCACCGTCGGACCCTCGGGCTCCATATCTTTCGACACCAATCGGGTCTTGGTCTGCGAGTCGAATCCAGGCTCCTCGACATTGACACTAATGGCAGCCACGATCGAGGTGCGTACGTCCGACGGATCGTAGTCCTTCTTGTAGAACTCTTTTACGACCTTTGCAACCGCCTCGCGCAGAGCTGCTTGGTGCGTGCCACCACGGAATGTATTCTGACTATTTACGAACGAATAGTAGGTTTCACCATAGCTCGTACCGTGCGTAATCGCCACCTCGATATCCTTGCCTTTGAGGTGAATGATGGGGTAGAGCGGCTCCTCGCCCGACATATTCTCGGTCAGCAGATCCAGCAGACCATTCTTCGAGTGATACGACGTGCCGTTAAACTTAATCGTCAGTCCCTGATTCAGATAGGTGTAGTTGCGCAGACGCTGCTCGATATACTCCATATTGTATTCGTACACGCCGAATACATCTTCATCAACCACATAACTGATCATCGTGCCGTTCTTCTCTTGCACACCGCTCTCGCGTCGGTCACTCAGCTCCAAACCGGTCTGGTAGCTCACCGTGCGAGCCTCGCCGTCGCGGACACTTCGAGCCGTAAACTCGCTCGACATCATATTAACTGCCTTGACGCCGACACCGTTCAGACCCACTGTCTTCTTAAACGCGCCTGAGCCATACTTGCCACTCGTGTTGATCTTCGATACAGCATTTGCCAAACTGTCGAGAGGAATACCTCGACCATAGTCGCGTACCGTTACGCGCTTGTTCTCGTCGATTGTGATCTCGATAACCTTACCTGCACCCATAATGAACTCGTCGATCGAGTTGTCAACCACCTCTTTGAGCAGGGTGTAGATACCATCGTCGGGTTGCGAACCGTCGCCCAAGTTACCGATCCACATACCCGGACGCAGACGCATCTGGTCGCGTGTGCTGAGGGTTTTAATGTCGGAATCGCTGTATTGTACTGTTGTTTCAGCCATTATATTGTTTCTCCTTCGTTTTTAGTCGTTCATACTTTTCTGCACCTCTTTTGCAGCAACCATCTTCTCGCGCACCATATCGCTCAACTCTCTGAGCTCCATCGAGGCAACCACCTCGGCAGGAATGGGATCGAGTACATCGACACGGAAGGTGTGTCGCCACGGCAGACGCCAGCCGTTAGCAAACAATGTATCCGAGCCGTGAAATACTACGGGCAGAATCGGTACGCCTGCCTCCTTAGCCAGAGTGAATGCACCCGACTTGAAGCGGTGAATCTCGCCATCTTTCGAGCGTGTACCCTCGGGGAAGATTGCCACAGACGCGCCGCGACCGAGCCACTTCTTGCCTAAGGTTGTAACCTTCGACATTGCGCCCGACGACGAACGGTCGATACAAATGTCGCCGTGCAGCGTCAGCATCTGTCCGAAGAACGGGATACGGAACACCTCGCGCTTAGACACCCAACGGAAGTTGAGCGGAATACGATAGAGTAATGGAATATCGACCATACTCGTGTGGTTGATTGTGATTACGTATGCCTGTTTGCGGTCGATCTTCTCCACGCCGCGTACGATTGTGCGCCACTTAGGCCAGCAGAAGAAAATTCGGGTCAGCAGACGCGACTGCTCGTGAATGCAGCGACGTGCAGGATCGAACGGGCGCAACAACACCAAAGTGATTGCCGAAAGGATCAGCACCACAAAGCAAGCGCAGCCCAAAATGATGTAGTAAATTATTGCTAACATAGTCGTTCTAATGTATTTAGGGTGCGAAATGGGGTTAGAGCGCACTACGCACCGTATTTAATCCTGCAATTTTAGCAAATTTTTAGCTTATTTCCGCTATTTATAATAGGTAAGTTATCAACATTTAATCAAAATGTATAGTTTTTTTTCGCGAAATAGTTACCTTTGTGCCGTCGCAAGGTAGGGAGAAGAGAGTACAAAGCAGACTTGTGGCGGAGTAAAACATACTAAAACTGAAAGTTATGAAAGCATTTGTATTCCCCGGTCAGGGATCGCAATTCTCTGGTATGGGTAAGGATCTCTATGAGAATGTCCCTACGGCAAAGGAGCTCTTCGAGAAGGCTAACGAAATTCTCGGTTTCCGCATTACCGACATAATGTTCTCGGGTACGGACGAGGAGTTGAAACAGACCTTTGTTACCCAGCCTGCGGTATTCCTTCATTCGGTTATTATGGCTAAGGCTCTCGGCGAGGAGTTCAAGCCCGATATGGTTGCGGGTCACTCGCTTGGCGAGTTCAGCGCGTTGGTTGCTGCTGGTGCATTGTCATTCGAGGACGGTCTGCGACTTGTGGCTAAGCGTGCTGCGGCAATGCAGAAGGCGTGCGAGGCTCAGCCCTCGACGATGGCTGCGGTGTTGGGTCTTGACGATAAGACGGTTGAGGAGATCTGCGCCAAGATTGAGGGTGTGGTTGTGGCTGCAAACTATAACTGCCCTGGTCAGCTGGTTATCTCGGGTTCGATCGAGGCTGTTGATGCTGCTTGCGAGCAGTTGAAGGCTGCGGGTGCACGTCGCGCGTTGCGTCTGCCCGTTGGTGGTGCGTTCCATTCGCCGCTGATGGAACCCGCTAAGGTCGAGTTGCAGGAGGCTATCGAGGCAGCTCCGTTCAAAGCTCCGATCTGCCCTGTATATCAGAATGTTGACGCTAAGCCTTATACCGATCCTGAGCAGATTAAGGCTAATCTGATTGCGCAGTTGACGGCTCCCGTGCGTTGGACTTATATCGTGCAGAATATGTTGGCTGATGGAGCCGATTCGTTTGTTGAGTTGGGTCCTGGTGCGGTGCTGCAAGGTCTGATCAAGAAGGTCAATCGTGAGGCTGACGCGGTGTCGAAGGCGACGCTGTAAGCGAGAATCTATCACGATAAAAAGATGGGCGTAGAGGTGTTTCGAGAGCACTTCTGCGCCCATTTCTATTTGTCTAATATGCTAAGAAATTGAAAAAACTTTCAAAATGGTGTTGCGTTATTGAAAATCTTTATTAATTTTGTTTAATAATTGAGTATGTAAATAGTAAAATTATATGACATCATTAAAGGATTTTTTCAATCAACACGAAGTCGATGTGATTAAGGGTGTCACCCATAAAAACAGCCTTATCAAGCGAAATATCATTGCCTATATGGCTCTCCACGGACAGTGCACGCTGGCAGAATTGACCAAGGAGTTGCACATCAGTGTGCCGACAATTACCAAGCTCGTTCAGGAGTTGGTTCAGGAGGATATTGTGACGGATAATGGCAAGGTCGAAACGGCTGGCGGTCGTCGCCCGAACATCTTCGGATTGGCTAATTCGGCTATCTACTTTGTGGGTGTCGAGATTGCTCGCGACTATATGATGTTTGTGCTTACCGATCTGCAAAACAATGTGATACATAAACATTGTGAGGCGAATTTTGAGCTGGAAGATCGCCCTCAGTGCCTTGAAAAAATCTGCACTTCGATTATCGGTTTTATAGATAATTCGGGCGTCGATCGCGGCAAAATTTTGGGTGTTGGCGTCTGCATTGCGGGGCGTGTGAACCCCGATACGGGTTGCAGTTATAAGTATTTCACGTCGAGCGATCGATCGTTGCGCGAGATTCTCGAAGCGCGTGTTGGCGTTCGTGTACTGCTCGAAAATGATACTCGTGCACGTTGTTATGCCGAGTGTGCGCTGACCGATACCCCGAAGAATAATATGGTCTACCTCTTTTTGGGTCGCGGTGTGGCGATTGGTATCGTTATGCACGGCGAGTTGTATTATGGCAAGAGCGGCTTTGCGGGTGAGTTTGGTCACACACCCTTCTTCGACAACGAGATTATCTGCTCGTGCGGTAAGAAGGGGTGCCTCGAAACCGAGGTGTCGGGTATTGCAATCGAGGAGAAGATGGTCGGTATGATCCGTTCGGGAGTCAATTCAATTCTGCGCGAAAAGGTTGATTCTGAGGGTACTGTGCATATCGACGATATTATCGAGGCGGCTCGCAATGACGATAATCTTTCGATCGAATTGATTGAGGAGGCGGGCGAAAAAATCGGTAAGAGTGTGGCGTTCCTGATCAATATTTTCAACCCCGAAACGGTGGTTATTGGTGGTAATTTGGCGGCTGCGGGTGACTATTTGATGTTGCCATTGAAGTCGGCGACCAATAAATATTCGCTAAATCTGGTCTATAAAGATACCAAATTCCGCGTGTCGAAACTCGACGAAACGGCGGGTGCTTGGGGTGTGGCGATGTTGATTCGCAATAAGATTATTGGTCTGTAAGGGTATGCTGTTGCACGGTCAGAATATCCATCTTCGTGCGCTCGAACCGAGCGATGTCGAGGCGATGTATCGCTGGGAAAATGATACCGCGGTGTGGGGAGTGAGCGGTACGGTTGCCCCCTTTTCGCGCGAGATCCTGCGAGCGTTTATCGAGCAACAGCAGTACGATATTTGGCGCACCCATCAGTTGCGTCTGGTCATTGCTCTCAACGAAGACGACCACGCTGTGGGTGCGGTCGATCTGTTCGATTTTGATCCTCTGAACCGACGTGCAGGAGTGGGGGTGCTGGTGGCTGATGGCGAGCGCGGTTGTGGCTATGCTTCGGAGGCACTGGCTCTGCTTGTTGAGTATGCGCGTGATGTACTGATGCTCAATCAGTTGTATTGCGATATTGATACCGATAATGTGGCTTGCCGAGCACTGTTTGCAGGGTGCCAATTCGAGGAGTGTGGAGTGCGTCGACGTTGGCGATTGACCGCAGACGGTTGGCGCGATGTAGTGATGATGCAACGCTTGTTTTAAATAAGAGAGCCGCTCCTTGTTGGGGCGGCTCTTGTTTGCTATTCTTGGACCATTAGCGTTAAATTTTCGGTCATCTTCCAATCGACATCACGCTCGATTACAAACTCGAAATTTCGCGGATACTTGTCGCTCTGCATTACGCCCGCTAAGTAGTCGTAAGCCTGCTTTGGCAGGTGAACTTTCCAAATCAGTTGGCGTGAGCCGTTGTGAGTGATTCGCGCAAAGAAAATAGCATTGGGGATCTCGCCGTCGCCAGCCAAATCTTTGCTAAGCTCGTCCTCAAACTGATCAAGTAATTCCATCTCGGCAGGCGAGGGCATACCATTCTCTACCAACTCTTTGCACTCGACTATCAGTGAGCAGTTCCACTCGAAATAGTTCTTGTGCTCATAGTTTGCTAATGCCGCATTAATGCTTGCTACTGCGGGCATTTCATCGACCGTATAGGTCACCACCGAGTAACTTTCTTCGGGTATAGTAACGACGGGAGCGACCGTTTCGGTTTTCTTGTTCTTTTTGTTCGGCTTGGCAGCCTGAACCTCCGTCACGCCAACGAGGGAGATCAGCGTAATGGCAATCGACAATAAAATCTGTTTCATTTATTTGTATATCTTTCTTTTGTTCAACTCTTTGGTGTAGGCGCGGGCATTGCGCAGGTGCTCCGTATAAGTAGCCGCGAAGTTGTGGTGACCATCGAAGGTGGGTCGTGCACAGAAATAAAGGTAGTTGTGTTTCTCGAAGTTCAGCACACCGTCAATCGCTGCGATCGAGGGCATACAGATAGGCGAGGGGGGCAACCCCTTGTTGCGGTAGGTATTGTAGGGTGAATCGACTTTCAGGTGCTTGTGCAGGATACGACGCAACGTGAAATCACCAACGGCATACTTCACCGTCGGGTCAGCCTGCAAGGGCATACCCTTCTTCAAACGATTGATATAGACACCTGCTACCGTCGCCATCTCGTCGGTAGCGCGAGTCTCTTCGTAAACGATTGACGCCAAAGTCATTACCTCCAAACGCGACAGTCCGCTGCGTTTGCGTTTCGCGTCGCGGTCTACCCAAAAACGCTCCGCCTCGTCGCTCATACGTTCGACAATCTGTTCGGGCGTAACGGTCCAATAGAACTCATAGGTATTGGGGATAAACATCGAGAACATCGTCAGCGGGTTCTTGTAACCATACTTTTCGGCTACCTTTTGGTCGGTCAGCACGGCTGCAATCTCGGCTGAGTCGGCGTCGATTTGTCGAGCGAGTTTGCCTGCAAGATAAGCGGGTGTTTTGGCGTTGTTGAAGGTGACGTTTACGGGCGTCTGCATACCGAGTTTGATCATACGAACGATCTCAATTACATTCATTCCCTCGTCAAGAACATAGTGCCCCGCTTTGTAAGTCTGCTCTAAATTGAGGCGTTTGGCATAAATATCGAATGCTACGTGGTGACCTATTTTGGGTTTGAGTGAATCGAGCAAAGTGGCGTAGTCCGAACGCTTCGAAAGATAGATTTCTGCGCTCTGTTTCACTGCGTTACCCTTGAACGAGATGATGCCCCACACGGCTGCGGCAGCTCCTATGGCGACCGCTGTGATGAATGTCCAAATGAGTGTTTTTTTCATTTCGGTTGTAATTTTTTTGCAAATATAAGAAAAATCCGTACATTTGCACTCGGGTAAGTCTTATACGACCAGCTCCTACTGAATCCCCCAGGTGCGGAAGCGAGCAAGGGTAGGTGGTTGTAGCGGTGCGATATAAGTAGCTTACCCTTTTTTGTTTTAATAGCCGTCGGGACGATCTCGGCGGCTATTTTGTTTTGACTATTTCCACTCGAAGGTAGTGCGACAAGCAACCGTGCCTTCGTCGGTCGAGATCTCGAACTCCCAGCGATCGCCTTCGTGTCGGTAGCCGATAGTCAGCTCCTGACCATAGCGCACCTCATTCAAGAAGTTGATCTCGACGCGAACGGGACGATCCGTTTCGTGCAGTTCGATCGGCAGGCAATCGAGCATAAGGTCGAAATAACGCAACGAGTTCATATGACGGTTGAAGTCAATGTCGCAGTATGCCACGCGGTGAGTTACGCTGTTTTCGGGCTCAATGGTTGCCAGCTTGCCTGCACGCTCGATGGGAGGCTCTTCGTTCCAAACAGCGTCGTTGTGCTCGGCAATATAGCGCAGATCGACCGCACGACGTGTATTGAAGTCGATCATCGACCATTGTGTCGTAGCGCGACCAAACACTTCGCCCTCGCTGTCGAGTACGAAATTACGGGTACTCATTGCGCGACCATAGTCGCTGACCCACGTCGTAATATTATAAGGTGTATATTCCGCAGGGCGACGATCAATTTCGATAGCCATACGCGAGAGTACCCACGAGCGATTTTCGGGTTTCAGCACGCGAATACCGAAGCCTTTGCTGTCGGCGTCGATACCTGCCACGTTGAGTGTTTGTGCGATCAGTTTAGAGAGCGACGCACGCAGGGTGAAATCAACCTCTTGCGGCTCGACGGTGTAGGGATATGTTGTCTTTGCTGCCATAAAATTATTGAGAGATTAGTCCACAAATGTAGCGAAAAAACTCCAAACCACAATACAAAAAAACGAGTGCAACCAACCGAATGGCTGCACTCGTCGAGTTTTAGAACAGCGGTTGTTCGTTATTTCTTCTCCTCGATGCCGTAACCCTTGCGCTTATCCTCGCGTTTGAGCAACAGAGCGAAGAGGATAGCCGTGAACGACAGAGCAGCAAAGATCATCATCGGAGTGGTGTAGTCGTACTTGTTGATGGTTGCGCCGTCGAGCACCTGAGTACCTACGATACAATACTCGTTGAGTACCCAGTTGATCAGCAGGGGTACACCCATCAGACCTACGTTCTGCAACCAGAAGATCAGTGCGTATGCCGAGCCAAGTTTCTTAGGCTCAACGATTTTGGTCACTGCGGGCCACATTGCCGAGGGAACCAGCGAGAAGGCGATACCGAGTACGATCATCATCGCAACAGCAACAGCAACGCTGGTGATCTGCGGAGTGGCAAATACCACGTGAACGAAGAACAACAGCACCGAGCCGATCAACATCAGCGTAGCACCGCGACCCACCTTGTCATAGATACCGCCAAAGATCGGGGTCAGCAGAATGGTGCCGAAGGGTAGCATTGCAGGAATCCACGAAGCGTAGTCGAACTCAATGGGATACTTGTTGAACATAAAGTCGGTAGCGTTCTTCAAGAAGGGGAACACAGCCGAGTAGAACACCAAGCAGAGGATTGCGATATACCAGAATGCGGGCACCTTGATGATGTCGATAATGTCGCGTACGCGGAAAGGCTCCTCCTGCTCCACGTTCGACTCGCTCTCCTCCTTGTCCAAACGAGCGTCCATTACGCAGAATACAAGGAAGGTGATCAAACCGATACACATAATTGCCAAACCTACCATTACGGGAGCCGAGATCTGGAAGTTGAACCACTCAGGCAGCATCGGGCAGAGCACGAAAGCAGCAGCCGTACCCAGACGTGCGGTAGCCACCTGCAAGCCCAACGCCAATGCCAACTCACGACCTGCGAACCAGCGAGCGATGATTCGGGTTACGGTGATACCTGCGATCTCTGAGCCGAGGCAGAAGGTTGCGTAGCCCAACGAGATGTAGAGCAGCGACGAGTGAATATTGCCCAACCAAGGCAGGGTTTGAGCTGCGAAATCGGGGTTGCTAACGGTGTATTCGATAACGAAATACTTGATCGCAACACCTGCCAGCATCAAGCCCGTAGCCAGCACGCCGGTGAACTTTGTGCCCCACTTATCGAGGATAATACCGCCGATAATGAGCATAAACAGGAATACGGTGAACCAACCGTACGAGAAGTTAAATACGCCGAAATCCATCGAAGTCCAACCCAAACCGCCATCAGCGATCTCCTTTTCGAGGAGGGTCTTCAAAGGCGACATAATGTCCGAGATGAAGTAGGCGCACATCATCGTGAACGAAACGAGTGCGAGGACACTCCAACGCGCGGTCTTCGATTCGCTCAACTTTTGTTGAATTGCTTTTACCATTTTGTTTGAATTATTAGTTTGTTTTGTTGTTTAGTCGTGTTTAGCCGATGCGTAGCGTTGCAGCAACTGATAGGCGTTAGCGATACCCAACTCGCCCGCCTTACTCAAATCGAGGCAACCTTTGCGCGTATCTTTCATATAAATCTGCACCAATCCGCGGTTGTAGTACGCCTCGGCAAAGTTTGACCACAATTCGATCGCCTTCGAGTAGTCGTCGAATGCCTCGGGGAGTTTGCCCGACAGAGCCTGCAAATTGGCGCGGTTGTAGTAGGCGTAAGCAAATGTGGGGTAGAGCTTTATGGCTTTATTCAAGTCGGCAATCGCCTCGTCGTAGTTGTACGAACGAGATGAGGCATTTTGCAGACGATTCACCGGATCGGCGTCGATCGTAATACGCTGGTATGAATTATCAATCGACGAGATAAAGTCGATCATTTCGGCCTGCGTGGTCGAACGGTTGAGGTACAAGAAAGGGTTACTCGGTGCACGCTCTATTGCGGCGGTGTAGGTCGCAACGGCATTGGTGTACTGCTTGATAAGCGACTGAGTGATACCGCGCAGGAACAACGGCTGCCAATCGTCTACATTCTCGACCACTCGCTCAGCCAAACGTGCGTCAAGATCGACCAACGAGTCGATCGGAATATCGCTTTCGCGGCGCGATAGTTTCAAATCGGGTTGCGAGAGTTGCGCCACGAAATCCTCGACACGTTGCAGATGGTAGCGTTTCGGGTCGATAGTTGTAACGCTGTCGGCGCGTGTAATCGTAAAGCGGAATAGAGGCATAAGAGCCAAATTCTCGCCTGAGGTGTGGGTCGTGATACGCTCGAAATTGCTGCCGGCCATCTTCGTATCGAACGAAAGCAACTGATCGAAACGGTGCGTGGTGTCCGAGTAGATAGAGTAAGATACGCTGTCTTTCAACTTCGAACGATACTCGGCAATCTTTCGGTCGGCGGTCTGTCGGTCCTGACGCGCACCCTTCGTATCGCGCAACATATAGCGGATATTGCCTCGGTTGATATATGCGTTGGCGAAATCGGGATAGAGCTCGATTGCTCGGTCATAGTCGCGCAGAGCCGCTTTCAGATCGCCTAACTGCGTGTGCAGCAATGCTCGATTGTAGTAGACCAAAACGTTCTCAGGCGTGTAGTATGCCACCTGGTTGTAATCCTCCAATGCGCGGTTGTAGTCGCCAATCTGCGAGCGAACGATAGCGCGATTGAAGTAGGCGAGCGAGTTGGTCGAATCGAGCTCGATCGTGCGATCGAAATCCGACAACGACTCGACGGGTCGATTCAAATGCGAATGTACGATAGCGCGATTGAAGAACGAGAGCAGATAGCTCGAATCGCACTCAACAGCCTTGTTGAAGTCTGCCAATGCTTCGTTATATCTCTGCTGTGCCATCAACAGCGATCCGCGACGATTGTAGCCGTCGGGATTCTCGCGGTTGGTGCGAATTGCGAGGTCGTAGTTGTGGTACGCAGCGGTGGTATCTTTAAGATATAGGTAGCTCGTGCCACGATTGATATAGGCGTCGATAACTTTCGCATCGTGGCGAATAAACATATCGAAATCCTCGATTGCCTCCTTGAATTGCTGGTTCAGCAGGCGTGTTACACCTCGGCTGTAATAGGGGTTCGGGAGGTCGGGACGCAGGTCGATAGCCTCCTGAAAATCGCGCAACGCGTCGTCATAATTACCTAAGCGTGAGCGGGTAATGGCACGATAGGTGTAGGCGTTGGTGAATACGGGATTCTTCTCGATAGCACTCGTGAAATCGACCTCTGCACCCAGCAGATCGTCGAGGTTATACTTAGCGATACCGCGCAGAAAATATGCCTCGTAAGCCTCTTCATCGACGCGCAATAAGATGTTGAGCGTCTTGATAGCCTCCGAGTAGTTGTTCTCGATCAGAAAGTGGCGACCCACCCAAAAGAAATACTCCTTGTTGTACTGAGCCGACGCCGAGTGTGTAACAAAGAGCGATAAGCTTATGAGTAGACCGATGATATATTTTCGCATAAAAGTATCGTTTTTAAAAGGTCAAAGATACTAAAAATTTTTCATATAATATCTATTAACGTGATATAGTGTATATAATTGCCCGAAATGTTGTCGTGCGAGCTCGAATGTTGTGAAAAAGCCGATAATTTATTTGGGGGTTTAGCGAAAAAACATTAACTTTGACAGCAATTTATTTTTGCATTGATCGTAAAAATTAAAACCAAACAAATGAAAAAAGTAGATGTTGTACTCGGCCTGCAATGGGGCGATGAGGGCAAAGGTAAAATGATAGACGTTTTAACGCCTAACTACGAGGTGGTTGCACGCTTTCAGGGTGGTCCCAATGCGGGTCATACGCTCGAATTCGAGGGACAGAAATATGTCCTGCGTTCGATCCCTTCGGGAATTTTTCAGGGCGGTAAAGTCAATATTATCGGTAATGGCGTAGTGCTCGACCCGATTCTGTTCAAGGAGGAGGCTACGGCATTGGCTGCCAGCGGTCACGACCTGACCAAGCGTCTTTATATCTCGAAGAAGGCTCACCTGATCCTGCCCACCCACCGTATGCTCGACGCCGCTTACGAGGCTGCGAAGGGTAGTGCCAAGATTGGTACGACGGGTAAGGGTATCGGTCCTACCTATACCGACAAGATCAGCCGTAATGGTGTGCGTGTCGGCGATATTTTCCGCGATTTCAAGTCGATCTACGCTGCGGCAAAGGCTCGCCACGAGGCTACGTTGCGTTCGTTGGGTTATGAGTACGACGTGACCGAGTTGGAGCAGAAGTGGTTCGAGGGCATCGAGTACCTCAAACAGTTCAATATCATTGATAGTGAGCAGACTGTCAATGAATTGCTGATGGCAGATAAGAGCATTTTGGCAGAGGGTGCACAGGGTACGTTGCTCGATGTCGATTTCGGTTCGTATCCCTTTGTAACGTCGTCGAATACCGTTTGTGCAGGTGCTTGTACGGGTCTGGGCGTCGCTCCCAACCGCATTGGCGATGTGTATGGTATCTTCAAGGCATATTGCACCCGCGTAGGTAGCGGTCCGTTCCCCACCGAGTTGTTCGACGAGACTGGTAAGCAGTTGCGCGATATTGGTCACGAGTACGGTGCAGTAACGGGTCGTGAGCGTCGTTGCGGCTGGTTGGACTTGGTTGCACTGAAATATTCGATTATGATCAACGGTGCGACGGCTCTGATTATGATGAAGGCAGACGTGATGAACGACTTCGATACGATCAAGGTGGCTGTGGGCTACGAGATCAATGGCGAGCGTGTTGATCACTTCCCCTATTCGGTTGATTGCGAGATTAAGCCGATCTATGCTGAGTTGAAGGGCTGGAAGTGCAACATCAACGATATTCGTCGCTACGAGGATTTCCCCGTTGAGTTGAAGGAGTACGTTGAGTTCATCGAGCAGCAGACGGGTGTGCCCGTGAAAATCGTGTCGGTAGGTCCCGACCGTGAGGCTACGATCGTTAGATAATTATTAACCTAAAAATACTACGATTATGAAAAGATTTGGTGTAATGTGTATGACGCTTGCTACGGCTGCGATGTTGTTTACAGGTTGCGGCGCATTGAAGGGCGGTGCAATTGGTGGTGCTGCGGCAGGTGCTTTGGGCGCAGGTATCGGTGCTTTGATCGGTGGCGGTAAGGGTGCTGCTATCGGTGCTGCTGCGGGTGTTGCAGTAGGTGCTACCGCTGGTGCTTTGATCGGCAAGAAGATGGAGAAGCAGAAGGCTGAATTGGAGGCTATCGAGGGTGCAGATGTTGAAACTGTAACCGATACCAACGGCTTGGACGCATTGAAGGTGACCTTCGATAGCGGTATTCTGTTCGCAACCAATAAGAGTGATTTGACAGCAACTTCGAAGGCGTCGCTTGATAAGTTTGCAATCAGCTTGTTGCAGAATCCTGAGACCGATGTAACCATCTTTGGTCACACCGATTCGACCGGTTCGTTGGAGGTAAACCAGCGTATCTCGTTGCAGCGTGCTCAGTCGGTTCAGAACTACTTGCAGGGCAAGGGTATTGAGGCTGGTCGTATCATTAAGGTTGAGGGTAAGGCTTACACCGAGCCGGTTGCATCGAACGATACCGCTGAGGGTCGTGCAGCAAACCGTCGTGTTGAGGTTTTCATCTCGGCTAACAAGACTATGGTTGAGCAGGCTGAGGCAGGTACTTTGGAGTAACCCGTAGTCAATTCATAAACTAAAATTCCGCCCTACGCAGTGTGGGGCGGAATTTTTATTTTGTGCGTGGCTGACGTTTAGAGCGCAGGCTGTCGGATCACAACTCGATCCTCGGCTCCAAAACTTGTTGCAACGATTCGCACGACGCGACGCTTGCCTGAGTTGTTGGGCTCGAATTTAATCTTGATACCCGAATCCCATTCAGCCAACGCGCGTGTCATATCGAAGTGGTCGATTATCTCGACCACTTCGCACCAATCTTTGTTGTTGCTGCCGTAATATTTAATTCCAACCTCGTCCAAACCGGTCGAATTGACGGGTATAATCATCTCGCCACCCGCAGCTGAAACCTCGTAGCTACGTTCGTAGAAATCGACATCGGGAATATCACAACCCGTAAGCATTGCGGTCGACAACAAAAGCAAGAGTGCAAACAATCGTTTCATATCAGTTGAGTTTTAGTAGTTTACAAAGTGCAAATTTACCCCCCCCCGCCCGAAATTTCCAAATTTTTAGATCAAAAATGAGGTAATGATGCCAAAAATGTTTTCGGTCATAAAATCAGAGCCGCACCCGCAATGGGGAACGGCTCTTGTCTAAAAATATATCGGTTACGACTCTTAGAAGATAAAGCGCGAGCTGATCTCCTTGTAGTTGTAAACTCGGTCGATAACGTCAGCAAAGATGTCGGCAACACTCAGCACGGTGAACTTCGACAGATCCTTAGTCTGATCCAGCGGAATAGTGTCGGTAATGATTACCTCCTGCAATGCGCTGTTGTTGATACGATCGTAAGCGGGACCCGACAGAATTGCGTGGGTAGCAACAGCACGAACGCTCTTTGCGCCCTTCTCCATCAACATATCAGCAGCCATCGTAATCGTACCTGCGGTGTCGATCATATCGTCGAGAATGATCACATTGCGACCTTCAACATCACCGATAGCGGTCATCTTACCAACGACGTTAGCCTTTTCGCGCTGCTTGTGGCTGATGATCATCGGCGCACCCAGATACTTGGCATAAGCGCTTGCACGCTTAGCACCACCCATATCGGGCGAAGCCACCGACAGATCCTCGATGCCCAGCGAGTTGATATAGGGTACGAAGATACCACTTGCGTAGAGGTGATCAACGGGAATATCGAAGAAACCCTGAATCTGATCAGCGTGCAGGTCCATAGTCATAATGCGATCCACACCTGCGGCACGCAACAAGTTTGCAACCAACTTCGCACCGATCGAAACGCGGGGACGATCCTTGCGATCCTGACGAGCCCAACCGAAGTAGGGCATAACAGCGATTACACGGTGAGCCGAAGCGCGGTGAGCAGCGTCGATCATCAGCAAAAGCTCCATCAGATTTTCTGCGGGCGGGAATGTTGATTGAATGATAAATACCGTGCAACCACGAATACTTTCGTTGTAAGCGGGCTGGAATTCACCATCGCTAAATTCGAGAACTTGTGAGTCGCCGAGTTCGCTGCCGTAGCTGCGGGCGATCTTCTCTGCCAGAGGTCGCGAACCACGGCAAGCGAAGAATTTGATTTTGTGGATAGCCATAAAGTTTGGTATGATCGTTAGTTTTTACAAAATTACAATTTTATTCGGCTTGTTCGTCTGTTTTGGTGTCGTTTTTTTCAACATCATTCAAACATTTATCGATAAAGTCCAATATTTCGTCGCGTCCACGTCCCTTTTCCGACGAACTGACGAACATAGTGGGCATATCTTCCCACTGTTCGGAGAGTGTGCGTTGGTATCGCTCGACGCTGCGTTTGAGTTGGGCGGCCGATAGCTTGTCAGCTTTGGTAAAGACCAGCCCGAAGGGGATGCCCTGCTGACCAAGCATCGTGATGAACTCCAAATCGATGCGCTGAGGTTCAAGTCGAGAGTCGACAAGCACAAACAGATAGTGCAATTTGCGCGCCTTGGTAACGTAGTCGGTGATGAGTTTCGAGAATCCGCCACGCACATCCTTCGATACGCGAGCATAGCCATAGCCCGGCAGGTCGACCAGATACCATTGATCATTGATTATGAAGTGGTTGATCAATCGGGTTTTACCCGGGGTGCCCGAAACCTTTGCCAACTGACGCTGGGTGAGCATATTGATCAGCGATGATTTGCCCACGTTACTTCGACCGATGAATGCAAACTCGTGGAGGTTGTCATCGGGAATTTGTTGCAGCTTTTGGCTGCTGCACTTGAATTGAGCCTTGCTGATAATCATCGTGGTCGCGGAATTTCGATGACAAAGATACAATTTTTTGCCCAAAAGTCCAACGCGATACACCATATTATTAAATTAATTTCAGAAATAGATTTGTAGATTCTAACCAAAAGCCCTATCTTTGAACCTGCTATAACAAAGTAAACCAAAACCGATGAAACGAATTATATTATTGATTATGACCCTAATACCCGCAATTTCGATGGCGCAACGCCAGGTCACCGACGCCGAGGTCGAGGCTCTGCACGACCGCATTATCTCGATCGACACGCACAACGACTTCTCGTTGGCATACTGTTTCCCTGACGGTAAATACTCGACCACCAAAGGTCAAGTGTCGTTCGACAAGATGGCTGAGGGTCGTTTGGATTGCGCTGTTTTTGCTGCCTACATTGATCAAGGAGAGTGCGATGAGGCGGGTCACGCGTGGGCTCGTAACCGTGCCGAGACGATGATCGCGGGCTTGAAAAAATATGCCGCTGAGAACGCTGACAAAGCGGAGGTTGTCTATTCGTCGGCAGACATTGAGCGCGTTAAGCAGAGTGGCAAGCGTGCGATGATGATCTCGATCGAGAATTGCTACTGCTTTGGGACTGATACAACCGCAGTTGAACACTTCTATAATTTGGGTGTAAGAATGGCGACGCTAACTCACAATGGTGCTAACGAGATTGCCGATACTTGTGTCGATCAGGGCGCGAAGGGTGGTATTACCGAGTTTGGTCGCAAGGTGATCTCGGAGATGAATCGCGTGGGTATGGTTGTCGATGTTTCGCACGCGTCGCGTTTGGCAACGTTGCAGGCTGTGGAGTTGAGCGCAACGCCTATTATCGCTTCGCATTCAGGTGTTTATGCCGTTAAGGCTATTCGCCGCAACCTCTCGGATAAGGAGATTTTGGCTATCGCTGCTAAGGGTGGCGTGGTGCAGGTTTCGATCGTGCGCTCGTTCATCTCGAACAAACCCAAAGGCGAGGAGAGTTTAGCTGATCTGATAGCTCACGTCAACCATATTGTTAAGCTCGTAGGTGTCGATCACGTTGGCTTTGGTTCGGATTTCGATGGCGGTGGCGGTATGAATGGTTGCCGCAATATGTCGCAGATGAAGAACGTAACGCGTGCACTGATGGAGGCGGGTTACTCGGACGAGGATATTGCCAAGATGTGGGGCGGCAACACAATGCGAGTATTCAAGGCTGTCGAGGCGTATGCCGCAGCTCAGCGCAAATAGGGTAGTCCGCATAGCAAAAATAACGGTCGAACTCCGAGTGGGTTCGACCGTTATTTTTGTGCGGTTATTTCAGTGGTGAATCTGGCTCGCGTGCCATTACCATATAGAACAAACGATCCAAAAGCGCGGGCGAGAACTTCTTGATGAAGTGCGTCAAGCGACCTTCGTACTCCATCAGGCACAGACGTTTGCGACGTTTAATACCACGCATTACGATGTGCGCCACCTGCTCGGCAGTCATCATTTTGTCCTCGTTGCGAGGTGTTTCGCCTTGCGACGTTCCGTCGGCGGTCAGTGCCGAAAAACGGACATTCGACGCCGTAAAACCGGGGCAGGCAACCATCACGTGCAGACCTTTTTTTAGGTTTTCGATACGGAGCGTTTCAAGGAATCCCGTCATTGCATATTTCGATGCCGAATAACCCGTACGTGCGGGCAGACCGTGCAGACCCGCCACCGACGAAATGCCGACAATCGAGCCTCGTGATTTTTGCAGATAGGGGAGTGCGTATTTGCAGCAATTCACTGTGCCCCAAAAGTTTACGTCCATCAGTCGGTGCAGTACGCTCAGGTCGCAATCGTCGAACAACGCACGCATCGAGAGTCCCGCATTGCAAATCAAAATATCGACGCCACCAAACGTGTTTACAGCGCAGTCAATCAATCGTTTGCAATCTTCCTCTTTGGTTACGTCAGCTGTCGTGTATGCGGCTGCGCCACCTGCGGCTTTGATCTCGGCAGCTACGGCGGCAAGTTTCTCGCCACTTCGCGCACCCATAACCACGTTGGCACCTGCGGCTGCAAATTCACGTGCAAGAGCCAATCCAATGCCCGACGAAGCGCCGGTTACGATGACGGTTTTTGCTTTGAAATTCATAGTCTTATCTGTTTTTATTCATCTATTTCTATTGTGAGAGTATCGTATGCTAATTGCACACCTTTGGGCAAGCGTTCGGTCGAAAGAGCGTGCAACCCGATGTCGTGCGACATATGCGTGAGGTATGCGCGGCGTGGTTTGACGCGGGCGATAAGTTCCAAAGCCTCCTCGACGGTGAAGTGCGAAATATGTTCACGCCAACGCAACGCATTGACAATCAACGTGTCAACGCCCTCTAATTTTGCCATCTCCTGCTCCTCGATCTGCTTGAAATCGGTCAGATAAGCCAACCGCCCAATGCGATATCCCGTCACCTCGAAACGGTCGGAGTGCTGTCCTCGAATCGGCACTATCTTCACACCTTTCATCTCGAAAGGCTCATTCGGATCGAACTCGTGAAGCTCAATTTCGGGCACACCTCGATATTTGTTTTCGGCAAAAGCGTAGTCGAAATCTTTGCGCACGCAGGCAGCAGTTCGCGCCGTTGCGTAGATGTCAACTTGATGAATCACAGGGAAATCGACAAAATTGAACGCTCGCACATCGTCAATGCCGCCCGTATGATCTTTATGCTCGTGAGTGAGCAGTATGGCGTCGAGATGTCGGACTCCCGTGCGCAACATTTGGTATCGGAAATCGGGACCTGCGTCGATCACAATGCGTTTGTCGTCAATTTCGACCATTGCCGACGTGCGCAGACGGCTGTCACGAGGGTCGTTCGAACGACACACCTCGCAATGGCAACCGATCGTTGGTACGCCTTGTGATGTTCCTGTGCCGAGAAATGTTAAACGCATAGTGATCAATAGTTTAGTGAATCAAATTGACGCATATATCGTGCAACGAGATCAATCCAAATAGATCGGCAATGCTCACCAAAACGACGGCAATCATAAAGTATTTCAGGAATTTTGTGCCCCAATTAATGCCGTAGTGCGAAGCGATATATGTGCCTATGATGTTACCAAGCGCGTGGAGCAATCCGACTGCGTAATCGACCTGTCCGTGCAGCATAAATATGATCAGCGAGAATGGGGTAGCGACGAATATCACAAAGCCCTTGATTACGTTTGCTGTAATGATGTCTAAGTGCATTGTAGTTAGCGTGATAGCTAAAATCAAATAGCCCAATCCAATATAGACATAACCACCATAGAATCCGATCAGCAAGAACCATAAGTAGTGCCACCATTTGATCACCAATCCGTGACCGCCGTGAATGTGTGTTTTGGCGAAGATCATATAGGCTAAAATGGCAAACAGCACCACGCCCATACATATCTTAAATACTGTTTCGTTGATTTGGGTTGCGACCAACGAGCCTGCGATGTTGCCGATGATTGCGGGCACTGAGAGTTTCAGTCCGCTACGAATATCGAGCAGGCGTTTTTTGATAAAAACGGCAGATGAGGTCAGATTCTGCAATACTACTGCGATTCGGTTTGTTCCGTTGGCTACGCCGATCGGCAGACCGAGTGCCATAAAGACGGTCATCGACATAATCGCACCACCGCCGGCCAACGTGTTGATGAAACCAACGGCAATACCCGAAACGATCAGCAATATAATCATCTGTAATGTCATCTGTCTGCACTTTTGTCTATTAATAACTCAAAACCATCAGCGTCGCGCTCGACCGGGAACTTGCCTCGGAACGTCTGCTGAGCGTCGGTGTCGATCTCGGCACTGAGCACACTCGCCGTATCTGATGATGCGGTCAACGCCTCGCCGCGATAGTTGAATGCGACCGATCCACCTGCATAGTGCGTCGTGGGGTCGTCGCCAACACGATTGACACCAATCACGTATGTAACATTTTCGATAGCACGGGCACGTAGTAGGGTAGACCACACTTCGGCTCTTGCTGCGGGCCACGACGCCACGCAAATCATCGCGTCGTAGTCACCTCGATTGCGCAACCATACTGGGAAACGCAGATCGTAACACGTTGCCAATAACCACCTTATGCCGCACCATTCGACAATTCGTCGCTCCTCGCCTGCAACGTATTCATCACCTTCGCCGCCGATCGAGAAGAGATGTCGCTTGTCGTAAAATTCTTCGCTCGATGGCGTAACGAACATCAAGCGGTTGCGATAACGACCCTCGCGCTTGACGATAAGCGAGCCGCAAATTGCACAGTTCGACTTTCTGACCACTTGTCGCATCGTTTCGACAATCTGCTGTTCTGCTTTGGCAGCCTCGGCTGGCTCGGTTCCGAATCCCGTAGCGAAGGTTTCGGGCAGTACGTAGAGGTCGCTCGGCGGTGCGGTGGCGATCATTTGCTCGATTACTTGAAGGTTGTAATCGACCGACTTCCATCGTGTATCCGTCTGAATTAGCGCGACTTTGACGTACATAAGCGGTTAAAATGAAACTTCTTCACAACAAATATACGAAAAATCCTCGAAAAAAGTTATCTTTGTACGATGAAAACGCCCTCGATGGGCAAATTAAATTTTCAATTATGATAAAAGCTGGTCGCTACCAAACCCTGACCGTAGGTCGAATTTCCGACTATGGACTATATCTTACCGATGGCGAAGAGAACGAAGTTCTGCTCCCCAATCGCTACGTTTCGCTTACTGATAAGGTAGGTGACGAGAAGCACGTCTTTGTCTATCACGACTCGGAGGATCGACTGGTGGCTACGACCGAAACCCCGCTCGCGACCGTTGGTCAAGCGGCTTGTTTGCAGGTGGTTGATAAGACGCTGCACGGTGCATTTCTCGATTGGGGCTTACAGGGCAAGGATCTGTTTCTGCCCAATCGCAACCAGCAGGGTGGCGTGATGGTCGGTCATAAATATATTGTATATGTTTATGAGGATAATATCACCTCGCGCTCGGTGGCGACGATGCGTACCAAGACCTACATCAACAACGACACGATTACGGTCGCACCGCGCCAGAAGGTCGAGATACTGATCTGCTCCGAGTCGCCGATTGGCTACCGTGTGATTGTGAACGATCGCCATTGGGGTATGATCTATAAGAATCAGCTGTTCCGCCCCGTGCGCATTGGCGAGCGAACCGAGGCTTACGTCAGCCGTATCACCCCCGACGCTCGTATCGACCTGAGCCTGCAACAGCAGGGTTTGGAGCAGGTGCGCGACTCGGCTGATGAGTTGGTTGCATTGTTGAAGAATCACGACGGTGAACTGCCCGTCAACGACGATACCGCACCTGAGCGCGTGCACGAAGTGACGGGTATGAGCAAGAAGATGTTCAAGCGTTCGCTCGGTATGCTGCTCAAAAGTGGTCGTGTTGAAATTACTGATAACGGTATTAAACTCAAATAGTTATGTCGTCGAAATTGCAAACTGCCGAGCGCGTGTCGCACGCTGATCAGTCGGATAATTACGTATTTCAGCGTTCGTTGCTGGCATATCATCGTGCGGCGGAGTTGGTCAGTGGTACGGTGCTCGAAATTGGAACGGGTAGTGGCTACGGTATTGATGTGATCGCGCCGTCGGCTACACGATTTATGACAATCGACAAGTTCGAGACTAAGATCGACACCTCGGATATGGACAACGTGGAGTTTCAGCAGATGACCGTTCCGCCGATTGATTTTCCTGCCAATAGCTTCGACTGCGTGATCTCGTTTCAGGTGATCGAGCACATTAAGGACGATGTCGATTTCGTGGCGGAGGTCTATCGCGTGCTGAAACCCAATGGCGTTTTTATCGTATCGACGCCCAATGCTGCGATGTCGCTGACGCGCAATCCGTGGCACGTGCGCGAGTATCAGATTGACGAGTTCGATCGCTTGATGGGTAACTATTTCGCTGAGATTGAGCGTTGTGGCGTGTTTGGCAATGAGAAGGTGATGAAGTATTACGAGAAGAATCGTGCCAGCGTGCGCCGCATTACCAAGATCGATTTTCTCGATCTGCAACACCGCCTGCCGCGCTGGATATTGAAGATTCCGTATGATATTCTGAATCGCTTGAATCGTCGATTCTTGCTGGTTCGCAACCGCAAACTGACGACCGACATTGCGATGGACGACTATCGCATTGCCCCCGTCGGCGATGGTTGTTTCGATCTCTACTACATCGCCCGCAAAGTGGAGGAGTAACGAGAAAATTTAATCTATTATATATGTCATCAACAAAAAGAATTGCTTATATAGATGCCTTGCGAGGATTTACGATGCTACTCGTTGTGTATCAACATATTAGTTTATTTATGGGAGGGGTAAATAGCTATGGCTCAATTTGGAATGAAGCATTAACCGCCTTTCGTATGCCACTTTTCTTTTTTATAAGTGGATATATTGCGTATAAAGTTATTGATTGGACTCCCCAAATATACGCTAAATTATTATTGAAAAAGGCTCAAATCCAATTAATCCCTACATTTATCTTTTCAATAATTTATACAACTGTATTCTACTCGCATACGAGAATCTATGCTGGTGAATATTGGTTTACTCTTGTTCTTTTTGAGTTTTTTGTTCTATTCTATACTATTAGTTTAATCGCACATAGATGTGATTATTTGAAGTTAATATTGTTGTTATTATTAGCTTGTGTTGGAGTAGTGTTTTTTGCATTGCATATGGGACAGGATTGGAGTTGTTATCATCAGTTGTGTTTGGAAAATGTGTTCCAGTATTTCCAATTTTTTGTATTAGGAATTTTATCACGACGATATGAAGCTATAATGAAAAAGATATTGTGCAATTCTATTGTAAATGCTATTGCTGTCGGCATATTTGTATTGTCGTTAATTCTTATAAGTTCGACAGAAGTACTGGATATCGCAATTTTAAGAGGCTTGATAAGATCTATAATTCTTCGCTATTCAGGATTGTTTATAGTGTTATCTTTGTTTTATCGTCATCAAGATTTTTTTGCAGCAAATGGGAAGATTAGTCAAGCAATGCAATGCAATATATTGGACGTCATACATTAGATATCTATATGTTACATTATTTCTTTATTGATTTTGGAGGAACACTTGCAGGAAAAATTCATAATTTAGGATATCTGCCATTAGAAATTTTTGGAATTGGAATATTAGCATTAATGAATATCGTATTGAGTCTTGGATTAAGCCAATGTATAAGAAATAGTAAATTATTGGCTAAATATTTATTTGGAGCAAGAACTGCATAAATAAAATAACACACCCCACTTCAAAGCGAAGTGGGGTGTCTGATGAGTAGTGCATATTATTCTATCCGTAAATCTCCTTCTTGGCAGCTTTCAGCGTGTTGCGCATCAGCGAGATGATGGTCATCGGACCAACACCACCCGGAACGGGAGTGATGTAGGCGCACTTGGGGGCTACCTCGTCGTACTTCACGTCACCCAACAACTTCCAACCGCTCTTGGTCTTGTCGCTCGGAACGCGGGTGATACCTACGTCAATTACCGTCGCTCCCTCTTTAACCATATCGGCAGTCACAAACTCAGCCTTACCCAAAGCCGCAATAACAATATCGGCCTCAGCAACAACCTCCTTCAAGTTGGGGGTGCGGCTGTGGCAGAGCGTTACGGTGCAATCCCAACCCTTTTGCGAGAGCAGGTTGGCAATCGGGCGACCGACGATGTTGCTACGACCAATCACTGCGCAACTGCGACCTGCGGTCGGTACGTTGTAGTATTTGAGCAGCGACAGAATGCCGTCGGGCGTTGCAGGCAGATAGGAGGGTAGTCCCGAAATCATACGACCGGTGTTCACAGGGTGGAAACCGTCAACATCTTTACGCGGGTCGATAGCCTCGATCACCTTCTGTTCCGAGATGTGGCGGGGCAGAGGCAACTGCACGATGAAGCCATCAACCTTCGGATCGGCATTCAGTTCGTCGATACGTGCGAGCAACTCCTCTTCGGTAGTCTCTTCGGGCATACGCACTACGGTCGAGGTGAAACCACACTCGTGGCAACACTTCTCTTTGTGTGCAACGTAGGTTTGGCTTGCGCCGTCGTTACCCACCAGAATAGCAACCAGATGGGGAGCAGGCTTACCCTCGGCTACCATAGCCTCTACTTCGGCTGCAATCTCACGGCGCATTGCCGCAGCAACCTCTTTACCATCGATAATAGTCATAGTTTTTTGTATGTGTTTGAGTTATTGTTGTTTACTTTGCTCGGCATAGAAAATCGCCTCCTCGATTTGTGGCACGAGGTTGCAATCCTTCAATATCACTCGTTTCTCGGCATCGAGCAGATAGAGCGACGGAATAGCTTTCAGGTCGTACAACTCCTCGTCGCGCAGGCGCAACTGCTTGTCGTAGCTATTGATCCACGATGCGGGAATATTGTGTCGATAGTTGAGCCACGCAGTGATGTCCTCGTCGGGATAGATCGCCAGCACTTTCATCATTCCGCGTTCGATCATCTCGCTCAACATCGGCGAGGCGCAGATCTGCTCACGAATCTCCTTACAAGCGGGGCAGTCGGGATTGTTGATGAAGATGAGCAGGTAGTCAGCCTCGATCGAGTACATTCGTCCCGTACGACCATCGTGCAATGTATAACGGAAATCGTTGGCTTTCTGCCCGATACGATTCTTTTGCGCCATATCTAGTTGCGACTGAGGACGAATCTTCTCAGCCTCATCGAGCAGTGACGACGCAATCATCGCCTCCAATGCAGGGATCAATAACTCGTCATTACGGAACGGCGAGTTGGGATCGTAGAGATATTTATCGGTGAGCGATACGAAGTAGTCGTACATCGTCGTGTCCGCCTCGGCACTCTTCATCAACCCCTTCATCGACTGCTGAGCCGATGTCAAATCTACGTAGCGCAACAAATCGAGATAGTTGGCGTAGGCTTGCTCCGTAATGTCGGGCTTGTTGCAGAAGGTCGTATCTCGGAAATCGAAACGATCCCAATAGTGCTCAACTAAGTAGTTTGCACGCTCCGCAGCAGGCACCATCTCAGGAATGGTGACCGACGGGAACGATAATTCGGTTGCAACCTTTTCGGCAGGTTGCTTTGTGTCGTTGTTTTTCGCGCCTTTCTGCCCGCACGAAACCGACAGCAATGCCGCCGCAATAATTATGGTGTACTTGAAATTCATACCTATTTTAATATATTATAGTGCAAATGTACGATATTCGCGCGACAATTCAAACTCCGCACTGCGCTATAAGAAATGCTTATCGCGCTATAAAATTATATGATTGCAGATTATTTGTAAAATCCATTGCAAAATCGCTGAAAAAGTTTATTTTTGTACTCGGAAAAAGCAAACAAATAATTTATAGCGAATCTAAAAACTATTACAACTATGAAAACTTGGAAATGTACTGTATGTGGTTATATTCACGAGGGTGATGCAGCTCCCGAGAAGTGCCCCTTGTGCAAGGTTGGCGCAGATAAGTTTGTCGAGGTCGTAGAGCAGGAAGGCGATCTCCAATTTGTTGACGAGCACGTTATTGGTGTTGCTAAGGGCGTTGACGAGGAGGTTATTCATGGCTTGAAGGATCACTTTATGGGTGAGTGCACCGAGGTTGGTATGTACTTGGCAATGAGCCGTCAGGCAGACCGCGAAGGCTATCCCGAAATCGCTGAGGCTTTCAAACGCTATGCTTGGGAAGAGGCAGAGCACGCGGCAAAGTTCGCTGAGTTGTTGGGCGAGGTTGTATGGGATACCAAGACCAATGTTTACAAGCGTATGATGGCGGAGCAGGGTGCTTGCGAGGATAAGAAGCGCATTGCAACTCGCGCAAAGCAGCTCAATCTGGACGCAATCCACGACACCGTACACGAGATGTGTAAGGACGAGGCTCGCCACGGCAAGGGTTTCGAGGGTCTTTACAAGCGTTACTTCAAATAGTAGGGTAGTCCTACTGCGAAATGCAACACTCCTGAATCGGAAGGTTCAGGAGTGTTTTTTTGTTGTACAATGTGGTGTATATATTTTCGGCTCAAAAATCGTTTTTGTAAATTCTCAGATTCTCGCTCAATAATTTCATAAGGCGATAATGTAATTCACTAAATTATGTTAAATAGATTTACGCTTTTTTACTTCGAGAGTTTTTGAGAAATGTGTTAGAAGAATAGCAGCAAATTTCTTTATCTAAGGTGTAGCGGTGTTAATCACGCTGGGTAGTTTATGTTTTGCTTTGTAGTACAGTTTGCGATACCTCAGTAGTTACGACAAATTGCTTATCCGTAGTGTGGCAGTTACTTACCTTCTTGTTTTGTTTCGTTAAGGATTCGTATTCGGTTATTGTAGAGTCCAAATCTTTTAGTACCTTTGTACCACTATCACTTGAAATGTCAGTGCCTTTGAAAGAATATTCATCTTCCGGTAGTGCGGTTTCAGGTGATTTTTTTTGCAGCAAACTGCGCTCCTATCAGTGATGCCATAGCGTCTACCATCTCTTCCGATATCTCGTATAGCTATTTAACATAATATACATATTATTTCATTATAGTAAAAGATGCTTATTTTAGATAAAATGCCTCAAAGGTCTTGTCGGTGTAGAGAACAATTACTCGCTCAATAGTTCGGTTATCCTGCGCAATGCTTGCCAAAGCAGACAGATTATTCGTTGGACTATTGGTCGAATTTTTACCGTTCACAATACTTGTAGCTGCGACCTCTTTTTGTGAGTCTGATTTTTTCTCAGATGGACGCGGCTGTGGCGAATGATCATCGTTCTGCTTGTTGATGCGTTGATCAAAATCTTCGTTCGAACGATACATCTGCTCAGCGTCGAGGAGCAACCAATCAGGATTCAGCGTCGGGAAACGACGCAGGATCTTAACCAGAAAATCGAAGCTTGGCTTGTTTCTTCCAGATAGAATATGAGAGATACTCGAAGGTTGTATTTCGAGAATTTCAGCCAGTCGGCTCGATGAAAGTTTTTCACTTTTCATCAATTTTAGCAGTTTTTCGCGCATAATCACAACTTTTCACAAATATAAACATTTTTTATTTGTAAACCAAATAAAATTTCATATTTGTAAATATGTTAATTGTTAAACAAGTGTTTACAATTGTAATACATAGCTATGAGCCCAAATACGACTCATTATGTTATTTAATGTGTTAAATGATATGATATATTATAAAGCATTGATTCTGCACGGTATACATATCTACTAATGCGATAAAAATGCAGAATGCACGATAATCACAAATACCTCTTTATGGTATCTATGTTGTTGTTGATATAAACATTATAAATCACTGATTTTCTGCACTTATTTGCGTGATAATTTCAAAAATTTATCCTCGTTTTATCTTGTGTTTTTGTTTAATTGTGGCTAATGTGTTAAAATGTGAATAGTATTACAAGAGTAAATGATTAACAGTGTGGATATGTTACAAAAGTATAATTTAGTACCATAAATGCGTGTTACAGATGTAATTCGCGCCCTACTCTACCCTATTTTTTCAATGAGTCAGATAATTTGCTCGAATATATTTGTTGATAATTATGTTGATTGGAATATTATGTTAAATGATATAAAAATAGGTAGCAATTATAGTTGCTACCTATTTGATATTTAGTTAATTATGGTGATTGATAACTCGCCTACTCACTTAGTGTTTTTGCAATTTGCATAAACTCTTCTGGTGTCAAATTGAGCTTTTCTTTACGAAAATCGACGTCAGATTCGGTGTTCATAGGGATTAAATGTATATGTGCGTGCGGTACTTCGAGTCCAAGAACTACCATAGCGACCTTTGTGCACTCTATTTTACATTTAATCTTCTCTGCTACCCTCTTTGCGAATACGGTCATCTTCTGCAAAGTGTCGTCGTCGAGGTCAAATAGGTAGTCGACCTCCTGCTTGGGAACGACCAGCGTGTGTCCCTTCATCAGTGGATTGATGTCCAAGAATGCGTAGAAATTGTCGTCCTCTGCCACCTTGTAGCTGGGGATTTCTCCGTTGATTATACGGGTGAAAATAGTTGCCATATATCTATAATTTTATTGTTCTATTCGTCGAATTTTGGTTTGAGGATTTCGGAGTATATTACCGCTTTTCTCAGGTCGAAGTCTTCAACGAGATCCGAAGAGAGTGTGTCACTACCCTTTTCGATCGCTATCTCTTTTTGTGAAGTCTTGGATTGAGCTTTTGCTTTATTATTCCTTTTAGCCTTTGGCGTTGTGCTGCTTGCGTTTGATGTGAATTTCGGAGCGCGAGTCTGTGTCGGAGTCATCGTTTGTGACATCTGTTCTCGCATCTCTTTGGCGTGTCTTTCGGCTAAGATTTGCGCCAAAATAGTGCCTGCGAGAGTCTCCTCCTCGCTTGTTTTTGGGTGTGCGGGGATTGCCTCTTCGCCGTCAAACTCGTGTTGTGCATCAAAGCTGGGTGTGTTATCCTCGATCTCTTGACCATTTCGTTCGGCAATTCGATTGATGGTACGACCGACGAGAATTATCGCGCCTGCTGCAATGAGAAATATAATCGAAGGATCCATATTTGCTTAGTTTAAGTTGCGTTTAACGACCTCAATACCCTTGATCATACGAATCTTATCCATCAAGCTGTTAAGGTCTTGAATGTGTCGCACATAGAGGCTGATGTTGCCCTCGAAAATGCCGTCGTGGCTCTGAATGTGGATCTCGCGGATATTAATGTTGAATTCGTCTTTAATTAATTGGGCGAGATCCAAAATAATGCCAATGCGGTCAATTCCTCGCAGTTCGATCGCCGAAAGGTAGGAGACTGCCTTGTGTTGCGACCATTTAATCTCCTCTTTTACAATGTTTTTGCCATATTGTGCACCTAAACGAGTTAGCTCGTCGCACGTGTTTTTATGTACGAAGATTCGTCCCGTTTCGGGGTCGCGATAGCCGATTACTTGGTCGCCGGGGATCGGTTTGCAACATTCGGCAATGCCGAATTGTGGTTCGATTTCGGTTTCGGCTCCGACTACTAGCTTTTTGTTGGCGGGATTTTGCTCGTCGCCATTCTCGATGTTCTCATCATCGGTTTCTCCCTCTTCGTCGAGGAATAATGACCAGAATTTCAGTATCTTACGTGCGGAATTTTGACGTAGAATCTTTTCGAGATTGTCGAGATTGAGAATGCCCGCTCCGAGCTTACTGTAAAATTCGTCCTTATTAGTACAATCGTATGCTGGTAAGACTTTGACAAATACACGTCTGCTCGGTGTGATGCCCATATCTTTCAAGCGATCTTCGAAAGCCTGCATACCGCGCGAAATGTTGTTTTGACGATCTTTTTTGAGGTAATTCTTGATCGACTGCTTGGCTTTGGTTGTTGTGACGTGATCGAGCCATTCGGGTTTTGGGTGGACGCTGTCCGAGGTGATAATCTCGATCTGGTCGCCACTATTGATTTCGGTAAAAATGGGCTTGATTACGTGGTTGATCTTTGCGCCGATAGCCTTGTGTCCAATCTTCGAGTGAATGTCGTAGGCGAAGTCGAGTGCGGTTGCACCAACGGGCATAGTTCGCGCCTCGCCTTTTGGTGTAAAGGTCACTATTTCAGAGGTATACAACGATAGCTTAAAGTTATCCAAGAAGTCAACTGCGCTCTCCGTTGGAGAGTTCAGAGCCTCGCGAATCTTCTTCAACCACTTGTCAAACTCGTCCTCGTTTTGCGAAATCGT
This sequence comes from Alistipes sp., assembly GCA_045638285.1. Classification (GTDB taxonomy): domain Bacteria; phylum Bacteroidota; class Bacteroidia; order Bacteroidales; family Rikenellaceae; genus Alistipes. The sequence goes on along the minus strand of JAZUBB010000017.1, from coordinate 350,690 downwards.
GGCGTGCTTGTACTTCCAATGGGCAGCAAAACCTCGTTCGGCGATATCCTCCATTCGCTGAGTGCGAATCTGTACCTCTACCCATTCGCCATCGGGACCCATTACGGTCGAATGCAGTGCCTCGTAGCCATTGGCTTTGGGCATACTAATCCAGTCGCGCAGGCGTTCGGGTTTGGGCGTGTAAATGTCTGTAATCGACGAATATATCTGCCAGCACTGCGTCTTTTCCGAGGGGAACGGCAGTGGCTTGAATACTACTCGAATGGCGAACAAGTCGTAAACCTCTTCGAATGGAATCTGTTTACGTTGCATTTTTGACCATATCGAGTAGATACTCTTAATGCGTCCCGAAATCTCGAAATCAATACCGTTTTTCTTTAATGTGGAGATAATTGGAGCGTTGAAGCGAGTGATGTATTCGTTGAGTTGATCCTTTGTTTTGCTCAGTTTCTCAGATATTTCGCGGTATTGATCTGGGAAACGGTACATCATACACAGATCTTCCAATTCTGTCTTGATCGAATAGAGTCCCAGGCGATGTGCCAACGGTGCAAACAGATAGATTGTCTCGCTTGTAATCTTAATCTGTTTGTTGATGGGCATTGCGCCCAGCGTGCGCATATTATGCAGACGGTCAGCGATTTTGATCAAAATTACTCGCACGTCGTCCGACAATGTGAGCAGAACTTTGCGGAAGTTTTCCGCCTGCTCCGAGGTTTCGGTGTTGAATACACCCGACATTTTGGTCAGACCGTCCACCATTGTGGCGATCTTCTGACCAAACATATTGGTGATATCCTCGACCGTGTATTCGGTGTCTTCAACCACGTCGTGCAGCAATGCAGCCACGACCGACTTTACGCCCAATCCGATCTCATCAACGGCGATTTTGGCAACCGCTATCGGGTGTAGCAGGTACGGCTCTCCTGAGCGACGACGCACACCTTTATGGGCCTCCTTGGCTAAGAAGAAGGCCTTTTTGATAAAGTCGCGATCGGTCTCTTTGCGATAGATTTTTTCGCACGAGATCATTAAGTCCTCATATTTCTCTTCGATGAGGAGTTCGTCTTCCGGTGTGTAGTTCATAGGACGACGTGGTTGTTAAGTTGTTGTATTAGTTTGCCTTAGAGGCTTTCATTGCCTCGCGCACCTTAGCTTCGATCTCGGCTTGCAGTTCCAAATCGTTGATAAGCAGATCCTTAACAGCATCGCGACCCTGACCAAGTTTGCGGTCGCCATACGAGAACCACGAGCCTGACTTCTTGATTACGCCTAAATCAACGCCCAAATCGAGCACCTCGCCAATCTTCGAGATACCCTCGCCGAACATAATATCGAACTCTGCCTTGCGGAACGGAGGGGCAACTTTATTCTTAACTACCTTCACGCGCACGCGGGTACCCAACTGCTCGTCGCCATCTTTGATAACGCTTGCCTTGCGAATGTCGATACGCACGCTGGCGTAGAATTTCAGTGCGTTACCGCCCGTAGTGGTCTCGGGATTGCCGTAGATAACGCCAATCTTATCACGCAGCTGGTTGATGAAGATACAAACGGTCTTGGTTTTCGAGATGCTTGCGGTGAGCTTACGCAGGGCTTGTGACATCAGTCGTGCCTGCAAACCCATCTTCGAATCGCCCATCTCGCCCTCGATCTCTGCTTTGGGGGTAAGTGCTGCTACTGAGTCGATTACGATGATGTCGATCGCGCTCGAACGTATCAGTGAGTCGGCAATTTCGAGAGCCTGCTCGCCGTTGTCGGGCTGCGAGATAAGCAGGTTGTCAACATCTACGCCCAATTTCTGAGCATAGTAGCTGTCAAAGGCGTGCTCGGCGTCGATGAAAGCGGCTATACCGCCCGCCTTCTGTGCCTCGGCGATAGCGTGAATTGCCAGCGTGGTCTTACCCGACGATTCGGGACCATAGATCTCGATTACGCGACCTTTGGGGTATCCACCTACGCCCAGAGCGGCGTCGAGGGTTACCGATCCCGATGGGATTACTGCGATGTCGCCAACTGCTTGGCTGCTCATCTTCATAATCGAGCCTTTGCCGAAATCCTTTTCGATTTTATCCATTACGGCACTGAGTACCTTTAACTTTTCGGGGTTTATCTGAGGTCTTGCTTGAACCTCGGGCTGAGTCTTTTCTGCCATAGTTTTATCTGTTTTTTAATTATTTATTTCGAGTTATGCCAATCGAGAATCTGCTGGTAATGGTTCTTGGTGTCTACCTTCTCGAAGATGTGCTCAATCGCGCCCTGCTCATCAATGATGAATGTTGTGCGTTGAATACCCATATAGGTGCGACCGTACATCTTCTTTTCGACCCAAACACCGAAAGCCTCGGACATTCTCTTTTCGGTATCGCTCAGCAACGTGAAGTTCAGCTCGTGCTTTGCGCAGAAGTTTTGGTGCGAACGCTGGCTGTCGGGACTAACGCCATAGATGTCGTAACCCGCCTCGGCGAGTGCTGCCTTGCCGTCGCGCATACTTTTGGCTTCGAGTGTGCAACCTGAGGTGTTATCCTTCGGATAGAAATAGAGAATCGTACGTCGACCTTGCAGTGTGTCGAGCGTTACGGTGTCGCCATTTTGTGTAAATACCTCGAATGCAGGCGCTTTGTCGCCAATTTTGAGCTTTCCCATAGTTGTTTTGCGTCTAACGAAATTTTAACAAGTAAAAGTAATAAAAATTCTCGTGAAAACAAATATCTCTGCCCCGATTTTTTCAAAAAACGCACCGCGCTACCCTGTTATGTAAAGAAAACCGCCACCTCGAAAGGCAGCGGTTATGAATCTTTTGCTTTGTTCCTGGGGCAATGATTGCTCATCTGTTTATAAGTTAGCGTCCCCTCCCTTGGTGGCTTACTTCGCTAAAACCAACTTTTCGATCTCTTCGACTTGGTGGCGGAAAGCCTTGTCTGTTTCCATCAGGTTTGCAACAGCCTTGCACGAGTGCAGAACGGTTGCGTGGTTGCGACCACCGATAGCTGCACCGATCTGAGTCAGAGGAGCTTTGGTGTGCTGCTTGCTTAGATACATCGCGATTTGGCGAGCCTGTGCAATCTCACGTGTACGCTCGGTCGAGTTGAAACGTTCGATGTCCAAATCGAGATATTGGCAAACAACCTGCTGAATGTGGTCAATTGTTATCTCCTTCTGGTAGAGCTTGATGTAAGCCTTTAAGATCTCCTTTGCTAACGAGATGGTAATCTTCTTGCCGAGGAACGACGCGTGAGCCACGAGCGATGACAGCGCACCCTCGATTTCGCGTACGTTCGCGCTGATGTTGTTGGCTAAGTACTCTGCAACCTCGTCCGAGATCTGCGCATTCATCTTATTAGCTTTGCTGCGAATGATCTTCAATTTGGTCTGGTGGTCGGGCGAATTGAGCTGCGCCGACAGACCCCACTTGAAACGGGTGAGCAGTCGAGCCTCGATGTCCTTCAACTCTACGGGCGGCTTATCCGATGTGAAAATCAGCTGCTTGCCTGAGAGGTGCAGGTGGTTGAAGATATTGAAGAATACAGTCTGCGTTCCCGCTTTGCCTGCCAACTCCTGAATGTCGTCGATGATCAGCACGTCCACCATTTGGTAGAAATGGATAAAGTCGGGCACCTCGCCGTTGCGAACAGCGGTTTGATATTGTGCCATAAACTTATTCATTGACACGTAGAGCACCTGTAACTGCGGGTGTCGCTGACGTATCTCGTGACCGATCGCCTGTACGATATGGGTCTTTCCGAGTCCCGAATCTCCATATATATATAATGGGTTGAATGGAGTATTACCTGGATCGACTGCTACTGCCATACCTGCCGAACGCGCCAAACGATTGCATTCACCCTCGATAAACGAGCCGAAAGTGTAGTTTGGGCTGAGCTGAGGATCAATAATAATCTTTTTGAGGCCGGGAATTACAAACGGATTCTTTATATTTGCAGTGTCGGTTTGGGTTTTGAACTGCGAAATAGCGGTCGTATCACTGTTTTTTGACAGTGGTATGCTCTGGTCCGATTTGGGTATCGCGTACCTCACGCGGGTTTGTTGTCCGAAGAGCGAAGCGATGATCGGTCGAATGAACGGAATGTAGTTATGTTCGATTTGGCGGATATACGTTTCGTTCGGGACACGCAGGCTGAGAGTCTGACCGTCGAAGTTGAGCAGCGCGATCGGCTCAAACCAACGCGCAAACTCCTCCTCGGAGGTCTGCTTTCGAATTTGCGATAGGCAGTTCTGCCATATATCGCTATATGCCTGTGTGCTTGTGAGCATTTTTTGTGATTTAAGGGTTGTATTGTTCCTTTTGACACTACAAAGGTTGTGATAAAATTGTGTAAAAAAAAATGCCCCAATAGTTGCTTTTTAACTTTTTTATCTTATGGGTAAAATTAGTCAAAAAAAGCGAATATATTTAATCGTCTGATTATGAATATTAGATAATTTTTCTTACCTTTGTCTATATAATATTTTTTACTTGGTTAAACCGTAAACTATAAATAAAACTAATTAACATTATGGACAACAATCTCGAACAACTTGTTATGAGTAAGGCGCAGAAGTGGCTCGAAGGTAATTACGATGAGACTACCAAAGCGCAGGTTAAGTATCTGATTGACAACGACAAAAAGGAGCTGACAGAGTGCTTCTATAAGGATTTGGAGTTTGGTACGGGTGGTCTGCGTGGCATTATGGGCGTGGGTTCGAACCGTATGAACGAGTACACAGTAGGTATGGCGACTCAGGGTCTGTCGAACTACTTGAAAGAGTGCTTTGCAGGTCAGGAAGTTAAGGTTGCAGTGGCTCACGACTCGCGTAACAACTCGCGTTTCTTCGCTGAGCGCGTAGCCGATATTTTCGCGTCGAATGGTTTCAAGGTTTATCTGTTTGACGAGCTGCGTCCGACCCCCGAATTGAGCTTTGCAATTCGCGAATTGGGTTGCCAGAGTGGTGTTGTTGTAACGGCATCGCACAACCCCAAGGAGTACAATGGTTACAAGGCTTATTGGGCTGATGGCGCACAGGTAACTCCCCCACACGATAAGAATATCATTGCTGAGGTGGAGAAGATCACTTCGATCGACCAGATCGAGTTGGGCAAGAATCCTGAGAATATCACTATTTTGGGCAAGGAGTTCGACGAAATCTATTTGGCTCGCATTAAAGGGCTGTCGATGGCTCCTGAGGCAGTTGCCAAGAATCACGATATGAAGATCGTCTACTCGCCTATGCACGGTGCAGGTGTGAAGTTGGTTCCCGCGTCGTTGCGCAACTTCGGCTTTACCAATATTATTATGGTCGAGGAGCAGAGCGTTGTTGATGGTAACTTCCCCACTGTTGCGTCGCCCAACCCTGAGGAGCGTGCTACGATGAGTATGGCTATCGAGCTGGCTCGTAAGGAGGGTGCAGAACTGGTAATCGCAACCGACCCCGATGCTGACCGTATCGCAATCGCTGTTTTGGACGATAAGGGCGAGTATGTTCTGCTCAACGGTAACCAAACGATGGTGCTGCTGCTCAGCTATATGCTGACTCGCTGGGGCGAGCTGGGTAAACTCGATGGCAAGCAGTTCGTTATCAAGACTATCGTAACTTCGGAGATGGTTAAGGCGGTGGCTGACGCTTACGGCGTGAAGTGCTACGACTGCTTGACCGGTTTCAAGTATATCGCAAAGATTATCCGCGAGAACGAGGGTAAGACCACCTATATCGGCGGTGGCGAGGAGAGCTTTGGTTTCTTGGCTGGCGACTTCGTTCGTGATAAGGACGCAGTGAGCGCGTGCGCATTGGCTGCTGAGGCTATGGCGTGGGCTAAGGAGAAGGGTCTGACGCTGCACGAGTGGTTGAAGGAGCTCTACGTGAAGTATGGTTTCTATCGTGAGGGTCTTGTTTCGGTTGTCCGCAAGGGTAAGGAGGGCGCTGAGGAGATCCAGAAGATGATGGTCGATATGCGAACCAATCCTCCCAAGACTATTTTGGGTTCGCCCGTTGTGAAGATCAACGATTTCTTGTCGTTGGAGCAAACCGACGTTGTTGCTGGCACCAAGACTCCGATTGAGCAGGATAAGAGCAACGTGTTGCAGTTCTTCACCGAGGACGGCACTAAGGTATCGGTTCGTCCGTCGGGTACCGAGCCTAAGATCAAATTCTACTTTGGTGTTTGCGCTCCGTTGTGCTGCACCGCACGTTTCGACGATGTTCAGGCAGAGCTTGACGCTAAGATCGAGGCTATCAAGAAGGAGTTGAATCTGATCTAAGCGACTACCCTATTACGCAAAAATATCCGCCATCTGCGAAGATGGCGGATATTTTTTGTTTAGACGTAGGCGTTTGCCTTACTTGATAGTAACGCTAACAACCTCGCTCTCGTTGTGGCAACGGTCCATCGCTGTTACAACGTAGGTGCCCTCAGCCTTTGCGGGCAGAGTGAACTCGGTCGAACGGGTTGTTGTAACGATGTGGTTACCTGCATCAACATCAACCTTCTCGCCCTTAGCGAAGTGATATACAACGAAGTAGATCTGCTCCTGCATAGGATCTTTGGTTGCGGCGCGCTTCCACGTGAGCTTACCGTTGTTCAACTTCAACGACTTAACCTTAGCGGGAGCTACGGCGTCGATAAAGTCGTATGCGGGGATCACTGCGGGACGCGAGTGCTCAACGTTGATCAACTGATCGCCTGCGCCACCTGCATTGCTAACGATCGGATAAGCGGGCCACATACAAGTGCCGTGAACGTTGTCCAGATAGCGGCTCATCTCGATCATACGGGTGAACTGATTTGTACCCTCGCACAGATCGGGAGCCTTGATTGCCGAGTGAACGCTCAGACCGTAGTACATATGGCGACCAAAGGTATTCTCGTTCCACCAGCGAGCAAGAATGTCGTAGCTTGCTGTCTTGTGGTCGAGACGCAGATAGAGCTGCGGCAGCATATAGTCAACCCAACCCTTTTCGGTCCAGAGGATTACGTCCGAGAACAGACCGCTGTAATTCTCAAATGCGTTGGTACGGCTGCCGCGAGGATCGTTCTTCTGATTACGCCATACGCAGAAGGGGCTGATACCCAAGCGTACCCAAGGCTTCGTAGCACGCATATCGTAGTGCAGCTGCTCGATCAACAGATCGACATTCTTACGACGCCAATCGTCCAACTTCATACCGTTGCCATACTTTGCATAGCTCTTCTCGTCGGGGAACTCCTCGTCCTTAACGGGATAGGGATAGAAATAATCGTCCATATGGATTGCGTCCACGTCGTAGCGGGTTACAATGTCGCGTACCACCTTAGTGATGAAATCGCGGCATTCGGGCAGACCCGGATCGAACAGAATCTGCTGACCATAGCGAACGAACCATTCGGGGTGCTTGTAGTAGATGTGGTTTTCGGGCAGTTCATCGGTCTTAACTGTCGTAACGCGATAGGGGTTGATCCAAGCGTGCAACTCGATGTTACGTTTGTGGCACTCGTCGATCATAAACTGCAAGGGGTCCCACATCGGGTCGGGTGCCTGACCTGCTGTACCGGTCAGATAGCGGCTCCACGGCTCCAACTCCGAAGGATAGAGTGCGTCAGCCGACGGGCGAATCTGCCACAGAATGGCATTGATACCAGCCAATTGGAGCGAATCGACCATATTGACCAAATAAGCTTGAGTCTGCTCCGAAGTCATTTCTGCGTACTGCTTCTGATGAACGGTGTGAATCCACGCACCGCGGAACTCACGCTTGGGGTGCTGCTGAGCCTCAGCCTGAGCTACGAAAGCAACTGCGAGCAATGCCAGAATTAAAGATTTGAGTTTCATAGTTGTTTGGTTTTTAATTGGTTAGTGAATTTATTTTACTCTGATCATATTCAGTCCATCACGCAACGGGAGAATGAAACTCTCGACACGCTCATCGTCGCGCACCATACGGTTGAACTCCAAAATCCCCTGCGTCTGATGGTCGTTGTGAGCAACCTCTTCGACCACCTTTCCATACCATAAAATGTTGTCAGCCAGCAGTATCGAGCCGCTGTGAACAAGTGGCACTCCCCCATTGTCGCCCATCAACATTCGATAGTAGGCGGGATATTCGCGCTTGTCGCCGTCGATAAATACCAAATCGAACTGCCGACCGAGCTTCGGGGCAATTTCGAGAGCTGAGCCGATATGCAGATTGATTTTGTGACCAAATTCGGCACGATCGAAGAACTCCTGCGCCATTGGCTCCAACTCGTCATCGACCTCGATTGTGTCGATCGTTGCGCCTTCGCCCAGTCCTGCTGCCATACTTAGTGCCGAGTAGCCAGTGAATGTGCCAATTTCGAGCACCGATTGAGGTCGCAACATCTGCACGATCATACGCAACAGACGCCCCTGAATATGCCCTGAGATCATTCGTGGGTGCATAATTCGCAGGTTCGTCTGTCGGTCCAACTCGTGCAACAGAGCCTCCTCAGGCGACGAAAGTTCGTGTATGTATCTCTCTAACGGATCCATCTTCTTTATTTATATATAAGTGTGGAGGTCCGTCCGAAAATGTCGTTTGCGATCTCAGCTATCTGATCGCGTGTGATTGCAGCAATACGCTCATAGACCTTCTCGACGGGCTCAATTTCGTTATAAATCAAGAAACTCTTGCCATTACCGAGCATATACGCCTCACGGCTCTCCATTGCGATCGCCATCTGCCCCATATATTGCTTTTTGGCGATGGCTAACTGACGCGCTGTGAGTGATTCGCGACAGAGTGTGTCGATTTGCTCGGCGACCAACTCGCGACAGCGGTCAATCTTGTCGCGATCCGAACTGAAATAGATGCTTGTTGCACCTGTATCGGTATATGGTGTGTATGTAGCTTCGATATTGTAGGTCAGTCCATTACGCTCGCGTACAGCGATATTTAGCAGCGAGTTGGCACACGGACCTCCCAACGTGTTGATCAGCAGAGCCAACGGCAGTCGACGCTTGTCGCTGAGCGAATAGGCGCGATTACCGATAATGCAATGTGCTTGATGAAGATGCTTGCTGACGCTCTTTTCGAATGGATCGAATGGTGCGGGTGCCACGCGCTCGAACTCGCGCTTGCTCGCCACCGCGTCGGCAAAATATCGCTCGGCAATCTCGCGTATGCGACGATCCGAGATGTTGCCGACCGTTGCGAAAACCATCTGATCGGTGGTATGCGTGCGTCCGACGAAACGTTTGATACGCTCTGTGTTATAGTGCTTTAATGCTGTCTTACGTCCCAAAATATTGTGCCCTAACTGCGACCCTTCAAAGATCATATCCTCGAACGTGTCGTAGATCATATCGGCGGGTGAATCTTTGTACGAGTTGATCTCGTCGGCTACCACCTCGCGCTCACGTACCAACTCCTTTTCGGGAAATGTCGAGTGGAATGCAATGTCCGCAATCAATTCAGCCGCCTTTGCGATGTCGCGTCGCAATACGGTGGCGTGTATTGCGGTCTCCTCCTTGGTTGTATAGGCATTGAGTTCGCCACCCAGATTCTCCAAACGGCAGTTGATATGATATGCTCGGCGGTGCTCAGTCCCTTTGAACAGCGCGTGTTCGGTAAAGTGCGCCAATCCGTGCTCGTCGCTCAGCTCGTCGCGCGTACCGGCATTGATTATCAATGCACAATAGGCGACATCGGAGCGCACTGCACGATGTATTCCGCGGATTCCGTTGGGTAGCGTATATGTGTAAAATTTCTCCATTCTCAACTAATGTTTTGCGAGAAACTGACCCGTATGGCTCTTCTCGCATTGTTGCAATTCGCGCGGCGTGCCCTCGAATACAATCTCGCCACCGCGATCACCCGCCTCAGGACCGAGGTCGATGACCCAATCGGCACACTTGATCACGTCCATATTGTGCTCGACAATTACCACCGAGTGACCGCGCTCGATCAGTGCGTCAAATGCTGCGAGCAGCTTGTTGATGTCGTGGAAGTGCAGACCCGTGGTCGGCTCGTCGAAGATAAACATAACGCGCCCAGCCGAATTCTCTCGCAACATATATGACGCCAACTTAACTCGCTGACTTTCACCACCCGACAATGTCGATGATGATTGTCCGAGCTTGATATAGCCCAATCCGACGTCCTGCAATGGTTGCAGTCGTTCGACAATGCGTCGGCAGATACTCTCCTTGCCAGCACCGAAGAACTCAATCGCCTCATCGATAGTCATTTCCAGCACGTCGTATATAGATTTTTCGTGCCAGCGCACCTCCAAAATCTCATCTTTGAATCGTCGTCCGCCACACGCCTCGCACTTCAACTCAATATCAGCCATAAACTGCATCGATACCTTGATGACGCCATCGCCTTGACACTCCTCGCAGCGACCGCCCGCTATGTTGAACGAGAAGTGCGACGGTCCCATTCCGTTGTGCTTGGCGTAGGGTTGGTCGGCATACAAGCGGCGAATTTCGTCATACGCCTTTATGTATGTAACAGGATTCGAGCGCGACGATTTGCCGATCGGATTCTGATCGACCAACTCTACCGACGACAATAGTCCGAGATCACCTTCAAGTGAATCGAAATCACCTGGTTTCAATCCCGTCTCGGTCAGTTGGCGTCGCAGCGCGGGGTAGAGAATGCCTTTGACAAACGACGACTTGCCACTACCGCTAACACCTGTAATGCAGGTCATTACACCGAGAGGAATACTCACGTCGATACCTTTCAGATTGTTCTCGCGTGCTCCTCGAACGATTATGTGACCCGCTGGGCTGCGGAACGATTGCGGAACGGCTATTGAGCGTCGTCCCGTCAAATAGTCAGCAGTAAGGCTCTCGCTCGGCTCATTCAAAAGTTTGTCGAGAGGTCCGTTGAATACTACCCTGCCGCCCAATTCGCCTGCACGTGGACCGATATCAACGATGTAATCTGCCGCGCGAATCACCTCCTCCTCGTGCTCGACTACAATGACCGTATTGCCCAAATCGCGCAACTGCTTCAAAACGCCGATCAATCGGTGCGTATCGCGCGGGTGCAGACCAATGCTTGGCTCGTCCAAAATATAGAGCGACCCAACCAATGAGCTGCCCAGCGAGGTCGAGAGGTTAATACGCTGACTCTCACCGCCTGAGAGCGTCGACGAGAGTCGATCGAGGGTCAAGTATCCCAAGCCGACATCGGTCAGGTATTGCAGTCGGTTACGAATTTCGATCATAATACGCTCCGAGGTGGCTTTGTCGTAGTCGTCGAGCTCGATCGAGGCGAAGAAATCGACCAACTCATCGACCGTCATTGTCACCAAATCGGCAATCGTTCGTCCTCCAACGCGTACATATAGTGCCTCCTTGCGTAGACGGCTACCACCACATTCCGAGCAGAGCGTCTTGCCCGTATAACGTGCTTTCATCACTCGGAATTGGATCTTATATCGCTCTCCGTCAATATATTGGAAGAACTCGTCCAAACCGTGGAAATACTCGTTTCCGCGCCAAAGCAACTGCTTTTGTTCGCGCGTAAGGTCGTGATAAGGCGTATGTACGGGGAAATCGAATTTGTAGGCGTTGTTTACCAACTGATCGCGCCACCATTTCATCGTCTGACCCTTCCAACAAGCGATTGCGTCTTCGAAAATCGAGCGGCTCTTGTCGGGTACAACCAAATCCTCATCAATGCCGACCACCTTACCGTAGCCCTCACAACGTGGGCACGCACCGATCGGATTGTTGAAACTGAAAAGGTGCTCGGTCGGCTCCTCGAACTTCATTCCGTCCAACTCCATACGCGACGAGTATTCCGTGACCTCGTTCTGCTCGTCACCGAGCACAATGATTCGACACACTCCACCGCCCAATTCGTAGGCTCGTGCAACGGCGTCGCGCAGGCGACTACCCAACTCCTCATCGTCGGTCAATCGGGCACGATCCACCACCACCGAAATGCTTTCGGGTGATTCGTCGCTTGAAATATCTTTTATAATATCTTCAATCAGAGCAATTTGCCCGTTGCGATAGATTCGCAGAATACCCTCGCCGAACAATACGGTCAGCTGCTCGATAACGCTCTGACCTTCGATCAAAACCAGCGGTGCAGCCACCATTACGCGACTACCCGACCAGCGTTTCACAGCCTCGCTGACCACCTGCTCAGGCTGATAGCTGACCACTTCGCGCCCCGAAATTGGCGAGAATGTGTGTCCCACGCGGGCAAAAAGCAGTTTTAGATAGTCATAAATTTCGGTCGTTGTGCCGACGGTCGAACGCGGGTTTTTGGTCGAGACCTTTTGCTCGATTGCGATTGCGGGTGCGATACCCGAGATCATATCAACATCGGGCTTCTCGATACGACCGAGGAACTGACGCGCATAAGCCGACAGACTTTCGACATAACGACGCTGACCTTCGGCAAAAATTGTGTCGAACGCCAAAGTGGATTTGCCCGATCCCGAAAGACCGGTCACCACCACAAGTTTGTTATGCGGGATCGTGAGCGAGATATTTTTGAGATTATGCACCCTCGCCCCTTGAATCCTAATCTGTTGCTTATCGTCAGTCATTCAATCGGTTATTTTATCAACTCCATCTGCGATTGAGGGGTCACCTTCTCGCAGTAGCGGCAACGCAACGAGATCTTACCATCGTTGTTCAGCACATCAAACGCAGTGCGCACGGGCTCGTTGTTGGTAATACACTTGGGGTTGGCGCAACGCACGAAACCGTCAATATGCTCAGGCACAGTCACCTTGCGCTTTTCGATCACCTCGAAATCCTTGATCGTATTGACCATTGCCATAGGCGCAAACAGTGCAATGCGGTTGATCTCCTTATCCAAGCAGTAACGGTCGGCAATCTTGATAATTGCCTTGCTGCCCATACGCTTGCTTTCGAGATTCATACCGAAGGTGATACGTTGCGGAGCGCGATCGAGCTGCATAATGCGGATAATCTTAAAGAGCTGATCCGACGGAATGTGGTCGATTACCGTGCCATTTTCGATGGCGCGAACCTCTTGTGTTTTATTATCGTGTGTCATAGTTCTCTTTTACTTTTTAACGCCTAACAAATAACTGATGATTGCCATACGGGTATAAACTCCGTTTTCGGTCTGGTTGAAGTAGTATGCCTTGGGGTTCTGATCAACGTCGTAAGCGATCTCGCCCACACGCGGCAGCGGGTGCAGAATACGCATATTCTCCTTTGTGTCATCGAGCATCGAGTTCTTCAAAACGTAGACATTCTTCACACGCTCATACTCCATCGGGTCGGTGAAACGCTCTCGCTGTACGCGGGTCATATAGACAATGTCTGCCTCGTTGATAGCGTCGCCGATCTCGGTCGTTTCGGTATATTCCAAACCCTTGTCGCGCAGGAACTGTTTGTACTCCTCGGGCATACGCAGCTCGGGCGGAGCAACAAACGTGAACTTGGTATTGAAGTGCGAGAGAGCCTGCAACAGCGAGTGCACCGTGCGACCATACTTCAAATCGCCGACCATCATAATGTTGATACCGTCCAACGTGCCCTGTGTCTTTTTGATTGAATAGAGGTCGAGCAACGTCTGCGAGGGGTGCTGATTTGCGCCGTCGCCTGCATTGACGATGGGCACCTTCGAGAATTCGCTGGCGTAGCGCGGAGCACCCTCCAACGAGTGGCGCATTACGATCATATCGCAGTAGTTGCTGATCACCTGAATGGTGTCGTGGAAGGTTTCGCCCTTCGATACGCTCGTGTTAGCCGTATCCGAGAAACCGATCACGCGAGCACCGAGGCGATTGATCGCGCTCTCAAAACTGAGTCGGGTGCGGGTCGAAGGCTCGAAAAACAGCGAGGCAATCACGCGTCCGTTGAGCAGCGGCTCATAGGGGTGCTCCTCGAAGTAGGCAGCCAATTCGGTAATGCGAATGATCTCATCTTTGGTGAGATCGGTGATTGAAATAAGACTCTTCTTCGCCATAGCTTATGTTTGGTTTTTAGTTGTTTGTTACGATTTCGGCTTGTGCGCCCTCGACTTTCGACAGACGCGTGAGCAGTTGCTCGCTGAGGCTTTGACGTATGGTGAGTGTCATCGTGCAGAGGTTGTCGAAACATTGTTCGACGATCTTCGGTTGTAGATCCTTCACCACGCGCATAACCTCGTTCATTGCCATATATGAGAATCGCACCTCGATACGCTCATCGACCGTGCGCTCGACCACCTGAGCCGCAGCAATAACCTCCGCAGCCGAGGTCTTGTAGGCCTCGATCAGTCCTGAAACACCCAATTTCGTACCTCCGAAATAACGTACTACTACGATCAGACAGTCGGTAATCTCGTGCGAAAGCAGCTGCCCAAGTATCGGTTTGCCGGCTGTCGATGATGGCTCGCCATCGTCGTTGGCGCGGAACGATTCACCTCGCGGACCAAGTCGCCAAGCGTAGCAATGGTGTGTTGCGTCGTAATATTTCTTGTACAACACTTCAAGACGCTCGCGTATCTGCTCCTCCGTGGTCACGGGGTAAGCAAAGCAGAGGAACTTGCTGCTCTTCTCTTTGAATAGTGCCTCGGCGTCGGACTCGATTGTGCGATATACGTCGTTCTCCATTGCTTTCGGTTGCGTTTAGATAATTTTGCGGAACATACGGTTCCAACGGATATTCGCGGGGAAGCTCTTCTCGGGATCGAGCGAGAGCCACACGAACGATGCTTTACCTACGATATGATCCTCGGGAACAAAACCCCAAAAGCGCGAGTCAGCCGAATTGTGTCGGTTGTCGCCCATCATAAAGTAGTAATCCATCTTGAACGTATACTCGGTTGCGGGCTCGCCATTGATCAGATACTCGCCATCGCGCTCCTCAATTGAGTTACCTTCGTAGACCTCAATGGCGCGGCTATACAGCGACCACGTCTGTGCGTTGAGGGCGATTGTTGCGCCTTTGGCGGGAATCCACAGCGGACCCATATTGTCGATATTCCACGTGTACGAGGTGTCATTGGGGAAGTAGTCAAGATTCTGCAAATCGTCTTGGTAACGCTCCACTGCCACCACTTTGCGCATTTCGCTGACAGCCTTCTCCTCGGCTTCGGTCAGGTGCATTGAGTAGTTGAGTCCTGCGCCCGAAACCTCGCTAATACCCATATTTTTGAACGCAGTGAGGCTGATCGGAGCATTTGTGGTTACGAAGTTGAGGTGCTGCTTTTCGGGAATTTCTCGCTGTTTCACCCCATTGACAATCACCTCGCCATTGACAATCGAGAGAGTGTCACCTGCAATTGCAACACAACGCTTGATGTAGTTCTCGCGTTTATCGACGGGACGAGTGATGATCGTGAAATCCTGCTCCAAACGGCGGCGACCTTCGGTGTGACCATACTGCTGCTGGTAGTAGCGCAGTACGTCATAGTAGGTTTTATCCTGACGCTCCAATAGAACGGTGTCGCCCGCGGGGAAGTTGAACACCACCACATCGTCGCGCTCGATCTTTCGCAGACCTTTCAGGCGATGATACGGACGCTGAATAGCCTCCGAGTAGGACTTTGCGCCCGTTTTCGAGAAGGGCATTGTGTGGTGTACAAACGGAAACGAGATTGGTGTGTTGGGCATTTGCGGACCGTAGGTCACCTTGCTTACGTAGAGGTAGTCGCCAACCAGCAGTGAGCCCTCCATTGATGACGAGGGAATAACGTACATCTGAAAGATGAAGATATGGATAATCGACGCTACGACCGTGGCGAAGATAATCGCGCTGACCCACTCTTCGATTGTGCGATAGAGCTTGCTCTTTGCTTTGAACTGCTCGTTAATGCGGTTCAACCGCCCCGTCACGAACTTCGAAACATAGACGTCAAAAATTACGATCAGACCCAGCAGCCACCACAAATTTCCGGTCCAAACGACGAACCAAAGCGTGTAAATTGTGGCGGCGAGTGAGAATTTAACCCAGCGGTTGGTGAATATCTGTTTCAGTTTATCCATTTTTCAAACTTTCAATTATCAGTTAAAACGTTCGTTTTCAGAGCTGTTTGCTCGATTTCGATTTGAGCTACTCTCAATCGACAAAGATACAATTTTCGCCGCGGAAAATGAAATATTTTTTGATAGTTTTAGTTTTTTATATTATATTTGTTGGCAATTAATGTTGTAAGAGTAACTTAGCGATTTGTATGCGATACTTTATTGAGTTGCGTTACGACGGCACCGCCTACTGCGGTTGGCAGCGTCAGAAGTCAGCTCCCTCGGTGCAGCAATGTATAGAGCAGGGGCTCTCTACCCTTCTGCGATGTCCGACCGAGATTGTTGGTGCCGGACGCACCGATACGGGTGTTCACGCGTCGTACTACGTAGCTCATTTCGATGCTGCGCAACCGATTGCCGATACAACGAGTTTTGCATACCACTTGAACGCGATTCTGCCGCGTGATATTGCGGTGATGAGTATTTCGCAGGTGGCTGACGACGCTCACGCACGTTTCGACGCAGTGCGCCGCGAGTATCGCTATCATATCGAGAATCGCAAGAATCCGTTTTCGCGTGCATACGCTTGGCAATATTATGTTTCGCTCGATGTTGTGGCGATGAACGAAGCGGCAGCGCGATTGTTTGATTTCGAGGATTTTACCTCGTTTGCTAAGCTCAACTCGAACAATACGACCAACATCTGCCACATCTATGAGGCTCGCTGGCAACAGCGCGAAGATGGTACGTTGGAATTTACGATTGCTGCCGACCGTTTTTTGCGTAATATGGTGCGCGCGATTGTCGGAACGTTGGTTGATATTGGTACGGGTAAACTTACTCCCGAAGGCTTTGCCGAGATTGTTGCCGCGCGTGATTTGTCGCGCTCGTCGGGCTCGGCGCCGGCTCAGGGTTTGTTTTTGAACGATGTGCGCTATGCACCCGAGGTGTTCGAGCGAAAAACGAAATAAGAAACTATTGTTTAACCCTAAATAATTATTATTATGTCGAATATTATCTATTGGATTGGTGTCATTCTCGCCATTTGGTGTGTGTGGGATCTGTTTGCACACAAGACCATTAGCATTTTGTGGAAGATCGTTATCGCAGTTATCCTGCTGAGTTGCAGTTGGATCGGTTTGCTGATTTACTACTTCTTCTTGCGCGACAAGATTAAGTAATCCATTCTGCTATGAACAGAATACCGCCCGACTTCTGCTGAGGTCGGGCGGATTGCTTATTAGTAGTTGAACATTACGTTGAGGGTGAATGTAACTCGATAGAACTCTTTGCCGTCGAGGCTAACTGCTGGGTGCCATCTCGGTGAATGGTCCAAAACATCTTTAACAGCCTCGGTCAGTGCAGGATCAGCCGAGAAAATTACCTCCTTGAATGAGACACTGCCGTCCTTCTCGACGATGTATTGCAGTTTGACTTGCCCTTTGGCCGAGCAACCTTTGGGATATCGCACCATATATTGTGCCCAAGCACGATAATCGGCTATGGGGTGCTTGTCTTTGTTTTTGAAATATGGAGCATAGATCACCTGACCGTCTTCTATGGTCATTGTTGATCTACCAACCGTATCGAGCAGAAATCTGAGCTCTTTTTTCGATTGCTTTTGTTCTTTCTTGTTTTGATCGGCAGCCGTCGCTTGTCCAACTGCCAATGTCGCAAACAAAATGGCGAGTAAAAGTTTGGTTGTCGTTTTCATCGTTTTTATAGATTGATTTTTGCAAAATTAAAAAAAACATTTGCAATTCCAAATAAAAAACGCCCGATTTCGCGTTGAATCGAGCGTTTTCTATGAAAATTTTGGATTTTATCCGTGAATAGCGTGTCCCAGAGCCGCTTCGGCTGCCTCCATCACCGCCTCGTTCATTGTCGGGTGCGGGTGGATTGTGTGCGCCAGGACCTCAGCCGTCGCGCCCAAAGCCTTGGCTACGGTCGGCTCGGCGATCATCTCCGTAACGTTCATACCCACGAAGTGAGCACCAATCAGTTTGTCGGTTGCAGCGTCAAATAACAACTTCACAAAACCGTCGCGCTCGCCTGCCGCAGCCGCCTTACCCGACGCGGTGAATTGGAATCGACCGACCTTCAATTCGATACCCTTCTCCGCAGCCTGCTTTTCGGTCAAACCAACCGACGCAACTTCGGGCGAAGTATAGACGCACGACGGAATAGTCGAATAATCCACAGGTTGAGGTGAGCGACCGCAAATCGCATCAACACAATGAATTGCCTCAGCCGACGCAACGTGTGCCAATGCAGGCGTGGGAATCAAATCGCCAATAGCATAGATACCCTCGACAGCCGTCTGGTAGTGCTCATCGACCTTGATTTTATCGCGCTCCAACTCGATACCGACCTTCTCCAAGCCGATGTTTTCGGTGTTGGTTTTGATACCGACAGCCGCCAAAACCATATCTGCAACGAGTGTCTCAGCACCCTTCTTACCCTCGATATCGACCTCGCAACGACCTTCGTCATTGACGCGAGCAGCCTTTACGGTTGTGCCAGTATAGACCGTTGCTCGCATTTTGCGGAAAGCGCGCTCCATCGTCTTCGACACCTCCTCGTCTTCGAGCGGCATAAGGTTGGGCAGATACTCGACAATAGTCACCTTTACGCCCAACTGCGCGAACAAAAAGGCAAACTCGCTACCGATTGCACCCGATCCGATCACTACGATAGATTCGGGCAACTCCTTGACAACCAATGCCTCACGCGAGGTGATGATCTTTTCGCCATCGACGGGGATAAAGGGCATTTGACGCGGACGCGCACCCGTAGCCAATATGATGTGATCAGCCTCATAGAGCGTGCGACCCTCTTCGTTTTCGACTGCCACCACGCCCTTGCTCTCGATCGAGCCGTGACCGCGCAGAACGTCGATCTTGTTCTTCTTCATCAAGAAGTCGATACCCTTGCTCATCGTTTCGGCAACGCCACGACTACGAGCCACGATCTTCGTGATGTCAGCCTTAGCCTCGCCCTCGATGTCGATACCATACGCCGCAGCATTTTTGACGTAATGGTATACCGACGCACTCTTTAAAAGTGCTTTTGTGGGGATACAGCCCCAATTCAAACAGACGCCACCCAGAGCCTCGCGCTCGACGATTGCAGTGCGTTTTCCAGCTTGTGCAGCACGCACGGCAGCCACGTAGCCACCAGGTCCGCTACCGATAACTATAATGTCGTATTTCATTGTCTTATAGCGTGTTTTATTTGATTACTTTAAGTGTTTCGCCAGCGTCCTCAGCCACTGCTCGTTTCCACTTCTCGTCATAGCCGGGGAACATCGGCATTGCAGGAATCGAGCGACCATTGCCATTGTCTTGGAACGAGCCGTCCTCGTTCTGACGCTTCACGTTGCCGTCGATGTACTTTACAAGCAGATACTGATCCAAAGCCGACCACTCAGCAAACAATTTCTGTGCCTTCTCGACCGAATAGCGAGTTACGAACTCCTGTGCCTTTTTGGGGCTCTTCTTGTAGAGCGCAACTGCCTGAGCGTCGATCTCTGCCAACTCAGCCAAACGAGCGTTCTCCCAATCGTCCACCTTACCGCGCACCTCTGCTCCAATCATATTATAACGAAGGTAGGCGAAGTTCGAAACGCGATTGAAGAGCCAGAATGCTGACGTAGGCGAATACTCCATCATCGAGCCGTTGCCCTCAGCCAAGCACTCGGGAACTTCGGTTGTCGAGCAATAAATCGGGGTCAGAGCCGAGGTCGAAGCGTCATCAACGCCAAACCACAGAACGCCGCCAATCGGGTTGGGTAACCAATTACGAGCCTGAGCTACAAGCCAAAAGCCCGTCTGCTGAGTTGCGATTGCGCGTTCGTTGGTGTACTCAACGCCATCAACCTCCCAGCTCATCGGACGCCAACGATACGGCAGACCATTGCCACCCGCGCCAACATCTTTGGTCATATCCATCGGAGTACCCTCATAATGGTCGCGCATCGCGTCGAAAACCACCTTTGCCGACACCTTTGCGCGGGGCTTAACCCACAGAGGCATACGGTTTTTGGGGTTGTGCCCCATTGCGTAGTCGAGGTACTGATCCATACCGTCGGCAACCATACGGAAGAAGCTCCAAACGCGAGCCTCGCAACCGCGCAATGCCGAGAAATCAGCAGGTGCGTAGGTGTCGCAGAAACTGAAATCGTCGTCCGAACCCTCGTACAAACCCGCCTCGCGTGCGAACGAAATTACGTCGTCCGAGTAGACGCAATTCTCAGGGTCGTTCTTCGGGAAGGTTGAGATACGCGAGTGATTTGCGTGTGCGCTGACATAACCGTCGGGCACGCGGCGAGCTACATAGACGATACCTTTATTAATATTGTCGCCACGCTCGTTGAGCTTGCAACCCTTGCCGATCAACTCCATAATCCACACCTCGTTAGCGTCGGCAATGGTGAACGACTCGCCGCTCGATGCGTAACCGTACTCCTCAGTGAGTGAAACGATTACGTCGATTGCCTCACGTGCTGTTTTAGCTCGTTGCAGGGTGATATAGATCAACGACCCGTAGTCCATAATGCCCGTCGAATCCTCCAATTCGGGGCGACCACCAAAGGTCGTTTCGGTAATAATGAGCGAGTGCTCGTTCATATTGCCGACGGTCGAATAGGTGCGCTCGGCTTGCTTGATCTGACCCATATAACGACCGCTATCCCAATCATATACGGGCATATACGAGCCTTTGGGATAGCCCTTTTTGGGTGCGTTGTACTTGTAGAGTGCGCCATAGAGCTGGTGCGAATCGGCCGCATAGCTGACGATGATCGAACCATCGGTCGACGCACCGCGCGTAACGATAAGATTTGTGCAGGCGAGAGCCACGCCCGAGGCGAGCAATGCAACTGCTGTAAGTAGCGATTTAAGTCGTGTCATAATTCTTCGAATATTGTAGTTTAACTACAAATATACAAAAATTTCGGGATTTAACGAATTTTGACTAACTTTACGCATCGAAACTAACGATTTTTCGCAATGTCAGTAAAAAGTCAATTGGAGCGAGTGCGTGCGACGTTGCCTGAGGGGGTGACGCTCGTAGCTGTGTCGAAAACCCACCCCATCGAGGCGATCGCAGAGGCTTACGAGGCGGGTCAGCGCGTCTTTGGCGAGAGCCGTCCGCAAGAACTTCGTGCCAAGTACGAAGCTCTGCCACGCGACATCGAGTGGCATATGATCGGTCATCTCCAAACCAACAAAATCAAGTATATTGCTCCGTTTGTTACGCTGATTCATTCGGTTGATAGCGAGCGACTTGCCGAAGCTATTCAGGTGCAGGCAGCCAAGTGTAACCGTACGATTGACGTGCTGCTCGAAATCCACGTTGCAGCTGAGGAGAGTAAGTCGGGCTGGGCGATTGAGGATCTTCGTGCGGCGGTGGCGTCGGGAGTGTTCGAACGTCTGCCGAATGTGCGTGTGCGCGGTGTGATGGGCATTGCGACCAATACCGACGATGAGGCTCGCATTGCGGCTGATTTTGCGCAACTTAATGCTTATAAAGAGGAATTCGCGCCCCATTTCGGTGAGCAGTTCGATACTCTTTCGATGGGAATGTCGGACGACTACCCTGCTGCCATTGCGGCGGGCTCGACGATGGTCCGTATCGGCTCGACAATCTTCGGCGAGCGCGACTATTCGAAATAAGAGAACCTGCCTAATCAAAAATTAGGCAGGTCTTTCTTAAATAATAGAGTTTACATATAGAGTATAGCTCCGTTTACATCTTTGCCATTAAATGTACGTCCTAAGTAGCGCTCTTGTATTTCAATATCTGCTATTTCAATATTCAAACTATGTCGACCCAATTCTGCTGATTCTTCGATGTTTAATAATTTATACACTCCGACAATTGTGCAATTGCATACAGCGCATACAAATTTTACATTCTTTAGATTTTGATTGCTAATTAGCCAAGCCTTTCGTGCGGCAGATACAAGGTCTGAATACATAAAGTAACTATCATTGATAACCACGCAAAGTATCTCGCCTGCATTGCCTCTATCTATATTAATATTTGGCTTTGTATTATTATTTGATGCTATCATTTGACCTATTTTTGCAAAATATTCCACTTGTGCCAATGTGGAGAAGGCAAAATTACTCTTGTTATACATAATAATTGTTATTTCGGTTATTAATGTGATAATTAAATTATTAATCAAAATCGTATGGTTGTATCAAATCTTCATAAAAGTACCAATTTTGTTGTCGTGCGTAATTAGGTACTGATGAAGAATATTGGGTGTAACTTTTATATGAATCTCGAGGTACGTATATTGTATAACCAACTGACTTATTAGGGAGATCGCAATCTGCACCATTTGCATATATACAAATGGCAGGAGGATTAGTTGGCTTACAGAATATAGTCGTTACTTTGTTGCAGCCATAGAATGCTGCACCATAGTTATGAAAAGCTTGTACATTTTCTCCTAATGTAATCGTCTGAACATTAGTGCAATTTTTAAAAGCTGCTGAACTTATAAAACGAGAATCTACATCGATACTTGTCAAACTTGTACATTCAGCAAATGCAGACATACCTACTGTGTCCACTGTATTAGGAATGATAATACGTTCAAGACTAGAACAATATGAAAAAGCGTCATCTGAAATTATAGAAACGCTAGATGGTATATTGATACTAGCTAAACTATTACAATTACTAAATGCTCCGTAGTCAATTAGAGTAATGCCCTCGAGAAAGGTTATATTTATAAGTTGCTGACATTGATTGAAAGCACGAGCTCCGATTGTTTTAACGCTTGTTGGTAGCATAACACTCGTTAATGTGTATTTTTGGCTAAACTTTTGTTTAGGTATAGAGGTAATTTCGCCTTTTGTAGTTATTACCCAACACTCTTTTTCGTAATCATATACATTACTTGTGATTTGAAAGCCATCTTCAGAATATATAGTAATACCGTTAGCAGAGCCGTCAGTTGTAGTATACCAAATCTCATTATTTGCAGGACCTTCTGTTTCGGGAGAATTGAAGACCGTTTCCAATGTTGCCATTGGTTGAATGAGATTCGTTTCGATAGGTACTTCTTTGAGTGTTTGTTTTGAGAAGACTTGTTCGTTAATGTCAATAACCTCAATGGTAATGCCGCCTTCAAATGTTATTTCGGGTATAGCAACCCAAAATATAGTCGGGTTCTCTGAGTCATTACTCAAAGTAACGCCTTCGCCACAATCAATGGTAATTGTTTCGGTGGCATCTACTCCCATTGTAACGGTTGGGGCGCTACCATATACCATTGATACAGTTGCGTTACCTGCTATTTTTTCGCCATTATTACCTTTGACTGTTATATTCTTGACGGTAATATTATCACCGTATAATTTCAGTTTTAGGTAGCCGCACAAATTTCTAAACGCCAAGAAGTTGTCAGATGTGTTCTTGGTTACTGCCATCATCGTATTTGCACCTCTGCCGAACGAATTGGTATATGAGTGATTGTAGGGCTGTATTGCGGGCAGGATGAGCGAAACAATGCCAGCCTCTGTGATTGTAACATTCTCATCGTAAGGATAGATAGCATAGTGAGCAGTTAGATCAAGAGGCGTACCCGTTACAAAACCACTTTCTGAAATCTCGGTAAATCTGCCACTGTTGGCCCCATCTAAGCCTGCAAACTGCCAATGGCTATTATAGCTATTGCCGTTGAAAATAGTAATTTCATCTCCAGCATTCCATCGCAGATATTTATTATCTTCAACATAGGTGCGCGAATCACCAGTAGAGGGTGCCGATGCGAAGAATTCGGTTTGCTGATTTGTCGGTTTTGTGTTGGGGTTAGTGGGTTCGTCATTTTGCGAGCAACTTGCTAACATAGTCAAAAGAATTGCCCAAATAATATTCTTTTTCATCTGATTGATTGTTAATTGTTTACCATTCGATGTCTTCATTTTCGCCATCAATTTCTGGCATCTGATCTGAGGAGTTGTCATCTCCTTCTCCACTTGCGGCAAAGCCGCACTCTACTCGGATTTTGACTACCACTACTTTGGGAATAAGGTAATCCATTTTGTTGTTTTCTACATTCATAAGCATATTGTGTTTTTGAGTTATATTTTGCTCAAAACCATACGCTCCTCTATGGTGGGATTATTGTAAAAAAGAAAGTGTGGAGCTGGTTTCGTTTATCTGATAAGAGGTTCTGACAAAACCCAAGACGAATAAACGATTACAAGACCCCACACCCATAATCGGCATAGCGCATAAGCCATACCAATACAGGAAATGAGTGTTGTCGTTATCCTCGTCTTTAATTGAAACTGTCAGATTTCTTATCAAGGATAAAAGCGAAAACACTTTCATCAAAATATGTAATGTCGAGAGTAAACCCCACGACACTACAAAATTAGAAAAAAAATCGCAAATGACAACACTCTTCGGGGTCTTGTTTTGAAATAAAATAAAAATCACCTATCGCAGCAAGCAATAGGTGATTTTGTTATTAATGGTTGCGGCAGTCGTCTACCTCACTCGCAGTGAGCGACCGATACGAAGTGTGGTTTTGGTCGAAATACCGTTTAGGCGACAGATTGCACCAACCGTTGTGCCATACTTAACAGCCAAGCCTCCCAATGTATCGCCTGAGCGAATCTTGTGGTAGACCTGCTTTGCTGCCTCCTCCTTTTTCTTCTGCTCGGCAATCTCTTCGTCGCCTAAGATCTCGTCCTCAAAGTCCTGAATACCCGCGCGTGAGTGAATATCAAAGTAATCCTTTTTGAGTAGGAACGTTTCGCGGCGCAGGTTGCCATTCTCGAAATTGACCAGACGCTCAGGATCGAAAGTCTGACCGAAATAGCGCATTTCGTAGTGCAGGTGCGGACCCGTACTGCGACCCGTGTTGCCACCCAAACCGATTATCTGACCGGCATAAACCGTATCGTTGGGCTTCACGAAACGCTGGTCGAGGTGACCGTGCCAAGTTTCAAGTCCGTTGTCGTGACGAATTACGACCAAGTTACCATAACCGCCTTTATTATAGGTTGATACGCGCACTTTGCCGCTGAATGTTGCATAGATCGGGTCGCCCGTTTTGAGCGGAATATCGACACCGCGATGACGGCGACGACCGCGTGGACCGAACTTCGAGCGCACAGAGCCTTTGATGGGATAGTGGTAACCTTTGAGCGAATCGACCAAGTCAATCACGACTGACTGCGGCAGGTCTGCCAGCTTAACGTCCTCGTAGGGGAAGAGCTTGATGGTATCCCAATGTTTTGAGTAGGTGTCGACCTCCCAATCCTCAGCCGAGCGAATACGGATATATCGCCACGAGTTGTCGTTGAACAGCACGACCTTTACGGCGTCATTCTCGGTCGGGAGTGTATCGAGTGCTATTGTTCCGTTGCCAGTGCTGACCGACGTAACGGGCTGAGCCTTAGCTTTGGGCATTGCTTCGAGTAGCTCGACCTCGCTCTGTGCTTGTTGGAGCAACTCTTTGAGTTTGTTTACGTCCTGCGCTGTGGCTGTTGTGGCGAGCGCGAGGGCTATGGGGAGAATTAGTCGTTTAATTTTCACTATAATTATAATTTTTAGTCGGGCAAAGATAGACAATTATTCTGATTTTTCGCTCTCTTTGATATATTCTTCTGCTGCTTCGAGTGCTTTATAGAACTCCTCGCCAAAGCGACGGGTGATCGGCTCTTTCAGTGCCTTGTAGACGGGCACGCCCAATTTGCGACCGCACTCCACAGCGTCGCGGCAAACCGACCAGCGATGGTAGTTCAGTCCGACGCTGCCGTTCGAGAAATTGACCAATCGAATTGGGTACAGATGGCACGAAATGGGCTTGTAGAACGAACATTTACCCTCGCGGTAGGCGCGCTCGATGGCGCAGAACGTGACGCCATTCTCCTCGAACGAGTAGGCGCACTCGGCGTCGTTGATCAGCGGCGTGCAGTAGTCGCCATCGTCATCGACCACCATAAAGCCTTGTCGCTCAATTGCCTCGATGCCTTCGGGTTTCATATAGGGCTTGTAGTTCTCGTACTCCTCTTCGAGTGTATCGACCTCGTCGATTTCGAGCGGTGCACCTGCATTGCCCTCGACGCAGCAGATACCGCGACACTTGCCTAAATCGCACACGAAACACTCGCGCAGCAGATCAAGGCTCACGATCTTATCATCAATCTCAATCATTATTTCAGTGAATCAGCAATTACTAAATCGAACATTTCGCCCAGCGACATACTCATCGTAGCTGCCTGCTTGGGGACGATACTTGCGGCACTCATACCGGGGATCGTGTTGATTTCGACCATATAGGGTACGCCCTCAGGAGTGAGGATAAAGTCGGCACGCACCACTCCACTGCAACGACACAGACGGTAAGCCTCGACTGCCATACGGCGAATCTTTTCGGCTGACTCTTCGTCGATGGGTGCGGGCGTAATCTCGTCCGACATACCACTTGTATATTTAGCCTCGTAGTCGAAGAAATCCTTTTTCGAAACGATTTCGGTCAGCGGGAAGATGTACTCCTTCTCGCCGAGAATCATCAAGCCGCAACCAATCTCACGACCTGCGATCATCTCCTCAATCAGCACGTCGTCGCTCTCGCTACGAGCGTATGCGATAGCTGCTTCGATATCCTCCTTTTTTGAAACCTTCGTAACGCCACAACTGCTGCCGCTTGCATTGGGTTTGATAAATACGGGGAGCCCTAACTGTTCAACTACCTCGTCAGCCGACACGTTTTCGTTGCGGGTGAGGAAGATCTCGCGTGCAACGGGCACTTTGCCTGCAACTGCTCGCTTGGTTGAGATCTTGTCGAAAGTGATTACCGACGACGCCATACCGCACGACGAATAGGGAACGCCCATAATGTCGAGATAACCCTGCAATTTGCCGTCCTCACCTGGGGTGCCGTGAATGATGATAAGTGCGTAGTCGAAAGTCTTGTGTACGCCGTCGATTGTGATCGAAAAGTCGTTCTTGTCGACTGCGATTACCTTGCCGTCAGTCGTTGTGTGGTTCCAGTTACGACCCTGCACATCAACCACCGTAATGTCATATTTCGAGTGGTCCATTGCCTGCTCGATCTGCGCTGCGCTTGCCAATGCAATCTCGCGCTCCGATGAGTCGCCGCCCGAAAGCAGGGCGATATTTAATTTCTTCATTTTCAAATATTTTCTAAGGATTGTAAATATCTTTGTATCTGAATGCAAGAATCTCCTGAATCAGATCAATATAGTTCGTTGCTTCGCACTCGGGGTCAATTGTTGCTGCTCGCTTGAAGTCGTTAAGCGCAGCGCCCCACTCGTTGTGACGATAGTGCCACTCGCCTCGCTCGATGTAGTTGCGGGCGTTGTCGGGATCTGCCTCGATCTTCTCGTCCAACTGCTGACGATATACGGCTGCCGACCAAAGGTTATTCTGTCGAATATATTTCAGAACACCAGCACACAACATCGACTGCGCGTCGCCGCCCGTTTGGAGTGTACGTCGCACCGAGGTCGACGAATAGTTGTGTTGGGGCGCATCTTCAAGAATCGTCACGCGATCGGCAAATTTGTCAATTGGTTCGCCCTTGCGCGGATAGACGTAGATCGGGAAATTATCGAGAATATATTCGGGTTCGCGCCACGTGTCGAGGGTGCGAATCAGATCGCCGCCCATCAATATCGAGAAACGCATTTCGCTGCCGAAATTTTCGCTCAGATAGCGCAACGTATTGACCGTATACGAGGGGCGTTCGAGTACAAATTCGACAGCCGAAGCCTTGATTTGCTCCGGAAAACGCGACTCGGCACACGCAATCTCAGCCATCTCGAATCGTTGCAGTTCGGCGGCTAATTCGGGTGCTGCTTTATGCGGATTTTGGGGCGATACGATCAGTATCACCTCGTCGCAAAGACGCTGCTCGACGGCATACTCGGCAATGGCGATGTGACCTCTGTGAATCGGGTTGAACGACCCGAAGTAGAGCATTACATTCTTCATTAACTCAGAGGCTTATGCGATAAAGTTCTTGACAATCTCGGTAACCTCGGCAACTGCCACTTCGAGATCGTCGTTTACTACTTGACGGTCGAATTCGGGTGCTTTGGTCAGCTCGAACGAAGCCTTTGCGATTCGCTTTTCGATCACCTCGGGAGCGTCCGTTCCGCGACCCTCCAAACGATGTCGCAACTCCTCGATCGAGGGCGGCATAACGAAGATCGACATCGCGTCTTCGCCGAAGATCTCTTTCAGACGGATACCGCCCATCACATCAACATCGAACAGAATGATGTTGCCCTTGCTCCAAATGCGCTCCATCTCGCTACGCAAAGTGCCATAGCAGGTGCCTTTATAAACCTCCTCCCACTCGACGAATTTGTCGGCAGCAACGGCCTCGGCAAACTCTTCGGCTGTTAAGAAATAGTAGTCTACCCCATTCTTCTCGACGCCACGTGGTGCGCGACTCGTTGCCGAGATCGAAAATTCGAGATTCGTGAATTGTTCGAGCAGACGGCGTACGATAGTTGTTTTGCCCGAGCCGCTCGGTGCCGAAAATATCAAAAGTTTCCCCATTGTTGCGTTCGATTTAGAGCAGGTTCAATACTTGTTCCTTGATTTTCTCCAACTCGTCCTTCATCTGTACGACAAGACGCTGCATCTGGCTGTCGTTCGACTTCGAGCCGAGGGTGTTGATCTCACGACCCATCTCCTGTGCGATGAAGCCGAGTTTGCGACCCGGTGCCTCCTCGCCTGCTGCCACCTCGCGGAAATATTTGCAATGGTTTGTCAAGCGTACTTTCTCCTCGGTAACGTCGAGTTTTTCGATATAGAAGATCATCTCCTGCTCCAAGCGGTTTTTGTCCACCTCGACCTTCAACTGCTCGATGGCTTCGAGTATCTTGGTGCGAATAGCGTCGGTGCGAGCCTTCTCGAAGGGTGTCACAGCCTCTTTGAGAGCCTCGATTTTATCGACGCGCTGCAACAGATCGGCAATCAAAATCGCACCCTCCTGAACGCGGAATGCGTCGTGCTGAGCTACGGCACCTGCAACAGCCTCCATTAGTGCCTTCTGCTCATCTTCGCTGATGTCGTTGCTGTCGGTTGCTACAACGTCGGGCAGGCGCATAACCGACTGAATCAGTGTTGCATCGGTCTCGGCTGACAAACCGATGCCATTGTCGGCGCAAATGGCTTTGAGTGCGTTGTAATGAATCTTAAACAACTCGCCATTGATCTTCACCGAGCCTTCATCAACGGTGGTTTCGGTGTTGATGTAGACATCAACCTTGCCACGCTTGACGGTCTGCGCAATCGTGTTTCGAATCTCATATTCGAACGGGCGATAAATCGCGGGGAGCTTAATGCTCAGGTCGAGCTGTTTGCTATTTAGCGAACGGATTTCGACCGATATTTTTTTGTTTTGAGTAGCGGATTCGGCCTTGCCATATCCGGTCATCGATTTGATCATAACTCAGAGTTTGTGTTTTTCTTTTTGCAAAGGTACGTTAAAAATCTCATAAAAGACCGTATTTATGGTAAAAAAGTTGAGAATGTTGTTGCGAGATCGAAAATAAATTTCTATATTTGTAGACCGCTGCGAGAGAAAACTTTTACTTACAGTTTGAAAGCGTCTGCGGAAAATAAATGAAAAAAGCTAAACGAAATAATTAAAAACTTAACAAGAACGTTATGAAAAAGCACAATTTCAACGCGGGACCCTCGATCCTGCCACGTGAAGTGATCGAAAAGGCAGCGGCTGCTGTTCTCGATTTTGATGGTCTGGGACTGTCTATTCTCGAAATCTCACACCGAAGCAAAGAGTTCGATGCTGTGATGGACGACGCAGTGGCGTTGTTCCGTGAGTTGATGAATATCCCTGAGAATTATAAGGTTATCTTTGTAGGTGGTGGTGCATCGACCCAATTCTTCCATATCCCCTACAACCTGCTCGAAACAAAGGCTGGTTATATTAATACGGGCGTTTGGTCGAAGAAGGCTATCAAAGAGGCAAAGAATTTTGGCGAGGTTGAGGTGCTGGCGTCGTCGGAGGATCGCAACTTTACCTATATCCCTAAGAATGTAGAGATACCTGCTGATTTGGACTACGTGCACATCACTACCAATAACACGATCTATGGTACGGAGTATCATACCGACATTGATTGCCCCGTTAATCTGATTGCAGATATGAGCTCGGATATTTTGAGCCGTCCGGTTGATGTTACGAAGTATGCAATGATCTATGGCGGTGCGCAGAAAAATCTCGGTCCCGCAGGTGCAACTTTCGCAATTATTCGTGAGGATATCGTGGGTAAGGTGTCGCGTGCACTGCCTTCGATGGTTGACTATCGCAGCCATATGAACAACAACTCGATGTATAATACTCCTCCTGTATTCCCCGTGTATGTAATCCGCGAGACCTTGAAGTGGATCAAGAGCATTGGTGGTGTTGAGGAGATTTATCGACGCAATAAGGAGAAGGCGGAACTGCTCTATGCTGAGATTGATCGCAACCCGTTGTTCCGTGGTACGGCAGAGAAGGAGGATCGCTCGTTGATGAACATCTGCTTTGTGATGAATCCCGAGTATGAGGCATTGGCTCCTGAGTTTATGGAGTTCGCTAAGGAGCGTGGTATGGTGGGTATCAAGGGTCACCGTTTGGTTGGTGGTTTCCGCGCATCGTGCTACAATGCTTTGCCGAAGGAGAGCGTTGAGGCTCTGGTTGCAACAATGCAGGAGTTCGAGAAGTTACACGTAAAATAAATCAACGTAAGGGAGTTGTTCGCTATGGGACAGGATATGTTTGTAAATTTGGTCAAACCCCAACCTCAGAATGAGCGCGACTCAATAACTTATTTTTATTCATTGAATATGACAAAGAGAGTTTTGGTGGCGACCGAAAAGCCGTTCGCCAAAAAGGCAGTAGATGGTATTCGCGAGGTGATCGAGAAGGCTGGCTACGAGTTGAAAATGCTCGAAAAATATACCGACAAGGCTCAGCTTTTGGAGGCAGTTGCCGATGTCGATGCGCTGATTATCCGTAGCGATAAGGTTACGGCTGAGGTGCTGGCTGCGGCTCCCAATTTGAAGATTGTGGTGCGTGCGGGTGCCGGCTACGACAATGTCGATTTGGCGGCTGCAACCGAGCGCGGCGTGGTGGTGATGAATACCCCCGGTCAGAATGCTAATGCAGTGGCAGAGCTCACGATCGCAATGATGGTCTATATGGCGCGCAACGCTTTCAATCCCGGTACGGGTATGGAGTTGCGTGGCAAGCGTTTGGGTATTGTGGCTTATGGCGCGATTGGTCGCATTGTAGCTGATGTAGCCGATGGCTTCGGTATGTATGTTCACGTCTATTCGCGCCCGAATCCCAACAAGGTGCGCCTCTATGCAAAGCATTTGCGTCGTGATGACTCGCTCGAAAAGATGTTCTCGGAGAGCAATTTCATCTCGTTGCATATGCCGGCAACGCCCGAAACGAAGGGTATGATCGGTTATGATCTTATTAAACTGATGCCCGCGGGAGGTGTGTTGGTCAATACGGCTCGTAAGGAGTTGGTCGATGAGGAGGGTCTGATTCGCGCCTTCGAGGAGCGTTCGGACTTGAAGTATATCACCGACATCGCTCCTATTCGTATCGAGGAGATGAAGGAGAAGTTTGGCAACCGTGTATTCGCTACACCTAAGAAGATGGGTGCCGAAACGGCTGAGGCAAATATCAATGCAGCAGTTGCGGCAGCAACGCAGATTGTCGGTTTCTTCGAGAAGGGCGACGTGCAGTTCCAAGTAAACAAATAATTAACTACCAATAACACGTGTTCGGGTTATGGCTCGAACACGTGTAACCTTAAAACAGATAAAACAATGGTTAAAATTAAACCGTTCAAGGCGGTTCGCCCGCCACGCGAATATGCTGCCGAGGTGGCATCGCGTCCCTATGACGTTCTAAATTCGGTTGAGGCTAAGGCTGAGGCAACCGAGCGATCGTTGTTGCACATTATCAAACCCGAGATCGACTTCGATCCGATCGCTGACGAGCATTCGCAGCCCGTTTACGATAAGGCTGTCGAGAATTTCCGCCGTTGGCGCGAGGAGGGCTGGCTGGTGCAGGACGACGAGGAGCGTTACTACATCTATGCCCAGACGATGGACGGTCGTACGCAGTATGGTCTGGCTATGTGCTGCCACTTCGAGGACTATCTGTCGGGCGCAATCAAAAAGCACGAGCTGACCCGCCCCGATAAGGAGGAGGATCGTATGATTCACGTCAACAATCAGAGTGCGAACATCGAGCCCGTATTCTTTGCCTATCCTGCAAACGAAGAGATCGACGCGATTGTCAAGTCGATTGTCGAGAACGAGGAGCCTGAGTACGATTTCGTAGCTGCTGATGGTTTCGGTCACCATATGTGGCCCGTGAAGGATAAGGCGGTGAATGATCGTATTACCGAGATTTTTGCGTCGATTCCTGCGCTGTATGTGGCTGATGGTCATCACCGTACGGCTGCTGCGGCTCGCGTTGGTCAGGAGCGAATGAAGGCTAATCCGAACCATACGGGCGAGGAGGAGTATTGCTATTTCTTGGCAGTCACCTTCCCCGACAACCAGCTGGCAATCATCGACTACAACCGCGTAGTGCGCGATTTGAATGGCTTGACTCCCGATGAACTGTTGGCGAAATTGGACGAGTCGTTCGAGGTAGAGTGCAAGGGTGAGGAGATCTATAAACCCGATGCACTGCACAACTTCTCGATGTATTTGGAGGGTAAGTGGTATAGCCTGACTGCAAAGGAGGGTACATACGACGACAATGACCCGATCGGTGTGTTGGACGTAACCGTTCTGTCGGATTTGGTGCTTGATAAGATTTTGGGTATTGAGGATCTGCGCACCTCGAAACGTATTGATTTTGTGGGTGGTATCCGTGGTTTGGGCGAGTTGAAACGTAGAGTTGATAGTGGCGAGATGAAGGTTGCCTTCGCGCTCTATCCCGTTTCGATGAAGCAGTTGATCGACATCGCCGACACGGGCAACATTATGCCTCCCAAGACCACTTGGTTCGAGCCGAAACTGCGCTCGGGTGTTGTGATCCACACGTTCTAAACAAGAGATAAAACTACTATGGCTAAAATTAAAGGAACAATCATCGTCGATCGAGAGCGTTGCAAGGGCTGCGAGGTCTGTGTTGCGTCGTGTCCGTTCGATGTGCTACGTCTGGCTGCCGAGGTAAACAGTCGTGGTTATAATTACGCCGAGATGGCTCAGCCCGACAAGTGTACGGGTTGCGCAAGCTGTTCGATCATTTGCCCCGACAGCTGTATTACGGTTTATCGTCAAAAATTCGAGTAAGGCTATGAAGAAAGACGAAGTTAAATTGATGAAGGGTAACGAGGTGATCGCACACGCGGCGATTCGTTATGGCTGTGACGCCTACTTCGGCTACCCTATCACCCCGCAGTCGGAGGTGATGGAGACCTTGATGGAGCTCAAACCGTGGGAATCGACCGGTATGGTCGTTTTGCAGGCTGAGTCAGAGGTTGCGTCTATTAATATGGTATATGGTGCTGCTGCAACGGGTAAGCGCGTGATGACATCGTCGTCGAGCCCCGGTATCAGCCTTATGAGCGAGGGTTTGAGCTATCTGGCAGGTGCTGAGCTCCCCTGCTTGATCGTGAACTGCCAGCGTGGTGGTCCGGGTTTGGGTACAATCCAGCCCTCGCAGGGTGACTACTTCCAAGCTTGTAAGGGCGGTGGTCACGGTGACTTCCATCTGATTGTGTTGGCTCCCAGCTCGGTGCAGGAGATGAACGATTTTGTGGCTGATGCGTTCGATTTGGCATTCAAGTATCGCAATCCCGCAATGATCTTGGCAGATGGTGCTATTGGTCAGATGATGGAGAAGGTTGTGCTTGCTCCGCAGCGCGATCGCAAGACCAACGAGTATATCGCCGAGGAGTGCAAGGATTGGGCAGCGTGTGGTCGAGGCGAGGAGCGTC
Source organism: Alistipes sp. (assembly GCA_045638285.1). Lineage (GTDB taxonomy): Bacteria > Bacteroidota > Bacteroidia > Bacteroidales > Rikenellaceae > Alistipes. The sequence goes on along the minus strand of JAZUBB010000017.1, from coordinate 316,814 downwards.
GCCCGCGCAATGTGGTTACCTCGCTCGAATTGCAGTCGGAGGCTATGGAGGTGATCAATAAGCGTTTGCAGGCTAAGTATAAGGCTATGGAGGAGAACGAGGTTCGTTACGAGATGATCGATTGCGACGACGCTGAATATGTGATCGTTGCGTTCGGCTCGTCGGCACGTATCTGCTCGGCGACGGTTGAGTTGGCACGCGCTGAGGGCATTAAGCTCGGTCTGTTGCGCCCGATTACGCTCTATCCCTTCCCGAAGAAACCTATCGAGGAGTTGGCAGAGCGTGGCGTTAAGGGATTCCTGAGTGTCGAGCTGAATGCAGGTCAGATGGTCGAGGACGTCCGTTTGGCAGTTAATGGTCGCACTAAGGTTGAGCACTATGGTCGTCAGGGCGGTATGATGTACTCGCCGGGTGAAGTTTTGGAAGCATTGAAAGAGAAAATCATTAATAAGTAAAGGCTATGGCAGAGGTTGAAATTAAACAAGAGAATCTGGTTCACGCGCGTCCTAAGTTGTTGCGTGATAATCTGATGCACTATTGCCCGGGTTGTAGCCACGGTACGATCCATAACTTGATTGCTGAGGTGGTCGAGGAGATGGGTCTTGATGGTGATTGTATCGGTATTTCGCCCGTTGGTTGCGGTGTATTTGCATATAACTATATCGAGATTGATTGGGTCGAGGCGGCTCACGGTCGTGCTTGCGCAGTTGCGACGGGTATCAAGCGAGTTCACCCCGAGAAGATGGTCTTCACCTATCAGGGTGATGGCGACTTGTCGGCAATCGGTACTTGCGAGACGATCCACGCAGCAGCTCGCGGCGAGAATATTGCAGTGATCTACATTAACAATGCTATCTACGGTATGACGGGTGGTCAGATGGCTCCCACTACCCTTTTGGGTATGAAGACCGCAACGACCCCATACGGTCGTGATCCTCGTCTGAATGGTTATCCTTACAAGATTTCGGATATGCTGTGCCACTTGGACGGTGTTTGTTACGTAACGCGCCAGAGCGTTCACAAACCCGCCAATGTACGCAAGTGCAAGGCTGCGATCCGCAAGGCATTCGAGAATGCAATGGCAGGTAAGGGTTTCTCGCTCGTGGAGGTTGTATCGACCTGCAACAGCGGTTGGAAACTCTCGCCCGTTGCAGCGAACAAGTGGATGGAAGAGAATATGTTGCCGTTCTATCAGTTGGGCGACCTGAAAGATGTTAAATAACGAGGAGGACAAGACGATGAAAGAGACTCTTATTATAGCAGGCTTCGGAGGACAGGGTGTTCTCTCGATGGGTAAGATTTTGGCATATTCGGGCGTTATGCAGGATTATGAGGTGACTTGGATGCCGTCGTATGGTCCTGAGATGCGCGGTGGTACGGCTAATGTGACGGTTGTAATCTCGGATCGCAAGATTTCGTCGCCCATTGCTCACCAATACGATACGGCAATCATTCTCAACCAGCAGTCGATGGATAAGTTCGAGCAGATGGTTCGTCCGGGCGGTACGCTGATCTATGATACTAATGGTATCACACGCCACCCCGTTCGTGAGGATATCTCGGTCTATACGATCGACGCTACGGTCGAGTGTGTTAAGTTGGGTAATCCCAAGTTGTTCAATACGTTGGTATTGGGTGGCTATTTGAAGGTGTGCCCCGTTGTGACGCTCGAAAATGTTTTCGAGGGCTTGAAGCGTTCGCTGCCTGAGCGTGCGTGGAAGATGTTGCCTCAGAACGAGGAGGCTATCCGCCACGGTGCAGAGATTATCCGCAAGGTGCGATAATCGACCGACAAACTGATGACAATCCGCAGGCTTTTGAGTCGGCGGATTGTTTTTTATTTATATAGGTGTAAGATTACGGGCAGATGGTCACTCGCTCCTGCGGTGTAGGCGCGTGAAGTGAATGTACGCAGTGGCCGTGCGCCGCCATTGCCCGAAAGCATATCACGACGAATATATACCTGTGCGTGAGCTGTCGGGAAGGCTTTCGGGTCGATCCAAAAATTATCGTACATCAACCATCGTCCGTCATAGACGATTGTCCCCTCGCCACGACGCTCAGCATTGAGCAACATCGGTTTGCTCCACGCGGGCATAATCTCGCGTTTCGAGATAAGGCTTGGAGTGTCATTGAAATCTCCTGCAACGACAATCCGTGCAGCAGAGTCGGCTCGGTGCAACTTATCTACAAATGTCGCTAAACGTCGTAGTGCTCGCAGTCGGTTCTCTTTGCGTCCAAGTTGTGAAGGCAGATGACAGACTACCAAATCGACGCGCTCGCCACACAGTTTGCCTTGAACATACAGAAACTCTCGCCCAAAGCCCGACTCTACCAACCTTATCTCGTTCGGAAAGAATTTGTCGCCTTTGTAGAGCAGAGCTAAATCCATACCGCGCGAGTCGTTCGATGTTCGGTGGATATAGTTGTAATCGGTGCCGAGCGTCATCACCAAATCGCGCACGACGTTCTCGTTTTCGACCTCAGCCAACGCAACGACCTCGGCTGCTACCGAGTCAATCACCGAAGCCAATGCATTTAGTTTGTTTTGGTAACGAACACTATTCCAACGCAATGCGCCATCGGGAGTGTAATCCTTGTCGTTATAGAATAGCGAGGGAATTGTATCGCATAGCGACTCGACGTTGTAGAACATAACGATGGGCGACCTTTGTGCCGAAGCTGCGAAGGCTAAAACGATTGTCGCAATTATGGTTGCCAGCGTACGCATTATTCGGCAGTTGTGGTCGGATTTTTAACGATTTTGTAACCAATCGCGGCTATGAGGATTGACATAACGGGACTGATCAGGTTGAAGATACAGTACGGGAAATAGACAAAGGTCGAAACGCCCAGCACCGTCGATTGGGTCATACCGCACGAGTTCCACGGAATCAGCACCGAGCAGACCGTAGCCGAATCCTCGACCGAACGGCTGAGCAGTCGCGGTTCGAGTCCCTGCTTTTTATAAAGCTCTTTAAAAAGATTCGACGACAATATGATCGACAGATATTGGTCGCCCGTACACATATTACAGAATAGTCCTGCGCCAACAGTTGATGCCACGATCGACACCGTGCGACGAACGAAACGCAGGAAGAAAACAGTGATATTTGCCAGCATACCGCTACCAGCCATTACGCCACCAAAGCACATCGCACAAACAATCAACCATACTGTGTGCAACATTCCCGCCATACCGTTGGTCGCAACCAACTCATTCAAAGCCTCATTGCCTGTTTCAATGGCAGTTGATCCGTAGTAGCTCTGCATTACGCCACGAAATGCACCGATAAAGCCGTCAGTCCCCGATATATTATGCAGAATTTCGGGCTGGAATATGCAGAGGAATATACCCGCCAATAGACACGACGAAAAGAGCGTAATGAGTGCGGGCAGTTTGCGAATAATAAGCAGGAGCGTAAACAGCGGCACGATCAGCAACCACGGGGTGATATTGAACGTTTCGCGTAACGATGTCGAGAACTCAGCAATCTGCGCAGGGTCGCTAATCTCGTGCGTAAAACCGACAATTGTGAAGACCACAAGCGCAATGGTGAACGACGGTATGGTGGTGATCATCATATATCGGATATGGGTAAATAGCGGCGTTTCGGCTGATGATGAGGCGAGTACGGTGGTGTCGGACAGCGGTGAAATCTTATCGCCGAAATATGCACCTGAGATAATCGCACCTGCAATCCAACCCTCGTCGAAACCTTGCGCCTGACCGATACCGATCAGTGCCACACCGATTGTTGCGATTGTGGTCCACGAACTACCCGTCATTACCGAAACGACAGCCGAGATCACGCAGCACGACACCAGAAAGAGTTTCGGGTGCATAATATCCAATCCGTAGCAAATCAGCGACGGCACTACTCCACTCACCATCCACGAGCCTGCGATCGCACCGATCAACAGCAACATAATAATTGCCGATCCGACGCTGTAAATATTTCTCGATATCGCCTCTTCAAGTACTTGCCACTTAACGCCATAGCGCAACATTGCAATGGCAACGCATACGGCACTTGCAGCTAACAGCGACATCTGACTGCCGCCCTCCAACGAGTCGCTACCAAAGGCGCGAATTACGATATAGAGCAACACGACGAGTACGGCAATCGGCACGAACGAAACGATTACCGATGGATTATTTTTCTTCATCTCTTTTCAGTCTGCCTATTTTGAGGTGAAGCAATAGTCGGCAGCGTCACGCAGACCTAACAGTAGATCACGCACAGCCATTCGACGTTTACCCGCCAACTGCAACTCTTCGAGCGCGATCCAGCCATCTTTGCAAGCCACTTCGAGCGTTGTACGACCGTCTGTGCGTACTTCGCCTGCCGTGCGTCCGTGAACCGCCTGCTCGAATCGCACGCTGAAAATCTTTGCCGAGCCAACCTCTTGACCCTCCTTATACATACGGCTCCAAGCGGCAGGATAGGGCGACAGACCTCGCACGAAATTGACAATCTGCTCACCCTCCTTCGTCCAATCAATAAGGCAATCCTCTTTGAAAATCTTTGGTGCGGGTCGCAATTCCGAGTCGGGAATATGGCTCTGAACGATGGGTGTGATGTTGCCCTCGGCGATCTTCTCGACCGTTTCGAGCACCAAACCACTACCAATGTTCATCAGCTTGTCATAGAGCGAGCCTATGTTGTCCTCGGGCAAAATCGGACAGCGTACCTGACCAATAATATCACCCGTATCTATCTGATGATTAAGCAAGAACGTAGTTACGCCTGTTTCGTTTTCGCCATTGATAATCGCCCAATTAATCGGCGCAGCACCTCGATATTGGGGCAGCAACGAGGCGTGCAGATTGAACGTACCCAAACGTGGCAACGACCACACCGTTTCGGGTAACATTCGGAAGGCAATCACAATGCCCAAATCGGGATTCAGAGCCTCCAATGCGGCTTGAAATTCGGGATCGCGCAACTTTACAGGCTGCAATACGGGCAGTCCCTGCTCGACAGCGTACTGCTTGACGTCGCTCTGTTGGATTTTTTGACCGCGACCAGCGGGTTTATCGGGTGTGGTTACGACACCGACGATGTTGTAACCACCCTCGACCAAGGCGCGAAGTGAGGTTACGGCAAACTCGGGCGTACCCATAAAAACTATGCGTAAATCTTTGGCATTCATCGTTTATTGCTTTTTATTGCGTTTCTTCGGTTTGAGTTTTGCGAATATCGGCGTCAGCTTGTCACGAATGGGATCGACAAACTTTTTGACGTGGCTATAATACCATTCGACGTTGAACAGGTTCGAATCGTTCGTAGCTTTGTAGATTAGGAACGCTGCAAGTGGTCCGAGAATAAAGGTTGAGAGCCACATACCTGCGGTTGCGCTCCACGTGCCCTCTTTTGCGATCTTCTCGCCTGAGGTACTGATGATGTAGTAGATCACGAAGAAGATCACCGAAATCACGATAGGCATACCCAGACCACCCTTTCGAATGATCGCACCCAATGCTGCTCCAATCGCAAAGAAGATCAAAATCGAAACGGGCAACGATATCTTACGGTGCCACTCTACCTTGCTGATGTTCAATTGGTTGATAGCCTCCTTGCTCGATGCCTCGTCCCACGTGAATGATGCACGCGACGACGCAGCGGCACTTCGAGCCTGCGCCCAAAGGTTTTTACGCTCGTAGATATCGAGTGCGGCAATCGAGTCCTCATATAAAACCGCTTTGAACGATTTTTTGTCGATGTCTATTTTTAGGCTATCGGCTACGGGCAAAATCGTGACGTCCTCTTGGAAAATCTGTTCTTTGAGCAGTGGCTCATACGAGCGCGTGGTTGTAATGGTTACGAGGCGTTCGAGTGAGTCGATTGATTGGTCCAATTCGGTGATATTCTTGGTCTTACCCGATGAGAACATATCGGCACTTGTGCGGGCAAAATCGAATCCTGAGGTCGGGATTGCGCCATTTTGCTCGGTGAAGAACGAACGTCGCAGATTGTTTTTGTCGTACCACGTATTGTTGCGAGTTTGCTCGTATGATTCGCCATTATAGAGCGTTACGAGCAGAAATTTCTTGTCGTCCGACAAACGAATGTAGCCCGAATCTGCCACCATTGTGGTCATATTACCGCTGTTGTTGCGGTTGTCGTAGATCAATACGTCGCGCAGCAGATGAGTTTCGGGGTCTTGCTTGCCGACGCGAATACTCAGATTATCAACGCCATTGAAGAATACTCCGTCTTGAAATTCGATAGATTGCTTCTGTTGTCGAATGTCGTAGAGTATGCTGTACATCTTTTTGTTCGAGTACGGTACGAGGTTGTTTGCGGCGAAAAAACTCGCAACGGATATGCAAAATGCAACCACAAACAGTGGTTTGAGAATCTGCATTAGCGACATACCTGCCGACTTCATCGCCAACAGCTCATAATTCTCGCCCAAGTTGCCCATTGTCATAATCGCAGCAAAGAGCGTCGCCAGAGGCAGACCCATCGGGATCATTGCAGCCATAGCGTAGCCCATCAGTTCGATAATGACCTTTCCGTCAATACCTTTTCCTACCAGCTCGTCGATATGCTGCCAAACGAAGTTCATCATCAGCACGAACATCACAATCAGGAAGGTGAGCACCATTGGACCCAAATATGATTTGAGAACAAATTTATGTATCTTTTTCATCGGCTCGTTACGAGTTTAGTTTTGCTGCGCGCAGGCAGCAGTTTGACGATTATAAGTGTGAGCGTCAGTACGAAAATAATTACTGCGCTCGGTGGAATTTCGAAGTAATAGCTCGCTGTCAAACCGACAATGTTTGCAACCATTCCGACCACTGCCGACCAAATGGTGATGGCGCGGTAGGACTTAGTGATCGAATTGACAATTACGGCGGGCATTGTCAGTAGCGAAATAAGTAAAATAATGCCCATTGCTCTGATTGATAGTACGATAGTTGCAGCCACTACTACTGCCATAACGTATGAAATGACACGTGTCGGTATGCCCTGCGAGGCTGCAAATTCGCGGTCGAAGGCTACGAACATCACTTGCTTTAACCATACGATTGCGCCTATTACGAGCAGCAGGCAGAGCACTCCGAGAGCTATCACATCACCGCGCGTAACGGTGATAATGCTACCGAATAGATAAGCCGACAAGTCGCCCGCAGCATACCCTGGGCGCAGATTCATAAAGACAATGCCGATTGCCATTCCGACCGACCATACGATACCGATCGCTGAATCTTGGCGGATACGGCCGCGCTCGCTTGCCCATTCGATACCGAGAGCCGCAAGCACAGCAAAAATCATCGCTCCCACGATCGGATTGGTGCCTGCATAGAGAGCAATACCCATACCTCCGAACGACGAGTGGGTAATGCCGCCACTCAGAAATACCATACGTCGAGCGACGATATAGGTGCCCACAATGCCACACGCTATGCCCGATAGTATGCAGGCATAGAACGCGTTGCTCAGGTGCGGGTAATTCAGTATGTCGGTTATAAAATTCATAAAATTTCGCGCGTACGTATGCGTATCAACCTGCAAATTTACGATTTTTAGCTGACCCTGCCAAATTGCGTGGGCATAATTCTGTGCTCTTCGTCGGTTTGGGACGAATATTTGTCGAGATTGATTGTTTTTGTGCCCGTTTTTTGTAATTTCGCGCTGTAAATGTATTGCGAAAAACAATGAATGAGAATCGTGGTCGTCGAGTGAGTTTTCATACACTCGGCTGTAAACTCAATTTTTCGGAGAGTTCGACCCTCGCGCGAGAGTTCGAGCAGAACGGATATATGCGTGTGGCGAGCGAGCGCGATGCCGATGTGTGCGTGATCAATAGCTGTTCGGTGACGGAGCACGCCGACAAGAAGTGTCGCAATTTGGTGCGTAAAATCCATCGTCGCAATCCGTCGGCAATTATCGCCGTTACGGGCTGTTATGCGCAGCTCAAACCGCACGAAATCGCAAAGATTGAAGGTGTTGATATAGTATTGAGTAACAACGATAAAGGCGATTTATATCAACGAGTTGCTGAGCTGATGGGACGCAAGGCTGATACTCCGTTTGTAACAAGTTGTCAGACCGAGGAATTGACCCGATTTTTTGCCGCTTTTTCGAGTGGTGATCGCACGCGAACGTTCCTCAAAGTGCAGGACGGTTGCGACTATAAGTGCGCCTATTGCACGATCCACTATGCGCGTGGGTCGAGTCGCAATATGCCCATCGCGGATATAGTTGACGAGGCACGTGAAATTGCGCGTTTGGGTCAAAAAGAGATTGTTATTACGGGTATAAATACGGGCGATTTCGGTCGCACGACAGGTGAAAGTTTCTACGATCTGTTGCGAGCATTGGACGAGGTCGAGGGCATTGAACGCTATCGAATTTCGTCGATTGAGCCCAATCTGCTGACCGATGAAATTATTGAGTTGTGTGCCCGTTCGACGAAGTTTCAGCCCCACTTTCATATTCCGTTACAGAGCGGTTGTGATAGTGTTTTGGCACGTATGCGACGTCGCTATACCACAGCGCGTTATGCCAATCGAATTGAAGCAGTGCGTAAGCTAATGCCCGACGCATTTATTGGCATTGATGTGATCGTCGGATTCCCTGGTGAGACAGATGCAGATTTCCAAACGACTTACGACTTTTTGGAGCGATTAGCTCCCGCTTATCTGCATATTTTTCCCTTCTCGGAGCGAGCAGGAACGCCTGCGGTTGCAATGCCCGACAAGGTGCCGCCCCACGTTTCGACCGAGCGAGCTAAGCGACTCGATGCACTTTGCCAGCGTCTGCACCGTCAATTCTGCGAGCGACACATCGGCGAGATGGCAGAGGTGCTGTTCGAAGGCCCAGCAAAGGGTGGAATGATGTCGGGATTTACGGCTAATTACATCAAAGTTTTGGCACCCTACGATCGCTCGCTGATCAACAAGATTGTGCACGTAAAGTTGGATTCTGTGGAGGATAATTGCGATATGGTTGCGCATTTATTATAAAAGTTGTATATTTGCATTTTAGTGAGTAAAAATGTCAAAGAAACGATGAAAGGATTGCGTAAAAAGACGGTTACGGGCTTTGGCTGTATCGTGCTGCTGTTGGCGTTCTCGGGTATCGTGTCGATGCTCGAATTGGGTCGATTGAGTCGTGACGCTGAGGAGATCTTTGGAGCGAGCAAACGTAATGTAGAGTTGGCGCAGGATATGCTCGACGCTGCTCAATCACAACATACAGCTTTAATGCACATCGCCATTTTTGGTCAATACGAATTTGCTGATTCGTGTCGTCATAACACGGAGCGACTGACGGCAACGTTGGAGTTGGCTCGTGAGGAGATCTACGACGTAACGTCGCTCGATTCGTTGTCGATGGCGGCGTCACGCTTGACAACTACGGTCGAGGATTTTATGGCTATTGAGCGACCCTTCGAACGTACCGACTCGATTGTACGTGCCAATGCGATGTGGTACACTCATCAATACGAGAGTGATTATGTCGAGTTGCACAATGCTGTGAAGAACTACATCACCTCGATGCAGGGTACATTGGCTCCGCGCACCGAGCTGCTGAAAAAGAATGCCTATCGTGCGGTTATGCCTGTGTTGATTACACTGATTGTGACGATTTTGATCGTATTGATGTTGTTCTATTTCGTGAATTGCTACGGTGTGAAACCGATCACCGAACTCAATAAACGTCTGGACGACTATCTGCGATATAAATTGCCATTTACGGTCAAGGGTGAGTTTGTCGATGAGTTGGCGTCGATCAAGGAGCAGATCGAGGTGCTCATAACGCGCAATAAGCGTCGTGTTGATGAATAAATGCTAAGCGACTATGCGACTGAGCGTTATATTTCGATACATTGGCATTGTAATGCTGTTTTTGGCGTTGTTTATGTTGGCGTCGGCAGGCGTTTCGTACATAAATCACGTCGATACGGCATTCTATCCGCTGCTCATCTCGTTTATGCTGACGTTGGTGCTCGGTGTCTTTCCGTTGATTTTTGTCAATAAGGACCCCAACGCAACGATGACCACCAAGGAGAGCTATTGTATCGTCGTGGGTGCGTGGTTGTTGGCGTGCGTGGTCGGTATGTTCCCATACCTGATTTGGGGCGGCGAGTTCTCGCTGATCAATGCTTGGTTTGAGAGTGTGTCGGGATTTTCGTGTACGGGAGCGTCGATTTTGAACGATATCGAGGCTCTGCCGCGAGGTCTGCTCTTCTGGCGATCGACGACTAATTGGATCGGTGGTGTGGGCGTAGTCATTTTTGCAATGATGATTCTGCCGACGCTGGGTCGCAATCGCGCAATGCTGACCAATATTGAGATGTCGGCAATGGCTAAGGATAACTACCACTACCGCTCGCAGCAATTGATCCGAATCCTGATCACGACCTATATCTGTGTTACGTTGCTCTGTATGTTTGCGCTGAAATTGGCGGGTATGACGTGGTTTGACGCTTGTACGCACGCGATGAGTACGGCTTCGACGGCGGGTTTCAGCACCAAGAATGCCAGCGTCGGACATTTCGATAGTGTGGCAATCGAGTTGATACTGATCGTAACGATGTTTGTGTCGGCGATCCACTATGGCTTGCTGTTCTCGACATTGACGGGAAAGCGTAACAATATCTTCCGCTCGGAGGTTGTTAAAACCTATCTTGTTGCATTGGCGGCCAGCTCGGTGCTGATAGCAGTCAGCCTGCGTTTGGCAGATGTCTATCCTACCCTGCTCTCGTCGTTCCGCCACTCGCTGTTCCAGGTGGTTTCGATCTCGACAACGGCGGGTTTCGCTACGGCTGACACCAACACGTGGACGCCGTTGGCGGTGATGATTTTGGTAGTTCTGTCGCTGACGGGTGCTTGTGCAGGCTCAACCTCAGGCGGTTTGAAGTTCGATCGACTGATTTTGGCGGCTAAGTCGGTGAAGGCGCGTATCGTGCAGCAACAACACCCTAATGCCATTGTGCGAATCAAAATTGATGGTGTGATTCAGCGTACCGACACTGTTAGTACGGTGATGACCTTCATTGTTTTCTATATTTTGTTAATTCTGATCGGAGTCTTTGTCAATTCGCTCTATGGTATCGACTTGACGACGGGTTTCTCGTCGGCAGTGGCTTGTGTGTCGAATGTTGGTCCAGGTTTCGGTGAGGTCGGCTCGGTTTGCAATTTCTCGTCGCTGCCGTCGATGGTGAAATTTACCGATACGTTGTTGATGTTGTTCGGCCGTTTGGAGATTTTCGGATTGATACAGATCTTTTTGATCAAATGGTGGATTTAGATTTTGGCTATGAAGAGATACTCGATATTACTACTAACGATATTTGCATTTGCGGCGGGATATGTTGTGGCGCAACCTCCCGTTAAGGCTCGCATTGCGGGTTTGGACGATAATGTTGAATATATGACGCTGTTGGCTGATGGCGTGCGATTGCAACAGATGGAGGACTCGCTAATGCGCGTGATCGAGCATAACCGCAAGATGTTTGCCGAGGACGAACAGAACCGCGCTCAATATGGCGACGCGATTCTGTCGTTGGAGGAGCAGGTGTTCAGCTTGCGCAATCGTAAGGGTGATATTTTCAGCCAGATAAACACCATCGAGCAGGATTGGTTGATCGCCAATATGGGATCGACACAGACGGCAGATAGTGAACCACTACCCGATCAGCAGACGGTCGATACGGTTGTTGAGCAGGCAGCAGTGCAGGCATCGCGCTTGGTTGATGATGTTCATTTTGCTGCGGCACTTGATTCGATCGACTATGCTGCATTGCAACGTGCTCAAAATGATGAGTTCAAGGTGATCGAGTATGTCAATATGTTCAGCGAGAACCATTCGGCAATGGAGTCGATCAAGACTCAATACGAACAGACGCAGGACGCAGCCGAGGCGTCGCGCCTTTACTCGAACTATCAGGTGCTGCGCGGTCTGTGCTCGGCATTGAATGACTCAATCTCGACACGTTGGGGCGCGATTTTCGACTCGAAGAGCTATGCATACAACTTTATGCTCGAAATGGAGCGTCGTGACGATCTGTTGGAGAATAGTGAGCTTGCGTTGTCGCAGGCATTGCAGCAGGTGGCAGCGGATCGAGGTCAGTATGCTTCGGACGCGATGAGTGCCTATTTCAATACCAAGAAGTGTATGATTGACACCGAAATTGAGTTGGCTCGAATCTATGGCTTGGGTTTTGTGCAGGATTCGCTGTCGAAGGTGTCGCGCGAACTTGGAGCTATCGACTATCGTCTGCCGAAGGTCGAGATTGAGGAGCGTTTCTTCCTTGCTTATGAGCCGATTGGTGTGTCGTCGCCGTCGCGCTATAATTCGCGTAAACCAATCCCTGAGTGTGAGATCTATGAGCGTGGAACGATCTATCGTGTAGTTTTGGGTACATTTTCGCAGCAGCAACCAATTTCGATTTTCAAAGGTGTCTATCCGCTCTATCGCTTGAAGACCGAGGAGGGCAAGCACCGCTATTTCGCAGGTGGTTTTGCTACGGAGGCTGAGGCTGACGAGGCGCAGGTTAAGCTAAAAAATATGGGTTTCCGCCGTCCTGAGGTTGTGGTTTGGCGTGATGGCGTCTATGCAAATTTGGTTGAGGAGCGCGAGGCTGCGGCGGATATGACTCAGATATTCCGCGTCGAAATATCGGGCGTCGAGCAGATCAGCGACCAGATGCGCTCGACGATTGATTCCTTGGCGACGGGCAAGGATATTACGCGAATCAATGGTCGATTTATTGTGATGTCGTTTGCGGTACGCGAGGAGGCTGAGCAACTTGCCGAGGCGATTTCGGCGACTGAGGGTGCAACGGCTGAGGTCGTGGCGATCGAGGTTGAGACGCCAGCCGATGAGGAAGAGTAACGCGAAAAATGCGCGAACCTATTGCGAAAAACGATAATTTTTGTTATCTTTACTGCAACTAACCATTAAATCAACTAACCATTAAATATAGAGTGTTATGTTTTGGATTGTATTGCTCATTGTTCTCGGAGCTATATTTCTAATGGCTGAATTGGTTCTGCTACCTGGTGTGTCAGTAGGCGCAATTCTTGCGCTGGGTTGCGACGTTGCGGCTGCATATTTCGCATTTACGGGGTATGGCTCGACTGCGGGTTGGGGCACTATCGGTGTGATATCTTTGGTTGCTATTGTGGTTTCAATCATCTCGTTGCGAGCTAAGACGTGGCAGCGACTCTCGTTGCGACAAGAGATCACCTCGTCGAGTATGGATACTCCGCAGGCGCATAATGTAAAGATTGGTGACCGAGGTGTGGCTGTTACACGTTTGGCTCCGATGGGTAAGGTAGAGATAGCGGGTCATACGTTCGAGGCTAAGTGCCCTACCGAGCTGATTGACCAGCAGGCAGAGATCGAGGTCACGGGCTTCGAGAATTTCAATGTCATCGTTAAGAAAGTTAAGTAATAACCATAAAAAAGAGATTGAACTATGGTAGAATTTGGAAGTATGGGTATGCTTGCCCTGATCTGTTTTGCGGGCTTTGTGCTCCTGATGTTGATTTTCTACTTCATTCCTATGGGATTGTGGTTCTCGGCATTGGTGTCGGGTGTGAGAATCAGTTTGTTGCAGTTGGTGCTTATGCGTTGGCGTAAGGTGCCGCCCTCGACTATCGTGTCGGCAATGATCGAAGGTACGAAGGCTGGTTTGAAGATCAATGCCAACGAGTTGGAAGCTCACTATCTTGCGGGCGGTAATGTTACCAATGTTGTTCACGCGCTGGTGTCGGCTCAGAAGGCAAACATCAATCTCGACTTTCAGATGGCGACGGCTATCGACTTGGCGGGTCGTGATGTGTTCGAGGCAGTGCAGATGTCGGTAAACCCGAAGGTGATCAATACACCGCCCGTTTCGGCAGTTGCTAAGGACGGTATTCAGTTGATCGCAAAGGCTCGCGTGACGGTGCGTGCAAATATCAAACAGTTGGTCGGTGGTGCTGGCGAAGAGACTGTTTTGGCTCGTGTTGGCGAAGGTATCGTGTCGAGTATCGGTTCGTCGGAGACCCATAAAGTGGTGCTCGAAAATCCCGATTTGATCTCGCGTGCGGTGCTTATGAAGGGTCTTGATGCAGGTACGGCTTTCGAGATTCTGTCAATTGATATTGCCGATATTGATGTTGGTAAGAACATCGGTGCAGAGTTGCAGATGGATCAGGCTAATGCCGATAAGAATATCGCACAGGCAAAGGCAGAGGAGCGTCGTGCAATGGCAATCGCATTGGAGCAGGAGAATAAGGCTAAGGCTCAGGACGCTCGTGCACGTGTGATCGAGGCTGAGGCTGAGGTGCCGCTGGCTATTGCCGAGGCATTCCGTTCGGGCAATTTGGGTATTATGGATTACTACAAATTGAAGAACATTCAGGCTGATACCACGATGCGCGAAACCATCGCTAAGCCTGCCGAGAAGAAGTAGTTCGCTACCTTTTCGGTGCGTAAAACAAAATCGCGTCCTCATTTCGGGGACGCGATTTTGTTGGTTAGCGATTTAGCTCTTCGGCGAGCAATCGATCAAATGTTTGACGGAGTAGTTCTCGGTCGGCAATCATTCGTCGCAACTCGGCTAAACGTGCGCCGTTTTTCGATTCAGGAATCCAAAGGTGCAGATAGCCACCCTCGGCATATTTCTCTTGCAGATGGGCGCAAAAACGCGCATATTGCTCTTCGATGTCGAACTGCGGATAGTTATTCAATCCATATTGAACCGTGCGTCGCAACGTGACTTCGGGGTCGATAATGCGATCTGCCTCGGCTACGATACGTCCATAGATCGAGCGCGGTTCGTGTTTCGCTGAGGCGCGATGATCCTCGGCTGCGCAAGCGATAATCTCGATTTGTTCCTCCGAGAACCATTGTCGCAGACGTTCGTCAGCGCGAATAATTTGTCCTGATACTATATGATGTCGCTCGCGCCCCTCGCATAAACCGAGATCGTGATAAGCAGCTGCCACATAGAGCATACGCTCATCAACGTCGTAATGATTAGCCAACGCTAAACTCTCGGCGATAACCGTTCGTGCGTGGTCGATCGAATGGGCACGATCGAACCCTGCATAACGTGGCAGAATCTCCTGCTCGATGTGTTCTTGAATCTCTTTCATTGATAGTGGGTTTAAAAAGAGCCGACCTCGCGATAAGGTCGGCTCTTGTATTGTCGAATGTAGCGCGGGAGAGTTACTCCTTTACGCAACGAATCTGAAAACCACCAGCGCGGTAGTTTGCCTGAGCAGCGTCAATGCCGTCGATGTTGAAATACATTCCAACTGACTTGTTGCTCGCAGCCGAATTAACGCTCCAATAGTAACCCGTGTAAGGTGTACCGTCGTGATTTACGTTGGTCAGCAGACCCTTCGAGAAGCTACGACGACCAGCCGCGGGATAGAACGTTGTCTGACCATTGATATTGAAGTACCAGCCGCCCTCGAACTCACCATCGGTCATCTCTGCAATGCCGTTCCAAACTTTGCTTTCGGGTACTTTCCAGCCAACGGGACAGGGATCGTACATCGTCTTGTTTGCAGCCCACAGCGATGCGTCGTGATTCGAATAGAGCCAATCGTAACCACTCTCCTTGACACCCTTGATGATTCGCAGAGGGAACTTAGTAACGTAGTCGATGTTACCTGTCTCCTCGTCGCTGTCGATGGTCGAGAATGCGACGTTGGTATTCAGTGCGCCGTATGTCGAAGCATTTGAGGTCGAAGTTGCGTCGTCGCTCATAATCAGCGGCTCTTTGCGACCCCATTGGTAGAACAGACCGTACGAGTTGTAAGCGTCGTCGCTACCATCGCTCTTTGCGCCGAGGTTGCGATCCATCATTACACTGCCGTCGGGATATGTGATGTTCTCCTCTTCGGGGTTGTAATCGGTCAGCCACAAATGCCAACTCCACAAGATTTTCTCGTCAGCGTCTTTAACGGCAACCAGCGCGTTGCCCTTATTGATTTTGCTCTCGTCGTCAGCGTCAGCGGTTGTTGTAATTGAGATGTGATCACCGTCGAGCATTACCGATTTGAGCAGATTTTTGCTTGTCTGCCATACAATCGTGGCAGTTGCGGGCGTGCCACCAATGCTCTGCGACGAGTTGCCCTTAACTGTTGCTTTGATCTTGTAGCGTGCATTAGGTTCGCTGAGAATGTAGCTGTTAGCAGTTTTTGTAAAGGTGGTTGCGGGCAGGATCTCGACCTTCAATTGCGCCGAAACGGTGCGCTCTTTGCGGTGTACCGAAATTTTGACAGTACCGCTCATCTCGCCCGAGCCCTTGGCGGGTGCGGTAACTTTGAGTTGAGTTTTCGAGGCGAATTCGGCTTTCCAACCATCGGGAACCTCCTCGACTTCGTACGAGTGCTCTTTTTTCATCGAAACTTCGAACGAGTGGGTCTGTCCATAGTCGAAGTAAGCAGTTGTCGGAACGTTTTTGAACTCTACGCGCAGTTGGTTGTCCTCGTCGTCGTTTTCGCACGATGTGAAGAGCATTGCTACGGTTGCGAGCATTGCGCATAGAGTAGTGAAAGAGTGTTTGAATATTTTCATTTTTTGCATAGTTTTCAAAATTTCGGGCAAAGTTACCAAAATACCTTTTAATTCCCAACCGAATGGGCGCATATTTCGCGTTAAATAGAGAATTAATTATCTAATATCTGCTCTAAAACGTATAATAGTGGTAATTTAGTATCTGAGATGTCTGTGAAATTTGCACTTCTTGCAATAAAAAATGGCAACCGCAAAGGTCGCCATTTCATTTCGATTATTTTATAATCAACTGCTCCAAATCATCGAAGAACGACGGATAGGATTTTGCGACGCATTCGGCTCCTTCGACCGTTATGGGTGCGTCGGCTGTCAGTGCAGCGATCGCCATCGACATCGCTATGCGGTGGTCGCCGTGGCTGTCAATTGTGCAGCCGTGAATCTTGCCGCCACGAACGCGCATAATGTTCTCTTCGTCAATATCGACTTCGATACCTGCTTTGGCGTACTCCTCAGCCAAAGTTACGGCGCGGTTGCTCTCCTTATGTAGCAGACGTTCAGTGCCATAGATCGCCGATGTGCCTTCGCAGTTGGCAGCTAATGCAACCAATGCGGGGAATAGATCGGGACAATGCGTAGCGTCAAATTCGAATGCCTTCAAGCGTCGATGGCGTACCGTTACGGTGGTGTCTGTCGATTCGATCTCAGCACCTGCACTAATCAATGCCTTAACAATAGCGGTGTCTGCCTGCAACGATAAGCGGCTCATATTCTCAACCGTAACCTCGCCCGCAACAGCACCCGCAACTAACATCGGCGCAGCACCACTCCAATCGCCCTCGATCATATAGTCGGTGGCTTGATAACTCTGGTTGCCCTCGATGAAAAATTCGCAGTAATCCTTATGGTCGATTTCGACGCCGAAACGACGTGCTGTGTCGATAGTCATATCGACGTATGGCAAGCTGTTGAGATTCTTTACATAAATGGTCGTATCGTTCTGTGCCATAGGCAGTGAGAGCAGCAATCCTGTCAAGAACTGCGAGCTAATCGAGCCATCGACCTCGACCTCGCCACCCTGCATTGGACCGCAAACCTGAATGGGCAGAAATCCACCTCCGTCGCGCACCTCTACGCCCAGCTGACGCAGCGGCTCGATCATCATCGAGATAGGTCGATAGAGAATCGTGCCCTCGCCATTGATTGTGATCGGCTGGTTGTGCAACGAGGCAATGGGCGTAAACAGACGTGTCGCAAGTCCCGACTCGCCAATATGCAACTGATCGGTGCGAGGTGCAAGACCTCCGCGCACTTTGATGGTCGATTTATTGATGTGAGTAACCTCTGCGCCTAACGCCTCAATGCAACGGATTGTTGAGCGTGTGTCGTCGCACAATTCGAGATTGCCAATGGTTGATTCACCGTCAGCCAACAGAGCCACAGCCAATGCTCGTTGAGCATAACTTTTCGAACAAGGAGGGGTGACTTTGCCACCTACCTTAGAAGGTGAGATAATGCGTTTCATTTATCTCAGTTTAAAGTCTTTACCCAAGTAAACTTTACGCACCTGCTCGTCGTTTGCGAGATCCTCAGCCGAGCCGGCTTTCAGAATTTTACCCTCGAACAATAGGTAGGTTCGATCGGTGATTGAGAGTGTTTCGTGAACGTTGTGGTCGGTGATGATTACACCGATATTTTTATCTTTCAACGTTCCGACAATGCTCTGAATATCCTCGACAGCGATGGGATCGACACCAGCAAATGGTTCGTCGAGCAGAATGAATTTGGGATTGATCGCCACGGCGCGTGCGATCTCTGTTCGGCGACGCTCGCCACCCGAGAGCTGAATACCGAGGCTCTTGCGCACCTTTTGCAGTCGGAACTCTTCAATAAGGTTCTCGACGCGTTCGCGCTGATACTCCTTCGAGTAATCGGTCATTTCGAGCACCGAGCGGATATTGTCCTCGACACTCAACTTGCGGAATACCGATGCCTCCTGCGCCAAATAACCCACGCCTAACTGCGCACGTTTGTAGACGGGCAGCGAGGTGAGCGAGGTCACTTGCCCATTATCGTCTTCGAGGTAAATATTGCCTTCGTTGGGCTTGATCAGTCCCACGATCATATAGAACGATGTGGTCTTGCCCGCGCCATTAGGACCGAGCAAACCTACAATCTCGCCCTGCTTAACGTCGATTGATACGTGATCTACGACGGTACGGGCTTTGTATCTTTTGACGAGATCTTTTGTGAATAGTCTCATTTTTTTTGCTAAAATTTTCCACAAAGTTATGGAAATTTCCGAAAAAAGTAGTATCTTCACATCAAATTTGTTTCAACTATACGAATCTATGGCGGAAGATTTACATAACCTGTTGCACGATAAGCTGAAAGAGTATTTCGGTTTTACGTCGTTCAAAGGCTATCAAGAGGCAGTAATTAAAAATGTACTCGAAGGCAAGGATACCTTCGTGCTTATGCCTACGGGCGGAGGAAAGTCGTTGTGCTATCAGTTGCCGGCTATGATTATGGACGGCGTTGCGATCATCATCTCTCCCTTGATCGCGCTGATGAAGAATCAGGTCGATTCGATGCGAACTTTTGCAGCCGAAACGGGTGTGGCGCACTTCCTCAATTCGTCGTTGAACAAAACGGCAGTCAACCAAGTTCGTGCCGATGTGCTCGCGGGTAAGACCAAACTGCTCTATTTTGCTCCTGAGTCGCTGACCAAGGAGGATAACGTTGAGTTCTTGCGCAAAATCAAGATTTCGTTCTACGCTATTGATGAGGCACACTGTATTTCGGAGTGGGGTCACGATTTCCGCCCTGAGTATCGTCGTATCCGCCCGATTATCAATGATATTGGTCAAGCTCCGCTGATTGCATTGACGGCTACCGCTACGCCGAAGGTGCAGATGGATATTCAAAAGAATCTGGGTATGCAGGACGCGACGGTGTTCAAGTCGTCGTTCAACCGCGCAAACCTCTATTATGAAATTCGTCCTAAGCACGATGCGTCGAAGGAGATCATAAAGTTCATCAAGCAGAACGACGGCAAGTCGGGCATTATCTATTGCCTGAGTCGTAAGAAGGTCGAGGAGTTGGCTGAGTTGCTGGTTGCCAATGGTATCAAGGCGCTACCCTATCACGCAGGTATGGACGCGGCTACACGTGCCAATAATCAGGACGCATTCCTGCACGAAGATGTCGATGTGATCGTTGCGACAATCGCGTTCGGTATGGGTATCGACAAACCCGATGTGCGCTATGTGATCCACTACGATATTCCCAAGAGCCTCGAAGGTTACTATCAGGAGACGGGTCGTGCTGGTCGTGATGGCGGCGAGGGTCGTTGTATCGCCTTTTATAGTTATAAGGATATTCAGAAGCTCGAAAAGTTTATGCAGGGTAAGCCGGTGGCTGAGCAGGAGATTGGTAAACTGCTGTTGCAGGAGACGGTGTCGTATGCCGAGAGCTCGATCTGCCGCCGCAAGACACTGCTGCACTACTTTGGTGAGGAGTATACCGAGGATAATTGCGGCAACTGCGACAACTGTCTGCACCCGCGCCCGCAGAAGGACGCTAAGGCTGCAACGCAGTTGATGCTCAAAACTTTGGCATTTATTGGCGATAAGTTCAAGTCGGACTATCTGATTAATATCTTGGTCGGTAAGGTTACGGCTCTCAATAAGAGTTATGGTCATAACGATTGCGAGTGGTTTGGTGCTGGTGCCGACTATGATGCTAAGTTCTGGGGTGCTGTGGTTCGTCAGGCTCATATTTTGGGCTTGATTGATAAGAATATCGAGAACTATGGCTTGCAGTCGATCAACGATAAGGGTCGCTCGTACATCAATCTACCCTTCCCGATTATGATTACGCTCGACCACGACTACGATGCCGAGGAGAAGGAGATCGAGGCCGCTACGCCTCAGGGTCGTGGCGGAGTGGCTGATGAGGAGTTGTTCTTGATGTTGAAGGATTTGCGCAAGAAGGTGGCGAAGAAACACGACTTGCCTCCGTTTGTGGTATTCCAAGATCCCTCGCTCGAAGATATGTCAATCCAATACCCGATCACTATTGAGGAGATGCAGAATATTACGGGTGTCGGTGTCGGCAAGGCTAAAAAGTTTGGCGCAGAGTTCGTTAAGCTGATCAAGCAGTATGTCGAGGAGAAGGAGATTATCCGCCCGCAGGATATGGTCGTAAAGAGTGTCGGCAATAAGAGTGGTAACAAGATTTTCATTATTCAGTCGATCGACCGCAAGATGGATTTCGAGGATATCGCTCGTGCTAAGGATTTGGAGTTTGACGAGTTGCTGACCGAGATCGAGGGTATTGTCAATTCGGGTACTCGCTTGGATATCAAGTACTATATCGACAGCTATATGGACGAAGATAAGGCGGAGGATATATACCTATATTTCAAAGAGGACGCCGAGAGTGATTCGTTGGCTGAGGCTGTTGAGGAGCTGGGTTCGGAATATACCGAGGAGGAGATTCGTCTGATCCGTATCAAGTTTATTTGCGAACAGGGTAACTAATCGAATATGACCGAAGTACGCGCTAAGAAATCACTCGGACAGCACTTTCTGACCGATCTTAATATAGCTCGCAAAATATGCTACTCGATGTCGGGTGGTACGCCCGAACAGCCCGCAACCGTCTTGGAAGTTGGTTGCGGTATGGGTGTGCTGACGCAATTTCTGTTGCAGAGGGACGATGTAGTGACCTATGGCGCGGAGATTGATGGCGAGAGTGTAGCCTATCTCAACGAGCACTACCCTGCTTTCACACCGCGCTTGATCGAGGGCGATTTCCTGCAAATGGATCTCAAAACGATGTTCCCTGATGGTGTGCGAGTGATCGGTAATTTCCCGTACAATATCTCGTCGCAGATATTCTTTAAGGTGATCGAGAACCGCGATCTTGTGCCTGAGTGTGTTGGTATGATTCAGCGCGAGGTTGCGGTGCGTTTGGCAGAGCCACCGGGGTCGAAAGAGTATGGTATTTTGAGCGTGCTGTTGCAGGCGTGGTACGATATCGAGTATCTGTTTACGGTTGGTGAGCAGGTGTTTAATCCTCCCCCGAAGGTTAAGAGTGCGGTGATTCGTTTGGTGCGTAATCAGACGACGCAGCTCGATTGCGACGAGCAACTATTTGTGAAGGTCGTTAAGGCGTCGTTTGGTCAGCGTCGTAAGATGTTGCGCAATTCGTTGAAATCGGTCTTTGGTGATTTTGGCGGTGCTGAACATCGTTTTTTTACGCAACGTGCCGAGCAGCTTTCGGTGGCAGATTTTGTCGAACTGACCCAATGGGTAGCCGCAAATCGCAAATAGCATAATGATAAGGTATAAAGAAAAAGGTTCGCACTGATCAAGAGTGCGAACCTTTTTTGCTATTTATAAGATCTTAATTTAAGTGATGCCGCTGAAATAAGCAAACTGAATAATCCCGAACTACATAGAATATGTACAATATCAATTGGTGTCAAAATGCTAAACTTGAAATAGTTGTATGTAAATGTAATGGTCCAACAAATGATCCATAATGGTCCTAATTTATCTATATTGAATAATTTGATCATTGCTAAGCAAAGAATTATCAACGCCAATAATTCTACTCTAAAATACTGATTTAGGCTTTTAATGACATTTTTAATAATGCGTATATAATAGTTGGTATGTTGCGAGATGCCAAGATTGTATCCTTTGAGAGAATTGATATCCTTACCTTGACTAAGAGTAATATACCATTCATTTTCGTGCGTGATTACACCGTAAAATAAATTATATCCCGTTTCGTTTTTTAAGATATAAGGACGGTAAAAGGCATTCCAACCTGCTGCTTTATAGACAACTATTTGAGGAGAGTTGAAGTTTATACCATCTTTGCTAAATGCGTATTTAATGAGATCGCTATCTCCTGAATCTTCAATCCATACAAAATGATAGCCTTCGTCGCTTTTTGAAACTGATCCGTGCCATACGCTTAAATTCTCCGAATCATTAAATAAACAGCTCCGATAATCACTCCAATCAAAGCCATTGATGCTTTCGGCATATAATAGTTGTCCATTTGTTTCATTTCCATTCTTAGAAGGGACAATTGACCATAATTTATATTTGCCATCTTCATAGATAATGCTTGGCGATAATGTTCCATTCATTATCTTCATAATTTCATAATTACTCCAATTAATGCCATCTGTTGAATGTTTTCTGAGCAGGAGTAGGTCGCCGCCACTTTTAATTGTTGAATTGATGCGTCCCATATACCACATCTCTAACTGATTGATGTCAGAACGATAAACCAAATGAGAATCTTTGAGTTCGTCGCAATTCACCTCTTCGTTATTAGATATTGGATTGTATAAACCGTTGGGCGTATGCCAATTTTTGAGATCATTAGATGCCGAGAGCGAAGGATTTTCTTCTCCACCATCACCAAACGGATATGGTGTATATGCCAACCAATATCTATATCCATTCCAAGTACTATCGAAATCTATGATAGACGGATGGGTTGCTTGATTTTTGCCATCTATGTAAGTCTCAATGGGAAGGTACGAGTTTGCCTCACTATCTGAAAATTGAACCTTTGTAAAATTGATGATTGTAGTGAAAATGATGATTAAAATAAGCAGACTTAGGATTGAGAATAGAGCTCGGGTCATAAATGAATGGGTTGCCACCTTCAGCTCCGAATGGGGTTAGTTATTAAAACAGAAAGTGTGGAGCTGTTCGTTTATCTGGTGATAGGCATTTGGCGTAGCCCTAGTACAAATAAACAATACCCCACACTCGTACAGTATGAGGTTGGCACAGAACGTGCCGTCGATTCATACCAATACAAGCAAAGAGTGTCAATTGCTTATCCCTGTACTTACAAAATCGCCAAATTTTATCACCAAGGATTAGCGAAACACTTTCACTAATAAAATATGTGCGCCGAAATATAACATTCCGACGCGACAAATATAATAAAAAGGTTCGGTAATAACAAATTGAGGTAAAACAACAAAAACAAAAGGTTCGCACTCTTGATCAGTGCGAACCTTTTGTTTGTGTGGTACTCGGAGCGGGAATCGAACCCGCACGACCGTTGCTGGCCACAGGATTTTAAGTCCGGCGTGTCTACCTATTCCACCATCCGAGCAACCCTATTTTGCATTATTGCGAGTGCAAAAGTATCTATTTTATTTTGAAATTGCAAGATTTGATAGTTTTTCAGCCGATTTTTCTGAGCGGGCGTATATATAGTTGCTCAATAGATGTGGATTTTTGCAAAAAATGATTTTGCGGTAAGAAAATAATGGCTACATTTGCGCCTTATCTGCAAAACTTGCACACAATACCTTAATTTTATCGAAAATGAATTATAGTTTTTTGAGTAAGTTCAAGCGACACGTATCGTCGAGTGTGATTCTGATATTCTTCACGGTTCTTGCACTTATTTGTGCTAATATATCGGGAATTCGTGAGTGGTATTTCTCGCTTTGGCAGAATCCGATAAGCCTGTCGGTTGGCGAATTTAACTTTTTCAGCCACAATGGACATTCGATCACACTTGGTCAGATGATTAACGACTTCTTGATGGCGATCTTCTTCTTGTCGGTCGGTCTTGAAATCAAACGTGAAATAAAGGTCGGTGAGCTTTCGTCGATGGATAAGGCACTGCTGCCGATCATTGCGGCTTGTGGAGGTATGCTGGTTCCCGTTTTGGTCTTTTGGCTTGTCTGCCCTGATAATGTGGCGATGCAGCGAGGAATGGCGATCCCGATGGCTACCGATATTGCATTTTCGCTTGGTATCCTGTCGATTTTCAAATCGAGAGTTCCAATCGGATTGAAGATGTTTTTGGCGGCATTGGCTGTGGCTGATGATCTTGGTGGTATTATCGTTATTGCGCTATTCTATTCGTCGGAGATCAATCTGGTCTATCTCGCGCTGGCGGCATTGTGTGTCGTAGTGATGATTGTAGGAAATATCAAAAATATACGTCAGAAAACTTTCTATATTGCGGTGGGACTTGTATTGTGGTATTTTATGCTCAATTCGGGTATTCACGCAACTATCGCAGGTGTGATCGTAGCATTCTGTATTCCTGCAACGCTCAAACGAGGCACGGGTCATTATCTCGAACGAATCCGAAACAATGTCAATCAGTTTCCGGTTATTGAAGTTAGCGAGCGTCATAAGACTATCGTGCTGAGTAACGATCAGATTCATACTTTGAAAAGTATCGAATCGGCTGCCGATATGATGATCAGTCCCTTGCAAGATCTCGAAGATCATTTGCATACACCGATCAACTATATTGTCATACCGCTGTTTGCTTTTGCCAATGCCGGTATTGATCTCTCGCAGATGAGCTTTGGTGCCGTCTTTTCAGGCGTAAGTTTGGCAATAATGCTCGGTCTTGTGATTGGTAAATTTGTGGGCGTATTCTCATTCTCGTGGCTGGCTATCCGCTTGGGAGTCGTTTCGTTACCTATGGGTGCTTCGTGGAAATCCTTTGCGAGTGTTTGTGTGGTTTGCGGCATTGGTTTTACGGTGTCGATGTTTATTGCCGATCTGTCGTATGCAGGTTTAGGTGCTGAGGGCGTGACATTGCTTGGCACTGCTAAGTTGGGCGTTCTGATCGGCTCGATCATTTCGGCAATTCTCGGTTGTGTATTATTAAATAAGACGCTTCCTGAATCTAAATAGTTCATTTGAGATATGTCGTGAATCCTCGTCGTTGAGTCAATGGCGAGGATTCTTGTATTAAGAAGTGTAGGCAATAATTTGATTTTATGGCAAATAAGTGCTATATTTGTAAAAATTCTATCCTAATATGAAAAAGATACTCTTACAATTAGCTGTCGTAGCCGTATGTTGCGGTTGCGCTCCGAAGGCGGAACAGCCCCAGCAGGAGGCTCCCGCTGAACCGAAAAAGATCGAAAATCCTATGGTTGATGAGGTGTCGTGGGCTGTGACTCCTGTTAAGAATCAGGCGCGTACGGGCACTTGCTGGGCATACGGCGGTGTGTCGATGCTCGAAAGTGAGGTTATGCGTCGCGGTGGCGAGGAACTGAATCTCTCGGAGATGTGGGTGGCTCGCAATGCGTGGAAAGAGAAGGCTGTGAAGTATGTCCGCTTGAATGGTCGTATGAATCTCTGGCAAGGTGGCGAGTTGCACGATGTGCTCTATATTGTTGATCGCTATGGTATTGTTCCTCAGGAATTTTACGAGGGTAATTCGTCGGACGGAGAGTACGATCACCGCGAGTTGTGCAATGCTATGGTCGATTGCGCCGATAAGATTATTGAGGCGAAAGCCTACAAGAATGATGGCTGGCAGGACGAGTTCGATAGGATTTTGGACGAGTACTTAGGCGTTCGCCCCGAGACTTTCGAGGTTGATGGCGTGGAGTATACCCCGAAGAGCTATGCAGAGAAGTTGGGTCTGGCAGGCGATGATTTCGTCTATTTGACTTCGTTTGCACACCACCCCTACTATGAGGAGTTTGCAATTGAGATTCCCGATAATTGGCTGGGCGAGAAGTCTATCAATTTGCCTTTGGACGAGTTGCTCGCTACGATGTATTCGGCTATCGAGCAGGGCTATACCATTGGTTTGGGTTCGGATATTTCGGAGTATAGCTATGGTGGTGGTATCTGCGTGCTGCCTACTGACGAGAACTATGAGAAGAGCACCGTACCTACCGACGAAATCGTGGTTGACGAGGCTCTGCGCTTGAAGTGGTTTGACGATCGCACGACGGTTGATGACCATATTATGCACATCGTAGGTCTGTCGAAAGATCCTCAGGGTCGTCGATATTTCAAGGTGAAGGATTCGGGTGGTGTATCGCGCAATTTCGATGGCTACTGCTACATCTCGAAGAGCTTTATGCGCGGTAAGGTGATCGAGATCGCAGTTAATCGCGCTGCGGTAGATCCCGCTTTGCTTGCTCGATGCAAGTAATCACTCCCTCGACGTCGCGCGGGTCGTGCCAAATGACCTGCTCGTCGCGACGGAACCATGTTAATTGACGCTTGGCATAACGACGCGAATTGCGTTTGATAAGTTCGACTGCTTCGTCACGACTGCAAAGTCCATCGAAGTAGTCGAACAACTCTTTATAGCCTACTGTTTGCAGCGAGTTGAGATTGCGATAGGGGTACAATGCTCGCGCCTCAGCCTCCAAGCCGTCAGCCATCATCTGATCGACACGACGGTCAATTCGGTCATATAATTCGGTACGATCCATATCGGTGCCGATCTTAATAATATCGAAATTGCGAGTGCGTTTTTCGCCTGTGCGGAACTCCGAGAATGTGCGTCCGCTGGCTAAGCAGACCTCCAATGCGCGTTGCACGCGGGCGGGATTATAACGGTCGACCTCAGCTGCATACGCAGGATCGAGTTGCTCCAATTCGGCAAAAAGATCCTCGACGCCCTTTTCGCGCAGACGTTCCGAGAGCTGTTCGCGCAATTCGTCCGATGCTTGCGGAATATCGTCAATGCCTTCGCATAAAGCCTTGACATACAGACCTGCACCACCCACCGCAACCACTGTGCGGTGTCCTGTGGCAAAAAGTTCGTCAAGTTTAGCCAATGCCTCCTGCTCGTATCGACCGCAGGTGTATTGCTCGTGAATATCGTGTGATGCGATGAAATAGTGCGTTGCCGCCGAAAGTTCCTCGGTGGTGGGCTGAGCCGTGCCGATTGCCATACCGCGGAAAATCTGTCGTGCGTCGGTCGAGATAATAGGTGCATTATAATGTTGCGCCAAGCGAATGCTCAGCGCAGTTTTGCCCGATCCCGTTGGTCCGACAATGACGATCAACAGAGGTCGCACATTAGAACTCATCGTCGTAATTGTCGTCGCCTTCAAAGTCGTTGAAATCGCCCATCATTTCGTCAAAAGCCGAACCCTCGGCTTCGCTCATTGTCGGGTCATATTGGTCGGG
This sequence comes from Alistipes sp., assembly GCA_045638285.1. Taxonomy (GTDB): domain Bacteria; phylum Bacteroidota; class Bacteroidia; order Bacteroidales; family Rikenellaceae; genus Alistipes. Next base: position 289,372 of record JAZUBB010000017.1, on the reverse strand, counting down.
TGCAGGCTCTTCCGATAGCGTTACACGAGGGTACTCTACTCCACTCTTTGCCTCACCTGCGCCAATCAATTCGAGATAGTAAGCACGATCACCGAACATATCGAACTGATAGATCAATCTGTCGCGGTTGTGGTGCATCAACTGACCGAGTACAACGCTTGCCATAGGCACGGGCGACTCTTCGCCCATATCGCCCATATCTTCGAGTGTGAATTCGCGGAGCTTGTTCCAGCGGTCATCAGCCGTAAAGAATGAGGTCATAGCGGGATCATATTCGAGATCTTCGCGAATAAACTCTTCGAAATCAATCAGCGACATATCGTACATCACCTCATAATCACGAACGAAACGATCATTTTCGTCGCTCAACATTCTAAATTTGAAAACCATCGACATAGTCAATCAAAAATTTTGTAGTTTCTCTTACTGCAAAGATAACCAAAAAATCCATTTCGCCAAGCGCATAAAAGCTCGATGTACACACTAAAAACCTTAAATTACGAGAGTATATCTTGTTTTGAGAAAAATTTCGTATATTTGTAAATTAAATTGAGTAATTATTTGTGTCGTAAGATCAATATGAGAGAGGGAGTTAAAATAGGCAAATTCGATCTTCGGGAAATCGTGCGTTTTGGTGTGGTGGGTGTGCTTGCTACCGCAATTCATTATTGTGTGTATTTATTGCTGAACCCATATATGAATGCCAATATCGCCTACACCATTGGCTATGTGGTCAGTTTCGTTTGCAATTTCTTTCTGTCTAACTATTTTACTTTTAAGACTAAGCCTACGGTTAAAAAAGGTTTTGGATTTGCATTTAGTCATTTGATTAACTACGGATTGCATATCGTATTCCTCAATTTGTTCTTATGGGTCGGATTGTCCGAAACGTGGGCTCCCATACCAACCTATATGTTGGTAATCCCGATCAACTTTATACTCGTTAGATTCTTTTTGAAAAAATAGTTGATATGAAAAAAGTATCAATCCTTATCCCTGCATACAATGAGCAGGAGTCGCTACCTCTGTTGTATGATAAATTGACGGAGGTCGTTGGAGGTTTACCACAATATGAGTGGGAGTTTATGTTTGTGAACGATGGCTCACGCGATCGCACTCTCGAAATGTTGCAGGAGTTGCGAGCAAAAGATAATCGTGTAAATTATGTCGATCTGTCGCGTAACTTTGGTAAAGAAGTGGCAATGTTAGCTGGCTTTGACTATGTTTCGGGCGATTGCGTCGTTATAATGGACGCTGATTTGCAGCACCCGCCGCATATGATTGCTAAGTTCCTCGAAAAGTGGGAAGAGGGATATGAAGATGTCTATGCTGTTCGTAAAACTCGCGGCAAAGAGAGTAAGTTGCGAAAATGGCTGACGATGTGCTACTATCGTTTGCTGCAACATACGACGCGAGTCGAGGTGTTGCCCAATGTGGGAGATTTCCGTTTGCTCGATCGCAAATGTATCAATATGTTGCGCAAAATGCGTGATGCAGAACGATATACCAAAGGAATGTATTGTTGGATTGGTTGCCGAAAGACGGGTGTTGAGTTTGAACAGGGTGATCGTTTAGAGGGTGAATCGAAATGGAATTTTGGAACTCTGCTGAATTTGGCGATTAATGGCATTACATCATTTACTATTGCACCACTGCGTATGGTGTCGTTCTGTGGTATAATAATCGCTTTGGTGGCATTTGTCTATATGATTTATGTGCTGTTCAAAGCATTGTTCTATGGTGATCCCGTTGCTGGCTTCCCGACCTTGATGGTTGCAATTTTGTTTTTGGGTGGTGTACAGCTTATCGGCTTGGGTATTTTGGGTGAATACGTAGGTCGTATCTTCAACGAAACCAAAAATCGCCCAGTGTATTTTATCGAATCATTTAATGGAGAGTATCGTGAACCTGAGAAGTAATCTGAAATTGTCGGGAACAAATCCTAATGAAAGTACGCCATTAAGTCGTGCTATATTTTTTATTGTTATCGGTGTTGCATTCTATTTGTTGGATAGATTTAACTTATTTTACTTAGATGATTGTCAGTATGCTTATAAATTTGGAACATATGATCCGATTCGCACACTAAAAGATATATTTGAATCGCAATGCGATCATTATATGCAATTTAATGGACGATTTCTTGTTCATTGTGTTGTCCAATTATTTTGTGGAATTTTGGGAATAGAGTGGTTCAGGCTCTTTAACACCTTCGCATTTTGTGCTTTTTGTGGATTAACGGTAAGATTTATATATAATACATGGCGCAAATCAATTGCCTATTATGTATTTGTTTCACTTGCTATTTGGCTATTTATTCCACGTATTAGTTTTACTATTCTTGGCAATATATCTTGCACAATAAATTATTTGTGGGTCGGAGTTGCGTCTGTGGCTTTTATTTTGTTACTACAAAAGGTGGCAGAGTCAAAATTTTCAGTTTTTGCAAATATAGGGTTAGGATTTGTAGGCGTACTTATCGGATCATTACAAGAAAGTTTCTCTATTCCGATTTCTGGCGCATTGTTTCTATATTATTGTTTTAACTTTAAGAAATTTAGAGGGGCTATTGTTTGGCTTGTAAGTGGATATTGGTTGGGCTCATTGATTTTGGCTTTAGCTCCAAGTAATTTTATCAGACTTGGTCAACAAACTACCTATGTTGGGTTAAAAAGTTTAATATTTGATATAATATATAGAACAATTACAATTTTGTCGGATTATAAATTATTTTTCATTATTGGTGCAGTTATTATAATTGGACTATTGTTTAATAGTAAAAAATATTTCGAACTTATTCTTCGAGATAAATTATATTATTTAATGCTACTCATAGCGATATTATTTCCTATATTAGTGGCATATACTAATAGCCATCAATTGTTTTTTGCTGGATGGTTAGTTATAGTATTGATGTTGCGTATGGTCAAATTGCGATTCAAAACATATTGGTCTTTTCTAGTACTAATATTATTTGTTCCGATGTATACGTGTACATATAAAGCAATGGCGCATATTAGCGAGAAACGATCAAAGCGAATTGAGAGTGTTGTTAACTCAGAATCAGGTTATGTTATTTCTGAATATAATGCGAATGACATTATGATGTGGCCTTATATAATTCGTAAATATGTTAATGTGCCAATTAATGATATATTTTGCGATTACGTGTCAATGTATTATACAGGGAAGAAGGATTTATATGAGGTGCTATTACCCTGCTCGCCAAGTCAATTAATTAATATGTGCAACGATAAAAACGAAGTGTCTAAGGATGTTTTTTATTTGTCGAATTTCAAATGTTATGTCGCAAAAATTCCGAAAGGAAATAGCCGAACAATACAATTGCAAGTAATTAATCCTATCTTGAGCTATGATGGTATAATCAATCTAATACAACACGGAACCCGAATTTCAAAAATAATTATTCCAGATTACGAGTTGCGTAATGTCGTTAAGGTGGAGGATTGTGATTATATATGTTATTATGTTAGACCAAACCAAAAAATTATCCACGTAGCTTTGAGCTAATTTTTTCCACACCACTCCATCACGTCGGCGGCGTCGGGATAGTCGGTGAGTGAGGGGTGTTGGGTGGTGCCGAGGGCGGTGGCGCGGCGGAGAGGTGCGCAGGCAGCAGCGTGTTGCGCGAGGAATTCCACATCATTGCACGCAACACATTGTATCTGTTCATCGTGCAGCGAGAGCCACTCGGTAACCGTTGCCGACGAAGAGTATCGCGCAATGTTTATCTGCGAAATAGCTGTTGGAAATGCGTACTCCTCAATCAGCAAAGAGTGCCCAAGATCGGTGTGCGCTACCCTATTCATCGTCAATATTGCACGTCGTTGGCGGTAGTTGTTTAGATAACTGACATTGTGCCCAACGCTTGTACGCATAATGTCGCCAAGTCGCTCTATATCATAGTTTTCGGGGATAAATATGAGCGAAATGTTTCTACACCCAAGCCCCGAATAGATATAAATATCATTGCATAAAGCCGCCAACTCGGTTGCTGACTCTGCGCCTGTCAAAATTGCCACCGAAGAGCGACTGCCGCGCAACAGCATAGGCAACGCGCCATATTCGGATTGAAAATGTCGAACGGCATTGTCGCTGCCGGTTGCAATAACTGCGTCGGGAGTGGTACAACCGTCAAAAAGTTCAACCGCCACTTGCGGGTCAATCTCGCGCAGTTGATCAATCACAAACTGTATTAATACGCGGTCTTTGCTCGATGGCTTGACCAAACAGCGATTGCCACTCGCAATCACGCAAAGCAGATCGAAAAAGCCCACAAGAGGAATATTGCCTGCCATAACGACGAGCACTTTGCGTGGGGTTGCAACGGGCAACGCGGGATAACGATCGAGCCACGAACGTAAGCGATTTTCATCGAGCATTTGAGTGCGCAGAGCCTCGACTGCGTGGCGAATCTCCTGCTCCGAAAACCAGCTATTTGCGGCAGTGGCATTGTTGATTGCCAGACGTGACGCAGTGTCCTCACCGAAGTGCGCAAGACGCTCCCCCAGCGATACGAAAAGATGTATGATCTGCTCTTTGTTCACGCTGCAAAGATATGAATTATTCGCGGATAATCGTGGCTGGTCTGTTTTTTGATTGTGATTTTTGCGAGATTCGAAAAAATGGTTATCTTTGTGCCATCGAATTAGAACAAAGCCACTCGTCCGAGTGGTTGATTAATCCCTAAATCAGAAATTTAATCTCACACACATTACTATATGCAAGAATTAGATGCATTGAAAGCAAAGAGTTTGGCGGAGTTGCGACAGATCGCTAAGGCGCTGGGTATCACCGAACAACTCAAAAAAAAGGAGTTGTTGGATCGTATTGTCGAGGTTGCGTCGGGAGCGACGACCGAGGCTACTGAGGCACCCGCGATGGAGTCGTCAGATAAACCCAAACGCGGTCGTCGTCCTCGTGTCAATACCACTCGAATTGAGGACGCAAAGAGTAATATCCCTTCATCGGAGCAACCTATGGAGGTCGCCGAGCCGATTTCGGAAGAGGTGAAGACGGAAGTCCCCTCCGAGCCTGCGCCGCAGCCCAAAAAGCGCGGTCGCAAACCGAAGACTCAGCAGACCGAACAGCCGATAGTGGAGCCGACTTCGGAACAGACTTCCGAATTTCCTGAATTGGAGTATGAGATGGCTCACAATGAGCACTATGTCGATGAGGAAGAGGTGATAACCAAAGATGATTTTGTGGGCGATATTGAGGGTGAAGGTGTGTTGGAGATTATGCCCGATGGTTACGGATTCTTGCGCTCGGCCGATTATAACTATTTGAACTCGCCCGATGATGTCTATGTATCGCCGTCGCAGATCAAGTTGTTTGGTTTGAAACCGGGTGATACGGTGAGTGGTATGATTCGTCCACCGAAGGAGGGTGAAAAGTATTTCCCGCTGATTAAGGTTTTGGAGATTAATGGTTTAGAGCCTGAATATGTGCGCGATAGAGTGCAGTTTGAGTTCTTGACTCCCCTATTCCCAAGCGAAAAATTCAATTTGACAAATAATGGTCATAACTCTATTTCGAATCGTGTTGTAGATCTCTTCTCGCCCATTGGTAAGGGACAGCGTGGTTTGATCGTGGCTCAGCCTAAGACGGGTAAAACACTTCTTTTGCAGTCGATTGCAAATGCCATTGCTGATAACCACCCTGAGGTCTATATGATCGTTTTGTTGATTGACGAGCGTCCTGAGGAGGTGACCGAGATGGCTCGCAATGTTAAGGCGGAGGTTATCGCGTCGACCTTTGATGAGCAGGCGGCGCGTCACGTTAAGGTTGCCGAGATGGTGCTCGACAAGGCGAAACGAATGGTCGAGTGTGGTCACGACGTGGTGATTTTCCTCGATTCGATTACCCGTTTGGCGCGTGCTTATAACTCGGTGCAGCCTGCGTCGGGTAAAGTGCTTTCGGGTGGTGTCGATGCCAATGCTCTGCACAAACCCAAGCGATTCTTCGGTGCAGCACGTAATACCGAGGAGAAGGGTTCGCTGACCATCATTGCAACAGCTCTGATTGATACCGGCTCGAAGATGGACGAGGTTATCTTCGAGGAGTTCAAGGGTACGGGTAATATGGAGTTGCAGCTCGATCGCCGTTTGGCTGATAAGCGTATCTTCCCCGCAGTGAATGTGATTGCGTCGGGCACTCGTCGTGAGGATCTGCTGCTTAATAAGGAGGTTATCAACCGCACGTGGGTGTTGCGTCGTTTCTTGTCGGATATGACTACGGTCGAGGCTATGGAGCACACCAAAAAACATATGGAGCGCACGATGGATAATGAGGAGTTCCTGATAACGATGAACCAATAAAAACGATAAACGACCTATGAAGAAACTTATTTCATTCTTATTGTTGATTTTTGCCGTACAGACGGCAGCGGCGTGGGGACCGAAGGGACACGATGTGGTTGCCTACATCGCCGAGTGCAATGTTAGCAACCGTGTGAAGGCGAAGGTTATGCAGGCTTTGGGTGGTCATACGTTTACTTACTATTCGTCGTGGGCGGACAACATTCGTAACTTCCCCGAATTTCGCCACACCTCGACGTGGCATTATGCCAATGTTGACGAGGGCTACACCTATGCAACGATGCCCAAAAATCCTAAGGGTGATGTGCTGACTGCCGTAACGCTGATTGTCGAGCAGTTGAAGAGTGGCAAGATCACGCCCGAAGAGGAGAATATCTATCTGCGAATGTTGATTCACTTTGTGGGTGATATGCACTGCCCTATGCACGCAGGTCGATTGAGTGATTTGGGCGGTAACTTAGTAACGGTCAAGTGGTTTGGTAAGGAGGTTAAGTTGCACGCTGTTTGGGACGACCTGATTGTTGAGAGCGTTCGCAAGTGGAGCTACTCGGAGTGGCAGCGCGAGATCGACAATGTATCGCGTAAGGAGCGCGAGGCTCTGTCGGCAGGTACTCCGCTCGATTGGATGAACGAGACGGTCGAGATTTGCCAACAGGTGTATAGAGATACTCCTGCGGGTTCGGAGCTCTCGTGGGACTACCAGAATGAGCACTACCCTCTTCTCGAAATGCAGTTGCGTAAGGCGGGTTATCGTCTGGCACGTTTGTTAAACGAAATCTACAAGTAAAAAAAGGTATGAAACGCATTGTTATTCCCGCGCTGGTGATTCTCGGCGCAATGATGTCGGCTTTTGCTGCGTCGCCACGCCACGCACAGCGTTCGGCGCACGACTATACGATCGAACGTTACGACTCGCTCTATGGCGATATTGCGGTTACGATCGACCGTCCGACGCAGTTGATCAAGGGAGCACCGACCTATATTATCTTCTTCGCTCTGCCTAATACCAATACCGTGAAGTGGATTTCGGGTCGCAAGGTCGAGGAAGGTGGTGATCGTCGCTACAATATTCAGCACGTAGGTGCGCAGACCCGTTTCCTGCGCGACAAAATGCCCGACTGCAACCTGCTGGTGGCATATATGGGTGAAAAGAATCGTTCGTGGCCGACCTATATTCGCAATCACGAGCGTTCGGGCGAGATCGTGCGCGATATTATCGACAGCATTACCAATCTCTATAAGGCATACGACCCTCGCATTGTGCTGAGTGGTCATAGCGGTGGCGGTCGCGTGTTGTTGCGATATATCGAGCAGGTGCGCGAGATTCCCGATCGTGTTGAGCGTATCGTGATCCTCGATAGCGACTATGCTTACGACGACGCTTTGCACCTCGATAAGATCGTTGAGTGGCTGGATAAGTCGAAGAAACACACGCTGTTCACTTCGGTCTATTGCGATAGTGTGGTCGTTTCGAATGGCAAGAATATCGTGTCGGCACGTGGTGGTACGTGGTATCGTACGGGCTGGTTGCGTCGTGGTTTGGCAGAGCATTATGATTTCAAGACCGAGAAGGTTGATTCGTCGCTGACCTACTACGAGGGCAAGCGTGGACAGATTCAGATGTGGTTCAAGATGACCACTCCCGAGGTGAGCTACCACAGCACGCTGGTTGATCGCAATGGTTTCATTCAGTCGATGTTGGGAGGTACGAAACTCGATGGCGATGGTTATGTATATTGGGGCGAGCGAGCCTACAATAACTACATCGAGGATCACCCGAAGACCGAGAATCTCGATTAATAAAACCAAACCCGCAATGCGAAAAAGTGCGTTGCGGGTTTCTTTTTGTCGAAAAATGACTATCTTTGTGCTTGCAAATTGCGGGTGTAGCTCAGTGGTAGAGCATCGGCTTCCCAAGCCGAGGGTCACGGGTTCGACCCCCGCCACCCGCTCAAACAATAAATAGCCCCGAACCTACATTGGTTCGGGGCTGTTGTTGTGTAGATAGCGTGGCGCTATCTTACGTTTGCAATACTGATCAGGTCGGCAAAGACGCCCGCAGCCGTAACGCTTGCACCTGCGCCGTAGCCCTTGATCTGCAACGGGTGTTCCTTGTAACGCTCGGTAGTGAGCGAGATCACGTTGTTACTACCCGAAAGATTGTAGAGTGAGTTGTCGGGAGCAACCTCTTTCAGTCCGACAGACGCTTTGCCGCGATTGAATTCGGCTACAAAACGCCAACGCAGACCCTTCTCCTCCAATCGCTTACGCTCTGCCTCGAATTGCGCGTCAAGTTCGGGAATATGTGCCCAAAACTCCTCCAACGAGCCCTCGAAATATTTGTCGGGAATAAACAGATTCTTCTCGACGTCGCTCTGCTCAATACGGTACTCTGCCTCGCGAGCCAAGATAACCAATTTACGCACAACGTCCATACCGCTGAGGTCAATGCGCGGATCGGGCTCGGCATAACCAGCCTCGCACGCCATTTTGATAGCCTTGCTCAGAGGGACATCGGCACTCATCACGTCGAAGATATAGTTGAGTGTGCCCGATACTACCGCCTCAATACGTGAGATTCGGTCGCCACTCTTGACGAGCGAACCAATGGTACTGATAATAGGCAAACCTGCGCCTACGTTGGTCTCGTACAGGAATTTGATACCGCGACGACGGGCCGTCTTTTTCAGTCGGTCGTACGAGTCGTAATCCGACGATGCTGCGATCTTGTTAGCTGCCACCACCGAAACGTTGGCGTCGAGCAACTTTTGGTAGGTCTGTGCCACATCGGAGCTTGCAGTACAATCGACAAATACCGAGTTGAAGATATTGGTGCGAATAATCTCGTCGGTGTAGGTCTGCGATGAGGCTTCAACTGATGATTCTGCCAGCAGACGACGATAATCCTTCAAGTCGATACCGTCACGATTGATTATCATACGACGAGAGTTAGCAATGCCCACGACGTTGATTTTTAGCGAGTTCTCTTCTGCCAATTTCTGTTGCTGCATAGCAATCTGATCCAGCAGATTGCTGCCTACCAAACCTACGCCCGCAACAAACACGTTCAGCACTTGATACTCCGACAAGAAGTACGAATCGTGAATTACGTTCAAAGCCTTACGCAGACTGTCGAGCGAAATGACAAACGAGATGTTGGTCTCCGAGGCACCCTGCGAGCAGGCAATCACGTTGATACCGTTGCGACCCAGTGTATTGAACAGTCGACCAGCCACACCTGGGGTGTGTTTCATATTTTCGCCAACGATTGCCACCGTCGCCAAGTTGTGCATTACGATAATGTCGTTGATCTCACCCTGCGAAATCTCTTTGGCAAATTCGCGTGTCAGCTCCTCGACCGCCTTAGCCGAATCCGACTCGATGACACCGATCGAAGTGGTGTTCTCCGAGGCTGCCTGTGCCACGAAGTAGACACTGATACCCGCCAATGCCAACGTGCGGAAGATACGATGATTGACGCCGATAACGCCCACCATACCAAGACCTTGAATCGTAATCAAGCAGGTGTCGTTAATCGACGAAATACCCTTAATGCTACGCTCGTCGGCGCGATGTTCATTCGAGATGAGCGTTCCTGCCGCCTCGGGATTGAACGTATTGCGGATACGGATTGGAATATTCTTGTGATAGACGGGGAAAATCGTCGGCGGATAGACCACCTTCGCACCGAAGTTACACAATTCGGTCGCCTCAGCAAACGTCAGGTGATCAATAATATAAGTTGAATTAATCACGCGCGGATCGGCTGTCATAAAGCCGTCTACATCGGTCCAAATCTCCAACAAATCTGCGTCGAGAGCCGCTGCCACAATAGCTGCTGTGTAGTCCGAGCCGCCACGACCGAGATTGGTCACGTCGCCACTATCACGATCCGACGAGATAAACCCGCCCATTATGGTGCACTGCGGCAACTGAGCAAACGCCTCGCGGATTCGCTCATTGGTCTGCTCGAAATCAACGATGTGCTTGTCGTAATAGTGCGTGGTACGGATAATCGAGCGCGAATCCTTCAACTCTGCTCCATCTATCACCGCTGCAAGAATGGTCGACGACAGACGTTCGCCATAGCTGACGATGGTGTCGCGTGTGCGCTCCGAGAGGTCTTTAATAAGGCAGATACCCTTATAGATGTTCGACAACTCATCAATCATCGCGTCCACCTTTGCGCGAATCTCCTTTGCCAACGCGCTGTCGCCCATCAACTCCTCGATTGTCGAGTGATGTTTGTCTATGATGAATTGCAATTCGCTGATGTAGCTTTTGTCGCCCGACGATGCCAATTTTGCCGTACGGATCAGTCGATCGGTGATGCCTCCCATTGCCGACACAACGACAATCGTAGGTTCGGTCGACTGCTCGACAATCTGCTTAACTCTCAGCATTGCTGAGGCGGAACCTACTGAGGTTCCACCAAATTTCATTACCTTCATTTACCTAAGTTTATTTCAACAATTTAGCCAACGAAGCCAAGTTGCGCTCATTTTGCACACTCTTGCCTTCGGGTGTGTAGAGATAGTCCAAACGGTCGGCGAAATGAGTCTCAACCTTGCCGCGAACAATCTTCATCGTGCTATTAACCAAACCATTCTGCTCGGTGAATGCCTCATCAACGATAGCCAGACCTGCGGGCAACCAACGGTGCGGGAACTCGGTCTCGAACTCACCACCCTTGTGATACTTGTTAATCTCGGCTTCGATCACGCGAGCAGCTGCTGCGGGCTGCTCCTCTGCGGCAATACCCTCAGCCTTCATATAACGTTTCAGTGCCTCGGCATTGGGCACTACGATTGCGCTGGTGAAGGGGCTTTGGTTGTTGTAGATGATGATCTGGTCGATGTAGGGCGACTTATCGACAATCGCCTCCTCCATACCTTCGGGGCTGTACTTCTCGCCGTCGCTTGCGATCAGCAGACTCTTGAATCGACCCAGCACGTAGAGGAAATCATCGTCAGTCATATAACCCATATCGCCCGTATAGAGCCAACCGTCGCGAACGGTATCGGCCGTTGCTGCCGGATTCTTCCAGTAGCCAGCCATTACATTCTCGCCACGGATAACGATCTCACCCTTAGTGCCATTGGGCTGCTCACGACCCTCATCGTCCAGAATGCGAATATCGAGCGGTTGAACCAACTTACCCGACGAACCGAAACGGTGCTGCTTTTTCATCGGGACATTGGTCGAGATTACGGGAGTAGCCTCCGACAGACCGTAGCCCTGCATCATCGGAATGCCAATAGCGTAGAAGAAACGCTGCAACTCCGAATCGAGCAGTGCACCACCGCCAACAAAGAATTTCAACTCGCCACCAAATGCCTCGCGTACTTTCGAGAAGAGAATCTTGTCAAACAGCGCAACTGCGGGACGAAGTACGAAACGCCACCCACGACCCTTATGGAAGCCGTCTTGGTTATATTCGTATGCGGTGCGGAGAGCAAAGTTGAACAACTTCTCGGTCGTTGCTCCCTTAGCGCGGATCGAGGTCTCGATGCTCTTGCGGAAATTTTTAGCCAGCGCGGGCACCGACAGTAGGAAGTGAGGCTTCACCTCGCGGATATTTGCGGGGACGTTGCGCAGTGTCTCCATCGGCGTACGACCAACCTGCGTAGTAGCTACCGTTGCACCGCAAGCGATCATAATGTAGAAGCCTACGACGTGAGCAAAGCAGTGGTCCAACGGCAGAATGATCAGCGTACGATACGACGAAGGGATCTGAATACGTGTGAGCGACTGCTCGACATTTGCCGTATAGTTGCGATGAGTCAGAATTACGCCCTTCGGGTCGGCTGTTGTACCCGATGTGTAGGTGATGGTTGCATAGTCGTCGTTCTGGATTGCGCGACCGATTTCGAGGAACTTCTCGCGGTTCTCCGAGAGATACTTCTCACCCTCGGCTTTGAGCATCGAGAGGGTGATTTCGCCCTCCTGCAAATCCTCGATCTCGTGGAATACGATCACCTGCTGCAACTTGGGCAGACGCTCGCGGATACGACGAATCTTGGGCAGCTGATATTTCGAAACGAAGATCGACTTCACGTCGGCGTGCTCCAAACGGAACAGCAGGTCGTTGTCCTCCTCCAACTTGATCGAGAGAGGCACGCTGATTGCGCCTGCATAGAGCAGACCCAGCTCCGACATAATCCACGCATTGCAACCCTCCGAAAGGATCGACACGCGATCACCGCGCTCAATGCCCGTTGCGGTCAAGCCGGCGCCGATCGCCAACGCTGCGTCGCGGGTTTGGTTATAGGTTGTAGGCTCAAATTCACCCGTTGTCTTTTCGAGCAGAAATGTCTTCTCGCCATACTTGGCCACCGATGACTCAAAAAGGTCGATAATGGTCTTTTTCATATTTTCAGTTTTTGTTAGTGATTATTAGTCCATCTTCAAAACAGCCAAGAATGCCGACTGCGGCACCTCGACATTACCGATCTGGCGCATACGCTTCTTTCCCTTCTTCTGCTTTTCGAGCAGCTTGCGCTTACGCGAGATATCGCCACCGTAGCACTTAGCCGTTACGTCCTTACGAACAGCCTTGACCGTTTCGCGGGCGATAATCTTGGCACCGATAGCCGCCTGAATTGCGATATCGAACTGCTGACGCGGGATCAACTCCTTCAACTTCTCGCACATCTTGCGACCGAAATCGTAGGCGTGAGCCTGATAGATCAGCGACGAGAGCGCATCGACCGGCTCGCCATTGAGCAGAATGTCGAGTTTTGCCAACTTGCTATCCTTGTATCCCGTGCGGTGGTAGTCGAACGAGGCGTAGCCCTTCGAAATACTCTTCAACTTGTCGTAGAAATCGAAGACGATCTCCGACAGCGGCATTTCGAAATTGACCTCGACGCGATCCTGCGTGATGAAGGTCTGATTTTTCATCACGCCGCGCTTGTCAATACAGAGTTTGATCACGTTGCCCAAGAAGTCGGTCTTGGTGATGATCTGAGCGTTGATATAAGGCTCTTCGATTTTGGCGATGTTGGTGATGTCGGGCAGCCCTGAGGGGTTGTGCACGTCAAGTTCCTCGCCTTTGGTCGTAGTGATACGGTACGAAACGTTAGGAACGGTTGTGATTACGTCCATATCGAACTCGCGGTACAGACGCTCCTGAATGATCTCCATATGCAACAGCCCGAGGAAGCCGCAACGGAAACCGAATCCCAATGCCAACGAACTCTCAGGCTCGAACGTAAGCGACGCGTCATTCAACTGCAACTTTTCGAGCGACGCACGCAGATCCTCATACTGATCCGCCTCGACGGGATAGACACCCGCAAAGACCATCGGTTTTACGTCTTCGAAACCTGCAATCGCCTCTTCGCACGGGCGGGCAATATGGGTAATCGTATCACCCACCTTCACGTCGGTCGATGTCTTGATACCCGAAATGATGTAGCCCACGTCGCCTGCACCGATCTCATCGCGGGGGTGCATTTTGAGTTTCAGAACACCGATCTCGTCGGCGTCGTACTCGCTACCCGTATTGAAGAACTTCACGTGGTCGCCCTTGCGCAGTTTGCCGTTGAAAATGCGGAAGTAGGCAATAATACCACGGAATGAGTTGAACACCGAGTCGAAGATCAGTGCTTGCAGCGGAGCCTCGGGGTCGCCCTTCGGTGCGGGAATGCGCTCGACGATAGCCGCCAGAACATCTTCAACACCCTGACCCGTCTTGCCCGACGCAGCCAAAATCGAATCGGGATCGCAACCGAGCAGATCGACAATCTGATCCTTCACTTCGTCAACCATTGCCGAATCCATATCAATTTTGTTGAGCACGGGAATAATCTCCAAGTCGTTGCCCAAAGCCAAATAGAGATTCGAGATAGTCTGAGCCTGAATGCCTTGCGTTGCGTCTACAACGAGCAGTGCGCCTTCGCACGAGGCGATTGCACGCGACACTTCGTACGAGAAATCGACGTGTCCCGGTGTGTCAATCAGATTGAGGGTATAGGTCTGTCCATCGTTGTGATGGTACTCCATCTGGATTGCGTGACTCTTGATCGTGATACCTTTTTCGCGTTCGAGGTCCATATCGTCGAGCACCTGAGCCTGCATTTCGCGCTGGTTGAGCGTGTTGGTATATTCGAGCAGACGGTCAGCGAGTGTACTTTTGCCGTGGTCGATATGCGCGATAATACAGAAGTTGCGGATATTTTTCATATATATAGTATTTTCAATTTTGCGCGCAAATATACACAATTTTTTTTATATATTATATAAGTACCCGAATATTGTCAAAAAGCGTCATTGGCTGCTTCGACCCGCTAAATTGGCGATTGGCAGTGCTGTTTGGTCTTTTAGATCATATTCATAGAGCTATTTTCAAAAAATAACACTATTTTTGTGCAACCAAACAAATGACCTATGAAACGTCTGTTTATTCTACTCACAACACTGATAGCGACCGTAACTGCGACTGCGCAACAGATCCCGCAGGATCGCCTGCTCGACGGATTTGCACGAATGTACGCCAATAGCCTTCAAGAGAAGGTCTACTTGATGACCGATAAGCCCTACTACTCTGCCGGTGAGCGAATTTGGGTTCGCGGCTGGGTGGTTGACGCGGTGTCGCATACGGGGCAGACGCCGACCAACTATCTCTATGTCGATCTGGTTGACGCGGGCGATAATCTGGTTCAGCGAATCAAAATCAAACGCGACTCGACGGGTTTCAACAATGCTATCGACCTGCCTTCGGATATCAAGGCGGGTAGTTATGCGTTGGTGGCATATACTCGCTGGCAGACCAATTGGTCGGAGGATTTCTTCTTCCGCCGCCGCATTGAGATTGGTAATTCGATCGACGATGTGGTGATGCACGAGGTCAGTTATGTGCTTGGTGAGGATAGTACGGCAACGGCTTTGGTGCGTTTCTATGGATTCGATGGACCTTATGTGGGTTGTCGAGTGCAGTGTGCCGAGAAACGTGAGGGCAAGAAAGATCGAACGTTTACGCTGCGTACCGACTCCTATGGTCAAGTGCGTGTTGAATATACCCCGATTGAAGGCATTGTGGGTGAGATTGATATGACGCTCGATGTGCCCAATCGCAATTTCAATACGACTATTTTGCTGCCCGATGTCGATAATTCGATCTATGTCGATTTTATGCCCGAAGGTGGCGATTTGATTGCCGACGCTACGCAACGTGTTGCGTTTAAGGCAATTGGTGCTGATGGCTATGGTCGTGATGTGGCGGGCGTTGTGCGTGACGAATCGGGTGCCGAGATATGTCCTTTTGTGACGCAACATCGCGGTATGGGCGTATTTGAGTTCACACCTAAGGCGGGCAAGAAATATTATGCCGAGGTGGAGCACAATGGTCGCAAATTGCGCTATGCAATGCCGACGGCTAAGAGCGAAGGTTGCGCTTTGAGTGTGGAGCGCGAGGGCGATAATTGGGTATGCGATCTACTGTCTGCTGCTGATTTCGATCGCTCGAATTTGGGTGCTTTGGTGCACTCGCGCGGTGCATTGGTCTATATGGTTGGCGATATTTCGAATGGATTTTTGATCCCCGAAAATGTACTATTGGATGGTATTTCTCAGGTGGCAATTTACGACCGCACGACGGGTAAGATTTATAGCGAACGACTGCTCTTCCGCCACCCTGCTGAGCAGTTCTCGATGGAGAGCAAAACGGCTGCTCCCGTTACCCGCAAACGTCAGAAAGTGTCGCTTGATATAAAGATTGTAAATAATTCAGGTAGTGTAGTTAATGGCGACTATGCAGTTGCTGTGACCGATAAGCGTATGGTGCGCCGCGAGGAGTCAGACGAGAATATCGTAACGAGCCTTTTGCTGACCTCCGATTTGGGTGGTTTTGTCGAGTCGCCTGCTGAGTATTTTGACGCGGCACGCGAGCATACCGACCTGCTGATGATGACGCAGGGTTGGCGACGTTTCGATATTGGCGATGTGGTGCGCGATTCATTGGCTATGCCGACCGTCGGCTTCGAACAGACGCAGTCGATTGAGGGTCGAATTACCAATGCTTTCAACCGCGAGCCTAAGGGTGCGCAGATTGTGCTCCATAACAGCTATACCAAAATGTTTGAGAATTTCGAGCTTGGCGACGAGCGTAATGGCAAATTCCGTATCGACGGCTTGGACTATCCCGATTCGACGATATATACCGTCAGTGTGCTCAATCGCAAAGGTCAAGATAATGTGTTAGGAGTGAAGTTTGCGGCTGATCGTCTACCCTTCCCTAAGTCGCAGATCTATACGCGATTGAAAGATGGCAAGATCGAGCAATATATCCCCGATGAGTATCTCAATACCAATAAGGAGAAGTATTATCAGGAAGGCGGTATGCGAGTGATTGATATCGAGGAGATTGTGGTCACGGCAAAGCCTCTCGAATCGTCAGTTTTCAAGGGTGTAATACCGACCTACGAACTGCCCGTTGCAAAATTTGCCAAAACACACGCGACGGCTTGGGACTTGGCAACCAAACTTCACGGTGTGTTTGCGATGCCCGACGGAACGTTTGCAACGCGTGAAAGAAGAGGTGCTATCACAATGACTGAGATTCTCGAAAGTGACAGCGTGGAGATTTCGACAAGCAAGTATGTCGTGCCACTGATTTATGTCGATGATTTGGAGACCCCGATCGAAGAGCTCTGGGAGATTCCGAGTGAAGATGTGGTTTCGGTGTCGTTTGTATCCTCGACACGTGCAGGTCATTATGGACCTGATGCAACTCCCCGATCGGTTATCTTCTATAAACTCAAACCCGACCATCTGCGCAAATATCGCAAGAATGCGTCGATAAATTCGATCACTCCTCTCGGCTACAAGCAGGCGGTGGAGTTCTATCAGCCCAAATATGATGTTCCCAATCAGCCCGACCTGCGTACAACCGTAGCGTGGGTGTCCGCAGTGCAATTTGATGACGAGGGTCGTGCAACGATCGAATTTTATACTGCTGATCGTGCGACCGACTACGATGTCGTGGTCGAGGGTATTACCGACGATGGTCGTCCTTGCTCGGTGCAGGCTGTTGTGGAGCGCAAAGATGTTGATCGGTAGTAAACTACCGACAAGCTGAAAAGAATGTTTTGGCGACAAAAGTTGCGAGTATCGTTTATTTACTCTACATTTGCCGCCAAAACTACGTTTATAGCAAACGCTTATGCTCAGTAATCAGAATATTTCGAAACTTGCGTCGTATCGCACACCGTTCTATCTCTACGATGTCGAGTTGTTGCACCGCACGTTGCAGTGTGCCGTTGAACAGTCGGCTCGCTATGGCTACCATATTCACTATGCTTTGAAGGCGAACTTCGACGACCGTCTGCTGGCGGTGATTCGCAGCTACGGCTTGGGCGTCGATTGTGTGAGTGGCAACGAGGTGCGCAAGGCGGTTGAATCGGGTTTCGATCCTCGCAAGGTGGTCTATGCCGGTGTGGGTAAGAACGATGACGAGATTCGCTACTCGATCGAGCAGAATATCTTGACTTTCAACTGCGAATCGCGTCAGGAGTTGCAGGTAATTGATCAGATCGCTGCCGAGATGGGTCGTACGGTTGATGTAGCTCTGCGAATCAACCCCGATGTCGATCCGCATACCCATAAACATATCTCGACGGGTCACGGCGATAGTAAATTTGGTATTTCGTACCGCGAAATCGAGCAGGTGGCGACCGAGGTCGAGCAGCTGCGCAATATTCGCATTGTGGGGCTGCACTTCCACGTCGGTTCGCAAATTCTGGATATGAGCGTGTTTGAGAATCTTTGTCGTCGCGTGAATGAGCTGACGCGCTGGTTTGAGAATCGTGGCTTTGCATTGGAGCATATCAACGTAGGTGGCGGTCTGGGTATCGACTATGATGATCCCGATCGTGCTCCCGTACCCGATTTTGAGGGCTATTTTGCGGCATTTGCCCGCACGCTTGATGTAGGCGATAAGCAGGTGCATTTCGAGCTTGGTCGTTCGATTGTGGGTCAGTGTGGCGAGTTGATTTCGCGTGTACTCTATCGCAAAACGACTCCGACGGGTCGCGAGGTGGCGATTGTAGACGCGTCGATGACTGAACTAATGCGTCCCGCGCTTTATGGTGCGCACCACCGTATTGTAAATCTCACCTCGCCCGACGCTCCGATGATGAGTTGTATGGTAGCAGGTACGGTGTGTGAGTCGTCGGATATTTTTGCGCGTGATGTCGAGTTGCCTGAGTTGCAACGAGGTGATTTGGTGGCTATCCAGTCGGCGGGTGCCTATGGTCGTTCGATGGCGTCGTGCTACAATCTGCACGCGCTGCCCGACGCTGTTTATAGTGATGAGCTTTAACTTTAATTAAAACCTAATAAGCTACTGATTATTATGTGGTTGATCTTAGCCTTTGCGTCTGCTGCGCTGCACGGCTGTTACGATATTTGCAAGAAGCGAGCATTGTTGAATAATGCAGTGCTGCCCGTCCTGTTTTTCAATACGTTATTCTCGGCATTGATATTTTTGCCGTTGATTCTCTCGTCGATTTTTGGCTGGGGTATTGGCGAAGGAACGCTGTTCGAAGTGCCTTCGATGGGCTGGGAGGCTCACAAATATGTCTTTATCAAGGCGTGCATTGTGCTGACGTCGTGGACGTTCGGATATGTGGCAATGAAGAATCTGCCCATTACGATTGTCGGTCCGATCAATGCTACGCGCCCTGTCGGTGTACTGATCGGTGCGATGTTGATCTTTGGCGAGCGATTGAATGCCTATCAGTGGATTGGTGTGATTTTGGCTATTGCCGCTATCTTCTTGCTGAGTTTTTCGAGCAAGAAGGAGGGAATTGATTTTAAGCATAATAAGTGGATTGTCTGCTTGTTAATTGCAGCGTTGGCGGCTATCGCGAGTGGCTTGTATGATAAGTATATTATGATGAAACTCGCGCCGATGTTTGTTCAGGCGTGGTGTAATTTCTATTTGGCAATCATAATGGGTGCGGTGATTGTCGCACTTTGGTACCCGACGCGCAAGAGTACTACCCCATTCTGTTGGACGTGGGTAATCCTGCTTGTGACGTTCTTCTTGACGATTGCCGATTTCTTGTATTTCTACTCGTTGTCGCAGGAGGACGCGATGATTTCGATCATCTCGATGGTGCGTCGTGGTTCGGTTGTGGTGTCGTTCTTGGGTGGTGCTTTGATCTTCCGTGAGCGCAATGTGAAGAATAAGGCGGCGGGTCTGTTGCTGATTCTGATCGGTATGATCTTCCTCTATTTCGGCTCGAAGTAGAAAATTGTCTTTGCGAGGGGGTATTTGTCGTAGAAAAAGCGCAGAAAAAGGTAGGCTTTTTCGATTTATTTTCGTAACTTTGTACGTTTTTAATCATATTTCGTACAAAATAAATAAACACATATACGATGAATATCTCTTATAATTGGCTTAAAAATTATCTGAAAACCGATCTCTCGGCAGAGAAGATCGCTGAAATTCTGACAGATATAGGTCTTGAAGTCGAGGAATTCGAGAAGATCGAGACTATTCGTGGCGGCTTGGCTGGCGTTGTTGTCGGCGAGGTGCTGACCTGTGTCGATCACCCCGATTCGGACCATCTGCACGTAACCACTGTTGATGTCGGTGCAGGCGAACCGCTGAATATTGTCTGCGGTGCTCCCAATGTTCGTGTTGGATTGAAGGTGCTGTGCGCAACGATTGGTGCGGTTCTCTACCCGATGGGCGAAACCGAGGGTTTCAAGATTAAGAAGAGCAAAATCCGTGGTGTCGAGTCGTTCGGTATGCTTTGCGCCGATGACGAGTTGGGTATCGGCACCGATCACGATGGTATCAAAGAGTTGCCCGCTGACGCTCCCGTAGGTATGCCTGCGAAGGAGTATCTGAATGTCAAGGACGACTATCTGATTGGTATTGGTCTGACTCCTAACCGTATCGACGCAGCTTCGCATATCGGTGTCGCACGCGACTTGGCGGCATACTTGGCAGCTAATGGTCAGCAGGTTGAACTGACTTGGCCTTCGGTTGATGAGTTCTCGGTTGATAATCACGATTTGAAGATTGAGGTTGAGGTGGAGAATCAGAAGGCTGCACCGCGTTATGCAGGTGTAATGGTTACGGGTTGCCAGATCGCTCCCTCGCCCGAGTGGTTGCAGGATTCGTTGCGTGCTGTGGGTATCAATCCTAAGAACAATCTGGTCGATATTACCAACTATATCCTTTTCGAGTTGGGTCAGCCCCTGCACGCTTTCGATGCCGATAAGATCGAGGGCGGCAAGATCGTCGTACGCACTTGCGAGGAGGGTACTCCGTTCGTAACGCTCGATGGCGTTGAGCGCAAGTTGTCGGCTCAGGATCTGATGATCTGCAACGCTAACAAGCCGATGTGTATCGCAGGCGTATTTGGCGGTTTGGAGTCGGGCGTGAGCGATACTACGACCAATATCTTCATCGAGAGCGCATATTTCAACCCCGTTTGGGTGCGTAAGACCGCTAAGCGTCACGGCTTGAATACCGATTCGTCGTTCCGTTTTGAGCGCGGTATTGATCCTGATCGTACGGTCTATGCTTTGAAGCGTGCTGCGATGATGTTCCGCGATTTGGCTGGTGGTAAGATCTCGTCGGAGATTGTTGATATCTATCCTGAGCCTATCGCTCCGTTCCGCTTCGATGTTTCATTGAAGAGAGTAAATGCGCTGATTGGTAAGGAGATTCCCGAACAGACCGTTCGCTCGATTATTGCCGCTTTGGAGGTTGAGATCGAGGCTGAGAAGGAGGGTGTTCTGTCGGTTGTTGTTCCCGCATATCGTGTCGATGTGCAGCGCGAGGCCGATCTGATTGAGGATATTCTGCGAATCTATGGCTACAACAATATCGAGATTCCGATGCACGTCAATTCGACCCTTTCGTATGCCCCGAAACCCGACAAGACCAAGATTGTCAATATGGTTAGCGACCTGCTGACCGACAATGGTTTCGTCGAGATTATGAGCAACTCGCTCACTAAGGCGGCATATTACGAAGGTTTGGAGAGCTATAAGGCTGAGAACTGCGTGAACATTATGAATCCGTTGAGTGGCGATTTGAACGTGATGCGTCAGACGTTGCTGTTCAATACGTTGGAGGCAGTTCAGCTCAATGTGAATCACCGCAATGGCGATTTGAAACTCTATGAGTTCGGTAATTGCTACTACTATAACGCCGAGGCTAAGAACGAGGAGAACTCGTTGGCTCCCTACTCGGAGAACTATCGTTTGGCTATCGCAGTGACGGGTGCGGCTACTGCTCAGTCGTGGAATGCACGTGCCGAGAAGTCGGATTTCTACACGCTGCGTGCCGTTGCCGAGAAGTTGTTGCGCCGCTTTGGTCTGGATATCTACTCGTTGAAGAGCGAGAAGGTGCAGACCGATCTGTTTGCTGAGGCTCTGTCGGTGCAGATCAATGGTAAGGAGTTGCTGCGTATGGGCGTTGTTGCGTCGAAGATCCGCTCTAAGTTCGATTTGAAGCAGGAGGTCTATTTCCTCGAAATGGACTTCGATCGTCTGTTGAAGGTGGCTAAGAAACATCGCATTGCAGCCGAGGAGTTGTCGAAATTCCCTGAGGTTAAGCGCGATTTGGCTCTGTTGGTTGATAAGGAGGTTACCTTCGAGAAGTTGCGTTCGATTGCTCTCTCGACCGAGAAGAAACTGTTGAAGAGCGTATCGCTGTTCGATGTTTACGAGGGCGACAAACTGCCCGAGGGCAAGAAGTCGTATGCGCTGAGCTTCGTTTTGGAGGATAAGAGCCAGACACTGACCGACAAGGTGATCGACAAGGTGATGAATAACTTGATGGCTCAGTTCGAGCGTCAGGCGGGTGCTCAGGTGCGCTAAACGTCGGCTGCCCCAGAAAGTGCTACGAATGAAAAACAATTAATAACCAAATAGAACTATGGAGAAAATCTTAATCCTCGACTTCGGTTCGCAATACACGCAGCTCATCGCTCGCCGCGTGCGCGAATTGAACGTCTATTGCGAGATTCACCCCTACAACAAAGTCCCCAATTTGGACGAGTTTATCGGTGTGATTCTCTCCGGTAGCCCTGCTTCGGTGCGTAATGAGGACGCGCCGCAGATTGATCTGTCGCAGATCAAGGGTAAGAAACCTCTGTTGGGCGTTTGCTACGGTGCGCAGTATCTGTCGCACAATTTCGGTGGCGAGGTTGCTCCGTCGGGTACGCGCGAGTATGGTCGTGCAATGCTGACGGTGGCTGAGCCGAACGATCCCCTGCTCAAAGGTCTGTCAACAACTACTCAGGTGTGGATGTCGCACGGCGATACGATCGTACGTGTGCCCGAGAATTACAAAATCATCGCAAGTACCGAGTCGGTACGTGTAGCAGCCTACCACATCGAGGGCGAGCAGACTTGGGGTATTCAGTTCCACCCTGAGGTATATCACTCGACCGAGGGTAAGGAGTTGTTGCAGAACTTTGTTGTCGGTGTCTGCGGTCATAAGCAGGATTGGACTCCCGCATCGTTTGTCGAGGAGACCGTGGCTCAGTTGCGCGAGCAGATTGGCGAGGATAAGGTTGTGCTCGGTCTTTCGGGTGGTGTCGATTCGTCGGTTGCTGCGCTGTTGCTGCATAAGGCTATCGGTCACCAGCTGACTTGTATCTTCGTTGATACCGGTCTGTTGCGTAAGAACGAGTTTGAGGACGTAATGCACTCATACAAGGATATGGGTCTGAACGTTATCGGCGTTGATGCGTCGGCTAAGTTCTATGCAGATTTGGCAGGTCAGGCTGATCCCGAGCGTAAGCGTAAGATCATCGGTCGCGATTTCATCGAGGTATTCGATGAGGAGGCTCAGAAGTTGACCGAGGTTAAGTGGTTGGCTCAGGGTACGATCTATCCCGATGTTATTGAGTCGGTTAGCGTTAATGGTCCGTCGGCAACCATCAAGTCGCACCACAACGTAGGTGGTCTGCCCGAGAAGATGAACTTGAAGATCGTAGAGCCGTTGCGTCTGCTGTTTAAGGACGAGGTTCGCCGTGTTGGTCGTCAGTTGGGTCTTGATCCGCTGTTGTTGGGTCGCCACCCCTTCCCTGGTCCGGGTTTGGCAATTCGTATCTTGGGCGATATCACTCCTGAGAAGGTGGCTATTTTGCAGGAAGCCGATAAGATCTATATCGACGGTCTGCGCGAGTGGGGTCTTTACGATAAGATCTGGCAGGCAGGCGTTATTCTGCTGCCCGTTCAGAGTGTAGGTGTTATGGGCGATGAGCGTACTTACGAGAATTGCGTAGCTCTGCGTGCTGTAACCTCGACCGATGGTATGACAGCCGATTGGTATCCTCTGCCTTATGATTTCTTGGCAAAGATGTCGAACGATATTATAAATAAGGTAAAGGGCATTAACCGCGTAGTGTATGACGTATCGTCGAAACCACCCGCAACAATCGAGTGGGAGTAAGCGTCGCTACCCTTTTCTATACAAAACTACCGCCCCGACTTTCGAGTTCGGGGCGGTAGTTTTTGGTATGATTGAGTGATTACATCTCAAACGTAAATGCGATTGGATAGTGATCTGAGATATAGGGCACGCCGTAGTTGCCGTCGAGGGTGCGGTACTCTTGCGGGGTGACACCCGTATAGAAGATGTGGTCGATGATGTAGCCCTCAGCCGCGCGTCCCCAATTATTGAAAGTACCTTTATTGTCGGTCACGGGGCTGTCGTGGCGTGCGTAACCGAAAACCTCCTGCATAGGCGTGAGAAGCGAATCTGCAAGCTCGGAATTAAAGTCTCCACCTGCGATAATCGCCTTTGCGTCAGTGTTTTGTAACGCTTTGACGCGCTCGGCGATCATCTTTGCTGACTCGACACGAGCCACGCGACCAACGTGGTCGAAGTGAGTATTAATATAGGTAAACTCCTTTCCGTTGGTTTTGTCGCGCAGGGTTACGAATGTCGCCATACGATTGTAGTCGGCGTCCCAACCGCGCGAGCAGGTGTCGGGCGTTTCGCTCAACCAAATGGACCTCTTTGTCACCAACTCAAATTTGTCGCGCAGATAGAAGATTGCATTGACCTCACTGGCGGGGTCTTCGTCGTTCTCGCCAACACCAATACGAACATATTGAGGGCACTCCGCCTCGACATATCGGGTCTGCTCCAAAAATGACTCTTGAAGCGCAAAGAGGTCGGGCTGCTCCTGCTCGATCATCGTGATTGTGGCGGGCTTGCGCACGTCCCAATGCAGGCTGTCGGTGTCGTGCGGAGTCAGGACGCGAATGTTGTACGAAATGACCTTGTAGCTGGCGGGTTCGGGTGCTCCGCAAGCGGCGAGAATCGCAACCAATGCGAGTGCAAATGTGCGAACGAGAGTTTTCATAGGAGAATGGTTTTATTGGTATGACAAATTTAGTGAAAGATTTTGCCAATCGGGCAAGTTTTGCTAAATTTGTCAAGCATAAAACCGAATTTAATCATAAAAAATATTTAGCAATGAAAAAACTTTTGATTCTCCTCGTTGCGTGCTTGCCATTGGTGGCTATGGCGCAGAAGAAGGACAAAGATTGGGCCGATTATGGTCGCTACGAAAAGGCAAATGCCGCGCTGACCAAAGCACCGAGCGTTGTGTTTATGGGTAACTCGATCACACAGTGCTGGTACGAAATGCACCCCGATTTCTTCAACGACAATAACTTTGCGGGTCGCGGTATCAGCGGTCAGGTAACTCAGCAGATGTTGAGCCGTTTCCGTGCCGATGTGATTGATCTCGATCCTCGTGCGGTGGTGATTTTGGCAGGTACTAATGATGTCGCTCGCAACAATGGTTATATCTCGTTGGAGCACATCGCGCAGAACATCGAGTCGATGATTCAGCTGGCTAAGGCTAACCGAATCAAGGTTATTTTGTGCTCGGTGTTGCCTGTTAAGCAGTATAAGTGGCGCAAGGATTTGGATAATATTCCGTGGCAGATCGCTCAACTTAATAAGATGTTGCGTAAGCTTGCTCGCAAGTATAATTGCAAGTGGGTCGATTTCTACAAACCTATGGTTGATGGTGAGGGTGGTCTGAATCGTGCCTACACTAAGGACGGTGTGCACCCTACTCCTGCGGGTTACGATGTGATGGAGGAGATTATTGCACCGACGTTGAAACGCTATATGCCTCGTAAGTAAAAGGTCGTTTCGAGTCACTTGATCTGACGGTTTGGGCGGTTGACACCCCGATTTGGGCGTTTCACCGCCCAAACTGTTCTTTTGACCCGAAATTTGTAATAGATTTGCGCTTGTGAAAACAGTAAAAAATGTAATGAAAAAGATTCTATCACTACTCGTTTTAACTTGCTTTGTCTGCGCTAATGCTTTTGCGCAATCGACAAGCAAACTGACTGCACAGCTGGTTGATGCCTCGAATGGCGAGCCTATTTTGGGTGCAACCGTGGAGTATGCATCGACTAAGAAACCCGATAAGAAACGCTATGTGACTTCGGGTTATAATGGTTCGATTTCTATTTCGTCGCTCGCATACGGCGACTATAATATTTCAATTTCATTTATTGGCTACGAAACGCTCGAAAAGCAGGTGACCGTCAAGTCGGCAACCACCGCGCTCGGTAAGATCGAGATGAAACCCGCTTCGGAGATGATCGAGTCGGTAGTTAAGGAGGTGCAGGCACTGCGTACCTCGCAGAAGGGCGACACGGTGAGCTACAATGCTGGTGCATTTAAGGTCGCTGCCGATGCTGATGTCGAGGGTCTGTTGAAGAAGATGCCTGGAATTAATATTACCAATGGTGAGGTCGAGGCTCAGGGTGAGGCAGTGAAGAAGATCTTTGTCGATGGCAAGGAGTTCTTTGGTGAGGACGTGACTACGGCTATCCAGTCGTTGCCGGCTCAGGCGGTTGATCGCATCGAGGTTTACAACAAACTGAGCGATCAGGCCGAGTTCTCGGGTATGGATGATGGCGAGGGCTACAAAGCGCTGAACATCGTAACGCACAAGCATATGCGTCAAGGTCAGTTCGGTAAACTTTATGCTGGTTATGGCTACGACAACAACGAAGATGCGGTTGCTCGCCACAAATATTTGGCAGGTGGTAATATCAATGTTTTTCAAGGCGATCATCGTGTGTCGGTACTTGGCTTGTTCAACAATATCAACCAGCAGAATTTCTCGTTCGAGGATATTTTGGGAGCATCAGGTGGCAGTGGCGGTCGTGGCGTGGGTCAATATATGGTACGTCCGCAGGCGGGTGTTGCGTCGGTCAATGCGTTGGGTTTGAACTATTCGGGCACTATGGGTAAGCGCGATCAGGTAACGTTGCAGGGTAGCTATTTTTTCAACAATACCAACACGGTGAATAACTCTCGTACCGAGAAGTGGTATGAGGCTCCGTCGCCAATCGATACCCTCTTCCAAACGGGCTACTCGGATACTCGTAATAACAACCACCGCATCAATGCGCGCTTGGATTGGAAGATTTCGGACAACCACTCGCTGATGTCGCGTACGGGTTTCAGTTTCCAGCAGAACAACCCCTACTCTACTACCAACGGACGTCAGTGGGGTGAGAGCGGTCTGAGCTTGATTGACAACTACAACAAGACACGCAATCACGGCTTTAATTTCAACGAGTTCTTGCAGTACCGTGCCAAGTTGGGCAAGGCTGGTCGTACGATTACGCTCGATGGTAGTGTTCGTTACCGCGACCGTGTTTATGAGCGTGATAGCTGGTCGAATACGGCCGAGGCTCTGCGTTACGATACCGATGAGGTCAATGTCGATGATTTGGAGGCTCCGCTCGAAAGACGCTATCTCTTCACTGAAACGCCTTCGAACAGCCTCGACCTGGGTGCTAACTTTACCTATACAGAGCCCCTATCGAAGTATTCGCAGTTGAGTGTTCAGTATCGTTTCCGCAACGACTATTCGGAGAACAATAAGTCGTCGTACATTACGGGCGAGAACTTTGATCCTACGGGTCTGACGCCCGATTCTGAACTCTCGACCAACTCTGAGAGTACGTACACTACTCATCGCGTAGGTCCCGGTTTCCGTTTCTCGAAGAATCGTAATACGGTTGTGGCGAATGTCAATTATCAACACGCGGTTCTGAATGGATTGGTTGGTGAGGATCAGATCAATCGTGATTATGACAATGTTACCTACTCATTGATGACTAATCTGCAAATAAATCGTGAGAACTCGTTGCGTATTCGCCTTCGCTCGTCAACCGATGAGCCGAGCCTCACGCAGTTGCAGCAGATCAAGGATATCTCGAATGCGCAGTACGTCTCGACGGGTAACATCAATCTGAATCAGGCATATTCGCATAGCATCAATGCTCATTATGTGAATTCGAATGTCGATAAGGGTCGTACCTTTATGTTGATGGGTATGTTCTCGGCTACGCAGGGCTACATTGGTCGTAGCACTTACTATAATCCGTCGAGCGAGATTACGGGTCTGGATTATACTCCGTTGCAATACTCTACCTATGAGAATATGAACGGTCAGTGGTCGGCTCGCGGTATGGTGAGCTTCGGTACTCCGCTCAGCTTTATGAAGTGTAATTTGAACCTGCGTGCAGGTGTCAGCTACTCGGTTACTCCGTCGATGATCGATGGTGCGGTGAACAATGCAAGCAATATGGGTTATAACTTCGGTGCGGTGCTGGGCTCGAACATCTCGGAGAATGTCGATTTCACATTGGCTTGGCGCGGTAACTACAACGAGGCTCTGAACTCGCAGGCAAAAGCTAAGAACCGCTACTTCAACCACTCGGCATCGCTCAATATGAAGGTGTCGTTCTGGAAGGGCTTTACATTCACGGGTAGCTGCGTCTATAACCAATACAAGGGCTACACCAATAACTACAACGAGGACTTCTTGCTCTGCAACCTCTTCCTCGGCAAAAAGATATTCAAGAATCAGCGTGGCGAGATTCAGATTGGTGTCAATGACGTGTTCAACCAGAACAGCGCGTTCTCGCGCTCGACGGGTTCGGGTTACACCCAGAACAGTTGGAACAACGTGATTGGTCGTTACTACACCATTCAGTTTGTCTATAACTTGCGCCACTTCGGCAAGAAGGGTTCGAAGAATATCGGCGACTACGAAGGTATGGGTGGTCGTGGTGGAATGGGCGGAGGTCGTCCTCCTATGGGTCCTCCTCCGGGCGGTATGCACGGTGGTAGACGTTAATCGCACTACGCTACAATTAATTTAAGGCAGCAATGCAAAACACAATAAACTCCGTTAGGTGTTAATAAATTAGGTTTGATGTGTTGGCAGGGACAGCAGCGAATGCTCTCCCTGCTTTTTTGTTCATAGGTCTTTGTCGTGAGGAAGGCTCTACCCTCTTCAATTTGTTCATCAGCTCACGATGGTGTTGCATTTGGCATACAACTTGCTCTGAATCGGGTTCGATAACTTGTTGAACTACAAATGAAAGATGACCGAATGAGTCATCGAAAGTAATGCAATGAACTATTTTTTAATTTAATTCAATGCCTATGAAAACAATTCGATTCCTTATTGCGGCACTGCTTGTGACCACTACCGTGTCGGCTCAAAACACCCGCGATGATTACCAACCGGTCGTCTATCTGCTTGGCGTGCAGAGTACGACAGTAAATGACGATGCAATGACCGATGCGGAGTATTGCGCTCGCAACCAAATGGCTATCGACCGTGCGGTGCTCGATTTCGTCGAGACCCATCGTGGCGGTTTCGAGCAAGCCTACCTGCCTCAGATGATCTTTTCGAGCCGTAACAACAAGATCGCATTTGCCGTTGGTGGCAATGTGAATATGCGTGTTGGCTACGACTTCAAGGGTATCGTCAACAACCGCGACTTTATCCCTGCCGATATTCCAATCCCTGGCAACTATGACACACGCCAGAAGTTGATGATGGACGCTTCGACCTCGACGATCTATTTCAAAGCTGTGGCTAACAACTCGATGTTGGGTCGTGTGGTAGCGATGTTCGAAGCTGACTTCCGAGGTGGTAATAGCGGCTATACACCGCGTGTTCGTTTGGCATACGTGTCGATGTATGGCTTTACGTTCGGTCGTGATGTGACGACCTTCTGTGACCTCAATTCGTCACCTCAGACCATCGACTTCGAAGGTCCCAACTCGTATACGTTTGGCTATTCGACAATGATTCGCTATTCGCACACGTTTGGCAACCATTTCTCGATGGGTGTAGCAGCCGAGATGCCTAAGGTCAGTGCTACGTATGGCGAGACGATGGCACCGATTCATCAACGTATGCCCGATTTTCCGATGTATGTGCAGTATAGTTGGGGACGTCGCGCCAATAGCCACGTGCGCGTGTCGGGTGTACTGCGCAATATGTACTATCACAATACAGCAGCCGATAAGAACTATTCGGAGTTTGGTTGGGGTGTGCAGTTGAGTGGTAATGTTGCGATTGGCGAACGCTGGAATACCTATATCAATGGTGTCTATGGCAAGGGTATCTCGTCGTATATCCGCGATTTGAATGGTGCCGGTATGGATATGGTTGTCGGTATGGAGGATCCCACCAAGATGCGCACCTTGCCGATGTATGGTTGGCTGGCAGCTGGTAAATTCAATATTATGCACGGATTGAGTATTTCGGGTGGATACTCGGAGGTCGTGGTCGATCGCAAGGAGGGTTATTGGTCGCCTTCGCAGTACAAGAAGGGTCAGTATATCTTCGGTAATTTGTTCTGCCACTTGACGCCGCGATTCGAGTTGGCTATTGAGTATCTCTATGGCACACACAAGAATATGGCAGGCGATAAGAATAGTGCCAATCGTATTCAGGCGATGGTCAAGTACAATTTCTAATTTGTGCCCTATAAATGAAAAGCACCGAGTCCCGCAAAGGCTCGGTGCTTTCGTGTTATTTACGCTTTGGATTTTTGGGGAACCAGCCTCGTTCGACGCGACGACGTTGCTCGAACAGCTCGCCTATGCTCCAAAATGACGAAAACCCGACAACTCCACATATCGCCGACCACATCACGCTCTCGATCATCAGAGCCGCGATGATCGCTACAATACCAGCAATGAGAAATACCCACCAACAACGAACGCCGAAATAGTATTCGCCCTTGATTACTAACGGGTGAAACAGCCCGATGATGAAAAATGTGAGCAATCCGATGACCACTCCTTCGAGGTTATATTCTGCTAAAAACTGCATAAAATGGTGTCAATTATGCGCAAATATACGATTTTATTCTTAATTTTGAGATTGTTTTGTCGCAATATAGCCACAATCACCCATAATGAGAACGTTTCGGTCGATATTGTATGCTCTGTTGCTCGCTGTGCTGGTGGCGGGCGAGGTGCTCTATGTCGAGTATTTCGTTCCGTTGCGCAAGGTGGTGATGGCGGCGCGTGAGGTGGCTATTCAACCTCTGCCGTCGATATGTCGTGCACGAGTGGTGTTTGGTGGCGATGTTATGGCGCATACACCTCAGCTAACAGCCGCCAAAACTGCTGACGGTTACTCGTTTGCGCGTTCGTTCGAGTATGTTGCTCCGATTATGCAGCAGGCGGATCTGGCGATTGTCAATCTCGAAACTACCCTTTCGCGCCGCCCGCCTTATACGGGTTATCCGATGTTCCGCTC
Source organism: Alistipes sp. (assembly GCA_045638285.1). Lineage (GTDB taxonomy): Bacteria > Bacteroidota > Bacteroidia > Bacteroidales > Rikenellaceae > Alistipes. The sequence goes on along the minus strand of JAZUBB010000017.1, from coordinate 258,432 downwards.
GCCTATTGAGTTAGCTGCGGAGTTGCGAGCGGCGGGTGTCGACGCTGTGGCTTTGGCAAATAATCACATCTGCGATCGCGGTGCGTCGGGTTTGCTATCGACCGTAGAAGTGCTCGATAGTCTGAATATCAAGTATATGGGCGCGTATGCCGATTCGCTCGTACGTCAGCCGCTATATATTTCGGCGGCAGATTTGACCATTGCGATGTTGAATTACACATACGGAACAAATGGTCTGCCCACACCGCGCGGTATGGTCGTAAATCGAATTGATACGGTGCAGATGGCTGCCGATATTGCGGCAATTGATCGCTCGCGTGCCGATGTGGTTTGTGTCGTAGTGCATTGGGGCGAGGAGTATCAACGTCACCCAAATCGAGCGCAGAGGGCAGTGGCGGATTTCTGCCGCCGTCAAAGTGTCGAGTTGATTATCGGTAGCCACCCTCACGTGGCGCAACCTATCGAGTGTGATTCAGCGGGACGTTGGGCTACGGTCTACTCGCTCGGAAATATGGTGTCGAATCAGCAGTGGCGATATAGCGATGGCGGATTGATGGTCGAGGTGGTGCTGTCGCGAGTAGGTGACGCCGCACCGTCAATGAGTGTACGTGCGGTGCCGATTTGGGTACTGTGTCCCGACTATCGCATTGTCCCGCCGTCGGTTGGTGATACGCTGACGATGAATGCGGTGGCGCGTAGTCGCTACAAGCAGTTTATGAATGATTGTCAAATATTATTTAAATAGCTATGAATAAACGAATTATCATAATGGGCGCAACTTCGGGTCTGGGACGAGCTTGTGCCGAAGATTTCATCTCGCGGGGTTATATCGTAGGCGTGTGCGGTCGTCGTACCGAGGAGTTGGAGCAGATTCGAGCGATTGCACCTGAGCGTGTCTACGCAGCGACGATCGATATCACCTCGTCGGAGGCTGATAAGCAACTTATGGAGTTGATCGGGCGTATGGGCGGTTTGGATATCTATTTCCACGTTTCGGGTATTGGTAAGAACAATATCGCGCTCAATCCTGAACTCGAATTGAATACCGTGCGCGTGAATTGCGAAGGTTTCTGCCGTATGGTTGGTGCGGCTTATCGCTACTTCCGCGAGAATGCAGTGAGGGGCGCACAGATAGCCGTTATTTCGAGCATTGCTAGTACGAAGGGACTTGGTGCAGCACCTGCTTATTCGGCTACAAAACGTATGCAAAATTGCTATATTCAGTCACTTGCACAGCAATGTGCCATAACCAAAACGGACATTACGTTTACCGATATTCGCCCCGGATTTGTGGCTACCCCATTGCTCGATACCGATAAACATCACTACCCTATGCTGATGAAGACGTCGTACGCAGCTCGTCGCATTGTGCGAGCTATCGTAGCTCGTCGTCGCGTGGCGGTGATTGATTGGCGTTATGCGATTTTGGTTGCCGCGTGGCGTTGTATCCCACGCTGGTTGTGGGAGCGATTGCCCATCAAGGCTGCGGAGAAATAATCTCAGCGATCTAATACAACGACGACCTCGGCAATCATAAGCGGAAACCGAGGTCGTTTGTTTTTTTATTATATGAATAATTACAATTTTTCGAACTCTTCATCAATCGAGCTCATCGCATCTTGCTGAATCAGATCGCCATTCTCGTCGAAGAGTTCGGGTTTCTGCTGCTTGATGTAATCTATTGCGTCATTCAGACCATTGATAAACTTTGCAAAATCCTCTTTGTAAAGGAACATCGTGCGTCGATCGTACGCTACGTCACCACTCTGAGTGTTGCGCTTGCGACTTTCGGTGATAGTGATAAAGAGGTCGTCACCGCGTGTTGCTTTCACGTCGAAAAAGTATGTGCGGCGACCCGCCTTGATTGCTTTCGTGTAATTAGGCTCGTCGTAATTTTCGCCTGTCTTTTGATATTCTAACATACGCCTTAGTGTTATTTCTTGGCTCAAAAATACAACAAAAAAACGATAGAAAAAAGTGTTTCAAACGAAAATATAGCATTGGAGCTATACGAAAGCTCTTATTCTGCAACTTAGATCAGTCGTTTAAGACCGTTAATGCTCGCTCGATCATCGGATTTGTGCGATTGATGACTTTGAAATAGGCTGTGGTATCCCACAGACGTTGTGCGATGAGTCCTTTGACGATTTCAGCAATAGCCTCGCGCGAAATTGCCAACTCCTCGTCGCGGCGAGCGATACCCTTCTGCTCGGCAAACGCAGCCAACGCCTCGATCATCTCGTCGCCAACCTCGAACTGCGCAACAAATGTGTCGTCGGTCGCATATTGCGATTCGATCTCCGAACGATGTGTGTCGAGATATTTCACAACATACTCGGCTAACACTCCTCGACGACTCAACTCAGCCCAATAATTGGTGTAGTTCGATGTGTCGATCGGTGTGGTGATGTCGGGCATAATGCCGCCACCGCCATAGACCGTACGACCTTTTATTAAGGTTTTGTATTTGGGCAGTGTATCGAGTGCCATCGAATCGAGCGTGTAGTTACCTGTCAGACGTTTCGATAGATTGGCATAATACTCTTCGCGCTTACCCTTTTCAAACGGGCGTTGAATGACGCGACCCGTAGGCGTGTGATAACGCGCAACGGTCAGTCGTACTGCCGAGCCGTCGACCATAGGTATCTGTCGCTGCACCAACCCCTTACCAAAACTTGGACGCCCAATGATTGTTGCGCGATCCCAATCTTGCAGTGCGCCCGAAACGATTTCGCTTGCCGAGGCAGATGTTTCGTCAATCAGCACCACAACCTTACCCTTCATAAAGTCACCGTCGCGCCGAGCCGCGTAGGTCTGTGCGGGGATTGCGCGTCCCTCGGTCGAAACCACAGCTGCACCTTTTGGCAGGAAATAGCTTGCCATCTCGATCGCGGGCTCGATCAAACCGCCACCATTGCCGCGCAGATCGAGAATGAGTTGCTTGGCTTGTGGCATCGAGTTCATCGCATCGCGGAACTCCTCCATTGTCTTGCGGGCAAATCTATTGACTTTGATGTAGGCTGTTTTGGGCGTGATCATATATGCAGCGTCGATCGTATTGATTGGGATTTGGCGACGCACGATGGTGAACCCCAATGGTTTGGGCTCGCCGTGTCGCGCAACTTCGAGCTCGACTTTTGTCCCCTCTTTTCCGCGCAGGAGTTTGGGAACGGCAGCCTGCTCAATGCCAATAACGCTCTGTCCGTCAATCGTTATGATACGATCGTTTGGCATTATGCCCACCTCGGCAGACGGACCACCGGCAATGGTATTCACCACGTGAATTGTGTCGTCCATCACGCGAAACTCGACACCAATACCGCTGAAACTGCCGTCGAAATCCTCGCGGACACCCTTCATCTCGTCGGCGTCGATATAAGTCGAGTGAGGATCCAGCTCCAACAACATCTTGCCGATGGCGTCCTCGACCAACTGTTCGCTGTCGACCTCATCAATGTAGAAACCAACCAAATAGCGATAGAACTGAACCAATTTTTGCAATTGTTTGGACGGATCAGCCTTAGGCTGAGTATCGGTCGCGGTGTTTTGTGCCACAGCACCAATACTCAACATTAAGCTGAATATTATCGCAAACAACTGCTTCATCTCGTTAGTCCATTAATACGCCTTTGGCATATTTGACGTATGCTATAATCTCTTCGGTGTCAACTTTATACTGCTTGCCTGTATCCATATCCTTAACGGTTGCCTTATTCTCAGCCAACTCGTCGCTACCGATGATAATAACGTATGGAATACCGCGACGGTTTGCGTACTCCATCTGTTTTTTCATCTTGCAAATATCGGGATAGACCTCAGTTTGAACACCCTCTTTGCGTAGCATATCGGCAGCACGCATAGCAGCCAGCTGCTCCTGCTCGCCAAGACTTACAAACAATGCGCCTGTCGAAATCGTCGCGTGCAACGGGAAGAGATCCAAACCGCACATTACGTCGTAGATACGATCGGCTCCGAACGAAATGCCTACGCCCGACATTCCCGACAAACCGAATATGCCCGTAAGGTCGTCGTAGCGACCGCCACCACAAATACTACCAATGGCGTAATCGAGAGCCTTAACCTCGAAAATAGCACCCGTATAGTAGTTCAAACCGCGTGCCAGCGACAGATCAAGCTCGATATCAAGATCGACCCCCAACGCCTCGGCATAGCCGAAAATGGTGCGCATTTCCTCTATACCCTTGCGACCCGTTTCGCTCTCACCGATAACATCTTCGAGTTTTGCGAGTTTCGCCATATTGTCACCCTCCAACTCCAAGATCGGTTGCAGGCGAGCCACAGCTTCGGCGTCGATACCGCGCTCGATGAGCTCGGCATTGACAGCGTCCAAACCGATCTTCTCCAATTTGTCGATAGCAACGGTGATATCAATCATCTTGTCGGCATAGCCAATGGTCTCGGCAATACCGTAGAGTATCTTGCGGTTGTTCATTTTGAGCACCACGCGAATACCCAACTTGCGGAACACGCGCTCGACAATGCGGATCAGCTCGACCTCATTCATCAAGCTGCGCGAACCGATCACATCGACGTCGCACTGATAGAACTCGCGGTAGCGACCCTTCTGCGGACGATCGGCACGCCATACGGGCTGTATCTGATAGCGTTTGAAGGGGAATGAGATCTCATTCTGGTGCTGAACAACGTAGCGTGCAAACGGAACGGTCAGGTCGTAACGCAGACCCTTCTCGCAAATCTTTGCAGCCAGCGCGTTCGAGTTTGCCAACTCTTCGGGCGCAACCTTAGCTGCAAAATCGCCCGAATTGAGCACCTTGAAGAGCAACTTGTCGCCCTCCTCGCCATACTTACCCATCAGCGACGAAAGATTCTCCATCGCGGGCGTTTCGAGCGGTGCGTAACCGAAAGCGCGGAACACATCTTTAATAGTATCGAAGATATAGGTGCGACGCATCATCTCGGCGGGCGAGAAGTCGCGTGTGCCCTTTGGTATCGAAGGTTTTTGAATAGCCATATTTTTTGAATATTTTTACTCCATCAATTTCTTATACTTAACACGCTTGGGGGTGGTATCCTCGCCCATTGCACGCTTATGCTCCTCGTACTCCGAGTACGAACCCTCGAAGAATACCACCTTCGAGTCGCCCTCGAACGAGAGGATATGTGTTGCGATACGATCCAAGAACCAACGGTCGTGCGAGATCACAACAGCACAACCTGCGAAGTTCTCCAAACCCTCCTCCAATGCACGCAGTGTATTTACGTCGATATCGTTGGTCGGCTCATCGAGCAGCAGAACGTTGCCCTCCTCTTTCAGAGCCAAAGCCAAGTGCAGGCGGTTGCGCTCACCACCCGACAACATACCGCACTTCTTCTCTTGATCGGTGCCCGAGAAGTTGAAACGCGAAACGTATGCACGGGCATTGATCGTGCGGTTGCCGAGTGTGATCAGATCGCTATTCTGCGAAATTACCTCATAGACACTCTTCTCGGGATCAATCGACTTGTGCTGCTGATCGACGTATGCCAATTTGACGGTCTCGCCCACGCGGAAACTACCCGATGTGGGCTGCTCCAATCCCATAATCATACGGAACAGCGTAGTTTTACCCGTACCGTTAGGACCGATCACACCGACGATACCTGCGGGGGGCAGCGAGAAGTTCAGACCCTCATACAATACGCGGTCGCCAAATGCCTTGCTCACGTCCTGAGCCTCGATCACCACATTGCCCAAACGCGGACCGTTCGGAATGAAGATTTCGAGTTTCTCCTCCTTCTGCTTTGTATCCTCATTCAACATCTTATCGTATGCCGACAGACGAGCCTTGCTCTTAGCGTGGCGAGCTTTGGGGCTCATACGCACCCACTCCAACTCGCGCTCCAATGTCTTGCGACGCTTGCTCTCCTGCTTCTCCTCCATTGCCAGACGCTTCGACTTCTGATCGAGCCAACCCGAGTAGTTGCCCTTCCAAGGAATACCCTCGCCACGGTCGAGCTCCAAAATCCAACCTGCAACGTTATCCAAGAAGTAACGGTCGTGCGTAACGGCGATAACCGTACCCTTATACTGCTGCAAGTGCTGCTCCAACCAATCGATACTCTCGGCATCGAGGTGGTTGGTCGGCTCGTCGAGCAACAGCACATCGGGCTGCTGCAACAACAGACGACACAGCGCTACACGGCGGCGCTCACCACCCGACAGCACCTTGACCGACTGATCGGCATCGGGACAGCGCAGAGCATCCATCGCACGCTCCAAAACGCTATCCAGCTCCCAACCATTCACCTGGTCGATCAACTCGGTCAACTCGCCCTGTCGCTCGATAAGACGTGCCATCTCATCGTCGCTCATCGGCTCCATAAATTTATTGTTGATCTCCTCGTACTCCTTCAAGAGAGCCACCGTATCGGCGCAACCCTCCTCGACTACTTCGCGTACGGTCTTCGAGTCGTCGAGCTGCGGCTCCTGCTCCAAATAACCTACGGTGTAACCCGGTGAGAATACGACCTCACCTTGATAGTTTTTGTCGATTCCGGCGATGATCTTCATCAGGGTAGATTTACCCGATCCGTTCAGACCGATGATACCGATCTTTGCGCCATAGAAGAACGAGAGGTAGATGTTGTTCAAGACCTTTTTCTGGTTGGTGAAAGTCTTGCTCACGCCGACCATTGAAAAGATGATTTTTTCGTCTGCCATAATGTTATATCTCTATTATTAATATTTGCAAAAGAATATTCGGACAAAGATACGAAAAAAAATGCGATTCACAATTCTAATTGCCTTTCTTCGAACAACTATAAGTATAACAAATGGTCGTATAAGAATAAAAAATCGATTTAATGATACAAAATCCGATTTTTTATCGCTATATTTGCAGTTAAGAAATTGATAACAAAACTCTCAAAACAAACAGAAAATATGAAAAGTCTTAAAGGTACTCAGACCGAGCAGAACCTGCTCAAAGCATTCGCAGGTGAGTCGCAGGCACGCACTCGCTACACTTTCTTCGCAAGCGTAGCAAAGAAGGAGGGTTACGAGCAGATCGCAGCCGTATTTATGGAAACCGCTGAACAGGAGAAAGAGCACGCTAAGCGTTTCTTCAAGTTCCTTGAAGGTGGCGATGTAACCATCACTGCAACCTATCCCGCAGGTAAGATCGGTACTACTCAGGAGAACTTGCTCGCTGCTGCTAAGGGCGAGAACGAGGAGTGGGACGTACTCTATCCCGATTTTGCTAAGGTAGCCGAGGAGGAGGGTTTCCCCGCAGTAGCTGCTGCATTCCGTGCAATTTCGACCGTCGAGGCTGAGCACGAGAAGCGTTATTTGAAGTTGTTGAGCCGCATTACCGATGGCGATTTCTTCCGTCGTGATGGTAAGATCTGGTGGCAGTGCCGCAACTGTGGCTATATCGTAGAGGCTGAGGAGGCTCCGAAGGCTTGCCCCGCTTGCTTGCACCCGCAGTCGTACTTTGAACCTAAGAAGGAGAACTATTAATAGTTTGGATTCGTTAAATGAGAAAGGCGTTGTCCCGCGATTGGGGCAACGCCTTTCGTTTTTGGCGATATGGCGATTCTATCGAGCGCGAACGATGTCGTGCTGGCGCAGGAATGCGTCGTTGTAGCGAATACCCCACAACTCGTAACGATCAAATTGTCGCACGATCTTTTGCGAGAAATTCTCCCAATTCTTCTGTTCGCGTTGCGACCACGCCGTCTCGGCAAGTGCCGAAATACGCGGAAACAGACAGAACTCCGCTTTCCACGTATTCTGAATATACTCGGTCCACAAACAACCCTGAACGCCCATTACAAGCTGTTGCTGCTCAACCGACAAGGTGTCAGTTACGGGATCGAAACCATAAACCTTTTCGAGCGACAATGGACCGCGATGACCGATCTCGTGCTGTGCGCGACTCTCCTTTAAGTTGAAATATGACCACTGCGAGCAGGCGAAAATTGTGCGGTTGCCGGCATTAAGTGCATTTGTGCCAAAGTTCGGACGACGCCAATTCATAATGATACAATCCTTCGAAATGCCGCCTTCGAGCACCTCGTCCCAACCGATTGCTTTCTTGCCCTTTGATTCGATAACGTGCTGAACGTAATGTACAATGTGGCTTTGCAGAGCCTTCTCGTCCTTAATGCCGTTAGCTTTCATATATTGCTGTGTAGCCTCAGACTCCTGCCACCACTTTTTGGCGCACTCGTCGCCACCGAGGTGGATATATGGCGAGGGGAATAGATCGCACAACTCGCTGAATACATCGGTCAGGAACTTGAACATCTCCTCCGATGGCGCGAGTACATTGTTGCGACGGTTGTAGATACCCCACGTCGGAGCGCACCCCTCGACCTTATCGGGAGCGGTGCTGAAATGGGGATAGACAGCCAGCACTGCCATACAGTGTCCCGGAATGTCGATCTCGGGGATTACCGTGATGTGTCGCTCGGCAGCATACTCGATGACCTCACGAATCTCCTCGTGGGTGTAATAGTTGCCATAAGGGAGATAGTGATATTTGCCGGGGAACAGACCCTCGATCTCGCCCTGACGATAGGCTCCGATAGTGGTCAATTCGGGACGGCATTTCATCTCAACGCGCCAGCCTTGATCGTCGGTCAAGTGCCAATGGAAGTAGTTGAGTTTGTGCAGAGCCATAAAGTCGATATAACGCTTGATGTAATCGACGGGGAAGAAGTGTCGCACCACATCGAGCAGCATACCGCGGTACTCAAAGCGGGGATAATCCTCAATTTCAACCTCAGGCAGACGGGGCAGAATACCCGCTTGCGTAGGCAACAGCTGAATCAGCGTCTGCACGCCATAGAATACACCTGCGGCGTCGTTACCCTCGATCTCAACACCCTTGTCGAGTGAGATTTTCAGCCGATAGCCACCCGATACTTCACCATTATTAAGATTTGTCAAGCGAATACCGTGTGCCATCGGTTCGACCGTAGCTGTCGCTTTTGATCGACGTTTTGCGGGCTGAGGAGTATCGACCTGCAACGGAATGCCGAGATAGTGATAGACATATTCAGCTAAATATTCGGCAGGGAATTTCAGATCGGTCTCGGTGCGAATCATAGCTCCGCGCGAGAGCATATAGCAACTATCGCCCACGATTGTCGCTTTAACGGGTTCGGGGATAATGTTGAGTTGAGTAGGAGCGTTTTGGGCTGTGCTGATCAAACCGATCAGCGACGCTACGAGTGTAAGAAGTCGTGCCTTCATTGTTTCTTTGATTAGTTAGATTTGACAAATATACGAAGAATTAGTGACTATTTGGTTAATATCGGCAGATTAATTGTTTTTGTTTTGTTGGTAACGGCGAAAGACGTATCTTTGCAGAGTTGTAAACTGAAAAAACGAAAACGATGAAAAAATATCTGATGGTAGCTCTCAAAGGCTGCGCAATGGGAATGGCTGATGTTGTGCCTGGTGTTTCGGGCGGAACGATTGCCTTTATTTCGGGCATCTACGAAGAGTTACTTGATTCGATTAAGAGTATCGACCTCGAAGCGATTAAACTTCTCTTTACGGGTAAATTCCGCGCATTGTGGAAGAAGATCAATGGCAATTTCCTCTTCTCGTTGATCGCGGGTATCGGTGTGGCTATTTTGACAATGGCGCGACTGATGACCTATATGCTCGAAAACCACCCTACGATCACCTGGTCGTTCTTCTTCGGATTGATCATCGCCTCGGCATTGATGGTGGCACGTGAGGTTAAGCATTGGAGCGTTGCGCCTATTGTTACAATGATTATCGGTGCGATGCTGTCGTATTGGATTACGGTGGTTTCGCCTGCTACTACGCCTGACGATTGGTGGTTTGTGATGTTGTCGGGCGCGATTGCGATCTGTGCAATGATTCTCCCAGGTATTTCGGGCGCATTTATCCTGCTGCTGATGGGTAAATATATGTTCATTATGGAGGCAGTAACCCAAATGAATATCGGGGTGCTGGCACTGTTTGCGGTGGGCGCGATTGTCGGTATCGTGAGTTTCTCGCACGTGCTGTCGTGGTTGCTTGCAAAGTGGCACGATGCGACCGTAACGCTACTTATGGGTTTTATGATCGGCTCACTCAACAAGGTGTGGCCGTGGAAACAGACCCTCGAAACCTATCTCGATAGCCACGGTGTGGAGCAACCGTTGGTGCAGGCAAATGTGTCGCCCGCGCAGTTTGAGATGTTGGGTGGCGAATCTCATTTGACGTTGGCTATTGTGTCGTGCGTAGTCGGGTTTGCTCTGATTTATATTATAGAGTTGATAGGTAAGCGTGTTCACGCTAAAAAAGAGGCATAGACAGGTATGGCAAAACGTTTGTATGGATTGATCGGTCGCACACTTGGGCACTCGTTTTCGGCAGGATATTTCGCTCGCAAATTTGCTGCTGACGCGGCATTGTCAGATTGTGAATATCGCAATTTCGAGTTGCCGACAATTGATTGCTTGCCTCAAATGTTGGCTGAAAATCCCGATCTGCGTGGTTTTAATGTGACGATCCCATATAAACGCGACGTGTTCGCCTACCTCGATGAGATAAGTGATGAAGCGCGTGAGATAGGTGCTGTAAATTGCATTAAATTAGTCGATAACAAACTGATTGGTTACAATACCGACGTAGACGGAATTCGCTCGACGCTTGACCTGCTGATTGGCGGAGCACGTCCTGCTACCCTGCTCTTGGGTACGGGTGGTGCGTCGCAGGCGGTGCAGTATGTTCTGGCGGAGCGCGGTATCGAATATGCTATCGTGTCGCGCGATCCTATGCGCGGCAATATGACCTACGAACAGATTGACGAGCGCGTGATGTCGGAGATTGGCTTGGTTATTAATGCAACACCCGTCGGGACCTTCCCGAAGGTCGACGAGGCTCCCGAAATTCCCTATCATCTGCTCGATGAGAGCCACGCGCTGTTCGATTTGGTCTACAATCCTCCCGTGACGCGATTCTTGGCACTTGGAGCCGAGCGCGGTGCTCAGACGGTCAATGGTCAGCTTATGCTCGAACGTCAGGCGGAGCGTGCGTGGGCAATCTGGAACGAGTAGTCGGTTTTTACTCCCCTTTCATAAATGATTCAAGCAGCTGCATTGCGCGAGCTGCGTCCTCTTCGTGTACCATAATCTCGGCCGCCATATTCTCGCCAATGGGCAGAATTGAGGACATATATTCGTTGCGCACGAACGATTCGATTCCCGCATTGTCGAGTATCGAACGGGCGACGGCAATCTGCTCGGCGCGGTCTAATCGGAGCAGAGCGATGAAATTCTTCGAGTGCATTTTGGTGTCTTTCATATGGTTTCGAAATTGATCAAAATAATGTTAATAAAATCCTCGAAAGATATAGACAAAATTAGTGCAAGATTGCTTATCTTTGCCTACAAATGAAGATTAGCCCAATGCAGAATTTCGTACACTTACACGTTCACTCTCAATACTCGATCCTCGACGGACAGGCGAGCATATCGCGTTTGGTAGATAAGGCTATGGCGGACGGTATGCCCGGTATTGCCCTGACCGATCACGGTAATATGTTCGGCGTCAAGGAGTTCTATAATTATGTCAAGAAACAGAACGGTAAGAAGCACGATAAGATCAAAGGACTGAAAAAGCTGCTCGCCGCGCTCGAAGAGTTGCTTGCAGAGCACGCTGATGTGGCGGCATATCTGGCTGATCGCAAGCTCGAACTCGCGGAGTTGGAGCAGCGTAAAGATGCCTCGCCCGACGATGCGGTTGCCTACTCGAAAGCTAAGAGCCGCGTGGAGCAGATCGAGAGTATGGACAAGGAGTTTGGTTTCAGCCCTGCGACGGCACGCGAGAAGATTGCCAAGTTGGAGGCTGTGCCCGACTTCAAACCGATTATCGGTTGCGAGGTCTATGTGGCTCGTCGTGCTCTGCACCTCAAAGATAAATCGCACAAAGAGGATCAAAGTGGTTACCACCTCATATTGCTGGCTAAGAATGCGAAGGGTTATCACAACCTAATCAAGATCGTTTCGAAGGCGTGGACCGAAGGTTTCTATCAGCGTCCACGTACCGATCGTACGGAGTTGGAGAAGTACCACGAGGGATTGATCTGCTGTTCGGCTTGCTTGGGTGGTGAGATTCCCAAACGCATTACCAACGATCAGATGGCTGAGGCTGAGGAGGCTGTTCAGTGGTATAAGCGCGTCTTTGGCGATGACTACTATTTGGAGTTGCAGTTGCACAAGGCGACCGTTGCGCGTGCAAACCACGAGGCATATCCGATGCAGCTCAAAGTCAATGAACAACTCAAACAGTTGGCAGCGAAATACAATGTCAAACTCATCTGCTCGAACGATGTTCACTTTATTGATGAGGAGAATGCCGAGGCGCACGACCGATTGATCTGTCTTAGTACGAACAAAGAGTTGGACGACCCGAAACGTATGCTCTATTCGAAGCAGGAGTGGTTGAAGACGCGCGAGGAGATGGCAAAAATCTTTGGTGATGTGCCTGAGGCTATGGCAAATACGGTCGAGATCTGCAATCAGGTGGAGCACTACTCTATCGACCACGCGCCGATTATGCCGACGTTCGCTATCCCTGAGGAGTTTGGCACTGAGGAGGAGTATCGTTGTCGCTTGACCGAGAAGGATCTTTTCGACGAGTTTACGCGCGATGAGAATGGCAATGTGGTGATGAGCGAGGAAGATGCTCATAAGAAGATTGAACGTTTGGGTGGTTACGATAAATTGTATCGAATCAAGTTCGAGGCTGACTATTTGGCTCATTTGACATTTATCGGAGCAAAGAAACGATATGGCGACCCGCTGTCGGAGGAGGTGCGCGAGCGATTGGTTTTCGAGTTGCACATTATGAAGACGATGGGTTTCCCGGGTTACTTCCTTATCGTGCAGGACTTTATTGCGGCGGCGCGTGAACAACTCGATGTGTCGGTGGGTCCTGGTCGTGGTTCAGCGGCGGGATCGGCGGTGGCATATTGTTTGGGAATTACGCAGATCGACCCGATTGCATACGACCTGCTGTTTGAGCGATTCCTGAATCCCGACCGTATCTCATTGCCCGATATTGATATCGACTTCGATGATGATGGTCGTGGTCGAGTGCTGAATTGGGTGACGCAGAAATATGGCAAGGAGAAGGTTGCGCATATCATTACATACGGTACGATGGCGACCAAATCGGCTATCAAGGACGTTGCTCGCGTGCAGAAGTTGCCATTGGCGGACTCGAACCGATTGTGTAAACTTGTCCCCGATAAGACTCCCGATGGCAAACGAGTGAAGAATCTCGGTCAGGCGATCGACCTTGTGCCCGAACTGAAAGATGCCGAGCAATCAACCGACCCGATTATGCACGATACGATCGAGTACGCAAAAATGCTCGAAGGCAATGTGCGCAATACGGGCGTTCACGCTTGCGGTACGATTATCTGCCGCGATGATATTACGGATTGGGTGCCTGTTTCGACGGCTGATGATAAAGAGACGGGCGAGAAGATGCTCGTGACGCAGTACGAAGGTTCGGTGATCGAGGATACGGGTCTGATCAAGATGGACTTTTTGGGTCTGAAAACGTTGTCGATCATCAAGGACGCCGTTGAAAATGTATTCTACACGCGAGGTATTAAGGTCGATATTGACGACTTCTCGATCATTACCGATCCCAAGACATATAAACTCTATTGCGATGGTCGTACGGTCGGCACGTTCCAGTTTGAGTCGGCTGGTATGCAGAAATATCTGCGAGAGTTGCAGCCTTCGACATTCGAAGATCTGATTGCAATGAACGCATTGTATCGCCCCGGTCCGATGGATTACATTCCGCAGTTCATTGCCCGCAAGCACGGCGACGAGCCGATTGTCTACGATATTCCGATTATGGAGAAGTATCTGAAAGATACCTACGGCATTACGGTCTATCAGGAGCAGGTGATGTTGCTGTCGCGATTGTTGGGCGGCTTTACCCGAGGCGAGAGCGATACGCTGCGTAAGGCGATGGGTAAGAAGTTGAAAGATAAGCTGGATCAACTCAAACCCAAGTTTATCACGGGTGGTCAGAAGAATGGTCACGACCCGAAGGTACTCGAAAAGATTTGGGCAGATTGGGAGAAGTTTGCTTCGTATGCATTCAATAAGTCACACGCGACGTGTTATTCGTGGGTAGCATTCCAGACAGCATACCTCAAAGCTAATTATCCGCCCGAATTTATGGCGGCGGTATTGAGCCGAAATCTGTCGAATATCGATCAGATCACGATCTATATGGCTGAGTGTAAGCGTATGGGTATCAATGTGCTCGGTCCCGATGTAAACAAATCGTACCACAATTTCTCGGCCGATGCAGAGGGCAACGTACGTTTCGGTATGGCGGCGATTAAGGGCGTTGGCGAGGCTGCGGTGAAGAGTATTATCGACGAACGACGAACAAATGGCGAGTTCAAGGATATTTACGACTTTATGGAGCGTGTCAATTTCTCGACGGTCAATAGCAAGTGTATCGAGAATATGGCATACGCAGGTGCATTCGACTCGCTGATCGATATTCATCGTAGCAAGCTGACGGCACAGGATATGCGTTCGCGTGAGGGAGATACGATGTTGCAGCAGCTGATTCGCTACGGTTCGAAGTATCAGGCCGATCGTCAAAGCTCGATGCAGAGTCTGTTTGGTGGTATGGGAGTGGCGGTCGAGATCGCACGCCCTACGGCACCGATGTGTCAGGAGGCGTCACCGATCGAAACGCTCAAAAAGGAGCGCGAGGTTGTAGGTCTGTATCTGTCGGCGCACCCGCTTGATGACTATAAGTATATCCTCGACAATATGTGTTCGGTGCAGTTGAGCGACCTGAAAGATGTTGCCAATAGCCAGCCGCGCGATGTGTCGTTTGGTGGTATGGTGATCGAGGCAACGCACCTTACTTCGAAGCAGGGTCGCCCGTATGGTCGATTCAAGATGGAGGATTATAGTGGCGAAATGCACGAGTTTTCGCTCTTTGGTCGCGACTACGAGAATCTGCGCAAGTATATGTATAATGACTATATGCTCTATGTCAAGGGTAAGATCCAGCCGCGCCGTTTCCAGTCGAAGGAGAATATGGCGAAGGGTCGTACCGAGATGGAGTTGATGATCACCTCGATTATGCAGATGCACGAGGTCGAGGAGCATATTAAGGATATGTATGTTACGCTAAATGTCAATGAATTGACCGAAACTTTCGTGCGTGAATTGGCTGAGCGTGTCAAAGAGTCGAAGGGTAAGACTACGTTAAGAATCAAGGTACTCGACGCAGAGAATGACGTGTCGGTGCAGATGTATTCGAAGACCTTCAAGGTGGCTGTAAAGGATATTGCGGCATTCTGCAATGATAACGATATAAAGTATCAAATCAAATAAACAACAAACTAAAACACTTTTACAATTATGGCATTAGCAATTACAAACGAGAATTTTCAGGAGGTGATCGGCTCGGAGCAGCCGGTGGTTATCGATTTTTGGGCAGAGTGGTGCGGTCCTTGCCGTATGATTGCCCCGATTGTTGATGAGTTGGCAGCAGAGTACGAAGGTCGCGTGCTGGTGGCAAAGTGCGACGTCGAGGAGTGCGAGGAGGCAGTTGCTAAGTTTGGTGTTCGCAACATTCCGACCGTTGTTTTCGTTAAGGGCGGCGAGGTTGTTGACAAGAACGTTGGCGCAGCGTCGAAAGAGGCGTTGAAGGCTAAGATCGAGAAGTTGCTCTAATCCCACGCACGAACGATGATACGTCGTATAGATTGGTACGGAATGGACGCGGTGGAGTTCTCGAAGGGGGACTACACTGCCCTACTCATTCCGTCGATGGGTGCAAATCTGGTCCGCTTGGCAAATACTCGCCTCGGAATCGAGATTTTGCGCACGCCTAAGGCTGAGGAGGTTGAGAACTTCAAGGTTCGCCCCCACGTCTATGGCTTGCCACTGTTGTTGCCGCCCAACCGTATCGCAGGTGCTCACTTCGAGTTCGAGGGTCGCAGCTACGATTTTCCTGTAACGATCCCCGCTGAGGGTGCATATCATCACGGTGTGATCAAATCGCAACCATTCGTGGTGTCGAAGGCTATTGAGAGCGACGAAGAGGTGCTGATCGAGGCTCGATTCTATTCGAACGCTGCCAATGATGTGATCTTTCGCCACGTGCCCCACGAGTTCAAGTGTAAGATGATTTTCCGCCTGAGCAACAAGGGTTTGGAACACTCGGTGGTATTCTTCAACCGTAGCCAAAGTGCAATGCCGATCGGTGTCGGTTATCACACTCCGATCAATGTTCCGTTTATGGCTGATACTGAGGGTGATGATTATCGCTTGGTGCTGTCGGCAGGTGAGCGTTGGTTGCTGACCGATCAGAATCTGCCGAGCGATACCCGCACTCCGTTGGAGGGCGCATTTGAGCATTTGGCTGACGAGGGTGTTGTGCCCGTAGGTCACGGTGCGATCAGTGCGGCATTTACGCTTGCGCCGATAGAGGTCGATGGAAAGGAGTATCGCGGCGCAATTATCCGTAATGTCCGCAATGGTCACCGCGTCTTCTATCGCGTTGATGAGAAAACGAAGTATTGGACCGTTTGGAACAATGGTGGCGATGTGCCTTGGATCTGCCCCGAACCTATGTCGTGGGTGACCAATGCCCCCAATATGCGTGAGTTGCCCGACGAATTGACCGGTTTCTCGTCGATCGAGCCCAATGGCAAGTGGTCGATGACTACGTGGCTTTACGCCGAGTAACAAACTTCTCTACCAACCAAAATCCAACCGCCTGCCCGAACCGAGTCGAGCAGGCGGTTGCCCTTTTAATAAATATCGCTAATCAAAAATTGAAGAAGTTTGGTCGTTCTACGTTATAGAATATTTCCTGCGGCGTCAATTTTTATGTTTCGATCGCGCTCACCCTTTTCGATCTCAACTAAGTAGTAGCTTCCTTGTGGAGTATCCACCTGCTTTGCGCTATCAATATACCAACCCGAATATTCGCTTGCGATTCGATTGGTCACCTCTGCGGGGAGAGCGTTACGATTGATGTCGGTCTCGGTACGCAACCATCTGAACGAGAGGTCGAGATAGACATCACGCTTGATGTTGTTGCTGTCAATAATATCCACCTCGATGGTTTTGCGATCTCGATCCATCTCGATAATTCGTGCTTGCGGATAGATCTCCACCACTACTGCCTGAATATTGTCGGCATTTGAGTATAACATCATATCACCGTAATCGTCGTACTTCTCGCAACTACTCAGCGAGAAAAGTGCAAGGATTGAAATTGCCAATAAATAAACTCGTTTCATAATATTTTCTATTCTTAAAATTAATATTGTTTGTTTTTCTTTACGCAAAGGTCATACGTGATTTTGAAACGAATTTGAAATTTTGCTCTCGTGCGATGATTTTTCGAAAAAATGCAAAAAAATGAGGGTAAAGTACCGAAATACCCTACCCTCATCAATGAAATTCGTGTAGTCTATCGCTCGATCAACTCGATACTGCGACGTATGAACGATGTGAGGTTCTTGCCCTTCAACATACCATTCGACAGCAGAGCGAGGTCGATAATCTGACGCACGCGGCTATTTGCCGAACCGATTTCACGCAGGCGGGTGTTGCGTTCGTCAAGCAGCTCCGAAATACGCTCGTTGAGCTGAGTGCGCATCGTCTTCTCCTCGTCGGTCAAATCTGCCTCCTTCTTGTCCTTGATGACCTCCATAAAGCGGGTCTGCTCGGCAGTTGCGGCGTCGATCTTCTTGGTCATCGTGCGCAACTTGTCGCCATACTCCTTCTCTACCTTATCGAGCAGGTCGAGCACAATCGGGTGGTTGCCATTGACGGCGATGGTAAAGTTATCGGGCATTTGACCATAGAACTGGCTCATACCGCCACCACTAACGGCTGCCATCTCCTTCATTCGGCGCATATACTCGTTTTGAGTGATCACTACGGGCGCGTCATCAGCATTCATAGCCTCGAAAGCGATGTTGTATGTAATCTTTTCGTCGACAGGCATTTGACTCTCGAAAACGGGACGCATAATATCCTGCTGCGCCGCGGTGAGCGACATCGTTTGTGCGTCCGCCTTGCGAATCAGCTTATCGACAACATCGCTATCAACACGCACGAAGCTGCACTTCTCGTTCTTGTTCTCGTACCAATTCACGTAGTGGCTGTCGAGTTGACCATTCATCAGCAGAACATCATAACTGCGAGCCTTTGCGTTCTCGATGAAACTCATCTTGTCGATTGCGTCATCGGCGTAGAGGAATACGAGCGTACCGTCCTTGTCGGTCTGATTCTCGCGTACCAAGTCAGCATACTCCTTCGGCGTGAAGTATTTGCCATCGGTATTCTTCCACAGCATAAAGTCCGTAGCACGCTCCGAGAACTTCTCGTCGGTGATAATGCCATATTGGATAAAGATCTTCAAGTCGTCCCACTTCGACTCATATTCGGGGCGCATTGTATTGAACAACTCCTGCAAACGGTCGGCAACCTTGCGAGTGATGTAGCCCGAAATCTTCTTCACATTGCTATCACTCTGCAAGTAGCTACGCGATACGTTCAGCGGAATATCGGGCGAGTCGATCACACCGTGCAGCAGCGTCAAGAACTCAGGAACAATACCCTCGACCGAGTCGGTCACGAACACCTGATTGCAGTAGAGCTGAATTTTGTTCTTCTGAATCTCGAAGTTGTTGCGAATTTTCGGGAAATAGAGAATACCCGTCAGGTTGAACGGATAGTCGATATTCAGATGGATATAGAACAGCGGATCGTCGCTCATCGGATACATCTCGCGGTAGAACTCCTTGTACTGCTCCTCGGTGATCTCCGATGGCTTCACAGTCCATAAAGGTTTGATATCGTTGATAATGTTATCCTTATCGGTGTCTACGTACTTGCCGTCCTTCCACTCCTTCTTCTTGCCGAATGCGATCTCAACGGGCAGGAAACGGCAATATTTACGCAGCAGACCCTCAATCTGTGCCGCCTCGGTGTACTCCTTGCAATCCTCCGAGATGTGCAGAATGATGTCGGTGCCGTGACCGCGCTCCTCGTCCACCTCGGTCATTGTGTATTCGGGTGTGCCCTCGCAACTCCAAACGACAGTTTTTGCCCCTTCACGATACGAACGGGTGCGAATCTCCACCTTGTCCGACACCATAAATGCCGAGTAGAAACCCAAACCAAAGTGACCGATAATCGCCTGATTCTGGTATTTTGCCATAAACTCCTCGGCACCCGAGAATGCGATCTGGTTGATATATTTGTCGACCTCCTCGGCGGTCATACCGATACCCGAATCCGATACGGTCAGTGTACGAGCTGCCTCATCGACCGATACACGAATAGTCAGGTCGCCCAACTCGCCCTTGAACTCGCCAATCGACGAAAGAGTGCGCAATTTCTGAGTTGCATCGACGGCATTCGAAACCAACTCACGCAGGAAGATCTCGTGATCCGAATAGAGGAATTTTTTGATTACGGGGAAGATGTTCTCAGTCGTTACCCCAATTTTTCCGTTTTGCATAGTAGTATTATCGTTTTTTAGTTTTATTTTCTGCTTGCGATAATACACAAACTATGTGCCAGCGCGATTTTGCTGACATTTTGGCACACTTCGATGACACTCCGTCGCTCGATTTGTCATAAAACAGAGATGAGGACCGTCCCTCTCTGGGTCGATCCTCATCTATTGTGTAGTGCTCCTCCGCTTGCTTAGTCCTCTAAGCCTGCCTTGCGCAGAACCTCCAAGAACCATTCGGGTGCGCGGCACGGGCGGCGTGTTGTGCTGTGCATAAATCCCAACACCACTTTGCCCTTGTTGATCAGCTCTTCTCGCTGGTTATAGACATCGTAGAAGAATTCGATACGTGCCATCGGCATCTTCTCCACTCGCACCACAAACGTCAGCAGATCATCATAATATGCCGGTGCGTAGTAGTGCAACTGAACATCGACCACGGGCATCATCACTCCACGATCCTCCATCTCCTTATACGAAAGACCGAGCTGACGAATTGCCTCACCGCGAGCCTCCTCGAAATATGCTACATAGTTCGAGTGATGGATAATACCCATCTGGTCGGTGTCGCGGTAGCGAGCGCGAATTTGTACCTTATATTCAAGCATCTATTCGGAGCTTACTCGCCACGGCTGTAATTGGGAGCCTCGCGCGTGATAGCTACATCGTGCGGGTGCGACTCCTGAACGCCCGAGTTGGTAATGCGGATAAACTGAGCCTTCTTCAATGCCTCGATATTCTTAGCACCTACGTAACCCATACCCGAACGCAGACCACCTACCAACTGATAGATAACCTCAGCCAACGTACCCTTGAACGGAACGCGAGCTGCGATACCTTCGGGAACGAGTTTCTTGGTATCGGTCTCGTTGCCCTGGAAGTAGCGATCCTTCGAACCGCACTGCATAGCCTCCAACGAACCCATACCACGATAGGTCTTGAACTTACGACCGTTGTAGATGATCGTCTCACCGGGCGACTCCTCGACACCTGCAAACATCGAGCCTGCCATTACGCAGTCGCCTCCAGCAGCCAAAGCCTTAACAATATCACCCGAGTAGCGCAGACCGCCATCAGCGATGATACCCACGTCGCTACCCTTCAATGCCTTAGCTACGTCGTAGATAGCCTCCAACTGAGGAACGCCTACACCTGCAATCACGCGAGTGGTACAAATCGAACCGGGACCGATGCCAACCTTCACACCGTCAGCACCAGCGTCAGCCAAGTAACGTGCAGCCTCGCCCGTTGCGATATTACCAACCACAACGTCGATGTCGGTATAGGTTGCCTTGATCTGCTTCAACAGATTGACGATATTCTTCGAGTGACCGTGAGCCGAGTCGAGAACAACAACATCGACCTGCGAGTCGTGCAGAGCAGCTACGCGATCCATCGAATCGGGCGTTACACCTACACCCGCAGCAACGCGCAGACGACCCTTAGCGTCCTTGCAAGCGTTGGGATTCTGCTGTACCTTAGTGATATCCTTATAAGTGAGCAGACCGACCAATTTGCCATTAGCGTCAACGACGGGCAACTTCTCGATCTTGTTCTGCAAAAGAATGTCGGCAGCGTGAGTCAGATCGGGGTTGGTTGTTGTTACCAGACCCTCGCAAGTCATCACCTCCTCGATCTTGCGCGACATATCGCGCTGGAAACGCAGGTCGCGGTTAGTAACGATACCGATCAAGATGTTTGCATCGTTCACAACGGGAATACCACCGATCTTGTTATCGTGCATCAATTTGAGCGCATCGCCTACGGTGTTATCCTTCGAGATGGTGATAGGGTCGTAGATCATACCATTCTCAGCACGCTTAACCTTGCGCACCTGAGCCGCCTGAGCTGCGATGCTCATATTCTTATGAATCACACCGATACCACCCTCGCGAGCGATGGCAATAGCCAATTCTGCTTCGGTTACGGTGTCCATTGCAGCCGAAACAATCGGAGTGTTAAGACGAATGTTGCGAGTGAATTTCGAGGTGATATCCACTTCGCGGGGCAATACTTCCGAGTATGCCGGAACGAGGAGCACGTCGTCGAACGTCAGACCCTCGGTCTTGATTCTATCGGTAATAAATGACATAAGCTATATGGGTTTTTAATTGACAAAGATAACATTTTTTTTTCAATCGTGGATAAGTTTTTCGCTTTTTTATCCAATACGATCAATAAATCCGATTTGCAACGGTTTTTCCAAGTTGTAAGTCGATGCGAAATCGAGGTTTATGCCATTGTGCGAGATCATCAGAACTGCCGCACCTTGACCCTCGATCTGCACTCGGTAGCGACCATTTGGTGGTAGTAATTTGTAAGGGTCAGCCACGTACTCTTTGATGTTGGTAATCAAAATGTAGGGACGCCCCAGCAGACGCATTGCGTGAGTCATATCACCCTCGGCAATCAACTTGCGGACAACGGTCGAACTGACTTTCTCGTCGTCAATCTGTTGGCGCGAAATTTCGCATACCTCAAAGCCGCACTCCCCTTGCAACGATTGCAGAAAACGAAAGTCGCCATCTTTGTTGTGCCCGAAATGGTGGTTATACCCCACAACCAGCGTTTGCACACCGATTTTTTTGACTAAATAATCGCGCACATACTCTTCCGACGACAAGCGACTGAACTCCTCGGTAAACGGTGCCACAATCAGGTGGTCAATCCCCGCCTCTTCGAGCAGTACGATCTTCTCATCGAGCGTATTGAGCAGCTTCAAACCCTCAGCTTTGCCTAACACAATTCGCGGGTGCGGGGCAAAGGTCACCACGATGCTCTCGCCTCCGTTATTGGCTGCTAACTCGTTGATTCGTTGCAATATGGCACGGTGACCGCAGTGCACGCCATCATACGACCCAACCGTCACAACGGGTGCGCTAAACACAGGCAGAGAATCAAAACCGTAATGAACCTTCATTGCTAAATATCCTTTTCCTCGTTCTCTTTAACGAAATATGCAACCTTTTCGAGCAAGGTCGTGATATCATAGTTTTCGACCACGATGCCGTGTGGCAGATTCAGCGGTTTCGATGTGAAGTTCAACACGCCTTTGATACCCGCATTGATGATCGGCACAACCAACTCCGACGCCACACGTGCTGGCGACGAGAGCACAACGATATTGACTCCCAACTCGGCAACGCGCTCCTCAAATTCGTCCATATGAAATACGGGAATACCGTCGATCATCGTACCCACTTTATCTGCGTCGATATCGAAAGCTGCCGTGATCTTCAATTTCAAATCCTTGCTATTGAAGTATTTGGTGATGGCTTGTCCGAGGTGTCCCATACCAATCACACCGATATTCATTGGAGATTCGCTATCGAGGATCGACGAGATAAAGTCGATCAATACCTTCACGTCGTAACCTTTTTTGGTATCGCTCGAAAAACCGATCAACATCAGATCACGGCGCACCTGAACCGCCGTAATGCCGTGCATACCTGCCAGCACGTGCGAAAAAATATGTGTGATACCCTGCTTATGGCAACGCAGCAACGTGCGTCGATATTCGCTCAGACGTTCGATGGTCTTTTCGGGGATATTACTCGGGATATTGCTCATCGTCTAATGGCTTTGGTTTAACCCTACAAAGATAGCGATTCCCTTCGAAATTTCGGCTATCATATTATAAAAATAAACGACCGCCATCGGAGTAGCGATCGTTTATCTATGGTTTTTGGTCGTTTTTTAGCGATTGCCAATTGTCGAGCCGCCCTTCAAGCTAACCTTGCCAATCTCGCAGTCACCCTTGAAGTAAAGCGAGCTATCGCCCGAAAGATCAGCTACATCAATACGATCATTGCACTGAATTTTGGCGTCGCTACCACCTGCCAATTCGCAAGCTGCGTTCTTTGTTTTGAAGTTGTAGCCATTGAACTTTGCGCCACCCTCCATAACGAGTTTCATCTCGGCTGCTTTACCCGTCAATTCGCACTTTGCGTTGCCAATCATCTCGATCATTACGGTTTGGCGAGCGTCGAGTTTCATCTCCACCTGTGAGCCGCCCAGCAGTTTGAGTTTCATACCCTCAACCACGATCTCCTCTTTGATGTTGAATTTGCATTGAGCACCAACTGTCAGTGTTGTAATTGTTCCATTGTTGGGTACGGTTACAACAACATCTTTCTTCGGTTTAATAGTCTCGCCCGTCTTGAAACGAATAACCAACTCGTTGCCAATTACCTCAGTCACAACATACTCGCAGACATTTTCGTCTGCCGAAACTACAACGCCCGAAAGCTGCTCGCGCGAGAAATTAACTGCAATGCCGTCGGTCACCGAAATAGCCGTATATGATTCGATCGTACGTGCGTCCTTTTTTTCTGCACCATTCCCCTTGATGGGGCTTTTTGCTTGGCACATTGCCACGGTCATAACAATCATCGTGACCGTCAAAATCAATCTCTTCATTATTCTCATTTTTAAATGGTTACTCTCCTGAAATGGTATAATCGCTGTTGTAGCGAACGATAACCCATTCGTTATTTACGTATGAATCGCCCTCTTGTGCCTGCGTGAATCGATATGGGGTTTGCAGGGGTTTATGCTCAGCCGATTGAACATACCCCACAACGCCCTGCGATGAAACAATAGCGCGACCAAAGATCACCGCAGCGTCGTATCCGCGATACGAATACATCGACGGCAACGATTGGTAGGCTTCGATGTAACGGCTGTCGAAACGGTCGATCACGCCATCGCCACGCTTAGCTAAGTACGAGGTCAGGTAGCTGACACCCATCTTGAAAAAGAGGTTGCGGTCGATATTATTGAAACGATTCCAGCGCGACGAACCGATTACATTAACCGTTGCCGAATGAAGTTGCGAACGGCTCACCAGATTGTTATGCGCCGAACTCAACGCTGCCAAAATTTTATCCACCTCCAACTCATTGCGAGCCATTACGACATAGATATTGCGGCTCTCGCTCTTGAATAGACTCGACGGCATATCGCCACCCGAATAGGTGTGCGTGTGATATGTCTTGCCTGCTAACGCATTCTTAACTTCGCCCTCCAACTCCGTATCGTTCGACTTGCCATAGATCAACACAATGTTATCACCATCGGCAAACATCGCGTTCATCTTCTCGGTTTTTGCGCTCTCTTTGGGTGCCATTCCGAACAATACAGAGGCGTGTAGCGAATCGGCCGCAGCCAATGGCGACACTACCGCTACTCTATTCTCGACAGCGTACGGCAGAACGGCTTGTAGTTCGTTGTCATAGACTGGACCTACAATCAAATTAGTGCCCGCAAAATTTTCACTTGCGACGATCTCGCTAACGGTCTGCTCCGAGCGTGCCGAGTTGTAGAGATCAATCGTAAACGACAGACCCTCAGCCTTCAAATCCTTCATTCCGAGCAGGAAACCTTGATAGAACTCCAAGTAACTCGCATTGGCAGCACCCTCAGCACGAAGTGGCAACATCAACGCAATCGTTGCGTGATGAGCCTCCTCACTTGTAGTGACCTCGACATTTTCGAATACGGGAGGTCGCTCAATCTCGGTCGGTGATTGAGTAGTCGAATCAGGCTGATCGGTCGGAAGATTTGCTTGCTCGGCAATACCTACGCGAATCATTGCGCCCGCTTTCAGCCCATCTGTCAATGAGTTCCACTCGATCAACTCCTCCTGCTTAACACCATAGAGTTTACTGAGCGAATAGAGCGTTTCGCCGTGTGCCACCAAGTGATATTTGTAGTCGTTCGACACACTATTCAATGCCTCGGTATACTCGTTGAGCTGCTCCATTGTTTGACGTTCGTTGCCGTCACCCTTCTCTGCTTTGCGGATCAGAACCTTCTGACCAATAGCCAAATGGGTCGGGTCGAGCGAGGCGTTGTCTTCGAGCAGTGTAGCAACGGGCACAGCATACATACGCGAAATCGAATATACGGTTTCGCCCTGCTTGACTTCGTGCTCATCGAACAGTCGGTTGATTTTTCGTTGCGACATCTTCGGTTGAGTAACGCCCACTGCGGGAATTTTCAACACCTGCCCTGCCTTCAATCCGCCTGCAACCAGCGGATTGTAGTGTACGATGGCAGCTGTCGAAACATCGTAAGCCTTAGCCAGCGAATAGAGCGTCTGTCCCACCTCGACGGTATGCACATAGTAGCTATCACCCTCGATACGAACAATGCTCTCGGAGCGTCGCACTTCGAGTGTTTGAGCCATTGTGTCGATGCCAATCATCAGCGCGACTAACGCCAAAGAGGTAACAAATAGTTTCTTCATTCTAAATAACTATTTTTTATCACGTAGACGAATCTCGGTGATTACCTTTTTAGTATATAGCGGGAAATCACCATTCATCATCCACGAGTAGTAACTCGGCTCCTCACGGAACACATCTGCCACCGAGCGACCCTTATACTTGCCAAATCCGAATACCTCTTCTCCCTTCTCGTTGTAGAGGATTCGACCAGCATAGTCTGCCGACTGCCCACGAGCCGAGAAATCGGCTAAATAAGCAACGTCGTTTTGCAGATCGGGATAGCGATCCAACTGCGCCATCAGTACCTCGTAAGTCGCCATCGTGTCAGCCTCAGCTGAGTGGGCATTGTCGAGTTCCTTGTCGCAATAGAACTTATATGCCGCTTCGAGCGTGCGCTGCTCCATCTTGTGGAAAATATTCTGCACGTCAATAAACTTTCGGTTCTTGAAATCGACATTCACGCCCGCACGCAGAAACTCCTCGACCAACATCGGCACATCGAATCTATTCGAGTTGAAACCACCGAAGTCGCACCCTTCGAGATAGGCTGCCAGCGACTTAGCAATCGCGCGGAAAGGTGGCTCGTTAGCCACATCTTCGTCCGTAATGCCGTGCACCGCCGTCGCCTCTTCGGGAATGTGCATTTCGGGATTCAACCGACGGGTTTTAACCTCCTTGTCGCCATTAGGAAAGACCTTGACGGTCGAAATCTCCACAATGCGGTCGCGCGAGGTATCGACGCCCGTGGTTTCGAGATCGAAAAAAACGATCGGATTTTTAAGATTAAGTTGCATCGCTTACGCCTTATGCGTTAATCATCATCGGCATCAACAACATCAACGTGTCGCTGCTCTGCTTGTCGTCATAAACAGGCTTGAATACACCTGCGCGGGTCGAATCAGCCAACTCAATCTGCACGGTCGGTGTCTCAGTATTAGCCAAGATCTCAACCAAGAAGGTCGATTTGAAACCGATTGTGATGGGCTCACCATCGTAGCTGCACGACAACGACTCCTTAGCCGAAACCGAGAAATCTAAATCCTGAGCCGTCAGATTTACGGTATTGCCTGCAACGTCCATACGGATCAGGTTGGTTGCCTGATTCGAGCAAACTGCTACGCGCTTGATACCATTCAGCAACTCAATGCGGTCGATCAGCACCTTGTTGGGGTTAGCTGCGGGAATTACAGCGTTATAGTTCGGGTAGTTACCCTCGATCAAGCGACAAACCAAAGTGTGGCTCGTGAGCTCGAAAATAACGTTCTTATTGTCGAAACTAACCTTGATCGAGTCGTCCTCCTTCAACAGTACGCTCTTCAATAAGTTCGCGGGCTTCTTAGGCAAAATGAACGATGCTGCAATCTGCGACTGAGCCTCAGCCGTGTAGCGTACCAACTTGTGAGCGTCGGTACCTACGAATGTAGTGCTCTCGGGCTGAATATTGATGAATACGCCATTCATTACGGGGCGCAACTCGTCGTCAGCCGTTGCGAAGATAGTCTTATTGATACCTGCAACTAACGTATCAACGTCGAACTCGATCTCTTTCTTATCCTCAGCCAATGCGGGCAGTGCGGGATAGCTCATACCCGATACACCGGGGATCGACGAAACACCGCTATTCCAGCAAATCTTGATCTCCCAAGTCGAGTCGTTAACCTCGATTGTCAGGGGCATTTCGGGGAACTCTTTGAGCGAGTCGAGCATCAGTCGTGCGGGAGCTGCAATTACGCCCTCCTGCTCAACGTTGTCAACCTCGATACTGCCAATCAAAGTGGTTTCGAGATCCGAAGCGGTAACCTTCAAACGACCATCGCGCAACTCGAACAAGAAGTAGTCGAGAATGGGCAACTGATTCTTATTGCTGATAACTTTGCCCGTGGTTGCCAACAGCGACAACAGGGCAGAACTTGAAACTGAAAATTTCATAACTCTTGTTTACTTTTTACTTTATTGTTTGTTACTCTTTTGTTATCTATTTTTCTGTTGCCAAACGATCGAGTGCCATCTCAATCATCTGACGTACAAATGCTTTGTAGTCTGTTTCGACGTCGAGTGCAACACGCTGAGCGATGATCGTGCAGATTGTAGCGGCGCGATGTCCCATCAGTGCAGCCAAACCCGCCAATGCCGAACCCTCCATCTCGAAGTTGGTAATACGACGCTCGCCAAAACGGAACGACTCGATTTTTGCGTTCAAATCCTTATCGGCAGGCTCCAAACGCACCCAACGACCCTGCGGAGCGTAAAATCCGGGTGCCGAGATCGTTATACCCTCCATTGTCGTGTCGCGGAACAGTTCGAAGAGGCTCTTATCTGCGTCGATAAAATAGGGCTTGGGCAATAGCTCGCTCCAACCCGTATGCTCAATAAATGCCTTCTCGATCGGCAGATCGCACACTTCGTTACGACCTTTGTAGTAGTTGAGCAGACCGTCAAAACCAACCGACGAGCGCGAGAAGACAGCCGTTCCGACCTTAATATCGGGCTGAATAGCTCCCGATGTGCCCAATCGCACAAGGGTCAGCTGGCGCAGTTCGGGTTTGACTTGACGTGTTGCGAAATCTATATTGACCAATGCGTCAAGCTCAGTCACTACGATGTCGATATTGTCGGTGCCTATACCAGTCGATATGACCGACATACGCTTGCCTTTATAGGTGCCCGTAATGGTCACAAACTCGCGGTTTGCCACGCGGCACTCTTGATTGTCAAAATACGACGCAACCATCTCAACTCGTGCGGGATCACCAACGAGCAAAACGGTGTCGGCAAGTTGTTCTGGTCTAAGATGCAGGTGAAAAATCGACCCGTCATCGTTGATGATAAGTTCAGAAGACGGAATGGTTCTCATATAGCTACATTTTATATCGTATATATTAATTTGGTAAAAGTACAGATTTTATCGAAAAAAAACAAGCATTTGCGAATAAAATACCAAATCGTCGATTTTTTTCGAAATTTGATGTGGCTTTACGAGTATTTTGTTGTAACTTTACAAGTCAAAACGAACGAAAACAAACTAAATAACACCTTTTAATAATGACGTTAATTAAATCTATCTCTGGTATTCGCGGTACGATCGGCGGTATTCAGGGCGAAAACCTTACTCCGGTCGATGTCGTAAAGTACGCAATAGCCTACACGCGTTTCATCAAGAAAAGCCGTGGCAAAGAGCGCATTAAGATTGTTGTAGGTCGCGATGCGCGTATTTCGGGGCAGATGGTTATGAGTTTGATCGAGGGTACATTGATTGGTTGCGGTGCATACGTAGTCAATGTTGATTTTTGTACTACCCCTGGTGTCGAAATGGCTGTTACATCTCATCAGGCTGATGGCGGTATCATCATCACCGCTTCTCACAACCCCAAGCAGTGGAACGCTTTGAAGTTGCTCAATGCACGTGGTGAGTTCTTGACCGATGAGGACGGTAAGCAAGTGCTTGCTTTCGCCGAAGAGACCAACTATGAGTTCCCCGATATTGACCACATTGGTCGTGTGGTAGCACGTGAGAACTTCAATTTCAGACACATAGATATGGTATTGGCTCTGCCGTTGGTAGATGTTAAGGCGGTCGCCGAGAAGGGATTTAAGGTTGTTGTAGATGCTGTGAACTCGGTTGGCGGTACGGCTATTCCTGAGCTGTTGCGCCGTATGGGTTGCGAGGTTATCGAGCTTAACTGTAACCCCAATGGTCAGTTTGCGCACAATCCTGAACCGCTGCCCGAGAACTTGACCGAAATTTCGCAGGTTATCGTGCGTGAGAAGGCAGATTTGGGCGTTGTGGTCGATCCCGATGTTGACCGCTTGGCTCTGGTTTGCGAGAATGGCGTGATGTTTGGTGAGGAGTATACTCTGGTTTCGATTGCCGACTACGTATTGTCAAAATCAGGCGGTAATACCGTTTCGAACCTTAGTTCGTCGCGCGCTCTGCGTGATGTAACAGGCTGGCACGGCGGTACTTACTACGCTTCGGCGGTTGGCGAGGTGAATGTTGTTGCTAAAATGAAGGAGGTTAATGCCGTTATCGGTGGCGAGGGCAATGGCGGAGTTATCTACCCTGAGCTGCACTATGGTCGTGATGCATTGGTTGGTGTTGGTCTGTTCTTGACCCACTTAGCTAAGTCGGGCAAGACGATGACCGAGTTGCGTGCAACTTACCCCGCTTACTTCTCGTCGAAGAATAAGATCGAGCTGACTCCTTCGATTGATGTTGACGCAGTGCTGGCTCAGATGAAGGAGCGTTACAGCCACGAGCAGGTAACCGACATCGACGGTGTGAAGGTTGATTTTGCAGACAAGTGGGTGCACCTGCGTAAGTCGAATACCGAGCCGATTATCCGTATCTATGCCGAGGCTAAGTCGATGGAGGCTGCCGATGAATTGGCGGAGCAGATTATTGGCGAGATCAAAGATATTTGCAATTTGTAAACACTTGATACTATGAATAAAAGTAGAGATTATATCAAGCAGAACAGCGAACGTTTCGAGAGCGAATTATTCGACCTTCTGCGTATCCCCTCGATCAGCGCACAGAGTTCGCATAAGGGCGATATGGTACGTTGCGCCGAGTGGTTGGCAGCGTCATTGTTGAAGGCTGGTGCTGACAAAGCTGAGGTAATGCCCACCGAGGGCAATCCCGTAGTTTATGCTGAGAAAATTGTTGATCCGAAGGCTAAGACGGTGCTGGTTTATGGTCATTATGATGTTATGCCGGTTGATCCCGTTGAGGAGTGGAATACTGATCCGTTTGAACCCGTAATTAAGGACGGTCGCATTTGGGCACGTGGCGCGAATGACGACAAAGGTCAGTCGTTTATGCACGTCAAGGCTTTCGAGGCAATGGTCAATTGTGGAGAGCTGCCTTGCAACGTGAAGTTTATGCTCGAAGGCGAGGAGGAGATTGGTTCGGCAAGCCTTTACAAGTGGTGTCGTGACAACAAAAAGATGCTCAAAGCTGATGTGATTTTGGTGTCGGATACAAGCCTGATTGGTTGGGAAACTCCCTCAATTACTTGCGGTTTGCGCGGTTTATGTTATATGGAGGTTGAAGTAACGGGTCCCAACAAGGATCTGCACTCAGGTCTTTATGGTGGCGCGGTTGCCAATCCTGCAAATGTACTGACTCGTATGGTTGCGTCGCTCATCGACGAGAATGGTCATATCACTATCCCTGGTTTCTATGATGATGTTCGCGAACTGACTCCCGCCGAGCGTCGTGCATTCAACAAGGCTCCTTTCTGCCTGCGCGAGTATAAGAAGGCATTGGAGATTGGCGATGTCGAAGGTGAAGATGGTTACACCACTATCGAGCGTACGGGTGTTCGTCCGTCGCTTGACGTGAATGGCATTTGGGGTGGCTACATTGAGGAGGGTACCAAGACCGTCATTCCGTCGAAGGCGTCGGCAAAGATCTCAATGCGACTTGTTCCCGATCAAGACTATGTTAAGATTGGTAAGTTGTTCGAGAAACACTTTAAAGCGATCGCGCCTAAGAGCGTGAAGGTCAAGGTGCGCACGTTGCACGGTGGTGCTCCCTATGTTTCGCCCACCGACCTGCCTGCATACAAGGCTGCGGCTAAGGCATTGGAAGAGACCTTCGGCAAAAAGCCGCTTCCCTACTATTCGGGAGGTTCGATTCCGATCATCAGTGGTTTCGAGAAGATTTTGGGCTTGAAATCTATTTTGATGGGCTTTGGTTTGGATCGTGATGCTATTCACTCGCCCAACGAGAGCTATGGATTGGATAATTTCTATCGCGGAATTGAAACTATCATTTTGTTCTACAAGTATTTTGCTCAGTTGAAATAAAGTAATACTTTAAATAAAACGGACGGGGATCGACACAATTCGACTCTCCGTCCGTTTTATTTTGCGCTCGACGGGTTAAACTCCCTGCACCAAAATAATAACGGACACGAATGTTTGATTCGTGCCCGTTATTGTGTTGTGAGAAACTCAGGTTACATCATCTCTTCGAAAGCGTATTGGATTGCTCGATTGACCTGCGCAAGAAATGGTTGTGTTGTGCGATACTCATTGAGAGTTTTGGCGAGTAGATCAGCATCGTACAACTCCTCCTCTTTCAGTGTTCGTTCGAGACATACATCTTTCAATCTCAATAATTCATCGTATGGTGTTCCCGTCGGAAAACCAGTAGGCGTGCGCTTCAACGACGAGTAACGACTAATCTCAAATCCTTTGGCTGCGGCAATCGACTCCAACATCTGATCGCCATTGTCCAATATCTCTTCGCGGATACTTTTCAATACAATCGGTGGAATACATACTGCACCTGCTGCCAGCAGACTATGCCCAATCATTCCATCACCCTCTGGCTCAATGTGAAAGTAGTAGCCGGCATAACCCGACTTCTTTCCGCGAGGACAGATGTAGGTGCTGAAATGTGTTTTGTAGGGCGACTTGTCGTTTGAGAAACGAGTGTCACGATTGATGCGGAAGATGCAGTCTTTCGGTGTCAGACCGCGCACCTCCGCATCAAACGTGACAATGCCATCAATCAACTCAGCCGTGAATTCTTCGAATCGATTACGCAACACCCTATAACGCGCTCGATTATCGTCGAACCACTGCTTGTTGTTGTTCGCGGCAAGCTCTTTGAGAAATGCAACCGTTTCTCTCATAATTATTTATGGTGTTTATTTACCAAGCAAATAGAGGATACTGCTCCATCATCTTGTTCACCTCAGCGCGAACTGCTGCGATGGTCTCTTCGTTCTCGTGATCAGCCAATACGCGGTCAATCAGCTCGACGATATAGTCCATCTTATCCTCCTTCAAACCGCGCGTGGTGATTGCGGGAGTGCCGAAACGCAAGCCCGAAGTCTGGAAAGGCGAACGGCTGTCGAAAGGCACCATATTCTTATTGGTGGTGATGTCGGCAGCAACCAATGCCTTCTCGGCAACCTTACCCGTCAATTCGGGGAACTTGGTGCGCAAATCGACCAAGATCAGATGGTTGTCGGTGCCACCCGAAACAATCTTGTAGCCTCGTTTAACGAATGCCTCAGCCATTGCGCAAGCATTCACCTGCACCTGACGCTGGTACTCCTTGTAGCTTGGATCAAGAGCCTCGCCGAACGCAACTGCCTTAGCAGCAATCACGTGTTCCAGCGGACCGCCCTGAATACCGCGGAATACTGCCGAGTTGAGAATCTGAGACATTTTCTTCACTACGCCTTTCGGAGTGGTCAGACCCCACGGGTTGTCGAAGTCCTTGCCCATCAAGATGATACCACCGCGAGGACCACGCAGAGTCTTGTGTGTAGTCGAAGTTACAATGTGTGCATACTTTACGGGGTTCTCCAACAGACCTGCTGCGATCAGACCTGCCGTATGAGCCATATCAATCAGCAGCAACGCACCAACCTTATCCGCAATCTCGCGCATACGCTTATAGTCCCACTCGCGACTGTATGCCGAAGCTCCACCAACGATCAACTTGGGTTTGTGCTCCATTGCCAAAGCCTCCATTGCGTCGTAATCAACACGACCTGTTGCCTCATCGAGCTTATAACCAACAGCCTTAAAATACATACCCGACATATTTACGGGCCAACCGTGCGAGAGGTGACCACCGTGCGAAAGGTCAAGACCCATAAATGTATCACCAGGTTTCAAAACAGCTGTAAATACTGCCATATTTGCCTGTGCGCCTGAGTGGGGCTGAACGTTTGCATACTCAGCACCATACAGCTCGCACAGACGGTCGATAGCCAGCTGCTCGACCTTATCCACTACTTGACATCCGCCATAGTAACGCGCTGTAGGATAACCTTCTGCGTACTTGTTGGTAAGTACCGAACCCATAGCTTCCATTACTTGATCGCTCACGAAATTCTCCGATGCGATCAGCTCAATACCGTGCATCTGACGCGAGCGTTCCTCGGCAATCAGATCGAAAATTTGAGTGTCTTTCTTCATAAAATTATGGTTGTTAATTTATATTTCGTCATTTATCGGCTCAATCCTGCGATTGAACACTTTCACGATTCAAATATAAAAATTTTTTGCGAAACCGCACTATAATCGCCCTTGAATTTTATTGGCAATCTTTGCACAAATTTCAACATTTGGCTATTGAAGTGTTCGATCTTTGCGAGAAACCGATGAAGAAGTGACGATATTCAAATATATTTCGTATATTTGTGCTGCAAAATTGGACTATTTACCATATTAAATATAAAAGAATATGAAATTACTTGAAGGTAAAGTGGCGATTGTGACTGGTGCTGCACGCGGCATTGGCAAGGCTATCGCTATCGAATTTGCTAAGGCGGGTGCCGATGTTGCATTCACCGATTTGGCTATTGATGACAACGCTAAGGCTACCGAGGCTGAGATCGCAGCATTTGGTGTTAAGTGCAAAGGTTACGCTTCGAATGCTGCCAACTTCGACGATACTCATAATGTTGTTGCCGAGATTCACAAGGACTTCGGTCACATCGACGTATTGGTTAATAACGCGGGTATCACTCGTGATGGTTTGATGATGCGAATGAGCGAGCAGCAGTGGGATATGGTGCTGAATGTCAATCTGAAATCGGCATTCAACTTCATTCACGCTGTAACACCCATTATGGCTCGTCAGAAGGGTGGTTCGATCATCAATATGTCGTCGGTTGTGGGTGTTTCGGGTAATGCTGGTCAGTGCAACTACTCGGCGTCGAAGGCTGGTATGATCGGTTTTGCAAAGTCGATTGCCAAGGAGATGGGTCCTCGCGGTATTCGCGCCAACGCAATTGCTCCTGGTTTTATCATCACCGAGATGACCAACGCTCTGCCCGACGAGATTAAGGAGGGTTGGTACAAGCAGATTCCTCTGCGTCGTGGCGGCACGCCCGAGGACGTGGCAAAAGTAGCCCTGTTCCTTGCGTCGGATATGTCGTCGTACGTAAGTGGTCAGGTGATTCACTGCTGTGGCGCAATGAATTGCTAAACCATTGTAATACAAACGAAAAGTCCCACTCAATTCAAGTGGGACTTTTTCTATTTCATACACTCTTCAAACAACCCTTCACACGCATCTTCTAATAGGTCGAGGACTATCTCGAATCCCTCTCGCCCCTCATAATATGGGTCGGGGACGTAGTGTGCGTCGGGGTGCGAACGGCAGAAATCGGTCATACGATCAATCTTCATCGCAGCTGCACGGCTGGGCGCAAGGCGGTGCACCGACTCGTAGTTGTAGTCGTCCATCACGATAATGCGATCAAATCTATCGAAATCGACCTCGCGGATTGGTCTTGCGCGGTGCGTTAGGTTGTAACCGCGACGCGAGGCAGCAGCTCGCATACGCGAATCGGGCAGATCGCCCGCGTGACCCGAATAGGTACCTGCCGAATCAATCTCGAAACGGTCAGCTACCCCACGTTCTTCGACCAATGCTCGCATTACCCCTTCGGCAGCCGGAGAACGGCAGATATTGCCTAAGCACACGAACAAAATTCTATTTTTATCAGCCATAATATCAATTGTTTATATCGATTATTTCTTGTTTTGCTTATGCTTTTGGGCAGCCTTGCGTTTTTCGAGATATTTATCATATCGCTCGCGCGAGGAGGCTATACATTCGTCATCGAATGTGATAGTTCCCATAAGTGGCATAAGTCGTTGAATTTGAGCAGCTCGTTTATTGAGATATGCCGTCGGGTGCGCAGGATCGCGCTGGCGAGGATTGGGATATGCGGCTACAATCAAAGCTGCTTGACGCTTAGTGAGTTGCGAGGCTGAACGCCCGAAATAGTGCTGTGCAGCCGCTTCGGCTCCATAGACCCCATTGCCCATTTCGATAACATTCAAATATACCTCCATAATGCGCTCCTTGCCCCACACGTACTCGATTAAGAAGGTGAAATAAACCTCTAAACCCTTTCTGATCCAAGACTTTCCGCTCCAAAGAAAGACGTTCTTGGCAGTCTGTTGCGAGATGGTACTTGCGCCACGCTGACGCTTGCCTCGGTTGTGTTCGTCGATAGCGTCATAGATCGCCCCAAGATCGAACCCGCGATGTCCGAGGAAATTGTTGTCCTCTGAGGCAATCGACGCACAGACGAGATTGGGAGAAATTTGATCAATCGGCACCCACTTTTTGTTGATGTCGGCACCATCGAATGCTCGCGAAATCATCAACGGAGTGATCGGAGGATTGACCCAACGATAGGTTACTACCGCCGCCAAACTAATCACAATCAGCGCAATAGAGATCTTGAATGCTATGCGTATCAACTTCTTCATTGGTAATCTTGTTCGATCAATATCAATGCAAAGATAGCGATTTGATTTCGAAAAACAGCTCTTTGCTGGCAGGATAATTGCCGCAAAACGCCCAAAACCAAAACAACAAGAATTATGTGGCGTAAAATCTTTAACGCACTTTCGTGGCTTGCGTCGGATCGTTGGTTCGATTCGGCTGTACTCTTTATGCGAATTTTTATCGGGGCGATGATGCTTACGCACGGCATTGGCAAGTTGCAGAATTACAACGCAATAGTCAATTCGTTTCCCGATCCGTTCGGGATTGGGAGTGCTGTTTCGTTTACACTTATAACCTTTGCCGAAGTCATCTGTTCGGTGTTGATTATTATGGGGTTATTTACACGATTGGCTACCCTGCCGCTAATTTTCGGAATGTTCGTTGCGACGTTTATTGCCTTCCCCGACAAGAGTTTTGCCGAGGGCGAGCTCTCGTTTGTCTATATGGGCATATATATTATGTTGTTGATTTCGGGCGGTGGCAAGTATGCCATCGATGCAATGCTTTTCCCCTATTGGACTGCCGAACGAGCCTATGATAAGGGCGAAAAATGATCGAAAAAAGGTCAATAGGTCGAATTTTGGGCGCGTTTAAATTTTTTTAATAATTTTTTAAATATCTTTGTGCCCACTAATTGCAAACAAAGATTTAAAGCAATAAAGATTGTTATGAGACTGAAATCAATCATACTTACCGTTGCCGCACTCATTGTTGCGACTACCCTCTTTGCGCAGCCGCTCGACAAACCGCGCAAGGTTAAAAATCCCGAACTGACTGATCTGAAAAAGAATCCGACACAGATACCTCATTGGGGCGAGATGAATCTGCTGATCTTCTATGCCGATCCCGACCACCCCTCTCAATGTGCCGATTTCTGTCAGGATATGGAGGATAACCACCGCGCGGCTGGTGACAATATCTACGGTTTAGGTATTGTAAATCTGAAAGATGCGCCGCTGCTACCCAATGCGATTGTCCGCAAAATTGCATACAACCGTACCAAGAAGAATGGCGCGACGATTTTGGCTGACGCCGATCGTATTATTCCAACTGAATGGGGCTTAGGTGATTGCAACAATAAATTCACGATGATTCTGATCTCGAAAGAGGGCGAATTGGTCTACTATCACAAGGGTGAATTCTCCAAAGAGGACGAGATCGAGTTTTACAAAGCTATCGAACCTTATCGTTAATAGATGAAACGAGCGATTTTGATCGCGGTGTTTGTGTTGGGAGTGCTGAACGTTACAGCGCAAAACAACGAGCAACTAATCCGCGACAACGACACAATACGATATACCTACACACCGCTGGCGGCAACCGTGAATGATACGATTGCCGCTACGGTCGTTTCTATGGCGACCGATTCGTTAGCGTTGGATACGACTGCGGCAAAACAGCGCAACTCGATTTTTCGCCGCTTGATTCGCTATTTTGAGCAGGCAAATGAGGACCGCACACAGGAGAAAAAATTTGACCTCACGTGGGTGCTTGGTCCCAGCTACTCGGCTGTAACGAAGGTGAGTTTGGGTATTTTGGCATCGGGTTTGTATCGAATTGATCGCACCGATACGATCACTCAGCCTTCAAATGTGTCGCTCTATGCAAATATCTCAACTTCGGGATATTACAAGGTTGGTGTGCAGGGTCTTAATCTGATCAATCGCAATCGTCACCGCATAAAATACGATGTTTCGTTTGCCTCGATGCCGATTGATTATTGGGGTATTGGTTACGAAATGGCGTTAGGTGAGAAGTCGTCAATGGTCGAAAAACGCTATCGTATCGACGCCGAGTATCAGTACGAAATGGCACGAAATTTCTTTGCGGGAGCTGCATTAGACTTCACCCACGCGGCAGCTCGCAAGGTGATGAATCCCGACTATCTGCTCGATCAGCGCGATAAATATACGGCAACGGGGTTGGGCGTTTCGTTGCAGTACGATAGTCGCGATTTCGCGCCGAATCCATATAAGGGCGTCCACCTCAATCTGCGCGAAACCTGCTTCCCTGCGGCATTAGGCACGACTGCAACCATCTGGCGCACAACCTTTACGGGCAACTATTATCAGCGTCTGTGGAAGGGTTGCACGTTGGCTTTCGACGCATATATGGAGTACAACGCCTGCAAAGAGGGCGAGGTGATTCCGTGGTCGATGGTGGCTCAGTTGGGTGGCGGTTATCGTATGCGTGGCTACTATTTGGGACAATATCGTGATAACGGAATGATCGAGGTGCAGGCTGAATTGCGCCAAAAGATTTACAACCGTCACGGCATTGCGGTGTGGGTAGGTGCAGGCAATGTTTTCCCGCACTTCAAGAGCTTTAAATGGAATCAGACGCTGCCCAACTATGGTATTGGCTACCGTTGGGAGTTCAAACATCGAGTCAATGTCCGTATTGACTATGGACGCGGCAAACACGGCGGCTCGGTGGTCTTCAATGTTAATGAGGCATTCTAAGTTTATGGCAAAACAATCAAACCAAAATAACAATACGCGCTACTCTCGATTGTTGATCGCGGCGTTCGTCGCAACGTTGATGTTGCCGGCGTGCGTGCTGATCTTCACCGATGAATATTCGTGGTTGCGTGCGCTGTCGGCGGTGCTGTTGCCTACGGGTTTCTATCTGCTGTGGAGCGTGGCGCATAAGCGTAGCGGAATGATGGTCTGCTGGGGCTTATTGTGGTTTATCCTGGCGGCATTGCAGTTGGTGCTGCTCTATATGTTCGGCAACTCAATCATTGCAGTAGATATGTTCACCAACCTCTTCACTACCAATTCGAATGAGGCAGGAGAGTTGCTGAGCAATATTTGGCTAATGGTCCTATTTGTGGTGGTGCTATATGTGCCCGTATTGGCATTGGCAGTGCACTCGTTGCGACAGGGATTTACGATTGCACCGGCAACGCGACGCACTGCGGCGGCGGTAGGTGCAGTAATGGTCATTGCGGGTTGTGCCACTATGCAATTCAATGTGTTCCCATTCAATGTAGTTGAGAATATCTATCGTTCGTTCGATGAGTTCGTGCAGGTGCGTCGCTACCCCGCCTCGTCAGCAAATTTTGAGTTTAAGGCTAAGTACAACAAAACCGCCCCTCAGCGCGAGATCTATGTAATGGTGATTGGCGAGGCTGCACGTGCGGCGAATTGGCAGTTGTATGGCTACGATCGCCAGACCAACCCACTGCTGAGTGGCGAAGACGATGTGGTGGTTTACAGAAATGTCGTAACTCAGTGTAACGCAACGCACAAGAGCGTGCCTCTGATTCTCTCGTCGGTGTCGGCAGATAACCATTCGGAGATCTATGCTCGTCGTGGCATTTTGCAGCTATATAAAGAGGCGGGATTCCGTACACTCGTCGTGTCGTGTCAGGCACCCAACCGAGGTTTGGTGCAGATGATGTGCGACGAGGCTGACCAAACGATCTATATGAATGGCTTGCACGATGGCGCAATGCTCGAACCGTTGCGTGCGGCTATTGCAAAAGATTCGTCGGATCTGTTTGTGATTCTGCATAGTTACGGCTCTCACTTCAACTATCGCGAGCGTTATCCCGATGACTTCTCTCGCTATACACCCGATGATGATGTGTCAATCTCGAAGAAAAACCGAGAGCGTATGGTGAACGCCTACGATAATTCGATTATCTATACCGATTGGTTCCTTTCGGAGGTGATCAACACCCTGCGTGATGCGAACGCTTGCTCGGCAATGTTCTACTGTTCGGATCACGGCGAGGATCTCTATGACGACAATCGAGGTCGATTCCTGCACTCGTCGCCCACAATTACCTATTATCAGGCTCACGTGGCTTGTTTGGGCTGGTACTCGGAGGCTTGGCAGGCGCACTACCCCGAAAAGGCTGCCGCAGCCGTAGCCAACTCGATGGCACCAGCGTCGACACACAGTGTCTTCCATACGGTGGCACAGTTGGCACCGATCGAATCGGAGTATATCAAGTCGGAGGTTTCGTTGGTAAGTGACGATTTTGACTATTCGATTGAGCGTCATTACCTTGATGATCACTGCAATGCACAACGCTATGGCGATATGGGTATACGCGAGTCCGATTGGGCGCAATTCGCAATAAAAGGGATCACCGACCTGCAATAGACACTTCGCAGGAAAATAAAAAATGGCTCGATGCTTTCACGCAACCGAGCCATTTTTGCTTACGGACTTTTTTGTAGTGATTAGTTCTTAGCAGCCTCTACCGACTCCTTGCGGAACTCCTTCATCAACTTCGACAGTTCGAGAGCAGCCTTACGAGCGCGAGTGCCGGCAGCCTTATTGTTCTTCTCTACCTGCAACGCAGCGTTCTCCTGAAACAGGGCGATCTGCTCATTAATCTTTGCAACTAATTCTTTCATAATTTTATTTAATTAAAAGGGTTTTCTTGTTGCAAAGTTAGTTAAACTATTAAATCTCACAACTTTTTCGGCAAAAAAATATCCAAACGATCATTTTTTTTACGTAATGGACCATTTGTCAATACCACGTGGCGGTCGTGCGGTATGTTTTTTGTCAAATTCAAAGAAAACTCTTTGATATGAGAAAGTTATTCTTTTCACTAATCGTATTGTGCGCTTTTTCGAACGTTGGTTGCCATTCTAAAAAGAGTACAGCTACCGCGCCTCCTCGTAATTTGAGGGTTGTGCGCGTCGAGCAACAGATGATTCCGACACCGATGAGTTTCACCGGACAGCTGTCGAGTAATTACAGCGCAGTGATTCAGCCGCGTGTCAGTGGCTACCTGACATCGAAAAACTACGAAAAGGGAATGCCCGTTAAGCGCGGGCAGTTGCTCTACACGATTGACCCGTCGCAGATCAACACTCAGTTGCTTGCCGCCGAGGCGTCGTTGGCTGCGGCACAAGCCGAGGCTGTCGAGGCGCGAAATAACTATGAACGTGCTGTTCCATTGGCGAAGATCGAGGCTATCAGTCGCAGCGATCTCGACCAATATACGGCGGCTTATCGTTCTGCCGAATCATCGGTCAAGTCAGCCGAGCAGCAGCTACGCAATGCCCGCCTCGAATCGGGCTATACACGTATCTATTCTCCCATTGATGGCGTTATAGGTCAGACAGCCGCCTCAGTGGGCGATTATGTGGGCGTAGGTACGGAATATTCGGTGCTGGCTACGATCGAGAATATTGATACGGTTTCGGTCAACCTTTCGATACCGATTGCAGAGTATCTCTCGCGACGTAACGACGGAGCAGAACCATCGTATGACAATAGCCGCCTGCTGTCGAACATTCGGCTCTATATGGCTGACGGGTCACTCTACCCCTACGAGGGTAGTTACTCGTATACCAAGCAGAATGTGGGCTCACAAACGGGTACAATTGTCGTTGTTGTCAATTTTCCAAACCCTCAGCAGGTGCTCAAAGCGGGGCAATATGCCCGCATAAGTGCCAATGTGGGCGAACAGCGTCCGTCGATACTTATCCCTCAACGTTGCGTCACGCAGAGCCTTGATCAAGCGAGTGTATGGGTGGTCGGAGCCGATGGTACACTCAGTTTTCGCGAGGTGAAGCTCGGACCGACCGTCGATTCGCTTTGGGTTGTCCGCACGGGGTTGAGCGATGGCGAGATGGTGTTGGTCGAAGGTATCCAACGAGCTCGCAATGGCGAACGAATTACTCCAATCGAAATTAAATAGAGCATTATGGAGAAGTTTTTTGTTTCACGTCCGATCTTTGCCATTGTGCTGTCAATTGTTATCGTGTTGTTGGGCGCGATCTCGATCTTCAACCTCACGATCGAGGAGTATCCCGACATCACTCCGCCGGTGGTCGAGGTTGCAGCTACATATAGCGGTGCCGACGCCGAGACGGTCGATAATGCTGTTGCTACGCCCTTAGCCGAGAATATTATGGGTGTGAGCGATATGCTCTATATCCAATCGACCAGCGCGAATAGTGGCTCGATGAATATTCAGGTTACGTTTGATATCGGCTCTGATCCCGATATGGACGCGATCTTCACCCAGAACAACGTCTCGTCGGCTACGGCGTTGCTGCCTGCATCGGTAACACGTCAAGGCGTCACGACGCAGAAGACACAGACGGGCTTTCTGTTGGTCTATGCGCTCCACTCGGACGGTCGTTACGACGATCGCTATCTGTCGAATTATGCCTATCTCAATCTACAAAACGAGTTGCTCAAAATAGAGGGCGTCGGCAAGGTCGAGATTATGGGTGCGGGCGAATACTCAATGCGAGTGTGGTTGCGCCCCGATCGAATGGAATATTATAACCTCTCGCTTGCGGAGGTGACATCAGCGATCGAATCTCAGGCTGAGATATATCCTACGGGGCAATTTGGAGCCGAGCCATCGGCTGCGCACACCGAATTTACCTACACCGTCACTCTGCCACCGCAGATTTCAACTCCCGAAGAGTATGCCAATATCGTTCTGCGCACGCTCGAAGATGGCTCACAACTGCGATTGAGCGACATTGCCGAGGTTACGTTTGGCAGCGAGAGCTATGGCACATCGTCGACCTTTGGCAACGATCCCTCGGCGATGATTGTGATATATCAGACACCCAACAGCAACGCTATGCAGGTTGGATCGCGCGTCAAAGCCGCTATTGAGCAACTTTCGGAGCGTTTCCCCGATGGTGTGGAGATTGCGACGGTGGTCGACACCACGACGAGTATCAAAGCGGGCATACGCGAGATACTCTATACGTTGCTGCTGGCATTGGTACTGGTAATCATTATAATCTATCTCTTTATTCAAGATTGGCGTGCGACGTTGATCCCGCTGATTGCCGTTCCCGTATCGTTGATTGGCACGTTTATCTTCTTTCCGCTACTCGGATTCTCGATCAATATCATCTCGCTTCTGGGTGTGATTCTTGCGATCGGTCTTGTGGTCGATGATGGTATCGTGGTGGTCGAGGCAGTGCAGGTCAATATCGAGCGCGGAATGTCACCTCGTGAAGCTACCCTCGAAGCTATGCGCAGCGTCGCCTCGCCGATTATCGCCACGACGGTGGTGCTGTTGGCAGTGTTTATTCCCGTGTCGCTGACGGGTGGAATTACGGGACGATTGTTCCAACAATTCTCGATTACGATCGCTATTTCGGTGGCAATTTCGGCTTTCAATGCGCTGACACTCTCACCTGCGCTGTCGGCGATGTTATTGCGTCCGAAACAGAAACGCGAAACGGGATTCTTCGGCTCGTTCAATCGTTGGTTTGATCGAGTGATGACGCGCTATACGTCGGCTACGGGTCGTATAACAACACACCTTGCCCGTACTTCGATCTTTGTGGCGGTGGTACTCGGTGTGATTGTTGCGCTGTGGCGAGTGATTCCGTCGGGATTTTTGCCCGAAGAGGATCAAGGTTACATAATGGTGCTGGTCAATCTGCCTAAGGCGTCGTCGCTACATCGCACCGAGCAGGTTATGGCTGAGGTAGACCGTTTGGTATCGAAACATAATGCTGTACTCTACACTGCGGGAGCGTCAGGTTTTGATATGATTACGGGTATCCAATCGTCGTCGAACGGCATTATATTCGTTGCACTGAAAGATTTCGATGAGCGTCGCACAACGGCTGCCGAGCTCGCCACAATGCTCAACGAAGAGCTATACGTAGCGATCAATTCAGCCGAAGTCTATGCCGTCACGCCACCCGCTATCCCAGGTATGGGAGTCACGTCGGGTGTCGAGGTGCAGGTGCAGGATCTCGAAGGTCGCGGTTTGGGCTATCTTGCCGAGCAGTCGCGCGAATTTATGGCGGAGCTCGAAACGCTGCCCGAAATAGCCTCGGTGACCACTCAATTTAACAACGATGTTCCGCAACGTCGCTTGGACGTCAATCGTGACTATGCGCTGAGTGAAGGTGTTGATCTCGCAGCTCTGTATGATCAACTGTCGGCATTCTTGGGTGGTTCGTATATCAACAATTTCAACCGTTTCGGTCGACTATATCGTAGTTATGTGCAGGCTGCACCCGAATATCGCACCGACGCTGCGTCGTTGGATAGCTACTTCGTGCAGAATGGCGCGGGCGAGAGTGTTCCTGTGTCGGCATTTGTACGGGTGGTCGATACGGTCGGAGTAGAATATGTATCGCAGTTCAACCTCTATCGCTCGATAGCTCTAACCGTAAATCCTGCCGACGGGAAATCCTCGGCACAGGTGATGGACGCAATCGAAAAACAGGCGACCGAGAGTCTGCCCGACGATGTGGGCATTGCGTGGAGTGGTATTTCGTTCCAGCAGCGAGCAGCGTCAAAGGGTGGCGCGGCAGTCTATGCCTTAGCAGTGATATTTGTATTCTTGGCTTTGGCGGCACTCTACAATAGTTGGAGCCTGCCGATAGCGATCATTCTCAGTGTGCCGTTGGCAGTTATGGGAGCATTGGCTTTTATTGGCTTTGCGCACCTGTTCAATCCGAAATACATCAACGACATTTTTATACATATCGCCATTGTGATGTTGATTGGTTTGGCTGCCAAAAATGCCATATTAGTGGTGGAGTATGCCGACCGACTCTTCTTCGAACAACACCGATCGCTACTCGATGCGGCTATTGGCGCGGCTCAGTTGCGTGTGCGCCCGATTCTGATGACCGCTTTTGCGTTTATTTTGGGTGTTGCACCACTGATCTTTGCACACGGAGCCTACTCCAATGCCCGCAATACGATGGGTGTGGCATTGGTCGGAGGTATGTTGGTGGCGACCCTCGCGGGTATCTTCCTCTACCCTGCTCTCTACTATCTTGTCGGTCGCCTATTCAATCTCGAAAGCAAACGCGAACAACATAAAGACGAACCATTATGAAACGACTTTCGATAATTCTTGGCTTGGCGTTCGCGCTCTGTGCGTGCAATGCCCGCTTAACTCCGCCACAGATCTCCATACCGTCCGATTATAGCTATGCCGAGGGCGTGGTCACCGACTCGCTTGGTGTCGATTTTGCGTG
Organism: Alistipes sp.; assembly: GCA_045638285.1. Lineage (GTDB taxonomy): Bacteria > Bacteroidota > Bacteroidia > Bacteroidales > Rikenellaceae > Alistipes. Next base: position 213,450 of record JAZUBB010000017.1, on the reverse strand, counting down.
GTGGGATCATTTCGGTGACTCGACGCTCAACGATCTGATAATGCGTTCAATTGCCAATAATCGCAACCTATTGGTGGCGGCTTCGCGTATCGAGCAAGCACGAATCGCGCTCGGCAACGTACGGTCGAACTATCTGCCGTCGTTTGCGTTCGAGGTGTCGGCAGAGGGCAATTACACTAAGGAGACACGTATCGTCCAGCAATATCAGATAGCCCCAACGATGAGTTGGGAATTGCCTCTGTTTGGTGCCCTACGTCATTCGCGTTCGGCGGCATACGCCGAGTTATGTGCAACGAAATGGGCATTTCGTGGAGTAATGCTCTCGCTAACGGCTGAGGTGGCGACATCGTATTTCACGCTGTTGCAATATCGCAGTTCGTTAGAGGTGGCACGCAACACATATCGTCTGCGCGAGATCTCGGCAGCGTTGATGGATTCGATGTATCGCTATGGATTTGTATCAGCAGTCGAACGGCAACAGGCATATAGCCTTGCCGACGCCGCAGCGGTCGATATTCCGACCTATGAACGTGCGGTGGTCGAAACGGCAACAGCACTCAGTACATTGATGGGTGAATATCCGCTCGACTCGATTGTCGAATCGGGAGCAGCACTACACACTGATCGCCTGCCGCCACCGATACCCATTGGTCTGCCGTCGAGTCTGCTCGAACGTCGTCCCGATGTTTTGGAGGCATATTATGGAGTTGAGCAAGCGGCGGCAGAGGTCAATATCGCACGTGTAGCACGATTCCCGACATTGTCATTGACAGCTTCGGGTGGTGTGCTCTCTTCGACCATCGAAGGCTTAACCTCGTCGAATCCCTTTTCGTGGGAGGCGGCGGCGAAATTGTTGCAACCGATCTATGCTTTCGGGCGATTGAAACGCAACGAACTATCGTCGCGCGAGGACTATTATCAAGCCGTCAAGCAATACGAACAGACGATTTTGCAGGCATTTGCCGATGTAAGCGAGGCTCTGTCGCAGATAGCGACATACGGACGCGAGGTCGAGCGTTATGGTGCGATGTTGGAGTCGGACCGAAAGGTGTATGAACTCGCCAAAGCGTTGTACAGCAGTGGAATGAACAGTTACACCGACTTGGTCGATGCCGAGCGAACGCTATACGATTCGCAGATGAGTTATGCCGAAGTTCGTGCGCAGCAATATATGGCATACGTAGCTCTATTCAAGGCATTGGGCGGTGGTTGGTAAAAAAGTGGTCGCGCGTGCGCGAAAAACGAGCAAAAAAATGTATCTTTGTAGCCGATAAAAAGTGATTACACAGATACAATGCGACTTTCTGACTTGCAAACCGGACAAACGGCGATCGTTCTCAAAGTGTTGGGATATGGCGGTTTCCGTCGCAGGGTTATGGAGATGGGCTTCGTGCGCGGCAAGCGTGTCGAGGTTGTTCTCAATGCTCCCCTGCGCGATCCGATCAAATATAAAATTATGGGCTATGAGGTTTCGTTGCGCCGCAGCGAGGCCCAGATGGTCGAGGTGATTACCGAGGCTGAGGCTCAGGATATGATCAAGCAGCTGGCTGACCGCCACGTGATGAGCGAGGAGGAGCAGATCGAGCAGGTGATCTCGACCCATCGTCGAGTGATCAACGTCGCATTGGTCGGCAATCCCAATAGTGGCAAGACATCGCTGTTCAATGCCTTGTCGGGCAGCCACGAACACGTAGGCAATTATAGTGGCGTAACGGTCGATGCTAAATCGGGCACATTCCGCTACAAGGGCTATCGTTTCAACATTACCGACCTTCCGGGTACATACGCATTGTCGGCTTATTCGCCTGAGGAGATCTATGTTCGTCGCCATTTGGTGGAGCACACGCCCGACGTTGTGATCAATGCTGTCGTAGCGTCAAACCTCGAACGCAACCTCTACCTCACTACCGAACTGATCGACATCAACCCCAATATGGTCGTTGCACTCAATATGTACGACGAGTTGGAGCGACGTGGCGACCAACTCGATTACGAGCAGTTAGGCGCAATGCTCGGTGTGCCGATGGTGCCCGTCGTGGCACGTGAGAGTCGAGGATTGGACAAGTTGCTCGATACGGTGATTGATGTGTACGAAAACCGCGATAGCCGCGTGCGTCATATCCATATCAACCACGGTGCAGTGATCGAGAGCGGTATTGCCGCACTGCAAACCGTAATGCGCCCCGTGCGCGATCAGTTGCCTAAGCACTTCCCGCCGCGTTATTGGGCAATCAAACTGCTCGAACGCGACGAGGAGGCTGAGCAGACGTTGCAACCGATCGAGGGTTACGATGAGTGGTTAGCGGTGCGTGACCGCGAGGTTGAGCGTATCGAACGACAGCTTGGCGAGGACGTCGAGATGGCTGTAACGAGCGAGAAATATGGTTTTATCGCGGGTGCTCTGCGCGAAACATATCAAAAGGGCGAGCAGAACCCGATCGAAACAACCACGATAATCGACACCATTGTCACCCATAGAGTATTTGGCTTCCCGATCTTCTTCCTGCTGATGTGGGTAATGTTTGCAGCAACCTTCTCACTCGGCGCATATCCGCAGGAGTGGATCGAGTCGGGCGTGAATTGGTTGGCGGAACTGATTGGCGGAATGATGGCTGATGGTGCGCTGAAAGATCTGATTGTCAACGGTATCATTGGTGGCGTCGGTAGCGTAATTGTCTTCCTGCCCAATATTTTGATTCTCTATCTGTTTATTTCGTTGATGGAGGATTCGGGATATATGGCTCGCGCGGCGTTCATTATGGACAAACTTATGCACCGAATCGGTCTGCACGGCAAGTCGTTTATTCCGTTGCTGATGAGTTTTGGCTGCAATGTACCCGCGATTATGGCGTGCCGAACAATCGAGAGCCGTTCGAGTCGAATCATCACGATACTTATCTCGCCGTTTATGTCGTGTAGTGCGCGACTGCCAATATACATTCTGCTGGTCGGAACATTCTTCCCGTCGTGCGCAAGTTTAGTGCTGATTGGGCTGTATATATTGGGTATCGTTGTGGCGATTATCACTGCAAAGTTGATGCGTCGCTACCTCTACCCTGTTGACGAGACGCCGTTTGTTATGGAGTTGCCGCCCTATCGCGTGCCGACGTTGCAAGCGACCTTGCGCCATATGTGGGAGAAGGGCGTGCAGTATCTGCGCAAAATGGGTGGTGTGATTTTGGTCGGTTCGTTGATTATATGGTTCCTCAGTTACTACCCTCGTCCCGAATATAACGACGCAACTGCGACACAGACCGAGCAGTCGGCACCCGACTATTCGAGTTCTTATTTAGGACAGATTGGTCGCGTGTGCGAGCCTATTATGGAGCCCATCGGATTGAATTGGAAAGGTAGCGTGGCAATTTTGTCGGGCGCGGCTGCGAAGGAGATTGTAGTAAGCACACTCGGCGTGCTCTATGCCGAAGAGCCTTTGCCTGAAAGCTCGACCGAACTGTCGGAGGACGCCTCACTCGGAGCGAAGTTGGTTGCTTCGGGCGATTTTGATACGCGCACTGCGATAGCCTTTATGGTATTCATTTTGCTCTACTTCCCCTGTGTGGCTACGTTGATTGCCATTGCCAAAGAGACGGGTCGCTGGTATTGGGCGGCGGTAACGGTAGTTTATAATACTGCTGTGGCGTGGATTGTAGCATACATCGTCTATCAAATTGGAGGTTTGTTCTAAAATGGGTTGGCAGGACTGGGCAGTAGCCGTAATCGGTGTAGCGTTGGTCGCGTGGCTTGTCGTGCGATTGGTGCGACGTGTGCAAGGTAAATCGAATGGCTCACCTTGTTGTGGTTGCGATTGTGCCGACAGCTGCCCTTCGGCTCGAAAAGCAAGCAAATGCGACCCGAAAAATCGCAAATAGCCCCCAGAAATCATTTTCGACGCGATTTTTATCCATTTTTATTTTTAAAAAATATTAAAAAGACCTATCTTTGCAGCCGATTAGGTTAGTTTAATAGGTTATTTTATAAAATATGGAATGGATAACATCGCTGTTCTTGGGTAATGGCATAGCCCATACGGTTTTTACGCTTGCCATTACGATCGCAATCGGCATTGCGTTGGGCAAAATCAAAATTGCAGGCATCTCGCTTGGTATCACGTGGATTCTGTTCGTGGGTATCGCCCTGAGCAGTTTCGGTATGCAGATCGACCCCACGATCATTGCATTTGTCAAAGAGTTTGGTCTGATTCTGTTTGTTTATTCGGTCGGTATGCAGGTCGGTCCGAGTTTCTTCTCATCGTTTAAGCAGGGAGGTATGCGTCTGGTCGGCATCGCTTCGGCTATCGTATTGTTAGGTGTAGTGACTGCGTACGTCATTCATTTGGTAACGGGCACGCCTATTTCGACGATGGTCGGTGTGCTGTCGGGTGCTGTAACCAACACCCCCGGTTTGGGTGCAGCTCAGCAGGCATATGCCGATTCGACAGGTATGAACGATCCCACGATTGCAATGGGTTATGCAGTTGCTTACCCGCTGGGTGTGGTTGGTATTATCGTTTCGATTGTGCTGTTGCGTGCTATTTTCCGCATTAAACTCGACAAGGAGAGGGAGGCTCTCGAAAGCGACAACGAGTCGAAGTATGCAGCAAAGATCTCGATCGAATTGACCAATGCCAATCTGTTTGGTCGCACCGTAGTCGAGACTCGTGGTTTGATCAATCGCTCGTTTGTCGTATCGCGCGTATGTCGCGTCAATGGTCAGATCGAGATCGCTAATGCACAAACGGTTCTTCACGAGGGCGACAAGATGTTGATTATCTGTGCCGGCGATGATGTGGAGGCAATCGAGATGATGTTGGGTCACCAGATTGATATGGAGCACTCGGATTGGATCAACCTCGACCAGCAGTTCATTTCGCGCCGTATCATCATCACTCAGCCCCATATCAACGGTAAAACAATTGGGGAGTTGCGTCTGCGTAGTAGCCACGCGGTGAACGTTACGCGCGTCAATCGTTCGGGTGTCGATCTGATTCCCGAGCATAACCTCGAATTGCAGATTGGCGACCGTCTGACCGTTGTTGGTTCGGAAATGGCGATTGATGCAGTGGCTAAGACACTCGGTAACTCGATGCGTCGTCTGCGCGAGCCTAATCTGATTTCGATCTTCTTGGGTATCTTCCTCGGTGTCTTTGTCGGTTCGATTCCTATCGCTATCCCTGGTATGCCTCAAGCTGTGAAACTCGGTTTGGCGGGCGGTCCGCTGATTGTGGCTATTTTGATTAGCCGTTTCGGTGCGCACTATCACTTGGTAACCTATACAACGATGAGTGCCAATCTGATGTTGCGTGAGGTGGGTATCTCACTCTTCTTGGCGGCTGTGGGTATCAGCGCAGGCGAGGGATTCATTGATACGGTTGTAAATCAGGGTGGTTATATGTGGGTGTTGTATGGTGTCATTATCACTATGCTGCCGATTCTGTTGGTCGGTATCTTTGCACGCAAGGTGTATAAGGTGAACTACTTTACATTGATGGGTGTCATCGCTGGTAGTATGACCAACCCTCCCGCACTCGCCTACTCGAACGCTACCGCAAGCAACGACGTACCTGCGGTAAGCTATGCGACGGTATATCCGTTTATGATGTTCTTGCGCGTGCTGACAGCGCAGCTGTTTGTGCTGTTGGGACTGTAAAAGCGTAAAATAGGGCAAAACAATAGCGGGAGCTTCCACGACGGGACTCCCGCTATCGTTTTTTTTAGGTATTTCCGCTACTCCTTAGGGGCAATATTAACCTCCTTGATGTGACCGCCCGAAAAGAGGATTGCACGCGAAGGATAGTCCTCCAAAATATTTGTGTTGTGGGTAGACATTACCACCGAGCAACCACCCTCGACAATCTTTTGGAACAGTTGCATAATACCCTCAGCCGAAACGGGGTCGAGATTACCCGTAGGCTCGTCTGCCAACACCACTTCGGGGTTGTTGAGCAAAGCGCGAGCAATAACCAATCGCTGTTGCTCTCCTCCTGACAATTCAAAGGGCATTTTATGCAGCTTATTCTCCAAACCGACCAATTTCATCACCTCGTCGGCACGACGGCGCATATCGGCCTCATTTTTCCAACCCGTAGCCTTCATCACGAAGTAGAGATTCTGGAAGACATTACGGTCGTTCAGCAACTGATAATCTTGGAATACGATACCGATCTTGCGACGCAGATGAGGGATATCCTTACGGCGCAACTTGCGCAGATCGAAACCTGCCACACTACCCTCGCCCGTCAGCAACGACACCTCGGCATAGAGCGTCTTCAAAAGTGTTGATTTGCCGCTACCTACGCGACCAATCAGATAAACTAACTCGCCCCGTCCGACCTCCAAATTGACATCAGCCAAAACCAATTCGCCCTCCTTTATGGCGCGAGCCTCAGCCTTAGGACCAAAGCCACGATCGGCGTGATATATCGACACTCCACGGAGTGATATTACACTATTCTGTTCCATTCGTCGAAAATAAAAGTTTAGAACAAAGATAGTGTTTTTGTGCAGAATTCGCAATTTTTCACAGAAAATGCACTATCTTTGTGGCGTTATTACAGCAGTTCGACCCATCGAACGCAAGTTCGGGGGTGACCGGTTTTGACAGCAGGTAGAGTCTGATTGTAAGCACGTCGAGCATTGTGTGGTGGCTCGTAAATATCAACGCTCAAAAATTAACTGGCAATAACAGCTACGCACTCGCTGCTTAATTTTCGAGGAAAATTAGCTTAATCGACGGCTCCAAGGCGGGCTGACGACGAGTATCCCGAACGGTGGTTCCGCTCTTTAATCATCGCTCATATGGGGTATCATTCATTTAGAGATAGTCGCGAGGAGTGCTTCGGCCGAGTGGCGAAATTTTAGAAGCTGGGGCTTGTGTTCGGTTGTTGCCTGCCAGGCATAAGCAGAAGGATCAAACGGCGACTAAACGTGTAGAAAGCCTTTGGGTTCCTTGTTTGGACGCGGGTTCGACTCCCGCCACCTCCACCAAAGTGGGACTTTTTGACAGCGTTCGAGAACTTCGGACGCTGTTTTTCTTTGGACGCGGGTTATCTCGGCGTGTTTTCCCGCACCGCCTGTGGCGACTGCGGCACGCCTTCGATGACCTCGACCGCCAAATGGCGATCTCGGTTCGACTCCCGCCACCTCCATATAAGGAGAACAAAAAAGCTCAGCTTGCGGCTGAGCTTTTTTGTTAATTCACAATTCAAAATTATGTTTGAGAGGTTGTTTTTGATTTAGAAATAGTAACGGAACGACACCGAAGTGTTCATCATCATATCAACCGAGAACGAAAATACGTCAGAGAACATACCGCTCAGCGAGAACAGATTGACATTCATACCAAAGTGCTGAGTCGGACGGAACTCAAAACCAGCCAAGCCCAAACCCACACCTATGCCACCTGTATCAGCACCGCCAACCGCTACGTATGCAGCCGTAACACTAACCGAAGGCGTGTAGTAGAACTTATCAGCCAAACGAGCATAGTAAGAGAGCTTAGGACCTGCGGTAATAACGTTGATCTCGCCAGCAACCAAATTGTAGGCAACCTCGCCACTAAGAGCCAAACGATTAGCAACAAAGCCACCACCTTCTAATGCCAAACCAAAGCTGGTTGACGAGTCAGTGCCTGCCGAGAAACCAATTGCACCACCGATAAATGCATCGCCCTTCTGCTGAGCTGCGGCAGTTGTGCTCAAACCAAGCACAATAGCCAAAACCAATAAAATTTTCTTCATATTTATTCGATATTTGAGTATATTTATTCGATATTTGAGTTATTAATTATTATTTACAAAAATAGTAAAACTTATTTCTTTTTGCAAATTATATGACATTCCGACCACTTTTCGCAGTTAAATGCACCATATTTGCTTGCGAGGGGGGGCGGATTAACAGTTAATTATAATGATGGATTGGGATCTGATTTTACGACTGACGGTGGCTTGTGTGCTTGCATTTGCCGTGGGAATTGACCGCGAATATCGAGCTAAGGACGCGGGGTTGAAGACACATTTTCTCGTAGCGCTCGGCAGCGCATTGTTTATGATCATTTCACGTTACGGATTTGGCAACTCGACGCAGGTCGATTTTAGTCGTGTGGCGGCACAGGTGGTGAGTGGTATAGGTTTCATCGGAGCGGGGACTATCATCTTCCAAAAGCAGATTGTGCGCGGGCTGACCACAGCCGCAAGTCTATGGGCGACATCGGGCATCGGAATGGCAGCAGGTGCGGGTTTATACGCCATTGCCGTGGCGGCTACCCTGCTGACGCTCTTTGGCTTGGAGGCGTTTGGCTATATCTTCAAAAAGATTGGCGGGCGACGAATTTACATCTCAATTCTCATCAACAACAAACAGACTGCACAAACGGTCTACGAGGAGTTGAAAAAGGTCGGTTATCAGATACTTTCGTACGATTTGAGCAAGCTGGATCGGGCTGACGGATACCGCGTTGAGATCGTTGTTCGTTCGCTCGTTGGTAACGATGAAGAGGGTTTTATCGAGATTCTGCACACCAATCCCGACATTACGATCGAGCAGGTTGAATAAAAGTGCGAAAAATAGCATTTTTCAAGGCAAAAAACTTTGTTTTTTAGGCTCGAAAAGTTGTTGTTTAGCGAAATAAATCGTAAATTTGCAGGAATTATTTGATCAACGATGAACAACGATTTGGAAAACGTAAAGCAACACGCCGAGGAAGAGTATTCGGCTTCCAGTATTCAGGTGTTGGAAGGTCTTGAAGCAGTACGCAAAAGACCCGCAATGTATATTGGTGATGTAGGCGAAAAGGGTCTACACCACTTGGTTTATGAGGTTGTCGACAACTCGATCGACGAGGCTCTGGCGGGTTATTGCACCGACATCAAGGTGACCATCAACGAGGACGACTCGATCACCGTCGAGGATAATGGTCGAGGTATCCCCACCGATATGCACGAGAAAGAGGGCAAGTCAGCCCTCGAAGTCGTTCTGACGGTGCTGCACGCCGGCGGTAAATTCAATAAGGATAGCTATAAAGTGTCGGGCGGTCTGCACGGCGTAGGTGTATCGTGCGTGAATGCACTTTCGGTCAAGTTGGTGGCTGAGGTGCACCGTAACGGCAACATCTATCGTCAGTCGTATAGCAAGGGTAAGCCCACCTCGTCGATGGAGGTTGTGGGTCAGATTGACACCACGGGTACGATCGTTACCTTCAAACCCGATGGCGACATCTTTATCACGACCGAGTATAAGTACGATATTTTAGCAGCACGTCTGCGCGAGTTGGCATACCTGAACAAGGGTATCAAGTTGATTCTGACCGACCGTCGCCAGCAGGACGAGAATGGCGAATTCCGTAGCGAAACCTTCTATTCGCACGATGGTTTGAAGGAGTTTGTCAAGTATTTGGACGCTACTCGCGGTGAGCCGCTGATTGAGTCGGTGATCTATATCGACACCGAGCGCGATGGCGTGCCCGTAGAGGTGGCAATGCAGTACAACAACTCGTTCTCGGAGAATGTACATTCGTATGTAAACAATATCAATACTATCGAGGGTGGTACTCACTTGACCGGTTTCCGCCGCGCTCTGACCCGTACGTTGAAGAAGTATGCCGATGAGTCGGGTATGTTGGCGAAATTGAAGTTTGACATCAATGGCGATGACTTCCGCGAAGGCTTGACTGCGGTTATTTCGGTTAAGGTTGCCGAGCCTCAGTTCGAAGGTCAGACCAAGACTAAGTTGGGTAATAGCGAGGTGATTGCGTCGGTTGATGCAGCAGTTTCGCAGGCTCTGTCGCTCTATTTGGAGGAGCACCCGAAGGACGCTCGCGCCATCGTGCAGAAGGTGATTTTGGCAGCTACGGCTCGCCACGCTGCTCGCCACGCACGTGAGTTGGTGCAGCGTAAGACTCCGCTGTCGGGGTCGGGTCTGCCGGGTAAGTTGGCTGATTGTTCGAGCCGCGACCGTTCGATTGCTGAGATCTTCTTCGTCGAGGGTGATTCGGCAGGTGGTACTGCAAAGCAGGGTCGCGACCGTCAGTTCCAAGCAATTATGCCTCTGCGCGGTAAGATCCTCAATATCGAGAAGGCTCAGGAGCACAAGATGTGGGAGAATGAGGAGATTAAGAATATGTTTATCGCTCTGGGTGTTACGATTGGTACTGAGGAGGATAACAAGGCTCTGAATCTCGACAAACTGCGCTACGACAAGATTATTATTATGACCGATGCTGACGTGGACGGTAGCCATATCGCCACGCTTATGCTGACTTTCTTCTTCCGCAAGATGAAGGCGTTGATCGAGAACGGTCATATCTATATCGCTACTCCGCCCCTCTATATGGTCAAGAAAGGTAACATTCAGCGTTACTGCTGGACCGATGAGGAGCGCGACGCTATCTCGGCAGAGTTGGGTGGCAAGGGTCTGCACGTTCAGCGATACAAAGGTCTTGGTGAGATGAACGCCGAGCAGTTGTGGGAGACTACGATGAACCCCGAAACACGTATCTTGCGTCAGGTTACGATCGAGAATGCAGCTGAGGCTGACCGCATTTTCTCGATGTTGATGGGCGACGATGTGCCTCCTCGCCGTGAGTTCATCGAGAAGAACGCTCGCTACGCAAATATTGACGCATAACGACTATTGACAATGAGAGATTGGGAACGCCCGCTGAGATGTGGAGTTTCCAATCTTTTCATATAATAACAAACTAAACACTACCCCATTATGAACGTAACGATCATTGGAGTTGCCGGCGGAACGGGTTCTGGCAAGAGTACATTGGTAAAGCGACTGCGCGAGGCTTTTGAGGGCGACGACGTTGTAACCCTCTGCCACGATTTCTACTATAAGGCGCACAACGATTTGACCTACGAGGAGCGCACGAAGCTCAACTACGACCACCCGCAGGCGTTCGATACGCAAATGTTGGTCGAGCATTTGAAGGCATTGAAGAACAACGTGCCTATCGAGCACCCCGTATATTCGTTTGTCGAGCACAATCGTATGGAGGAGACCGTTTTGGTGAAGCCTTCGCGTGTGATTATTGTCGATGGTATTTTGATCTTCGAGAATAAGGAGCTGCGCGATATGATGGATATCAAGGTGTTTGTCGATACTGACGCTGATTTGCGTTTGGCACGTCGCATTTTGCGCGATGTTTGCGATCGTGGTCGCACAATGCAGTCGGTTATTGATCAGTATGTTACGACGGTCAAGCCGATGCACGAGGAGTTTGTCGAGCCGAGCAAAAAGTATGCTGACGTGATTATCCCCGAGGGCGGTTTCAACTCGGTAGCGGTTTCGATGTTGATCGAGAGTATCCGTTCGTTGATTAGATAAATATTGGTATGAATAAATATTTCTTCCTTCTAATTGTCGGCGTAGCAATGCTGTGCGCTTGCGGAACAACCAAAACGACATCGTCAACAAACGTCGCAATACAAAAGACAATCAAAGTTCGTGAGCCAAATGTTAAAGATGTGATGACGTTGCTCGAACGTTCGGGTTATCAGCTCTTTACGTATGATTTAACATCATTGCTTGATGGTCGATACGACATCACAGTGCGAATACGCGAGTATGTGAATGGAGTGCAAACGGGCGAAGATCGAGTTCTTGGATTAGGTGAAAATAAATGGCTGGTTAGCGATTTCGATCCGAGTGTTCAAGCACAGATTACCCCCGAAATGATGGTTGATCCTGCATCGCAAACCTATATGTGGGCCGACCAACTGAATATCGGATTCTATCCGTCGGGGATTGATTCGGTTGCATACGCCTCGATTGAGACCTCGATGGGTGGCTATCCGAAACAACCGTTTAAGCTGCGACCAATCGAGAAATATAACAATCGCTACGAATACGGTTTTCGTCAATTTAAGATTGAAAAGTTCGAGCCGAACAAGTTTATCCCGTTGGTTTTCTTTGGCTCGCATTGGTTTGACGAGCGTGCCAATGTAATTCGATTTTGTGGCGACACAGAGCTTACGTCCGACTTATCGAATGAGATTGTGCAATATGTGCCTCATTTCTATATCATTGGAGTAGAGTTTCAAACGCAAGATGAATAAAACAAAAAGCGAAGGCGCGTAAGCCTTCGCTTTTTTTGTATTGGCTGACTATTCTTTGTCAAACTCAATTATTAAACCGTGATATTTCACTTCGTGCTTTACTACAAACGGTGCAAAACCACGGGTCTTAGTCTCAATTGTAGCATTTACAATCATTTGCGAACCTTGCAAATTTGCATTTTGAACCATTTCGGCATAGGCATTTGATTTGATCGCCTTTCTTGACAAGCCACCAATACCAAATACATACGTTGCGCGTGCCGTACCCTCAGCCATACCAACAACGTGGAAATTGCCCTCGCCAATGTTTACATTTGTTGTCGCAACATTGTGGTTATCAGTCGGATAAAACGAATGACCACAACCAACCAGCATAGTCGAAAGCACGAATACAACTGTCATAATCAATCTCTTCATTTGATTTAGTTTTGCGCTGCCCGCACCTCAGCAACATTTAGCCAAAAAGAAAGCGTGGTGCCGAAGACTCATTTTAGCTAAACTGGTCGTAGGAAACCATTGAGAATAAAACAAGCAACAGCCCCACGCCATAACCCATATAAGGATATGACGCGGCAAGTTGTTAGCCAATCTCTTCTCAAAATCGAATTTCCTACGTTCGTTTAGCGAGAATAAGCTACACCTTCCGTGTATTTATTAATATGTCAGAACAAAATTACACAATTTATCCGATTCTACAAACAAAAAACGCAACCCTGCGTGGTGGATTGCGTTTATTAGCTATCGAGAGCATTGTTAAATTCCCGTAATCTTTTTGATTTCGTTCAGTTTATTGAGAGCTTCGAGCGGAGTCAGCGAATTGATGTCGATACCCTTGATCTGATCACGAATCTGAATCAGTACGGGATCGTCAAGCTGGAACATACTGAGTTGAACGCTCGGTGTACTCTCGGCTGCCGAACGAACCGTCGCTGCGGCGTTGCTCTTCGCGCTCTTCTTGCGACGCGTGGGACTGCTGCTCGGCACGATCTCGTTATTGCCATAAACCAATTCGAGGTTGCGGAGAATCTCCTCAGCTCGATCGACAATCGAGCGCGGCATACCCGCCATCTTCGCCACGTGAATACCGAACGAGTGCTCCGTACCGCCACGCTCTAACTTACGCAGGAAGACAATCGTACGGTCGATCTCCTTGACCGAAACGTGATAGTTTTTAACGCGTTGGCACATCTGCTCCATCTCGTTAAGTTCGTGATAGTGAGTAGCAAACAGCGTGCGAGCGTGAGCCGAAGGGTTGTTGTGCAGATACTCGACCATTGCCCACGCAATCGAGATGCCGTCGTAGGTACTCGTACCGCGACCTATCTCGTCGAGCAGCACAAGACTACGATCCGAAATATTGTTCAGAATAGAAGCTGATTCGAGCATTTCGACCATAAATGTCGATTCTCCCTGCGAGATATTATCCGACGCTCCCACACGTGTAAATATCTTATCCACGACGCCGATACGAGCCGATCTCGCGGGCACGAACGATCCCATCTGCGCCATAAGCACGATCAATGCCGTCTGTCGCAACAGAGCCGATTTACCCGACATATTGGGTCCGGTAATCATCATTATCTGCTGTTTTTCGTTGTCGAGATATGTATCGTTGGGGATATACTCCTCGCCTACGGGCATTAAGGTTTCGATCACAGGGTGGCGACCCGCCTTGATATCAATCACGCGGCTCTCGTCGAGCGTCGGACGAGCATAGCCACGCTCGGTTGCAATACGCGCAAACGACAACAGACAGTCGATCTGCGCCACAATCGAGGCATTGCGCTGCAACTGTTTGAGCCAGCCGTCAAGATACTCAATCAACTCGGCATAGATACGTTGCTCGATAGCGAGAATCTTCTCCTCAGCACCGAGGATCTTCTCCTCATACTCTTTCAGCTCGGCAGTGATATATCGCTCAGCCGCAGTCAGCGTCTGCTTGCGAATCCAGCCCTCAGGCACCTTGTCCTTATGCGCGTTGCGCACCTCGATATAGTAACCAAAGACGTTATTATAGCTGATTTTGAGCGAAGGGATACCCGTCGCCTCGCTCTCGCGACGCTGAATCGACGCCAGCACATCTTTGCCGTGCAGAGCTACGCGACGCAGGTCGTCCAACTCCATATCGACCCCGTCGGCAATCACTCCGCCCTTCATTATATTGTTGTTCTGAGGATCGGGATATACCTGTGTAGCAATGCGTTCGCGCACCTCGGTCATCGGGTCAATAACCTCTGCCAACTGCATAAGTTGTGCATTGCCACTATCTTTCAGTTGTTTACGGAGTTCTGCAATAGCCGACAGTGCATTACTCAACTGCACAATCTCGCGCGGCAAAACGCGACGAGCCGCAATGCGTGAACCGATACGTTCCAAATCGCCCATTGACGACATCTGGTCGCGCATATCATCAGCCTCCGAGCCATTCTTGACGAAATATTCGACCACGTCCAAGCGTCGATTGATCTTCTCGACCGACAGCAACGGCATTGCCACCCATCGTTTCAACATTCGTCCACCCATAGGCGACAGCGTGCGGTCGATCACATCGACAAAACCACTGCGCTCACGCCCCGAATTTGACGAAAAGAGTTCGAGGTTGCGTATCGAAAACTTGTCGATCCATACATACTCCTCGCGGTCGATACGGGCAATCGAGGCTATATGGCTGATGTCGCGGTGCTCGGTATATTCGAGGTAGTGAAGAATTGCACCTGCCGCCGACACGCCTTCGTGCATCTGCTCAATACCGAAACCTTTGAGCGAAGTTGTACCAAATTGCGAGCAGAGCTTACCTCGATTGACCTCCTCCGAGAACACCCATTCATCAAGACGATAGGTGTAATAACGCGAGCCGAACGAACTCAGAAAACGGTCGTCGGCACAACGCTGATAGATCACCTCTTTGGGTGCGAGATTCGACAGCAACTTATCGACATAAGCCACATCACCCTCTGCAACATAGAATTCGCCCGTCGAGATATCGAGAAATGCCACGCCTACCTGCTGCTTGCCGAAATATACTGCCGCAAGGAAGGTATTCTCCTTGCCCGACAGAACGTTATCACCCAACACTACACCGGGTGTAACCAACTCGATGATACCGCGTTTGACTATCGTCTTTGCAAGTTTCGGATCCTCCAACTGCTCACAGATAGCCACTCGCTCGCCTGCACGCACCAATTTGGGCAGATAGGTATCGAGTGCGTGATGCGGAAAACCTGCCAATTCGACCGACGAAGCCGATCCATTGGCGCGTCGAGTGAGTGTAATGCCCAATATCGAACTCGCCTTAATCGCGTCATCGCCAAATGTTTCGTAGAAGTCGCCCACACGGAACAGCAGCACAGCGTCGGGGTGTTCCGATTTGAACTGATAGTACTGCTTCATCAGCGGGGTTTCGACATATTTTTTCTCTTGTGTCTTCTCTTTCTTCGCCACGTCGGTCTGCATTAGTAATTAACAAGCAAAGATACTAATTTTTCCGTTTCTGCAACCATATATATGCACAAAAAAAGCGGAGCTCTCGCAATAATTGAGAACCCCGCTTGCTTAGTCATTAATGTCGAAATGTTACTTTTTGATATGTTTGTGCGACGAGCCACCGCTGGTCGAAACATTAACATTAGCCGAACCTGATGTCGTCAGATCACTCATACCGCTAACACCACCCGTAATGCTTTCGGTAGCATAGACCTCAGCCGAACTCATACCCGACACGCTGACTTTGGCGGTGCGTGCGTGCAGTTCATCAAGCGACACCTCGCTCATTCCGCTCAATCTAAGCGAGAGGCGGTCGGCGCGACCTTCGAGATCAACCTCCGACATTCCCGACACAGAGAGATCACATTTATCGGCTTGAAGTTGAGCATCGACCTCGGTCTTACCAGAAATCGAGAGCGAGAAGGTTTTGCACTCTACCCTCTCAAAATCAAACGATGACATTCCTGACGCATTGATTGTTATCGAGCTGGCACTGAGCACCACATCTGCATTAAATTCAGACAATCCCGACGCTGTAAATGTATCGACGCCACGTGCCGAAACATAGACACGTGTGTCGGCAAGATTGAGATTACGTTTGCGCAGACGCTCCACCTCGCCGCGCTGATCGTCAAAGTTCAACACCAGCACTCCATTCTTAACGACAATCTGCAAATAAGGCATTAGTCGCTCGTCAGCCTCGACACGAATCGAGTTCTTTGGAGCGTCCAACAACACCACTTCGATCACATTCGTGACCGAAATCGCGGTGTAGTCGCTCTTGATCGGATAGGTTTCGGTTACGACATTACCCGCCGTAGCCATCGTGGCAGCCGCCAAAGCCACCACTGTCATCGCTGTTGCTAAAAACTTTTTCATACTCTATTGCTTGTTTTCATTAATTTCACAATGCAAATGTATGAAAAGTTTTATTACTATGCAACACATAGAACATAAATTTTGTGAATATTATTAAAATTCATCACGCTCACCTACGAACTTCTCGTCGAAATTGACCAGATAGATCTTCTCAGTAGCTCGCGTCAAGGCGGTATAGAGCCATCGCATCAGATCGCGCGTCATCGGCTCGTCGCCAAACAACATTCGATCAATGAACACAGCACTCCACTGTCCACCCTGCGCCTTGTGGCACGTTACGGCGTATGCAAATTTGATCTGCACAGCATTATAATATGGTGATGCCATAATCTCCTTATAGCGTTTTGCCTTGCTGCGAATGTCCATAAAGTCCTCCTCTACTGCATAGAACAGCCGCGAACTCTCCTCGCGCGTGAGCGAAGGCGACTCAGAGCTAACCGTATCGAGCAGCACCTTACATTCCAACTCATAGTTATCATAATCAACGAGTTGTAGAATCGCCTCAGCAAAATGGAAGCCATACAACTCCTCAAATCGGCGCAGACGACGCAGGCGGACAATATCACCATTGGCGATGAAATCCAACTTCGAATCCTCTTCGCGCTCGGTGAAGTGATAGTTGTTCTTCACGACCATCAACATATCTCCACTCTCGATCTCCTCCTCAGCAAAAAGGACTTGACGACGGATACCCGCATTAAAGCGATTTGCTCGTTTGTTCGAGCGCGTGATTACGATGGTTTCGTCCTTGCCATAACGCGAATAGCACTCCTCAATCTTCTCCATAAATTCCGCACCCGTAATAGCCTCGAAATCGGGAAACGACATATCGAAACTCGGCGGCTCGTATATCCCCTTTTCGAGCATACAACGTGTCAGCGTGGCATTGAACAAAATACCCGAATCCATCTGCTGGCGCACCACCTCGTCGAGCGTGCAATACTCCACCTCGCCATAGCCCGCCATATAGTCAGGATCGAGCGCAGGGCTACGCTCATCGCCGATTGGCGGCAGCTGAGCACTATCTCCCACCAACACCAATCGACAACGTTTTCCGCTACGCACATAGGCTATCAAATCATCAATCAGATTGCCCGTACCGAAGATCGAACCCTCGCGTGAGAAGTTCGAGAGCATCGACGCCTCATCTACGATAAAACAGGCGTCGTGCTCCTTATTTGGTGCCAATGAGAAGCGAGATTCGTAAGAAGTCGTACTATTTTGACGATAAATTCGTTTATGTACGGTTTGGGCGGTTTGATTGGCATATCTAGCAAGAACTTTGGCGGCTCGTCCCGTTGGAGCAAGAAGTATTGTTTTGACACTCAGTTCTTTGAGCGCAGCAACAAAAGCCGCCACAAGCGAAGTTTTGCCCGTTCCGGCATAACCGTTAATGATAAAAATACGGCTGAAATCCGAGTCCAAAAGGAAGTCGGAGAATTTTTCTACGATTTTTTTTTGCCCAAAAGTTGGTATAAAACTAAAATTTGCGTAAATTTGGGTCGCAATATGTGTGTTAAGCATATTTTAAGATCGAAATAGAGCTTACAATGTTGCTAAAATTTTGTACAAACTTAATAAATTATAACAACAAATGAAAAAAGTACTCCAATTGATTCTTGCGATCGTTATCGTCGCATTAGTTTACGTGGTTTACCGTCAGGTAGCTACTCCTATCGAGTTTGAGGGTGACAAGGGTCGCCGCGAGGCTCTCGTTATCGAGCGCATCAAGGACATTCGTGCAGCTCAGCGTGCATTCAAGTCGAAGTATCAGCACTTCACTGGTGACTTTGACTCGCTGATCAACTTCGTTCTGAACGACTCGCTCGTTATGGAGCGCAAGCTCGTTGACGAGGACGACTCGGTTGCTATGGCTGCTTTGAAGGCTAAGAAGATTAAGAACGTTGAGAAGTTCTCGATGGCTGTTATCGACACCGTATTCTCACCCAAGAAATTGACCGAGCAGGACGTTCGTAACTTCCGTTACATTCCCGGTACTGGCAACCAGGCTGAGTTCATTATGGCTGCTGCTAACGTAACCGTTGGTAACGTACCCGTACCCGTAATGGAGTGCAAGGCTCCCTACAAACTCTTCCTCGATACCGTTAAGTATCGTCAGGAGTTGATCAACCTGATTGACGAGTGCAAGAACATCTACAACCGCTACCCCGGTATTAAGGTAGGTGACCTGGTACAGCCCAACAATGAGGCAGGTAACTGGGAGTAATCCTTCGCCATCTGCGAACAGAATGTCCATTCAGCTCACGTTGAGTGGACATTCTTTTTCGCGCTCTGAACTGCCGCGATTGTCGAGCCGCGACGAGCGAATGGTCGAAATTGAGGTCGCAACCGAGCGAACAATGCTCGCCCCAATCGAGATTCTCGACTCGACTCCGACCACAGAACTTATGCGCATTGCGGGTTTCGACCCACGCGAGGAGGAGCAGATTGTAGCGATACGCGATGAGAAGACAGGTATTGCGGCATTGATAGCGTTGCCCCGCGTATTGATCGCAACTGTCGAGGAGCGTTACGGCGATCGTTTCGAGTTCACCACCCCGCTTTTGCGCACACGTGTATGCACCGAGCCTACGGCGTGGCTCTATCTTGCCGACAACCTTATATATATAAAGGTATGGAGCGGGGGCAAACTGCGTATGGCTGAGGTTCTGCCTCGCAAAAAAGAGGAAGACGTCCTCTATTACGCCGCGACCATCGACCGTCGATTCGGGCTGAATGACTATCGAGTGGTCGTTGCGGGCACAAAAGCGAGCGAAAACGAAGTTCGTTCGATAGCTAAATTGTTGAATAAGTTTTACAAGAGAGTAGTATGCGAATAATCAGTGGCACACATCGCGGACGAGTAATCAATCCGCCCAACAATCTGAGAGCACGCCCCACGACAGATTTTGCTAAGGAGAATCTGTTCAACGTGTTGGGTAATATGATCGATTTTGAGGAGTGTGATGTGCTTGATCTGTTCGCAGGCACCGGCTCAATCAGCTACGAATTTTGTTCACGCGGAGCTAAGAGCGTCACTTCGGTCGAGGTCAACAATGTGCACTACAATTTCATCAAACGTACGGCGGCGGAGCTTGGTTTTAAGCAGATGTACCCCACACGTGCAAATGTATTCCTCTACTTGAAGAGTTGCCCGAAGCAGTTCGATGTGATCTTCTCGGACGCACCCTATGATCTCGAAGGTAGCGAGGAGGTGATCAAATTGGTATTCGAGCGTAACCTTCTGCGCGAAGATGGACTGCTAATTTTCGAACACCCGAAGGGACAAGATTACTCTTCTCACCCGCAATTCGAACAACAGCGTAGCTATGGTAGTGTGCAGTTTGCATTCTTCCGTAGATAAATGGCGTAGTAAGGTGATTATCAACCATAAAAGCGATCGGCATAAGCAATGGTGCCAATCGCTTTTTTGTTATAAATATAGGCACTATTTTTGCACGAATAGTTACCAAAGTCGAATCTATAAATACGTTACGTTATGACTATGTTTTTTCTTTGGTATCTTCTGATAGGATTGGTAGCGGGCTGGATAGCCAATATGCTTGTAAGAGGTCGTGGTGCTGGTTTCTGGATTAATCTGCTTGTGGGAATCGTTGGCGGCTTCTTAGGCGGTTGGCTCTTTTCGTTGTTTGGGATCTTTGCAATCGGGACCTTTGGTAGTATCATTATGTCGATCGTCGGAGCCATTGTACTACTGTGGATTGCGGCAATCATTCGCCCTGCAAACCGCGATTAGCTCTCCAAAACAGATAAACAAAGCCTCCAAATTCGTACCCATACATAATTATGTATGGGTATTTTTACATATTTAAGCCGTAAAGAATTGAAAAATAGCCAAATTTTGCTATCTTTGCAGAATGACAAAAAGCAAACACATTAGATAACCATAGAAACATAAAGAAATGGAAGAATTTAAGCCTACTGAGTACATCTTGCAGTGTGTGGCTACGGGTCGCGAATTTGAGGATACTGGCTGGATGTTAGATGACAAAGAGTGTAAGTCGCCCTCGTTGGTGCGTGCAATATATGCAAAGAAACAGATCGAAGTGCGCGATAATAGCTACGGCATCTATAAATTTGCCGACTGGTTGCCCATTAGCCGTATGCTCGATGGTTCGTCTGCTCCCGTGACCTATCGCAGCAAGGGGCTGGCTGAGGCTCTCGGCTTGAAGAATCTCTATATCACCTTCAACGGTTACAACCCCGCTATCGGTGCTAAGATGAGCACCTGCTCGTTCAAGGAGACTGAGGCTTACTCGGTTTGCGGTCGTATCGACCCCAAGAATGATAAGATTTTGGTTGTTGCGTCGGCTGGTAATACAGCGCGTGCATTTGCAAAGGTTTGCTCGGATAACAATATCCCATTGCTACTGAGTGTGCCGTCGGACAATCTGTCGGCCTTGTGGTTTGAAAAGCCGCTGAATCCTTGTGTCAAACTCATTTCGTGCGAGAATGGTGGCGATTATTTCGACGCTATCCATCTGAGTAACTTGGCTTTAAAGTCGAAAAAGTTCTATGCCGAAGGTGGAGCTAAGAACATCGCACGTCGTGACGGTATGGCTACCACAATGTTGTCGGCAACGACCACGATTGGTCAGATTCCCGACTACTACTTTCAGGCAGTCGGCAGTGGCACGGGCGCGATTGCGGCGTGGGAGGCAAATATGCGATTGATCGAGGACGGTCGTTTCGGTACTACGAAGACAAAGTTGATGGTGTCACAAAATGCGCCGTTTGTACCGATGTACGACGCTTGGCGTGTGGATTCACGTCAAATGCTACCCTACGATGACAACAAAGCTCGCCGCGATGCCGAGATTATCAATGCTAAGGTACTCTCGAATCGCAAACCGCCATACGGCATTATCGGCGGTCTGTACGACGCTCTGAAAGATACTGATGGCGAGATATTTGCCATCACAAATGCTGCGGCTAAGAAGGCTGCCGAATTATTCGAGCAGACCGAGGGTTGCGATATCTATTCGGCTGCTGCGGTTGCAACGGCGTCGCTTATCAAGGCGGTTGCTGAGGGCAAAGTGGACAAGGAGAAGATCGTTATGCTCAACATCACCGGTGGTGGCGAGCGTAAGGCACAGGAGGGCAAGGAGTTGTGGTACTTGAAACCGACTCACGTCTTCTCGCTCACGCCCGATGAGAGCGATGTGATTGTCAAGGTTGAAGCGATGTTTGAATAAATTTTAAGGGACACATTTATATATGTTATATCCGTTACGATTCCGCCCTCGTCTGAAACCTCGCATTTGGGGAGGTTCGACGCTCATTGCCAAAAAGGGCAAGGGGCAGCGTATTGACCGTAGTCGCCAATACGGCGAAAGCTGGGATTTGTCGGGTTTGCGTGGAGATCTGTCGGTCGTTAGCAATGGAGTGCTTAAAGGGAACAATATCGAAGAGCTGATCGAAGTCTATATGGAGGATCTGGTCGGCGAGAAGAATTTCGAACGTTTTGGGATAGAGTTTCCTCTCCTGATCAAGATGCTCGACGCGCAGGATACACTCTCGATTCAGGTACACCCCAACGATGAACTTGCTGCCGAACGTCACGACTCGTTTGGCAAGAGCGAGATGTGGTATATCACTAATTGTGAGGAGGGTGCGGCAATTTATGTAGGATTTAAACGTCCCGTTTCACGCGAGGAGTTTATTGACGCGGTGCTCACCAATCGCCTGCCCAAACTGCTCAATCGCTACGAGGTTAAACGGGGCGATGTCTATTTCATTCCTGCGGGCACAATTCACACAATTGGCAAGGGCATTGAACTGATCGAGATTCAGCAGACATCGGATATTACATACCGCGTTTACGATTGGGATCGAGTCGATTCCGAGGGTCGTCTGCGCGAACTTCATACGGCGTTGGCTATTGACGCTATCGACTTTGAAAGTAACGAAGAGTATGTGCTCACGAAGTCGCCCGATGCTAATTCATCTGTTGAGTTGATCAAACGCGAACAATTCACTACCAATCTGTTAGCTATCGATGGTGAATACACTCGTGTATTGGCGGCACACGATACATTTGTGGTCTATATCGTTGCCGAAGGTGAGTTGCAGATCAATGTTGACGACCACTCTGAGAAGCTTGTCGTTGGCGAATTGGTGCTGATTCCAGCCGAAGTGAACGAGGTCACGATTAAGGGCAAGGGGCGACTGCTTGAAACATACGTCGAGTAACCGTAACGCACGATGAAACGTCTGATTCTCACTCTTTGGCTTACGCTTGCGATGGTGTTTACCGCAACCGCACAAGACTTTCGCGTGCGCGTTGTCAACCATCTGCAAATGCCTATATCATACGCGATTATCACTATCGAAGGAGCACCTCGCGCAGTGACAGATATTGACGGCGTAGTCGAGATTGATTTCCGTCGCATACGTCCCGAATACCGCTTGGCGGCTCACGCTGTGGGCTATCAGAGTGTCACGCGCGAAGTTGGACAAGAGGGAATGACCTCGGGGAGCATAGTATTCCAACTACCATTGAATAAAGACATCATCGCTGACACAAATGTTGATCGCACCTCGGATCAAGCACGCGAAATGTTCGAAACAGTAGCGGGCGAATCAACCGCTATGGATTTCAACTGCACCCTCACAAGTGCGTTCGAATTCGAATATATGCGACATAAAGCATCGGGTGAATTCTCCGTTGAGAACTTAGTGGACAGCAAGGAGTTAGAATACTTCCGCGAAAAGGGTTGGTGCCATCTGCCTGTCGATATTCGTATGAGCGAAGATAGCTCGGTGAGCACGCGCTACAAGCTCGATGAGGCGATACATTACGCTCTTTCGGAGTTGAATTTTGCCATTGCGGCTATCGGTCACAATCGCCATTTCTACAAATATAAACCTGATTACGCCCTGCTTGGTCACAACGCCGACAGCACGTTGCAATACTACCGAATTTCGTTCCCAATGCTTGCGACAAAGGCTACTCAGATTGTGGCAACGGTAGACGCAATACAGCAGCAAGTAACCTCAATCAATATCTTAATTAGCGACCGTAACGACGCTATTATTAAGCACATATCTGCGGACTTAAACGCAATAAAACCGACAAAGAAGAGCAAAGTTCCCGCCCTTTGTCCCGTAAATTTGGCATATCGCTACTCGACACGATATGCCAATCTGTTGTTGCAACTGAGCAACATTGCGATTACACCTTCCGACAAAAAGAGATAGCCCAACTGCGGCTAATTCGGTGCGCTTATTGCTCATAACTCGACAAACGAAAAAAAATGTTCGAGTTATGAAAATATCTTTACGTGCTATCATCAAACGCATATCTCTATTTCAAATCGCGCTACGCTGTTTGGTCATTGTCATTGCATACGTGGTCGGGGCGCACGTCACGGGTAAATTTCACGCATCGAGCTATATGGGCGCAATGCTCGCCTGCACCTCGGCAATCGTCGTAATGCAAGCCGAAGATGTGCGCGAATCTATCCACAAAGGGTGGTTGCGCGTGGTGGGTACGTTGATTGGGGCAGTAATCGCCACAACATATCTTCAACTCTACCCTTTTTCGCTGCACGGGCTGGCAATTTCGTTCTGTATTCTCGAATTGATCTGTATGGCTCTGAATGTGCCCGACGGTGGTACGGTGGCGGCAATGACCCTCGTGATTATATCGGTCATTTCGCAGGAGATTCCCGATCTACCGCCCTTGACAAATGGTGTTTTGCGCTTTGTCGAGGGTACGGTTGGCGTTTTCATCGGCATCGGCGAGCTATGGATCACCGAGCAGGTACAAGCAATGCGTAGCAAGAAAAAAGGTTCGATTCCGAAGAGTCGAACCTAACTTTATGCAAATTTCCGCGCAATTAGAAGATCTTGCCGGGGATATGATTTTCGACACTCAGTGCCTCGCCCTCCTCGCCATCTTCGGGCGCAGGCTCCTCCTCGACGTTCCAGAACTCCTTGCCATAGACCTCTTCGGGATCGAAATCATCGTCCACCTCGACGCTGCCAATACCGCGATTGTCGTACTCCTCCTCGGCTGTTGTGCGTTGCACGAGGTAAGTTATCATAAGCACCTGACCCACAACGGGGAACAGCATTACAAGCAGCCACCAACCGCTACGCGACGTATCGTGCAGGCGGCGCACCATTGCTGATAATCCTGTGATAAAATTGAGCACCGAGAAGATCGCCGTCAGCAGGAACGGGAAGGGCGCAACTTCATTGAGCACGAAGACATCAATCGCCGCAACGACGATATAGAGCCACAGCGTAATGCTCACGTAGGTCCAAAACGGGCGGCGTGCTAACGAGCCACGAAAATCGAAACTATGTTTCCAGATGTCGATATAACTTTTCATTGTGATTGGGGTTTGTTACTATTACAAATGTAGCGATTCGGCGCGAGAATTGCAATTGATTTGCCCGAAAAGCGCAAAAAAATCGCCCGATGGTTTGCAGTTTGTGAAATTTGTATTACATTTGCACCTGCAAACACAGCAAAACGGTGTGGTAGTTCAGTTGGTTAGAATACCTGCCTGTCACGCAGGGGGTCGCGAGTTCGAGTCTCGTCCATACCGCAAAAGTCCCGAGATCCTTTTGGATTTTGGGACTTTTGATTTTATGTGCATTGACTTAGCACTCGCGACCCCTAAGCCTCCCCTATCAAGGGGAGGTTTGGAGGGGTTGTCAATAAAAGGCACGCGAGCCTGCACGCGCGGAGCGCGGGCTCGAGTCTCGTCCATACCGCAAAAGTCCCGAGATCATTTTGGATTTTGGGACTTTTGATTTTATGTGCATTGACTTAGCACTCGCGCCCTCATAAAAAAGATAGCGGCACCGAAAATTCGGTGCCGCTACCCTATTCCGACTCGCTGCCAATGCTTACTAAATATCTGGCAAATACAAAGTTAATAATCACAAAAATCGGCAGAGAAGTCGGTGTTTGATTAGAAACGTACCGCTACATCATCGTATGCGAAATAGGCAGGACAGTTCAAGCCATAATCGCCGCTCAGGTCAGCACTACCGACAAGATTGAACGTAATCTTTGCGACCTTACCCAAGCACGACAGATCAAACTTAGTCCACTCATTCACAATCTTATCCTTGCCGTCGCAAAGCATAAATTCGGTTGTCGCAGTTACGTTGCCCTCTACATCATAACCCGTTGCAACAATCTTATACCACGTATCATCACCCGCGGGAGTCGAGAAACCATCGCCATTTGCCAACGAATTATAAACATAGCTGGTGTTGGTAACGTACATATGATCCACAACTCGTGCCACACCATCGGCAAAATAGAACGAAGGAACGACCGTCTTCCACGACTTATCATCGACATAGCCATTCTGCACACAGAAGTTCTTCGAGCCATTGTGACCCGCTGCGCCCACCGCACCCGTCGAAACAGCAAACTGCGTTTCATAGGTTGCCTGAGTATAATCCTCCATATAGTAATCCGAAATTGCGTGACCGCCATTCCAATATGCGCCACCGTCGATAATGCCCGACGCAATCTCAGTATTGCCCGCGTCGCGCCATTCGTAGCCCGTATATGAATAGTCGTTGTAGGTCAGCGGACCACCGTACTGCGGCTCGTCGATCAAATCCGACCACGTAGCAATCGTATAACCACAACCTGCAATCGTATAGGGTGCAAACTTTGTATCGGCGTCCTCAAAAGTCAGCACGCGAATCTCAACCTTCGGGATCGTTATCACGCGACCATCAGCCAACGTAATGATGACCGTCGTGTCGGTCTCCTCAATCGAAACAAAGAACGAATCACCGTCTGCGCCATCAGCACCATTTGCGCCATTCTTGATCTCCAAACTCGATCCGTCACTAAACATCAATTTGTAGCCGTTTTCGGTCTGTTCAGTACCCGTAATCACCTTACCCTTGTTCAGCGCGTCGATCAACGACGACAGCGTAGCGATATCCTCGCTATTTGCCTGAACTTGCTCTTTGAGGTTGTCGATCTCACCCCACAGGTCCGAATCATCATAACAGCCCGTCAGCGTTACGCTCATCAGCGCAACTGCCAAAAATGTAAAAAATCTTTTCATAAACATTTGGTTTTAAAAGTGTTAAACAAAAAAGTGTCGTATCTCGTGTGGTTCAACACAGCAGGATACGACACCCAATTATTTAAGACTCAAAACGACGATTTTTCGGCAATACCTGCACTTTGTTCGCAATATATAAATGCGGATAGCCAATGCGTCCGACGCACTCAGCAACAAAGTAGAAAAACTACGGCTAAAAAACACTGTTTTGATTCTTGCTCGTAGTCCTGCAAGCATAAAATCCACGTATTGCACAGGCAGGTCTTCTGACTTGTTCCGCTTGTCGCGCCTTCCCAGTTTTCACCAGTGGCAAAGAGAGCGACAAACCAACTTCCGCAATCCTCGGAATGGAACTCACAGCAACAGGCATTGTTCGGGATTTTCACCCGATTCCCTTTTCACTTTTCGCGACGCTCAGTCGTTAAAAGCTCCGTGTGCAAAGACAAAGATAGAAAAAATTTTCTTAGGTTGTACTCTTAGGTATAACTTTTCGTTACGTTGTGGACAACATTGTGGACAACAAATGATGAAATTCGAGGGCAAATCATACTAAAATTTGCCTAAAAACACCCAAATTTCAAGCGCAAAATAGACTTTAAGAAAAATTACAAAAACAAAAAAATCTCCGATAATCGAGTGATTATCAGAGATTTTATCAGGTGATCCGGCCGGGGCTCGAACCCGGGACCCCAACATTAAAAGGGAATTAAAACGCATTTTCGTGCTTATCTACCCTATTGAGTACCAGATCATTATCTTCTACTCCTTAAATCAAATCACGATTGTGGACAATATCGTGGACAACACACTTTATAGCTAATTTGCGTGTTAAACAATAAACAAAACCCACCGCTTTTAGGCACGATGGGCTATGAAGTTGAAGATGGTCTTAGTTTATAAGACTTATAAAATCATTGAACGTGATATCCTCATTGACTGACTGCGTCTTCGAGCAAATACTTTCAAGTATAGGGATCAGATGTTTACTCTCTTTATAGAGCAGCCACTCAGGGCGTAGGTTATTTGTTCGAAAGCGGCAGCGATCCAGCGCGTCCGCATCCTTCAATATTGCCATAACATCATAACTCGCCTCTCCTCGTTGCGTCCACTCTTTGCACGAGTGTTGAGCCACTGCTAAACGAATATATAATCGATCGATTTCGGTCAGCTGATATTTATTCCACAAATGGTTGAATTTTGCAAAATGCCAATTCGCGGCATTTGTACCGTGCTGCGGATCACGTCCATCGTGCACTCGGGCAAGGTCGTGAATATAGGCGCCACAAAAAGCGAGCAACCCCTCTCTGGGCTTTTGGAGCAACTCGCCAAGCAAGGCACAACCAATCATCGTGCGATAGATATGCCCAATTCCGTGCATTGGCGAATGCTTTGGTCGGGAGAACATCGAGTTGGCAAGGGCAAAATCTGACGGATCGGCTCCGATGTAAGCAAGCGATCGAGATACGGCTGAGAAAATATTCTCAATCGACCCATCAGTTATACCATTTATTTGCATCTGCCCATTTATTGCTTTCGGCATATTTTTGTTATTTGATTAACTCTCGCCATTCACAATCGGTGTAATATACGATTGTATATGGGTGCAATACTTCGATTCTTTCCAAATAGTCAAACAGAGATTCGTGGATTAATATATACTTAGTTTTGGTAATGTATATCTTCGTAAGGCTATATGTTGGGTAATCAATAGGGGCTCTAAGTGTCAGTCGATTGCCCTCGATTTTCAAGAAACCGGGATTCACTGCCAACGCAACGGTGTGATTGGGATCAAACAAAGAGTAGCAACTATCAGTGAACGCAATTCGCTTCTCTACTCCTGGCTTCAAGTTTTGCAACGCTTGTCGCACCTTCGGACTCTCTAAGAAGAAGTCATTCTCGACATACTTGTCAATATTGCGATTCTTCTTAAAAGACATTGCGAAAATCTCTTTGGTGGCCTCTGGGCTATATACCAAACCTGCAGTACAAATAGCCAAATGCATTGTATATATGCTCAAAATCTCGTAAAGACTCAGTTCCTGCTTATTTTTAATCTTTTCGGCAGCCTTGAACTGCCCATCAAAGACAAAATAGCAACCGTTTGCGAATACAATCACAAACACGATTGCAAATGCAATACCCAATCTCTTCAAAAACTTTTTCATAATTACTTTATTTTTGTTAATTAATTTTCACTATTTGCGACTCGACGGAATATCGCATATTCGTAACCCTCCTTGGTGTAGTCGCTGTGGACTATAAAATTGCGCTGTTTGAAATCCGACACCCACTGCTTGCCATTCCACATTGCAATATGCCCAAACTTGCGCCCTCCGATGGGTTGAAAGACCACGATATCGCCCACCTCTCGTTCAGCCTGCTTACCTACCTGATGGAAGTTGAGAACGGGCAGCACATATTTGTAATGCCACGCACTTCCACACTTAAATAGCGTCACCCCGCCAGCGTTTATCGCCTTACGCACATATAATGCACACAATCCCGCAGACCGCTTTTCAGCGTTCCGTGTCGCATATTCGGCTGCCAGCTCAGGATTCCACTCGCAATTACGAAGATAGATCAAAGCCGTCGCCGATACAACCACCAAGCCCACAATGGAGTAGGGAAGGAGTTTGAATAGCCTTCTCATTTATTTAATTGATTAAATTACATATGGTCAAATAAAGAGTTACGAATGCCGCAAGAACCACAATAAAACCAACCGCAAAACCGAAATCTTTGATTTTCTCCCTTAACTTATCGTATAGGGTAACCACCTCGTTAGCATCAGCCATTTCAGATGAATTAGTTTGGTCTTGCGTTTCACTCGATTTTGATTGAGGATCAGCTAATCTCACATTTTCGCAACCAGCTTCTGCCGGCGTTATCTCGCCTATATTCCAATCGGTAGAACCCACCAACTGTTTCTTGTCTTCCAGCACCCATTTGATAAAGTCGTCCAACTCGCCACTATCGAACGAACCATAGTTGTTGTGTCGCTCAGTCGTGCAGCTACAATATGCCCATTGTCCGTCAAACGAAAGCTCCATAGTGTAGTAGTCGATGGTGAGTGTGGTTGTATTCAACATCACCGCACCATATTTCGCCTCAGGTATGAACTTTGGATCAGGGAACTGATAGACTATGAGTTTATACCCGCCAAAATTATCCACTCGATTGATCCTGAATGAGTCCCAATCGCTAAACCGGTTAGCGGAATAGGCCCTCTCTAATCTCGAATTTATCGTTAATCGAATCCAATCCTCATCCATTAGAGCCTCAATTGGGGTTTCCCCTTTGCTCACATAACTAAACAGATCTGGCAACAAATAGTACACAGGATAATATATGTGCGGTCGTTTAATCCTCGCTGCGAATTTCATTGCCGAAAATTCTTCGGAATACATTATCCTCGCTTTCTCGAAAAGAGCAATATAATTGCTCAACACATCTCGAAATTCAGCCTCATAATGACAAAAGGCAACTATGTGGAATTGCACAATCACATTTTGATTATCGTTAGAGGCCCCCACATCGACTTTGATCATCACTAATTCGTTAGCAATTTTATCTGCAATCATCTGTGCCATAGACAAGTCCATTCCCCTATGAGAAAATACTTGCCACATATCAAGGCATGGATATTGGTATCCCATTGCCAACGGCCCGACGCCCTGCCCTTCTGCCGTAATATCTACATTAATTTGATCTCCGTCTAATTTAGGTTCATACCCCATCTCACGAAAGATCGTCCAAATAGCAGATAAATTTAACGGAACAAGGTGGTTAGTTGTGTTCTCAGGTTTGCCCATTACTCCTCATTTATATCATCCAACGGATAGTTCTCGAACGCTTTTGCCAACTCGGCCTGCTCCTTTTCGATGTCGCCCATAAGTTTATAACAAGCTGCTCGACAAATTATAATCTCAAATGTGGCTCCGTACTTCTTCTCCAATGTCGCGATATATGCCAAACACGTGTCATACTCGCCCGCTAACGAATAGAGATTAGCCTTGAAATATTGCCAAATCTCGGCACGATCATCTGTCTTGATCTTCGCATCTACGCACTGATGCGCATAGGCAAAATCGGCCATCATAATTGAATCCGTAGCACTCAAATCATTGAAATCATTTACATCAATGAATTGCACTGCGTCATCAATTGCCTTGTGATTTTCGCCCAATCCGAGATAGCTCTGCATACGAATCTTGTAGTTCGCATAATACGCGGGATTGATCTGCTCACTCTTATTTACCAGCTCGATTGCTTCTGAATAGAGCCCTTGCGCATTATGATTGCGCGCAATGCAAATTAGAGCCTCATAATTCAGAGAATCTTGCGACAAGATCCACTCGCAATCAGCATTCGATTCATCATACATTTGTTGCTTATAACGCACGTCAGCACGATAAAGAATTGCCCTAATTGCAGCTTCGGGATCATCATCGAGTGCGAGTTCATAGGTTTTGTTGAGATCACACACAGCCGCTTCATAATTGCCCATATCACGATAAGCAAAAGCACGGATTCCGTAAAGATAATAGTGATCGAATTTGTTGCCCTTGCCATAGCATTCGATAGCGCGCGTAAAATAATCAACAGCCACGTCATACTGTTCATCGTCGAGCGCATAGTTGCCGAGGAATACCAGCAAATCGCTGTAACGTGGGTATTCACGCTCCAACTCGCGGAGCATTTCGCGTGCCTTCGCCATATTTTCAGCATTGCCGCTACAATACAGCGAATCAATCTCTGTTAACACCCGATCCGACTCGGGGACTTTGGGGGCACAGCTGCTAACCGTCGCAGCTGCGATCACCATAGCAAAAAAAGTAAATAGTTTTTTCATAAAGTATGGTTTTGTATAATTCTTGGAAATAAGTGTCAGATCAAGAAATGAGCCTGCTCCTGCAAATGGGAACAGGCTCGTTGAATACAGATGCCCTTTATGGGATTATCATTACGCTTACTCCTCTTTTTTATTATTCTTAATGAGAGCATACAACATTCCCCCAAATATAACAATTGCCCAAAACCACCCTCCATCATTATCTCGTGGGGCATCATACATATCACAAGGTCGACCGTATTTTGCAAACAAGGTTATTGGCGCAACAAGCGCAGTAAGCAAAAAGACAATTCGTTTCATAAATTTTCAGCTGATTAGAAATAATAGTACCTATTATCTGAGAATGAAGTTTTGACTTTAAAATCAAATTGCTTTTCAATTGAGTCTAATGAGTAGTTAGAGGTTCGAGACACACTCAAGCAAGTTTGCCAGCCAAAATCGTTATTGTAGTACTCAAATTTCGTAATATTGCCATCGGTTAGTGTTATTCTTAATCGTATCGCCATGCCATCTTCTGACACTGCCGTAATCTTTCGATATTTAACCTCTGGTTGTCTATATTCATTATAAGTTGGAGCAGGTTGAGGATAATATCCTTGATTATTCGGGATATAAACATCTCTTATTTCAGGTGTGTACGTTACTCCACCACCATATTGAGCATAGCACACATTGCATACAGCAATAAAGACAAATAACAATAATACTTTTTTCATATTAGTAAAATTTAGTTTTTGCTTCCCCAGCCCCTCGAAAGCGGGTTAGTAATTGTAAAAAGAAAGCGC
The DNA here is from genome assembly GCA_045638285.1 of Alistipes sp. Classification (GTDB taxonomy): domain Bacteria; phylum Bacteroidota; class Bacteroidia; order Bacteroidales; family Rikenellaceae; genus Alistipes. Next base: position 181,323 of record JAZUBB010000017.1, on the reverse strand, counting down.
AGGGCTGAAAGCTTACTTTGTGGAGAGGCTCTGGTAATGCCCTGCGATAAAATAAGCAACAACCCCACGCCCAGATCCGTTTGGATATAGGACGGGTGGACGAATGCTTATTCTCATCGCTTGAAATTTACCAGATTTCTCCACGAGAATAAACTTACGCTTACGTAAATTCTAATATGTCAATCACAAAATTAACACATTAATTTCGTTCGCGCAACTATTCGGCGACCCTTTTTAGGGGTTGTTGCTGTAATTTATTAGCTACTATTCATAATATTTGACTGTCAATTTGAAAACAACAAAACTCCGACGCCACAGAGCTATGTCTGCGACGCGGAGTTCAGATAGCAATTCTAACGCTCCGAGCGATACTCGTTGCGCGGATAGAGATCGCGGTACAAATCGTGAAAGTGAAATGCGAAGAACGCCATATCGGTGCAATGGCTTGCACGTTCGCGCTTGACACTTTTGTTGTTGAGCGCGTCGATTGTTACGCGACCGAAAGTGATATGTTGACGACCGACCAGATCGCAGCCATCGACGAACGCGACATAGTTGTAAGTGCACTTCGACTTGTCGTTTGAAAATTGGCGATTGAAGAGCAAAACGCCCTTGCCAAGAGTGTAAGCGATTCGATTTCGCTCGAAAAAACGTCGTACATTGAGTACCGACAACTCTACGTTTTTAGACATAGCTTTCCCTGTTTTAATGTTTTTATAGATCAAAATATGTATAAAAAACCAGTCAGGGAGTCCCGATTGGGGTCAGAGAAATTGTCTAAAAATATATCTGTTTCTTGTTGTCGTTTTTGGGGTTTCGTTCCACAAAATTAGAAATCGTTTTTGACGTCTGCAATAGATTGATCAAAAAAATCTGCGCACCTCATCTTGTGTCGCATTATGCAAACAAGCTATAAAGCGATTTTTGTGGACAACATTGTGGACAACAAATGATGAAATTCGAGGGCAAATCATACTAAAATTTGCCTAAAAACACCCAAATTTCAAGCGCAAAATAGACTTTAAGAAAAATTACAAAAACAAAAAATCTCCGATAATCGTGTGATTATCAGAGATTTTATCAGGTGATCCGGCCGGGGCTCGAACCCGGGACCCCAACATTAAAAGTGTTGTGCTCTACCGACTGAGCTACCGGATCATCGCCATACTCTCGTGGTCGTAACCTCGATTTTTGGTGGTGCAAATGTATAAACTATTTTCCACATACCCAAATTATTCCACTATTTTTTTAATAAACGCCATAAAGAAAGACCGTCCTCGCACCAGTGGACGGTCTTTTTCATCAGGCGACAATCGCGGTTATTTGCCCGAAAGTTTGTATTCGCTGGGCGACATTCCCGTCAGGTGTTTGAAATATTTGCCGAAGAATGACTGCGACGAAAAACTGAGTTCGTAAGCGACCTCTTGGATACTCATTGTCGAGTAACGCAATAGGGTCTTTGCCTCGGTAATTACGTAGTTATCAATCCATTCAGCCGCTGACTTGCCACTAAATTCTTTAATCAACAGCGAGAGATACTTCGGCGTAACGCACATCTGCTCGGCGTAAAAACCGACGGTTCGTTCACGCTTGAAGTTCTCCGACAGCAGTGTGATAAACTTAGCGAAATACTCCTCACGACGGTTGCGCACCGAACGCTCCTTCTCGTCGGTGATTTGCACACTCTGTTCATACATATCGCTAATGCGATAGAACATCGAAGCTAACAAACCACTCACAATCTGATCACGATGTGCAAGGTTGTCATTATCGGAGATATTCTCCAATAGATCAATATAACGTTCGATGTCTTCTTGCTGTTTTTGGGTCAGACTGATTAATGGATTATACGCCAAACGCATAAACAAGGGCATCGAATTCTTGACATCGACGTGCATTCTTCGCATAAGATCCTGCGATAGCATAATGCCTCGCACGGTTGCCATTGGGTATCCCGACTCGATTTTTAGCACATTACCGGGAAAGGACATCAGCAACGAGCCTTTATTGATACTCACTTCGCGCAGGTTCACCGAGCCATTCTCCATTCCATCGGTGCAGAGTATCACATTAAACGCCTTCATTCGCAACGTACGACCTTCGAGGTAGTGATCTCCACTCGACGTGCGGAAAACATAGAAATCATCACGATTGTCCTTATGTCCCACTAATTCCTTAATTTCGGGGACGGACAGCTCAACTAATTCAGTTTCCATAATATCTGTTTTTTGACTTTTTTACAAATGCAAATGTAGTAACTATTTCCAAATCACAACAATATCGCTCACAATTTTCGACTTTTCAACCAATAGCGCAACTGATTTATACCAACGTCCACGATTATTCTAAAAGTCTACACACGCACAACCCTTTGATTTGGTGTATATACTAACGTACAATGACGGCATTTTATTGCGCCGAATTGGCTGAGTATAGAATTTTCGGATTTTTTGCATACTTTTGCGGCTGTGAAAACGCTATTCGTCATATTGGGTTCAATCTCGCTTGCGTTGGGTATCATCGGCATATTTGTGCCGCTACTGCCCACCACCCCGCTATTGTTGTTGGCAGCCGCGCTCTACTTTCGCTCATCGCCACGACTGTACGAATGGCTACTCAACCACCCACGATTGGGCGCATATATCCGAAATTTTCGAGAATATCGAGCAATCCCCCTACGTGCCAAAATTGTATCGGTTAGTCTGCTGTGGTTGACAATGGGTTACTGTATTGTTGCGATCATCGAGCCGCTTTGGTTGCGCATTGCTCTGGCGATTTTGGCTATGGCAATCACTATTCACATACTATCGTTCAAGACGCTACGCAAATAAAAACGGAGAGCCATCGAAAGACCCTCCGCCAAATCTCATTCGCTACGTTCACTATCGCGGCAGACGACAACCCAACTCCTTAGCCAAACCACCCGTCGCAGTCTCCTTATATAAGCTGGGCAGGTCGTGACCCGTCTGTTTCATCACCTCGACAACGCGATCGAAACTGACGCTATGGTTTCCGTCCGAGTAGGTTGCATAGATATTAGCATCAAGAGCACGCGCTGCCGCTACTGCATTACGTTCGATACAAGGCACTTGCACCAGACCGCACACAGGGTCACACGTCAATCCCAAGTGGTGCTCCAAAGCCATCTCAGCCGCATATTCAATCTGTGACGGAGTACCTCCAAAGAGCTGACAAGCAGCCGCAGCCGCCATTGCACAAGCCACACCGACCTCGCCTTGACAACCCACCTCGGCACCCGACACCGAAGCGTTGGTCTTCACCACATTGCCGAACAGACCCGCCGTCGCCAACGCACGCAAAATTCGGATCTCACGGAAATCACGCGTCTTGTAGAGGTGATAAAGCACCGCAGGCAGCACACCACTCGATCCGCAGGTCGGAGCCGTCACGATTACACCTCCCGAGGCATTCTCCTCCGAGGTAGCTAGCGCATAGGAATAGATCTTACCACGACTTTGAAGGCTATCGCGGTAACCACTCGCCTTGACGTAGTAGGTCGATGCCTTACGCTTTACGCCCAGACCACCAGGCAGCACTCCTTCATTATTCAGTCCGCGTTCGATGGCGTCGCACATCGTATGCCACACCTCACGCAAATGGTCCCAAATATCGGCACCCTCGCACTCCTCGACATACTCCCAAAAATCGCGACCATTATCGACACACCAAGCCAAAATATCGCTAATATTGCTCATCGGATAGACATCTTCGCGCAAATTGATCGCTGTACCATCATCGACAATCGTTCCGCCACCAATGCTGTATGCGTGCCACGACGCGATGACCTCGTCGCCCACCAGTGCCTCGAAGAACATACCGTTGGTATGGCGCGGCAACACCGTATCGGGCTCCCAAATGATCTCGGCAGGTGCCGTCGGTGCCATTGCATTGATGATCGCCTGATCGGTCATATGACCCTTACCTGTTGCCGCCAAACTACCATAGAGTGTTACGCGAAAACGCTCCGATTCGGGGTGACGCTCGGCAAAAATCGTAGCCGCTTTGAACGGTCCCATCGTGTGGCTACTCGACGGTCCGTGACCTATTTTATATAACCCTTTGAGTGATTCCATAGCATAAAGTCCTTAAAATGGTTTACAAAGATAGTGATTCTCGCAAAAAATTACTAATTTTGAGGCAGGCTCGCTGCATATTTTGAATTTACTACAAAATCGCGCCATACCTTTGTACCTATGAAGATACTGATTATTGAAGATGAATCGTCGTTGCGCGAATTGATGCAACGCACACTGCAACAGGAGCAATATGTGGTCGAAACCGCCGCCGACTTCGCCGAGGCAGAGGGCAAAATTGCGGGTTACGACTACGACTGTATTCTGCTCGATATTATGCTGCCCGATGGCAACGGATTAAAGCTGCTCGAACAGATTAAGGCTCTGCGCAAACGCGACAGCGTGATCATCATTTCGGCACGCGACTCACTCGAAGATCGCATTGCAGGCTTAGAGCAGGGCGCAGATGACTATCTTCCCAAGCCGTTCCATCTGGCTGAGTTGGTGGCACGTATCCGCAGCGTAATCCGTCGCAGTCAAGGTCGTGGTGATATGTCGCTCAACATTGGCAACGTGCGTCTTGATCCCGACGCATCGCGCGTTTTTGTCGATGGTGAGGAGATCGAACTGCTCAAAAAGGAGTTTGTTATACTCCACTACTTTATGCAGCGTCCGCGCCACTTGATTGACAAAGCGGTATTAGCCGAGGCAGTTTGGGGCGACCACGCCGACCAAGCCGACAATTTCCACTTCGTCTATGCACAAGTCAAAAATCTGCGTCGCAAACTCGACGCTGCGAATGCCTCAATCGAATTGAAGTCAATCTATGGCTTTGGTTACAAACTTGTCGAGCGCGAAGAGTAAAATAGACCCACTATGAAACTGATCACCCGCATAGCTATCCGCCTCACATTGGCACTCGCCCCACTGATGACTCTGTGGGCGGTGTTGTTTTACTTCACAATGATCGAGGAGATCAACGACGAGATGGACGATAATTTGGAGACCTATTCCGAAATGATTGTCGTGCGAATGCTCACTCATCAAGAGTTGCCGCCACTAAATTCGGGCTCAAACAACAGCTATTCGATCAAACCCGTCAACGCGAACTATGCTGCCACTCATTCGGGGATAACGTATAGCGACGTTGAGGTCTATATCCCAGAGCGCGAGGAGTATGAGCCTGCACGTGTTTTGACTACGATTTTCGAGGACAGCGAGGGACAGCACTACGAGTTGCGCGTAGCCTCACCCTCGTTCGAGCGCGACGAGTTGGCTGCCGCTATTCTCAAATGGCTGGCAGTGATCTATTTTATATTATTGGCTACGGTAGTTCTCATCACGCTGCTCGTTCTGCGCCGCAGTATGCGCCCCTTGTACGACCTTTTGCATTGGCTCGATCGCTACCTTCCCGGTCGCAAACCTGAGAGTGTACCGAACGACACAACTATTCCCGAATTCCGCCGTCTGAACGAGGCTGCACAAAAGGCTGTCGAGCGTTCGGAACACCTATTCGAGCAGCAGAAGAGCTTTATCGGTAACGCTTCGCACGAGCTACAAACCCCATTGGCTGTGATTGGCAACCGGATCGAGTGGTTGATCGACAATACCAACCCCACCGAGGAGCAGATCGAACAACTCATCGGTATCAACCATTCGCTTGCACATATCGTAAAGCTCAATAAGACCCTGCTCCTGCTGACCAAAATCGACAACGGTCAATTCCCCGAAGTGAGCGAGGTTGATATTGCAGCGTTGATTCGCGAAGAGAGCGAGATCTACAACGAGATTTTCGAGGAGCGCAACGTTAGGTGTCATATCGACGGAGCTGAGTCGCTTGTGGTTGAAATCAACCGCACGCTTGCAAAGACGCTCGTTGGCAATCTGATTCGCAACGCCTATATCCACTCACCCGAAGGTAGTCAGGTAGACATCACTATTAACTTCGACAAATTGGAGATCCGAAACGATGGCAACGAACCACTCGACGCTGAACGTGTCTTCGATCGTTTCTATCGCGCCACCAAACGCGAAGGCTCGACAGGTCTTGGATTGGCGTTAGTTAAGGCTATCGGCGACTACTATTCGTTGGGCGTAGAGTATCGTTTCGAGAGTGGAAAACATATCTTTTCGATTATTAGACCTAAAAAATTAAATTAATTCTGCAAATTTCAATTTCTCTACAAATTTAAGTCGTAATTTTGTGGTACGAAATAACTAAAAAAACTTAATTAGACAATGAAAACCAGAACTATCATTACCGCACTTTTCCTCACGATCGCTCTTTCGGCACAAGCCGACAACGACAAACCCATAGCCTTCGATCAGCTACCCAAACGCGCACAACAACTTATCCAAGAGTCGTTTCCGAACGATCGCGTATCATACGCCAAGATGGAGCGCGACCTGCTCGATGTGATCTACGAAGTCATTTTGGTTAGCGGCACAAAACTCGAATTTGTACGCAATGGTGATTGGAAAGAGATCTCGACCCGTTCGGCAACTATCGACCCAAAGTTGATCCCCGCACCAATCATCGACTACATCAAGCAGCACCACCCCGACTGCAAAGTTGTGAAGATCGAACGCGACCGCCACGACTACGAAGTCAAACTGACCGACGGAGTGCAATTGAAATTCAACCGTTCGTTCCGCTTTATCGGTTGGGACGATTAAGATTAATAGTATTAAATTTCCAGCAACAGCCGATGCGAGTATGTGCGTCGGCTGTTTTGTTATTTTATGCCTCAAATGTGGCTCAAACGGTGGTAAAAAAGCTAATTTTGATAAAAAACGATTGAAAAAACATTGCTTTTTCAACAAAAAAAATTAACTTTGTAGCACTACACACAACAACGAATAACTAATCTAAAAAAACTCTAACTACACTATGGCAGTAATTGGTGTCGATTTGGGCGGAACAAAAGTAGCTGCGGCTCTGTACGACCAATCGGGAAAGATGTACTCGAAAGAGGTTAAATTGCTCAACGGTGCAGAAGGAGACGCTGTCGGTCAGCTTGTAGTCGATGTCATCGACACTTTGATACTTCGTAGTCCGGGTATCACGGTCGAGGCTATCGGCGTTTGTGTGCCTGGCATCGTCTATTCAAAAAAAGCGACCGTTTGGGCTCCGAATATCCCCGGCTGGGATAACTACCCCCTAAAACAACGTATCGTTACTGGTTTGAATCGTCCCGATTTGACTGTATGTATCGAAAGTGACCGTACCTGCTACATCTTGGGCGAGGTATGGAAAGGTGCGGCTCGTGGCTGCGAGAATGCAATCTATCTGGCTGTTGGTACAGGTATCGGCGCGGGCATTCTGCTCGATGGTCGAATTATTCACGGTGCTAACGACATCGTTGGTGCAACGGGTTGGATGGCTCTGCAATATCCTTATACCGAAGAGTATATCCCCTGCGGTTGTTTCGAGTATTATGCGTCGGGTAACGGCATTGCAACTCAGGCTCACCGCGCATTGCGCTGCGCTCGCAACTATACGGGCGTTCTTTCGAATAAACCCATTGAGGAGGTTACATCGCACGACGTCTTTGCAGCATACGCCGAGGGTGACCACATCGCCATCAAGGTGCTCGACAAGGCGATCGATATGTGGGGAATGGGCACTGCAAACTTAGTCAGTCTGTTCAACCCCGAGAAGATTATCTTCGGTGGTGGCGTATTTGGTCCTGCGGCACAATTTATCCCGCGTATCTACGACGAGGCCTGCAAGTGGGGACAGCCCATTTCGATGCAGGACGTTAAGTTCTGCGCCTCGGAGGTTCAGGGTGAGGCTGCACTGTTTGGTGCGGCATACTTGGCAATCCGAGCTACCCATCCTATTGATGTAATGTAAAACAAAACTACTACCTATGAAAAACTACTCGACTTCGTCCGTTTTCGTTGCAGCTTGCGCGGGAATGGCATTTTTTGGAGTAACAATGTTGTCGCTCGCTCCGATTCTCGGACCGCTTAACGAGAGCGTTGCGGGTGCAAATGCTCTGCCCTCGACTATGTCGATCGGTATCATTATCGGTACGATTCTGTTTGGTCCGATCGTCGATAAGTTTGGCTACAAATGGTTGCTCGTGCTCGGCTCGACAATGGCTTTGGCTGGTATTCAGGGCTTGGCTAATTTCACGAGCATCGGTCTGCTGCACACGTCGATCTTCCTGCTCGGTTTCGGTGGCGGCATTCTGAATGGTGAAACAAACGCCTTGGTATCTGACATTTATGATGATGATAAGCGCGGTGGTCGTCTGGGCGTGCTGGGTGCATTCTACTGCATTGGTGCAATGCTTTGGACGCTGCTCAACTACTTCATTCCCGAATATCGTATTCCGCTGAACGCAGTATCGGCAGTGATGGTGGCATTCATCATCTTCTTCTGCTCGATCTCGTTCCCGCAGGCTAAACCGCAGGAGAACGTATCGTTAGGCAAGTCGCTCGGACTGCTGAAATATCCCGCGCTGATCGCCTTCTCATTCGTACTCTTCTTCCAGAGCGGATTCGAAGGTGCAAGTGGTAGTTTCACCGTTTCGTTCCTCGATAAGTCGGCTGGTATGGATAACGCCGCAGCTACCCTCTCGATGACTTGGTTCACGTTAGGTATGATGGCTGGTCGCTTGCCTCTGGGCGCAATTATGAAACGATTGAAGGATCTCGGAACATTGTACCTATATTTAATAGTAGCTCTGATCGGTGTTGTGTTGTTCTACCTGTTCAGCAATGAGGTGGCAGTCGTTTACACCGCAATGACACTGATCGGTTTTGGTGTTGGCGCGACTTTCCCCGTTGTACTGAACTATATCGGTGGTGCTTTCCGCGAGTTGTCGGGTACAGCATTCTCGATCGCACTGTTCATCGCGCTGTGCGGTCAGTCGGCATTCAACAAACTGACTGGTTTGGCATTCGACGATGGCAACTATCAGTTGCTGCCGTTGATGTTGATTTTGGCAGTTGTTGCGATTATGGTATTGGTTCCTTTCGCAGTTTCAATCGCTAAGAAGATGAACAAATAAAAAATGAAAACCCACAATTAACTAATTAACTATTTTATAAATTCTAAAAACACAAAGCAAAATGTTAGCTAACGAATGGAAAAAAAATGCGATTGCCGTGATGGACAAAATCGAGGCTACGCAGATGGAGCAGATCAAGGAAGTTGCTAAGGTAATGGCAGACACTATCGAGGCTGGTCGTTGGGTTCACACCTTTGGTTGCGGTCACGCAAACCTGCCTATCGAGGAGATGTATCCCCGTATCGGTGGTTTCGTAGGTTTCCACCCCTTGTGCGAGATTCCTCTGACTTTCTTCACCCACATCACCGGCGAGATGGGTATCCACCAGTTCTTGTGGTTGGAGCGTGCTGAGGGCTACGGTCAGTCGATTATGAAGAGCTGGAACTTCGACGAGAAGGACGTTATCTGGATCTTCTCGCACACCGGTATCAACGCTGTGAATATCGACGTTGCATTGGAGGCTAAGAAGCGCGGTATGAAGGTTATCGTGTTCGGTTCGGCTGCTGAGACCGGCAACAAGGTTCCTCGCCACTCGTGCGGTAAGAACTTGTTCCAGATCGCAGACTACGTAGTTGACACCTGCTGCCCGATCGTTGACGCATCGTGCCAGTTGAAGAAGCATCAGGATAAGGTTGGTCCTCTGTCGACTATGGCTTCGGTAACCACCGTATGGATGACTATCTGCACCGTTGCTGAGATCTTGGAGGAGCGCGGCGTTAAGCTGTTTATCCACCCCTCGCACAACGTTCCTGGCGACACCACCGCTCACGAGCGTCTGGACGCTTGCATCGAGGAGTACAAGCGCCGTTCGGTTGGTTTGTAATCAACGGATTGTCGCAAACAAGAAACGCCCCGAACCAAAGTTCGGGGCGTTTGCTTTTTAACTATTCGGGAGCGACTTACTTCATCTGCTCCATTACGCGGCGCATCTTCTCTGCCACCTCGTCGTTGCACAGATTGCCGATACTACCCTCGTGCGTATGATGAACTTCGCGCGTGGGTTTATACTCGCCACGCTGCACCTGCATACCCACCTCACGATAGGCATCGCGGAACGGCATACCATTGAGTGCCAAACGATTGACGTCCTCGACCGTAAACAGATAGTCATACTTGCTATCCGAAACAATATCGCGATTAATGCGGATATGTTGCAACATAAAGTCGCACATATCAAGGCACGAGCGAATCTCGGTCGTTGCGGGGAAGATAATATCCTTCAACAACTGCAAATCGCGGTGATAACCCAGCGGCAGGTTTGCTGTCAGCAACGAAATCTCGTTAGGCACAGCCTGCAAGCGGTTGCACTTACCGCGCATAATCTCGAACACGTCGGGATTCTTCTTATGAGGCATAATGCTCGAACCGGTTGTCAGTTCGTCGGGGAAGCTCACAAAACCGAAATTCTGGCACATAAACAGGCACACGTCCATCGCCATCTTGCCCAACGTCGACGCCAAAGCCGCAATAGCGTATGCCGCAGCACGCTCGGTCTTGCCACGACTCATCTGTGCAGCAACTACGTTATAGTGCAACGTTTCGAAGCCCAGCAACTCGGTGGTCATACGTCGATTCAGCGGGAACGACGAGCCATAGCCAGCAGCCGAGCCAAGCGGATTCTGATTAGCGATTTTGTAAGCCGCCGCAATCATCTGCATATCATCAACCAACGACTCAGCGTAGGCACCAAACCACAATCCGAACGACGAAGGCATTGCCACCTGCAAATGGGTGTAACCCGGCATCAGCACGTCGGCATACTCCTCGCTCAACGTCTGCAAACGGTTGAACAGCAGCTCAGTATGCTCAGCCACCATTCGCAACTCATCGCGCATAAAGAGTTTCAAATCGACCAACACCTGATCGTTACGCGAGCGACCCGAGTGGATCTTTTTGCCCACATCGCCCAACTTGCGCGTCAACATCAACTCCACCTGCGAGTGAACGTCTTCGATACCCTCCTCGATCACAAACTCTCCGCGCTCAGCCGTTGCGTGAATCTCCTCCAACGCTACCAACAGAGTATCCAACTCCTCCTTTTCGAGCAGTCCGATACTCTCCAACATACGAATATGCGCCATCGAACCTTCGACATCATATTTTGCCAATCGCAAATCCAACTCTCGATCGCGACCTACGGTAAATTCTTCTATCAACTTATCGGGCTCAAAACCCTTGCTCCAAAGTTTCATATCTTATATCGTTTCTTTCAATTTCTGCATCAGTTTGTCGTAGAGCTCAATACCCTCCTCGATCTCGCTCACAAGCACATACTCATCAGCCGAGTGCGAACGCGACGACTCGCCCACTCCCATCTTCAATGAAGGGAAAGGCATTAGAGCCATATCGGACGTGGTGGGGGACACAAACGTCTGACGACCAATTGCTTTCGCCGCTTTAACCAACGGGTGATCCTCGCCAATAGCCGAGGCACGCACGCGCGTCGAACGGGGCACAAAATCGCACTCGACAGCCGCTTGCAACAGTTCGACGGTCTGTTCGTTGGTATAGGCGTCGGTCGTGCGAACATCAACCACAAATCGACACTCATCGGGCACCACATTGTGCTGCGTACCCGCCGAAATCATCGTCACCGCAATATTAATCGGACCAAGCAACTCCGAGCAACGCTCAAAGCGATAGTTGCGCAGCCGCTCTATATCCTCAATCGCCTTATAGAGAGCATTTTCGCCCTCATTACGAGCTGCGTGACCGCGACGACCGTGCGCCGTAGCGTCAAAGACCAACAATCCTCGCTCGCCCACTGCCGCCTGCATCTGGGTCGGCTCACCTACAAGTGCCATATCAATCTTGATACCTACACGCTCAAATTCGGGCAACATTGCACGCATACCCTTCTCGCCCATCACCTCCTCCTCGGCTGTCAGCGCAAGAATCAAATTGAAGGGCAACTCCTCACGATAGTAGCGACAAAACGTAGCAGCCAATGCCACCACCGAAGCACCCGCGTCGTTGCTACCCAAGCCATAGATTTTTCCGTCACGATGTAGCGGAGTGTAGGGATCGAGCGTATATGCCGCCGAGGGTTTGACCGTATCGTGGTGCGAATTGAGTAACAGCGTGGGTTTCGACTCATCGAACGTCACACACTTAGCCCAAACATTATTATGGATACGCTGCACATCAATACCTTGCGCACGCAAAAATGCTTCGATCACGTCACCCGTTGCGCTCTCCTCACGCGAGTGTGAAGGCGTCGAAATCAACCGTTCGAGCAGCGCAATAGCCTCTTGTGCAGTCACTTGTTCCATTTAGTTTTAAAGTTTAATAACTGTTCCTTTGTTCGACAGCAGATTGTCAGAGTGTTTAATTGTCACACTCTGCACACCCGACTCGACAGCTTGAAATGCGTTGTCAATCTTAGGAATCATTCCCTTATTCACAACACCCTGCTCGCGCAACTCTCGATAGGTTTCGGGGCGAATTTCCTCGATCAACGAATCAGCATCGTCTACATCGCGCAGCACGCCCAACTTTTCGAAGCAGAAGTGCATATCGGTCGGTGCAATTCGCGCCGCAGCCACCGCCACAGCCGACGCCACACTATCGGCATTACTATTGAGCAGGCTACCCTCGCCGTCGTGCGTAATTGCACAGAACACGGGAGCAACCCCCGCCTCCAACAACGTAGCAATGAAATCCGAATTGATCTTCGCAGCGTCAATATCGCCTACAAAACCGAAGTCGATAGGCACGGGCGAACGACGCGTCGCTGGCACAACATTAGCGTCAGCACCCGACAGACCAACAGCATTACAACCCGCCGCCTGCAAACCAGCGACGACCTGCTTATTGATCAGACCGGCATAGACCATCGTCACAACATCGAGCGTCTGACGATCGGTAACGCGACGTCCCTCGATCATCTGCGTCGGGATCTCTAACTTCTCGCTCAATCGCGTAGCCAACTTACCGCCCCCGTGAATCAAGATCTTCGGTGCAGGCAACTTTGCGAAATCGTCGATAAAACGCGCCAGCGCGTCGGCATTGTCTATCACATTGCCGCCGATCTTCACAACGTTGATATGTTGAATATTAGCCATCGTTACTTCAAGCTCTCCAACAAGCGTTTAATCACCACTTCTGCCGAGATCTCACGGTTTGCCGCCTCAGGAATAACCAGACTGCGTTCTGACTCGATCACCTCGTCCGTCACGATCATATTACGACGTACAGGCAGGCAGTGCATAAAATAAGCGTTATTGGTCAATGCCATCTTCTCCGCGTCAACCGTCCAATCGCGGTCGGTCGAGATCACCTTACCATAGTTCGGATCAGCGTATGCCGACCAATTCTTTGCGTAGACGAAATCGGCACCCTCGAATGCCTTGCGCTGATCGTACTCGACTTTTGCGCGACCAACAAACTTCGGATCCAACTCATAACCTTCGGGGTGAGTAATCACAAACTCATAGTCGGTTGCATTGATCCACTCCGCGAACGAGTTGGGCACAGCCTGCGGCAGAGCCTTCGGGTGAGGAGCCCACGTCATCACGATCTTAGGACGCTCCTTAGTCTTATGCTCCTCGATCGTAATCAAATCGGCAAAGCTCTGCAACGGGTGGCGAGTAGCCGCCTCCATACTGAACACAGGGCGACCAGAGTAGCGAATAAACTGCTCGATCACGCGCTCCTCATAGTCCTCCGCCTTATCCTTCAACTGCGCAAACGAGCGCACGCCGATAATATCGCAATAGGACGCCATAACGGGAATCGCCTCCAAAAGATGTTCTGCCTTATCGCCGTCCATCACCACGCCACGCTCGGTTTCGAGTTTCCACGCGCCCTGATTGACATCAAGCACCATCACGTTCATACCCAAATTCATAGCTGCCTTCTGAGTACTCAGTCGGGTACGCAAACTCGAATTGAAAAATATCATCAACAGCGTGCGATTGCGACCCAACTCGCTGTATGCAAAGCGGTCGCGCTTGATCTCCAACGCCTCGGCCACCGCCGCACGCAGATCACCGATATCCTCGACGCAGGTAAACTTTTTCATATATTAATTTAGGTATATTATTCGTTAATCAATTCAGCAAACGCCGCGAGGAAACGATCCGCCTCCTTGCGACCCACACCCAATGCAGGCAGCAGACGCACCGTCGTAGCACCTGCACCGCCCGTAAAGATATGTTTCTCGAACAGCAGACGACGACGCAACTCCGCAGCCGAGCCTTCGATCTCGATACCGATCATCAAACCGCGACCGCGCACCTCCTTCAATCGGGGCATCTTGCTTAGCTCCGCAATCAGATACTCGCCCACCTCATTGGCATTCTCGATCAGTCGCTCGCTCTCGATCACATCAAGCACCGCCAACGCCGCCGCGCACGCCAAATGATTACCACCAAAGGTCGTTCCGAGCATACCGTACCAAGCCTCAAACTGCGGACCGATCAGCACGCCACCCATCGGGAAACCATTAGCAATACCCTTTGCTACGGTGATCATATCGGGGCGAATACCAGCCCACTGATGAGCGAAAAACTTACCCGTGCGACCATAACCCGACTGAATCTCGTCCAAAATCAGTGCAACGCCATAACGCTCAGTCACCTCGCGCAAACCACGCAAGAATTCGTCCGTCGGACATTGAATACCGGCAACGCCCTGAATACCCTCGATCAGAACTGCACAGAAACCGCCCTCAGCCAATTTCTTCTCGACCGCCTCCAAATCATTCAGCGCAACGAACTCGACATTCTTCGTGCGGTTGAATGGCGACACGATCTTCGGGTTATCCGTCGCAGCAACCGCTCCCGACGTACGACCGTGGAAAGCACGCGAGAACGCCAATACCTTCTCCTTGCCCGATTGGAACGACGCCAACTTAATCGCATTCTCGTTCGCCTCGGCTCCCGAATTACACAAGAACAATCTATAATCCTCGTATCCGCACGCCCGACCCAAACGCTCGGCAAATTCGCGTTGCAACGAGTTCTCAACCGAGTTCGAATAGAAACCCAACGTAGCCACCTGCTTCGAGATCGCCTCGACATAGTGCGGGTGTGCGTGACCGATCGAGATTACTGCGTGACCGCCATACAGATCGAGATACTCCTGACCCTCAGCGTCATATACGTAGCTGCCACAACCGCGAATCGGCTCAACGGGATACAACGGATATACATCAAAAAGATTCATCTTCTCTTCGTTATTTCGTTAGAATGCGTTTGGTTTCAGGCGCAGACCCTCGCGCTCATCGAAACCACACATTATGTTCATATTCTGCACAGCCTGACCCGACGCTCCTTTCAGCAGATTGTCGATCACCGACACGATCATCAACTTCGAGCCGTGTTTCTCGACCCACACCAACGCCTTATTGGTATTGGTCACCTGCTTCAAATCAACATTCTTACCTGCCACGAAGGTAAACGCCGCGTCACGGTAGAACTCCTCATACAGCGCACGCGCCTCCTCTTCGCTCATCGACGACTCGGTATATACTGCTGCCAAGATACCACGAGCGAAATCGCCACGCATAGGCACGAAGTTAATATCACTCGCAAACGAGGGTTGCAACCCCTTCAACGTGCGACCAATCTCCAACAAATGTTGATGTTCGAAAGCCTTATAGACCGACAGATTGTCGTTACGCCAGCTGAAATGGGTCGTTGCGCTCGGCTTTACACCTGCCCCCGTCGAGCCCGTAATTGCCGTCACGTGTACCTCACTCTGCAACTTACCTGCCGCAGCCAACGGCAGCAATGCCAACTGAATAGCCGTCGCAAAGCAACCCGGGTTAGCCACGCGCATTGCCTTGCGAGTGCGCTCACGATTGATCTCTGGCAGACCATAGACATAGCCCTCCGACTCATCGCGGAAATCCTGCGCCAAATCGACCACCTTCAAGCCTTCGGGCATCTCGTTCTCCTCCCAGAACTTGCGGCTCTGACCGTGTGCCGAACACATAAACAGCACATCAACGGCTTTCAAGTTGTACTCGGCACTGAATCGCAGATCGGTTTCGCCCCACAGACCTCCGTGAACATCGCACACGTGGTTGCCTGCATTGCTCGACGAATGAACAAATGCGATCTCCACCTGCGGGTGGTTGATCAGCAATCTGAGCAACTCGCCTGCGGTATAGCCTGCACCACCTATGATACCAACTTTAACCATCTATTTTTCGTTACGTTTCTGAACGTTATAGAAGATCTTCATCTGGTTGCCCAAGATCTTGGTAAAGCCCTTCACATCGTCAGCCGTCCAAGCCTTGTTTACCTCGCCATACTCACCGAAATCGGTCTTCATCAAATCGAACGACGACTCAACACCAACCAGCGTATAGCAATAGGGACGCAGAATCAACTCAACCGTACCCATAACATTCTGCTGCGTGCTATCGAGGAATGCCTCCATATCGCGCATAACGGGATCGAGATACTGAGCTTCGTGCAGGAACATACCGTACCAAGTACCGATCTGATCCTTCCAATACAGCTGCCACTTGGTCAGCGTATGCTTCTCCAACATCTTGTGAGCAGCAATGATCAACATCGGAGCCGCAGCCTCGAAGCCTACACGACCCTTGATACCGATAATCGTATCACCGATATGCATATCGCGACCGATACCGAACTTAGCACCGATCTCCTCAATGCGACGAATAGCCTCGACCTTATCCTCGAATTTCTCACCATTGACAGCAGCGATCTCACCCTTCTCGAAGGTCAGTTTCAAACGCTCCTCGCCCTCAGCCGTAATCTGGCTGGGATATGCACTCTCGGGCAGGGTCTGCTCCGAACGCAGGGTCTCCTTACCGCCAATGCTCGTACCCCACAGACCCTTATTGATCGAGTACTCCAATTTGGTGAAGTCGGCTACATAACCGCGCTCCTTCAAGTAGTTGATCTCATACTCGCGCGTCAGAACCATATCGCGGGTCGGGGTGATAATCTCGATCTCAGGAGCCAAAATCTGGAAGGTCAAATCGAAACGAACCTGATCGTTACCTGCACCTGTCGAGCCGTGAGCTACACAATCAGCACCAATGCTCTTAGCATACTCGATGATTGCAATAGCTTGGAAAATACGCTCCGACGACACCGAGATGGGATAAGTACCATTGCGCAGGATATTACCAAAGACCATATACTTAATGCTCTTCGAGTAGTACTCCTGCGTAATATCGAGCGACGCGTGCGACTTAGCACCCAAGCGGTAAGCACGCTCCTCGATCGACGCCAACTCTTCGTTCGAAAAACCACCTGTATTAGCAATTGCGGTGTGAACTTCGTAACCTAAATCATCGGTGAGATATTTGACGCAAAACGAGGTATCGAGACCACCGCTGAACGCCAAAACAACTTTCTTTTTTTCCATTGTTTTGTTTATATTTTTTATGTTATTACTTCAAATGAAAGACTTTGCGAATCTTGTTCTTCAACATCATCCAATAGGGCGACAGTGCCGACTGCTTTTCGAGCGGCTGTTTGGGGTCGTACAACATACCCGTACAGAGGCACATACGGCGGTCATTACGCAACAGAATGTCGTAATTGCAGCAGCCTTGACAACCTGCCCAAAACTCCTCATCGTCGGTCAACTCCGAGAACGTCACAGGCTTATAACCCAAACGCGAATTGAGCTTCATCACCGGCAGCGACGTCGTGATACTGAACAACTTCGCAAACGGGAAACGCAGACGCGCCAGCTCGAAGGTCTTCTCCTTGATACGGGCAGCCAAACCCAAATTGCGATATTCGGGATCGACAATCAAACCCGACGTTGCGACATAGTCGCCGTGACCCCAGCACTCAATATAGCTGAAACCCACCAACTTCTCGCCTTCCAAAGCGACAACTGCCTTACCTCCCTTGATTTTGGCAGAGATATATTCGGGCGATCGTTTTGCGATACCCGTACCACGCTGCAATGCCGATTCATAAATGAGCGTGCAGATACGCTCGGCGTACTTCACGTGCTCCTCTTTGGCAAATGCAACAGTAATTGAATTGATACTCATCTATTTCCTAAATAACTTTGAACCAGCCTTTGCGACTGAATAAATACAGACCGCAAAGATAATCAAAAAAACGCGTCTTTATCCCTTTTCTGTCGCTTTTTTATATATGTACGCGCACGTAAATGCACTTTATGTTCTATTGAAGGATTGAAAGTGGACGATTGAGCAGATGAAATTATGCTCAGAGAGGGTGCAATGTAAACTATTTTCGAAAAATTTAGGCTCGAAATTTGGCAGATACAGAAATTTGGTCTATATTTGCACCTCGAAAAGCCGAAAGGTCATACGGTTTGGAAAGATGGGTGAGTGGCTTAAACCACCAGTTTGCTAAACTGACGTACGGGATTACTGTACCGGGGGTTCGAATCCCCCTCTTTCCGCAGAAGAATATCGGTCGCAAGGAATTGCGATCGATATTTGTTTTTAGAGGGTATGAGTAAAACTCAATAGCCTCCAAAAACAAATATCGGCAGTTGCTCTGCAACTGACCGATATTCGACTGCAAGGACGCCCGTGGCAAGAAGGGCGATCACGTCGCGCCAGCGACGTAATCCCCAGCCACAAAAAAACATCGCCGCCCAAGAGTCCTCGGACGGCGACGTGTATTCAAAAATTATTTACTCCTCATTCAAGAACGTTAGCACCTCATTCATCAGTTGGTTGCGCGACTCGGCGTCGATGATTGTCTCGAACGGAAAACCAATCACCAACGAACGATAGTCACCCTTGTATCCAACCGCCGCCGAAAGCCCACAATCGGGATACTGCATCACCACAAACGACTGTTTGTCAGCAGGCAGAATCGCGTCGGGCGACTCCACAGCATAACACTCGTTATTCAACTCCGTATTAAAGCGATAGGTAGCCGACGAAAGTTTAGCTTGCGAACGTTTGACCGTTGCTGCACCGCGCGTTGTAGCACGACCTCCCTGCAAGCGATAATGCAGCACCTCGCGAGCAAATTTCTGACCGTCAGCCGACGCTCCCACGCCATTCCAGAGGTCGGTTGCCACGTAGCTACCACTCACAAAAATACGACCACCCTGCGACGTGAAATGGCGAACAGCCAACTGCATTGCGGGAGTAAACGTGCGGAACGCTACCCCACTTGCACCCTCGCCCATAACGGTCGAAAGCTGCTTGCCGAGGATCAGATCAACGGTCGGATAGTCCGACAACATCACTACACCTCGCTCAACCGAAGCCACCGACGCTGAGCAGAACGAATAACCAGCCTTGACAACAGCCTCACCGTGCAACTTAGTGTAGTCGAACGAGTTACCTGCCAGCACCTCGAAAGCATAATCGCTATAACACGAACCAAGGCACTCGTCATAGTTATTGTCGTATGTTGTCGAGCGGAAGAATCCGCGCTGAGCACCGATAAAGCTGATATCGCGACGATCGGCAACACCTCCGTCGATATGATTCAAGAATCCCGCTGTACCCTCATCACGATAGCTGACAGGCGCACTCACTCGATCGAAACCATTGACAACCAACACCATACCCTTCGATTCCGACGCACGGCATACCGACAACGTCTCCGACGGGAAACTCTCGCCTCCCTCGTTCACTGCCGTAATGCGATAACTCACAACGGTATCCGCGGGCACTGCGAGCACGCACTCCGTACCCTCGACCACGCGACCATTATCGAAACCACCATCACCCACGCGAGTATAAACAACATAACGATCGGGCTTGGCAGTAGGTTCGAGCGAGTCGATCTGTGGTTGCCACGTCAGGCGCACACCCTCGTCGGTCAGCTGCGCCGCAAATGCCTCGACGGGAAGCGGTTGCACCACGTATGGTCGATCGTATTGGAACGACAGATAGCGCAAAATGCCTTTATAAATAGCTCGGCTCACCGTAAAACGGAATCGAGGATCAAGACCATAGCGCATATCGTTGAAATTCTGGTGTGACAGCAGTTCCAACAACATTGTCGGCACACTCGGCACACGTGCTTCATAGTACGAACGATTCCACAAACCACGACGATTCCACTCCGGAGCGTGCAATGCGCGCACATCGCGGCAGATATCTGTCAGCACCATATCGGTCAGATCTCGCGCCAAATAACGCGACGCGCCACCATCATATTGACCTCCATTTTCGCGGGTATAGAATATACCGAGTGTTCCGACGATCGAATCCTCCTTAATGCCTGCGTCAGAGTGAAATGCAAACGCCATATCGAGCGGCACTGCAAGTCCGACACTATCCTTTGCTCGCTCCGAGCCTCCCATAACATAATTGACCCAATGAGCGCGCGACATATAATCATCACGATAATCATCGGCATTCTCTCGTAGATTATAAACCTTTTCGGGGAAACCCGCCCACTGCAACCAATAACGAGCACCCTCGGCAAAGCGCGGTGCACCGCTGGTCACGTGTTCATACTCCAATTCGGGATTGCGTTTCTCCTTGACTGGGATACGGGCAATATTACCCATACCGCCACCAAATTTCACTGCGTCGGCCGTCACCACCCTGCGATGACCGTGCGACGAGCGATTGCTCAGCGTAACGCAACCTGACGCCTCATTGACGCCCTCGGCAAAACGGAACGTTCCGAGATAGATCCACGTACCGCCACCCATCTGCTGATTGACCGAAAACTCGGTCGTTCCACCCAAATGGTGCACCGTATAGAGCGCATCGTCGGCACTATTGCGCTCGCTCTTATACGACACATAGACAGCATATTCGCCCTCCTCAGGGATTGCGGGAGTCCAAACGATACGGCTCTCATCTCCGCCCTCCTTCACACATTCCGAGCCACGATAAGTACCCTCTGCGAAGGGATTTTGCGCCTCGGTATAGAACTCGCGGCGAGCAGCAAAACCACGTTTTGCACCTGTGTACCACGTGCGATCGCCCGTATATTCGTCATATACCGACTCCGTACGAACATCATTATCAACAATCACCTCAGCCTTCTGCACATCACGCTCGCGCGGCAACATTACGTTTGCGCCCGCATTTTCGAGCATTGGCACCAGATAAGGCACCACGTAGCTCTGTGTATAGAGATCCTCGACTGTCTGCCACAGACGTGCACGCTGCCAGCCCCACTCGGCACTACCATTATCAAACATATAGCCGTGGCTCTGCCACATCGCAATATGACGCCCCGCCAAACCGCGCGTAGGCTGCGACTGCGACGAAAGACGTGTCACCAACGGTCGCGTCGAACGATTCGTAAATCGCTCCTTAGCCTCGACCTTCTCGCTACGCAGTGGTCGCGGAACGAAATCCTCGATATGGTGACGATCAGTAACGATACTGATCTCGTAATCTTCGAACTGCTCAGGCAACACCGCTCGCACGCTATCATAGATCGGCTCGATATTATCCTCTCGAAACGGATAGTACGACATATCAATCGAGGCATAGACCGTCAATCGCTTGCCATTGACCGCAGTACGCTCAACCGTAACCCTCTTAACAGGCACAACCTCGCAGCGCACAATTCGGTCGAGCACCTCGGCAATATCGCGTCGATTTTTCGACGTAACGCTTTGAGCATTTACGTCGAGCGACGCTGCCGCAAATAGCAGCAACGTCGCCAGAACACGTTTAATCATAGTTGATTCGATTATTTCTTATCACGACGGATCAACAGAGCCATACCGATCATAGTAATCGCAGCGTTGATAATCAACAACTCGAAACCAATCTGGTAGCCATTGAACCATACGGGAGCATACTTCTGAATCACGAAACTCAGCACGGGAGCGATAATTGCCACAACGGGCATAAACTTATCGTTCACCTGCTTCTTGCACATAATACCGAAAGCAAACATACCGAGGATCGGACCGTAGGTGTAGCTTGCTACGCTATATACAAGGTTAATAACCGAGTCATTACCCCACTTGTCGAATACAAGAATTGCGATACCCATAATCACAGCCATAGCCACGTGAACGGTCTGACGCACCTTAGTCAACTTAGCGTCATCGTAACGCTTCTGACCTTCGAGAATATCAACCGTAAACGAAGTGGTCAGCGCGGTCATTGCCGAGCCTGCTGCCGAATAGGTCGACGAGATCAGACCCAACACGAACAGAATACCCACGATTGCGGGGAAACCACCATTAACAGCCACGAACGAGAATACCTGGTCGCTCTTGTTGATCACTGCCTCGCCAGCTGCATTAACCATCGGGAACAGACCCTCAGCACCTGCTACTACGTTCTCACGCGAGAGGAACATAAACAACAGAACACCCAGCACGAGGAACAAGAAGATCACAACCAACTGCATCAGGATCGACACAATCAGGTTCTTCTGCGAATCCTTGTAATCCTTACAGCTCAGCGTGCGCTGCATCATATCCTGATCCAGACCCGTCATTGCGATCACCATAAAGATACCAGCAACGAACTTCTTCCAGAAGTAGCGGCTATCGCTCACGTCATCGAAGAAGAACATCTTCGAATAGTCGTGACCTGCCACCTGAGCCGTCATCTCACCAAACGACAAACCGAGGTCGCGCATTACGAACACGATACACAGTACAACGCTACCGATCAAGCAGAAGGTCTTCAACGTATCGGTCCACACGATCGACTTCACACCGCCCTGACGAGTGTAGAGCCAAACGAGCAACATCATAATCGCTGCATTCAGAACGAAGGGCAGATTGTACTGGTCGAAAACGAGCAACTGCAACACCGCACAAACAACGTATGCACGCAGCGCAGCACCCAACATCTTACTGATGAAGAAGAACCAAGCACCCGTCTTATGCGACAATACGCCGAAACGAGTATCGAGATACTCATAAAGCGACACTACATTCATCTTGTAGAACAACGGAATCAGCACGAAAGCGATGATCAAGTTACCCACGAAGAAGCCCAACACCATCTGCATATACGAGAAACCATCGGCTGCAACCGAGCCAGGTACCGAGATGAATGTTACGCCCGAAATTGCGGCACCCACCATTGCAAATGCAGCGATGTACCACGGTGTTTTACGAGCACCAGTAAAGAAGCTTGCGTTGTCGGCCTTGCGACCCGACCACCAAGCAACTAAAAACAGTACGGCGATGTATGCCAGCACTGTGATGATTACGGAAATCGGAGACATAGAGTTTAATTATTTAAGTTAGTATTATTCGTTTGAACTTTCAAAGATAAATAAAATTAACGGATTATCCTAAATATTAACACATAATAGCACAAAAAAATCGTCCGACCCCTCGAAAGAGATCGGACGAATCCTATTTCATCGAGTCAGCGACACCCTGCCGCCACTCCACTATTGTGCTTATTCGAGCTCGATCAGAGCAGCATCCGAAGCAACATTGTCGCCCTCAGCCACCAGCACCTGACGAACCTTACCTGCAAAGTCAGCATTGATCGAGTTCTCCATCTTCATCGCTTCGAGAACTGCAACCTCCTGACCAACTGCAACGTCATCACCAGCCTTAACCTTAATCGTGATCACGCGACCCGGCAGCGGAGCGTTGATGGTCTTGCCTACAACGGGCTTAGGACCGGCAGCCTCAGCCTTAGCAACTACGGGAGCCTCTGCGCTAACCTCGATCAGCACAGCGTCCGAAGCAACATTGTCGCCCTCAGCCACGAAGATCTGACGAACATAACCTGCAACGTCGGTGGTTACCGAGTTCTCCATCTTCATCGCTTCGAGAACTACTACCTCCTGACCTGCCTTAACAGCGTCGCCAACCTTAACCTTCAACTCGATTACGCGACCCGGCAGCGGAGCTACGATAGCCTTACCTGTGATAGGCTGAACCTTAGCTGCGGTTGCAACCTCCTCCTTCTTCTCCTCGGCAGCGGGTGCCGCAGCAGCCTGCTGAGCCGCGAAAGCAGCCTTCTTCTGATTGGTCAAGAACGGCTTAGCAACCAGCGGGAAGAGTTCGAGCAACAGAACCTCCTTCTCATTAGCAGCCAACTTAACGCCACCGCAATCCTCCAATACGGGATTGGGCTGCATCTGATATTTGCTCGTGTCGTACGGAGTCTCCTCGCGCACGCCTGCAATCTTCAAACGGAACTCGGGATCAATCTCAACGGGAGTCTTACCGTACTCACCCTTAACCAAATTCACGAACTGGTTACTCTTGGTGGTGTACATCGGCTTGCCGTTCATCTGGTCCAGAGCGCAGTTAACTGCCTGAGCACCTACGATCTGCGAGGTCGGGGTTACCAGAGGCGGCAGACCAGCAGCCAAACGTACGGTCGGAATCAACTCCATTGCCTTAGGCAGAATGTGCTCGCTCTTCAACTGCTTCAACTGAGCAACCATATTGGTGTACATACCACCGGGGATCTCAGCCTCCTGAACGAGTTTGTTCGGTGCGGGAAAGTTGAAGTAAGCCTCAATCTTATGACAAGCAGCCAACATTGCAGCCTCATCGTCCTTCTTAGCAGCAGCGATAGCCTTATCGAACTCAGCGTCGATCTCTGCGGGCAGAGTATCAGTCAGCGGGTTGAACGGCTTGGGGAACTGCTTAACAGCGTCGAATGCCTCCAACTCCTTACGGATAGTGAGCAACTCGGCGTTGATCTTAGCAACAGCCTCCATATTTACGTCCAACTCAACGCCCATCTTCTTACAGAAAATGTAGATCAACTCCAATGCGGGAGCTGCGGGACCACCTGCGAAGTTCCAGATGTTGGTATCAACAACGTCTACGCCAGCGTTGATAGCTGCCACAACCGATGCCAGACCGTAACCGGGAGTACAGTGGGTGTGGAAATCAACGGGAATCGACAAATTCTGCTTGAACAGACGGATCAGACCAGCCACGCGCTTGGGAGGAATCAGACCACTCATATCCTTGATGGTGATCATATCGGCACCCAGAGCCGCCATCTGCTTAGCCTTATCGAGGAAGTAAGCGTCGGTAAATACGGGTTTCGGATTCTTCTTACCCATCAACTTAGCGAAGAAACCGATTTCGGGATACTTCGGGTCGATAGTGTAGCAAACTGCGCAGTCAGCGATACCGCCATACTGCTTCACGTATTTGATGGTCGACTTAACGTTGTTCACGTCATTGAGCGCGTCGAAAATACGCATAATGCCCAAACCGCTCTCGATCGAGTTGCGGCAGAAACCGTCGATAATCTCATCGGTATAGGGGCTGTAACCAAACAGGTTACGACCACGCGACAGAGCTGTCAACTTCGAAACGTCGCCAACAGCAGCTTTGATAGTCTCCAAACGAGTCCAAGGGTTCTCACCCAAATAGCGCATTACCGAGTCAGGCACTGCACCGCCCCAAACCTCCATTGCATAGAAGTTGGCGTCTTTGTAGAAAGGAAGAACACGATCCACCTGCTCCTGCTTCAAGCGGGTAGCGAATGCCGACTGCTGACCATCGCGCAGCGTCAAATCTCTGATTTTAAGTTTCTTTGCCATAGCAAAATCTCTTTATTGTTTTATTGTTAGTTGTTTAGGATCATTGATGTATTTAACAAATATAGCAATATTTTCGCAATTCGTCAAAATTTCCATCAAAAAAAACGATTTTTTATTCATTTTTTCGTTTTAGCCCGCGATTTTGCGCCATTTTCACGAAATTTTACTACTTTTGACACCAAACTAAATCAATAAACCGTTTTCAATTATGAGTTTCATCAAAGAGTTCAAGAGCTTCGCTCTGAAAGGTAATGTAATGGATATGGCTGTCGGTGTGATCATCGGTGGCGCATTCGGCAAGATCGTGACTTCGGTCGTTAACGACGTTTTGATGCCCCCTATCGGTATGCTGATCGGCGGCACCGACTTCTCGGAGCTGTCGGTAACATTGAACCAAAAAGCTATCGAGGCTGCGGCTGCGGCTGGCGAAACCGTTGAGCCCGTTCTGTGGAAGTATGGCGCATTCATTCAGACCTGCGTCGATTTCCTGATTTTGGCATTCTGCGTGTTCCTGCTCGTTAAGGGTATCAACGCGCTGACCAAGAAGAAGGAAGAGGCTCCTGCCCCTGCTCCCGCACCCGAACCGTCGAAGGAGGAGGTTCTGCTGACCGAGATCCGCGACCTCTTGAAAGAGAAGAAGTAGTCCTTTGCGCTACCCGCTCGAAAATTAAAGGCGACCTTTTTACGGGTCGCCTTTGATTTTTACTTATTCTCATACTTATCCAACGCCTCGCGCATTAGCTGACGACCGATCTCGGAGATCTCCTGCGCTTTGGCGTAGTCGGCAATCTCTCCGTAGGCATCGAACGGCATTTTCACCACAATATCGGGTTTGTAGAGCGCAATCGACAACTCCGATTGGCGATGATTCATCAGACTAAACGAGCGATCGAGCAGATCGTAATAGGTATCGCCATAGTCGAGAGCCTTCGCCTCGTCATACTCCTCCTCGTAGTTGATCACATCTTTAATCAACGACATACTGCGACTACCTGCCGACTTCAATCGCTCAACCAAACTAATATCGCTACGATTAGTCACACTATCCAAAATCCCGCGCATTTCGGCACGTGTACTCTGTTCGAAAGCGGTATCAGCAACCAAAGCCTCATTCTCGCGCGTGAGGATCGAACGGATCTCCGCCACATCGACATCGTTCACATCGAACGCTACCATAATATCCCCCTCCGAGCGGACAACCCTGCTCAGCGGCAGGCAATTAGCAATACAGCCATCAACCAACGTCGTGAGTCCATATTTCACAGGCTGAAACAGCGATGGGATCGAGATCGACGCACGAATCGCCTCGAACAACTTGCCGTGATCGAAGACCACCTCCTCACCCGTATAGAGGTCGGTCGCCACGGCGCGGAACGGGATCGGCAACGACTCGATATCGACATCGGGCACAATCTCGCGCATTGCCTCGATGATTCGCTCACCCTTGACTATATGATTTTTGCCTATCGAGAGATCCATCAACGTAAATACCTTCCACGCGTCAAGCCCAAAGAGCCACTCCTTGAACTCTTCGAGTTTACCCGCGGCATAGATACCGCCAACGAGCGAACCGATCGACGTGCCCGCCACCGATCCAATGCGATAGCCACGCGAGGTCAACTCCTCGATAGCTCCGATATATGCAAAGCCGCGCGGACCGCCACTCGACAATGCCAACGATACACACTTATCCATAGTTTACAACAATTTCAAAATCTCATCAGCTCGATCGACCAAATGCGTCGCGCCCGTTTCGATCAGCTCTTCACGCGAGCGGAAGCCCCACGTAACACCAACCGAACGCACCCCAGCAGACGCAGCAGTGCGCATATCCACACCCGAATCTCCCACATAGAGCACCTCATCACGTGCCACACCGCACTCTGTCACAATCTGCTCAACAACCGTCGGATCGGGCTTTATCGGCACTCCTACACGCTGACCATAGACCGCCGCAAAACGCTCGCAACCGAAGAAACGATCAATCAACAACAACGTACCCTCGTGAAACTTATTCGACGCCACCGCCAACTTTATGTTCTGCTCCGTGAGTCGATCCAGCAATTCGGGCACGCCATCGTATGGGTGCGAGAAATCTGCAATATGCGCTTTGTAATACTTAACAAACTCCACGCGCACACGCTCGACATACTCCGCCGCGCGGCACTCTGCGGGCAACGCTCGCTCGACCAACTTAGCAATGCCGTTACCGACAAACGCTCGATAGGCGTCGGTCGGGTGCATCGGGTGACCACACTGTTCCATTGTATGGTTGCACGACGCCGCAAGGTCGCCAATCGTATCGAGTAGCGTACCGTCGAGGTCGAATATCACAAGTTTTGTTTTGCTCATTAAATTTGCATTTTCTCCACTACAAAGTAACGATTTTTTGCGCGAAAATCCTAACTCTGCAACAATCTTTCGACGTGGTATAGGAATTGCTTGTCTATTTTCGTTCAAAATATTCACACTATGGCTCTCAAATTTCGACCGCAATACACGCCGATTCTGCGAGTAACAAGCATTGCTTCGATGCTTGCAGGCTTGGCAATTATCGTTTCGCTTTCGTACGACATTCTACACAACCACCTATTCGTGATCACTCCCGCATACCTCGAAGTGCAATTCATTGCCTGCCTGATACTGCTGATGGACTTCACGCTACATCTGTTTGCGGCATACGATCGCAGGCGATATTTTTGGCGCAATCTGGTATTCCTGCTGGTATCAATTCCGCTACTGAATATCGTTTTGTGGAGTGGCGTAGAGCTGTCGCGCGAATGGTATTTCGTGTTGAAGATGGCACCGCTGATTCGAGCTTTCGCGGCAGTAATAATAGTTGTGGCGTGGTTGGTGAACGGTCGAATCAAAATGCTCTTCGCAGGCTATATCTTTACAGTTGTGGCGTTTACCTACTTGGCAGCACTGCTATTCTATTGCTATGAATATGGCGTCAATCCCAAAGTTGACAACTTCGGCAATGCACTTTGGTGGGCTTGGATGGGGGTAACAACGGTCGGGGCGGCGATCTTTCCCGTAACGGTGATCGGCAAGATTTTGGCAGTTATGCTCCCTTCGCTGGGTATGATGATGTTCCCGATCTTCACAATCTATGTTACGAACCTTATCACCCAAAACAAAAATTAGGAGTAAGTTAATAACTTACTCCTAACTATGTAGCGAGACCCAGGATTGAACTGGGGACCTCATGATTATGAATCATGCGCTCTAACCAGCTGAGCTATCTCGCCATCTGCCTTAAAAGCGGTGCAAAGATACGACAAATTTCTTTCGCTGCAAATTTTTGAGCTATTTTTTTATAAAAATTTTTCAAAATCGCTCGCGGTGGCAATTTTTGTTTCGTTTTGTGCACATTTTCACAATCTATTGACTACATTTGCCCCACACTAACATTAAGCGAAGAAACAGATGTCACTCTATATACCCACTCATTACGACAATCCGCTTCCCGATTTGGAGAGCACCGAAAAGGCAATCAAGCAGGTCAAAGATATGTTCCAAAACAATCTTTCGGCTCAGCTTGCTCTATTGCGTGTTACTGCGCCAATTGCCGTAATGAAGGACACGGGCTTGAACGATGACCTGAACGGAGTGGAGCGTGCCGTAACCTTCCCGATCAAAAGTTTAGGCAACGCCACAGCCGAGGTCGTACACTCGTTGGCAAAATGGAAACGTCTGAAACTCGCACAGATGCGCACGCCCGCAGGTCGCGGTATCTATACCGATATGAACGCCCTGCGCCCCGAGGAGGAGATCGACAACATTCACTCGATATATGTCGATCAGTGGGATTGGGAGCAGGTCATCACTCCTGAGCAGCGCACCGTTGCCTTTCTGAAACAGACCGTGCGCCGAATCTACGAATCAATCAAGGTGACCGAAAACAAACTCTATGTCGAGTTCCCGCAGATTCGTCCGCAACTACCCGAACAGATCCACTTCATTCACTCCGAGGAGTTGTTGCAGATGTACCCAACTCTCTCGCCCAAAGAGCGCGAGAACGAGGTTGCACGCCAATATGGAGCCGTATTTATTATAGGTATCGGCGGACGCTTGTCGAATGGCGAGCCGCACGATGGACGCGCCGCCGACTACGACGATTGGAGCACGCCGAACGAGGAGGGGTATTTCGGATTGAATGGCGATATTTTGCTATGGAATCCCGTCTTGGAGTCGGCTTTCGAGGTGTCGAGTATGGGTATTCGCGTTGATGCCGAGGCACTTATGCGCCAACTGAAAACGCGCAGCGAGGAGCACAAAGCGCAGATGATGTTCCACCGTATGTTGCTCGCGGGCGAGTTACCGCTGACGGTTGGTGGTGGTATCGGTCAGTCGCGTCTGTGTATGTACCTGCTGCGCAAGGCTCACATTGGCGAGATACAAAGTTCGATATGGGACGAGCAGATGCGTGCCGAATGTGCACGTGCAGGTATGGTGCTGATGTAGTCCCCTACTTCAATAGCAACTCGCGCAGACGCTCACACGACTCCTCGCGCGGTTCTGTAAAGTGGAAAGTCGAAATGCCAAACTGCTCCGCCGCACGCAGATTTGCCTCGCGGTCGTCGATAAAGAGAGTTTCGGCAGGATCAATCGCGTAACGATCAAGCAAGCGGCGATAGATCTCAGCCTCGGGCTTGACGGTCTGCTCCTCGCACGAAACAATGTCGCCCTCGAATTGGCGATAGATATCAAAACGGCGAATATGTTCGATGAAATCCGATGACATATTGCTCAACACGAGCAGACGATAGCCACGTGCTTTGAGTTCGTGGATCAACTTTTCGGTGCAGGGAATCGGAGCCTGAATATCAATCGCCGTTGCCATAGCTTCGTGGCAACGCTCGACAGAACAGCCTTTTATACCAGCCATTATCTGCTCCACCTCGGCGCGGGTTTTCGTTCCACGATCATACTCAACCCAGAACTCTGGCATAGGCGTGACACAAACAAATGCAAAAAAGTCGGCAAACTCGCGGCTCACCTTATGACGATCGCGGGCAACCACCACCCCGCCCAAATCGAATACAATATTTTTAAAGGTTTTCATCACTGCAAAGATAGCCTTTTTTCCACATTTTGCAGCAATTTCGAGCAAATTATACGTCCACTTTCTAATTTTTTAGAAAATTATTTGGTTTTCTAATTTTTTAGTAATACATTTGTGTTATCAAAGTTTGATTTAACCGGTTAAAACAATAATTCACTATGTCTGAAAACAACAAAAAGATCTCCCTTACACGAGGCGAAGAGGAGGTTATGCAAGCTCTATGGGAGCTGGGCGAGGGCTACATCGCCGACATCATCAGCCGTATGCCCGACCCAAAACCAAAGTACACCACCATAGCAACGTTCCTTAAAATTTTGGAACTTAAAGGTGCAGTTAGCCGCATCAAAACGGGTAAAATTTACATCTACACCCCACTCCTGACACGCGACGATCACGCTCACGCATTGATGGACTCGATGTTGGGTGAATATTTTGGAGGCTCACTCGCGCAAATGGTTTCGTTCTTTTCGCGCAAAGAGGATATCTCGACCAGCGAAATGGACGAAATTATCGAAACGATGCAACGAATTAAGAAATAACAACTTACACTACAATGAAAACTATCTTGATTCTATGTCTTGAAATGTTGGTTTGCGGCGCGGTATTTCATCTGTTATATCGCACAGCATTCGAGGGGCGTGTCCGCTTCGTCGGCTGTCGCATATATCTGATAGTTGTGGCTGCGCTCTCTGCCATTATCCCCGCACTCGACATTCGCCTATGGCGTGATCGGATAGTTTATATCGAGGCTACTGCGCTCAATTCTTCAACCACAGCCGACACGGTCGCACAAAGCACCTTTGATTTATGGGTAACCATTATTATTTGTGCGTACGCGATTGGTGTGCTGGTTGTTATAACAAGTGTAATTAGTCAGGCTGTAAAACTTGCACGTCTTGGGACCGCAACCGTCGAAAATGGTCAGCGCATCGTTCGCTCCGCAAAGATCGACACCCCATTTTCGTTCCTGCGCACGATCTATCTGCCCACATCGCTCGCACCCGAGCATTGTGAGGTGGTCATACAGCACGAGTGTGCCCACATTCGCCACCATCACTCGCTCGAACGAATCGCAATGGAGCTGATGAAGGCAGTGCTGTGGTTCAATCCATTCGTTTGGTTATTCTCGCGCTTACTTACTGAGGTTCACGAATTTGAGGCTGACCGCGAGGTCATCGATTCGGGTTTTGACAATAGGCTTTACGCAACTTCAATATTCACGCAGGCATTTGGTTTTAGTCCGGACATTGCCAACGGTCTGCAAAGTTCATTAACCAAAAAACGATTCAAAATGATGACCAAACAAAGACCGAGCACCCGCTCATTACTACGCTTGGCAGCAGCTCTGCCCGTAGTTGCCACATTGGCAATGTTGTTCAGCGTTCGCGCACAAGCAACTGTCTATCTACCAGTCGAAAAGCAATCTCCCGAATCGGCAACTGATTTTACCGAAGTACGGACGTATAGTGCTGAGCCGGTTCTCTCGGCAGCTGATTCTACCAAATTACGGGAGTATAGAGCTGAGCCGGCTGTCCCCTTTATGCTGGTCGAGGACAAAAACACAAAAGAAAAGGAGGCTATTCCATTCCTCTTAGTTGATGACAAAGAGAAGAAAGACAATGAGTCCGTTCCATTCCTTTTAGTCGATGACGAGAAGAAGAAACAACTAAAATATAAAGATATCGCATTTGTCAAAGCCGACAAGATGCCGACATTCGATGGACGCGGCAACATCAATGATTTTATTAATTGGTGCAGCACACAACTCAACTACAACAATGGCACGGCAGGTATGCGTGTTGTAATGCAGTTTGTAGTCGAAACCGACGGCAGTATCAAGGAGATCCACGCTCTGCAAGGCGACGCGAAGTCGTGTGCCGAAGTTGAACGCGTGATCCGCCTCAGCTCGGGCAGATGGAGTTCGGGCGAGCAGAAAGGCGAGAAGGTTCGAGTGTCATACACGATTCCCGTTAAGTTTGTGCAGTAGTAGGATACTTTATTCATACAAATATGAAACAACGACCGCTCGACGCTCTCCGTCGGGCGGTAACTTTTTGCATCACTCGATTAGACTCAATTACAGCACCAAAAGTTCGAAAACACACCATTGGCACGCAGTTTGCACCCGCTAAGGGCAATTCAGTCAAAAAAACTTTTTGCTTATGATCAAAAAATTACTTCTCATCATCTCGCTCGCTGCGATCTTCTGCTCGTGCTCGAAACAGCGAGAATGGAACCGCGAACAGCGCCACCAAATGCGCCAAGATCTGCGAACATATCGTGATATGGTCTATCTGACCGATCTGAACGATGTCGAATGGGAACTCTTTGCTGACGATGTAGCGGTAGCCCTCGAAAACGACTATCCGGTCTATGCCACCTTTATCGAAATGCCGTCAGTGGACGACACCGTAACGATGGTCGTGGTCGAAACCGTCGTAACACAGCTCGAAGCCGACGCTCACAATATGCGTCACTTGTTCCCCTATCGACAGCTCGTTGCCGAGGGTATTCTACCCGACGGAATGACCCATCAACAGATCAAATCATACTACACCTGCTTGGCTAAGAAGGTCGACAATTACTACAACTCGGTTGAGCAATTCTTCGGCACTCTCCTCGCGGGTAACATCGACTCGACACAACTCGGCACATTTCAGCGTCAGTGCGCTGCCGACTTCGAGGGCGTGGTAGTCACCGAGATTGACATCGTCGAAACAGACTGACAAACTTCAATAACATCTTCTTAGGATCGCGATCCGACGAAAATAGGTGTGCCCCGCGCAAGGGACACACCTATTTCAAATTATTGCGTAGCGAACGACTATTACGACAACACGCCATATCGGGGTCGCGGTCGCGGACGACGTTGCAAATCACCTTGCAGGAATCGCTCCGACACCACAACCTGCACCGCACGATGTAGAATGGTGTATTCGACGGGCGTTGTACCCAATTGCTCTCCATCAATCTCGATAGGCACTTCGGGCGACGACTCGATACGGATCTTCGCTCCTCGATATAAATGGACCTGCGGCAACGAGTAGATACCTCCATTAAACAGGCATTTCAGTGCCTTCGGCACCTGCCACCATCGTATTTTCGATATCACCGTCAAATCGAACAAGCCATCATCAGCCACAGCCTCAGGTGTTTGCATCATACCTCCACCGCTATACTTGCCGATACCGACCGAAGTACTCAGTACCAAATCGTTGACAACCTGCTCACCATTGACCCATATTCGCATACCCGTCGAGCGATAACCAAAGAACGTAGCTACCAAACTCAGCACGTAAAGTATGCGACCGCGATGACCGCGTGCTTTCAGCGAATCGAAACCTAGAATCACCGCAGCGTCCAATCCCGCACCACCCACATTGGGCATATAGCGCGATTGGCGGTAGCTCGACTCCTCGTAGCTCACCACACCCACATCTTGCAGGAATGTGTGATTCTCGGCAATCGCGCGAATCGCCTCGGAGTATTTGCGCGGAATACCGAACATACGGATCCAATCGTTGCCCGTACCAACAGCAATCACCGCCACCTGCACCTCAGTTGTCGGCACCTCCTTTTGGATAAAGATACCGTTTATCACATCGTGCAACGTGCCATCACCTCCGACTACGATCATTCGTCGATAGCCCGCGCGTACCGCCTCGACCGTGAGTTGCGTAGCGTGGTGTTTACGCTCGGTAAACACCATCTCGCAATCAATCTTATACTCACGTAGCAGTCGCGATATGGTCGGCAGATCATCAAGCGCACGCCCCTGACCCGCCACCGGATTAACTATCGTGAACCACTTGCCTTCGACTGCCATAGTCTTCGCTTACAATCTCTCGTTACTTGCGGGGAGCGTTACCCAGCGTGTGGCAGAGGAAATCCCAGAACTTAGCAACCGACGCAATCTCCACCTTCTCGTCGGGTGAGTGAGGATAGCAAATGGTCGGACCGAACGAGATCATATCCAAGTTAGGATAGGGACCACCGATGATACCGCACTCCAAACCAGCGTGGATACCCACAACGCGAGGAGTCACACCATACAGAGCCTCATAGCTCTCGGTCATTGCTTTCAAGATGGGCGACGCCATATTGGGTTTCCAACCGTCGTAGCCACCACTCAACTGAACCTGAGCACCTGCCAACTCGAATACCGAGCTGATGGCGTCACCCAAGTCAGCCTTCTCGCTATTAACCGAGCTACGCAACAAGCAGTGCAGCTTAACGGTCGAGCCGTCCGATACGATACGTGCCAAGTTGGTCGAGGTCTGCACCAGACCCTTCATCGACTGGCTCATCGACTGCATACCGTCAGGACAAGCAACAACTGCCTTCACCAATTTCTCAGCAACAGCCTTCTCGATCATCTCAGCGGGAGCAGCGACCTCCTCAGCCTTGATCTGAATCGAATCCTCAATACCCGAGAACTCAGCAACTACCATCTCTACGAAGTCAGCAACCACCTTCTGGAACTCGTCCCACTTTGCAGCCTCGACCATAACCGTAGCCTTAGCCTCGCGCGGAATAGCATTGCGCAGACCACCACCATCAACCGAGCAGAGCAACAATTCCTGCTGTTTCTTAACGGCATTGATCAGACGGAACATCAACTTGTTAGCATTCGCACGCTGCAAGATGATCTCGATACCCGAGTGACCACCCTTCAAGCCCTTGATCGTAATCTCAGCTGCACGATAACCCTCAGCGGGAGTTGCCTCAGCCTTATATTCGAATGTTGTGCTTGCGTCCAAACCACCAGCGCAACCAACATACAACTCGCCCTCGGTCTCCGAGTCCAAATTCAGCAGAATGTCGCCCTTCAACAGACCACCCTTCAAGCCGAATGCACCGTGCATACCCGACTCCTCGGTTGCGGTGAACAGCGCCTCGATAGCACCGTGTTTGATATCCTTCGACTCTAAAACAGCCATAATCGACGCAACACCGATACCGTTATCCGAGCCCAGCGTAGTACCATTAGCAGTTACCCAATCGCCGTCGATATAAGCCTCGATAGCGTCCTTCTCGAAATCGAAAACCTTATCGCCATTCTTCTGCGGAACCATATCGACGTGAGCCTGCAAAACGATACCCTTGCGATCCTCCATACCCTCGGTTGCGGGTTTGCGAACCAATACGTTATGAGCCTCGTCCTCCATTACTTCCAAGCCCTGCTCCTTAGCAAAAGCGATGATGTGAGCACGGATAGCCTCCTCGTGGAACGAGGGGTGAGGTATCTGACACAGATCCTGGAAATGTTTCCAAACCAACTGCGGCGCAAGTGCCGCCAAATTCTTGTTCATTGTGTTTATCAGTTTTTAAGTTAGTAAATTCAATGTTTTAGCGCAAACGTGCGATCATATTTGCAATATTAGCCTGCATACGCTCCATACGGTCGCCATCACCTTCGTCCTTATTGAACTTCTCGCCCGTAATGTTCTCATACAGCTCGATGTAACGATCCGAAATGCTACCTACGATTTCGGGAGTCATTTCAGGAACCTCAGCACCCTCCTGACCCTGGAAACCGTTAGCCATCAGCCACTCGCGAACGAACTCCTTCGACAACTGACGCTGCTGCTCACCACGTGCAAAACGCTCCTCATAGCCTGCCGCATAGAAATAGCGCGACGAGTCGGGAGTGTGAATCTCATCAATCAGCGTAATTTCGCCATCGCGCTTACCAAATTCATACTTGGTATCGACCAAAATCAGACCGCGCTCAGCTGCCATCTGCGAGCCGCGCTCAAACAGTGCCAATGCGTAACGCTCCAATGTTTCGTAATCCTCCTTCGAAACCAAACCCTTAGCGATGATCTCCTCTTTCGAGATATTCTGGTCGTGAGCACCGATCTCAGCCTTAGTCGTCGGAGTGATAATAGGCTGCGGGAAACGCTCGTGCTCGCGCATACCGTCGGGCAGTTTAACACCGCAAATTTCGCGAGCACCTGCCTTATAATCGCGCCACGAGCTACCGGTCAGATATGCACGTACGATCATCTCCACAGGGAAGGTCTCGCACTTATGACCAATGGTAACCATCGGATCGGGTGACGCAATTTTCCAGTTGGGGCAGATGTCCGACGTTGCGTCGAGGAACTTAGCCGCAATTTGGTTCAACACCTGACCCTTGTAGGGAATACCCTCGGGCAGCACAACATCGAATGCCGAGATACGGTCCGTAACGACCATTACCAAATACTTGTCGTCGATGTTATACACATCGCGCACTTTACCAACGTAGAGGTTTTTCTGACCCTCAAACTTAAAATCGGTTTTTACAATTGCACTCATTGTCTTAATTCGTTTATTTAGTTATTTTGTTTCACGATTTTTCAACGCATCTTCCATTGTGGCACGCTTTTCGAATGCCTCTACAATGTGCTTGACAAGTGGGTGGCGAACAATGTCGCCCTTGTCGAACTCGACCGACGCAATGCCCTGAATCGAGCCGAGCATCTTCATTGCACGCATCAGACCCGAGTCGCCCGCTTTCGGTAGGTCAATCTGTGTCACGTCGCCCGTAACGATGAACTTAGCATTGCGCCCCATACGGGTCAAGAACATCTTGATCTGCGAGAGCGTTGTGTTCTGCGCTTCGTCCAAAATCACAAATGCGTTGTCCAACGTACGACCACGCATATATGCCAACGGAGCGATCTGAACCGTACCCTCCTCCATATATTTCGAGAGCTTTGCTGCGGGGATCATATCGTTCAGCGCGTCATAGAGAGGTTGCAGATAGGGATCGAGTTTATCCTTCATATCACCCGGCAGGAAACCGAGTTTCTCACCCGCCTCGACCGCCGGACGTGTCAAAATCACACGTCGCACCTGCTTCTCCTTCAATGCACGCACCGCCAAAGCAATCGCCGTATAGGTTTTACCCGAGCCCGCAGGTCCTACGGCAAACAGCAGATCATTCTTCTCGAACAATTCGACCAAACGACGCTGATTGGCTGTTCGTGCGCGAATGATATTTCCGTTATTGCCATAGACAATCACGTCGCCATCAGCCACAGGGCGTTCATCAGCCGCCATACCTGCCGTACCGAAACATTGGCGAATAACCTCCTTCGACACGTGACCATATTTGTCGTAATAGGCCTCGAATTGATCGAATCGCTTAACGAATTGTTCGATCAATCGCTCCTCGCCCATCACCTTGATTTTCGAACCTCGCGCTACAATACGGAGTGCAGGATACTGCTCTCGAATCAATTCGAGATAGGTATCCTGCGCACCAAATAGTTCTCGGGGGTCTACCCCGTCGATATGTATCGTCTTTTCTGTCATCAATCGTTGTTTAGAAATAGAATCCTACGCCCAACTGCCACGTACCAACCTGCATCTTCATCACATCATCGGTCTGCTGCACCTGATTGAACGCCACACTACTCTCGTTCTTACGGAAGAATCCGTTGTAACGAGCCGTGATATTAATATGTCCCAAATCGACACCAAGACCCAGCAGATAGCCCATCGTCTGTGGCGACGCATTGAAACGGAACTTCGGCTCCTCGCCCTTCGCACCGCTATCGGTCATCACATTGATATTGATACCACCCTGAACCTTCAACGGACCGATAATCTTCACACCCAGCATCAGGGGAACATCAATCGTATTGAGATATGCCACGCCGCCCGTACCGACGCTCGGTTCCAGCTTGTACGAGTTGCGCGAAAAGATCAATTCGGGATCAATCGACAACCGACCCGTAACTTGCCACGACGCCTGCAAACCTGCGTGCCAGCCCACTCGATTTTTAGCATTGACAATATCTTTTCCCAGATTGGTAACCTCACCCGTAGTATGGTAATTCATACCAGCCTTCACGCCCCATTTGAGCGAATTGCCAGCCTGCGCTCCTACACTAATCGCAAGAGCCGCAATGATTAAAATTAACTTTTTCATAGCACTGCAAATTTTAACCGTTAAACTAAATGCAAATATACTAAATTATTTCTGCTCGACACTGGTCGGCACCACATTTTTCAGCAAAAAAGCCGCCACAGTGAGCATTATCACACAAACTCCGAGCACGATCATCGCTCCACTATGATCTCCGCCACACAATTTCGTACCCAAACTCATCAACGGACCAATCAGGGCACCACTCGCAATAGCCATAATCATCAATCCCGCTATCTCATTCGCCTTATCGGGACAGCTATTGGTTGCCGAAGCGTAGAAGGTCGCAAAGACGCACGACACAGCAAAACCCCAAACACCACTCAGCGCAAAAATCGCCCACGCCTCGTGTGCCAAAAACATCGCCACAGCCGTTGCCGACAATATCAGCATATTGATACGCAACCAACGCACATCGCCCAATCGAGCAAATGCCCACAGACCGACTAACGTACCCACGATTCGACAAGCGTAGTAGATCGACGACGATAGTGTCGCGCTCTCGGGAGGCAACTGCGCTCGTTCGATTATCAGCTGCGGAGTCAGCACACCAGCCCCCACATCGCACGCGATAAAGAGGCTTATACCTATAAACGCCGTAAGCACCGTCTTATTGTGTAACAGTTCGAGTATATCTCCCGTCGTTGTTGTGTGCTCAACACGAGGCTCTGTCGGCAGGGGCGTAAACAACAACCACACCATCGCCACGAGCGTAACAGCCGCAAAGATCGGGAACATCGTGCGCCAATCGCCAAACGTCAGCGACAGATAGGACGCAATAGGTGACGCCATCATCAACGACAAATTGCGCATCACCTGCCCCATTGTCAAGTAGCCCGTCATTCGGTGCGGTGGTGCGAGGGTTGCCAGCAGAGGATTGACTGCCACTTGCAACACCGTATTTCCGATACCGATCAGCGCAAACGACACGAAATAGACCTCAAAGCGATCAATCGGCACAATGGGCAACATTAAACCGATAATCGAGATCAGATAACCGATCGTCGCCGTTGCTTTACGACCGATTCGATTCATCACTCGCGCCGTCGGCAACGCCAAAAACAGAAACCAAACAAAGGTCATCGACGGCAACAGACCCGCCATCGTATCACTCAATGCATATTCGGCTTGTACATAGCTGGTTGCAAAACCTACCGTATCGCTAAATCCAAAGATATAGAACCCGAAAACCACGGGAGCAATGATAGCCATAGAGTATTGTTTGTATTGGCGCATAACGATTCGAAATTAGTTTTTTCAAAGATACCAATAATTTTCAAATTTTGCAACACCCACCACCGCCAATATCTTATTATAATGGCTTTACAAGCCACTTTTAACGCATTTAAGTGTAAAAAATGAAATTTTTTGTCATTTTTATATGTGGGGGATACTTTGAGCCAAAATTTTCTCTATATTTGCGCTTGGGTTATTAGGGAAATAGAATTATGATTGATCAAACTATCATTGATTTTGCTATTATGCTTTTGGTTTTGGGGGCAGCAGCATTCGTCATCGCGATGATTGCTCACGCGCTGAAACGCCGCCGTCGCAGACGTATGATTGATCCGATCGACCATCGCAGATGGAATAAATAATCAGCAAAAAGAAAAGCGCAACGGAACTGACCGTTGCGCTTTCTCATTGTGAGATATATCTCTAACTACTTGAACTCAACCAGCGGCTTACCGGTCATCTCGGCAGGCTGCTCCAAGCCCATCAACATCAATACCGTCGGAGCCACATCAGCCAAAACACCATTCTCGACCTTAGCTACGCGATCCGAAACGACTACAATAGGTACGGGATTCAACGAGTGAGCCGTATTTGCCGAGCCGTCCTCGTTGATTGCATTGTCGGCATTACCGTGGTCGGCAATCTGAACAACCTCATAACCATTGGCAATAGCAGCCTCAACCACCTCAGCAACGCACTCATCGACCGCCTTAACCGCCTTAACGATTGCGTCATAGATACCCGTATGACCAACCATATCGCCATTAGCAAAATTCAAGCATATAAAGTCATACTTCTGCTCGCCCAAAGCCTCGACCAGCTTATCCTTAACCTCGTAAGCACTCATCTCGGGCTGCAAATCGTAGGTCGCAACCTTCGGCGACGCAACCAGAATACGCTCCTCATTCTCGAACAACTCCTCGCGGCCACCGTTCAAGAAGAAGGTTACGTGAGCATACTTCTCGGTCTCGGCAATACGCAGCTGCTTCAAGCCCTGCTTCGAAACATACTCACCAATGGTATTCTGCACGTTCTCCTTATCGAACAGAATATGCAGACCCTCGAACTTAGCATCGTAGGGAGTCATACAGCAGTAGTACAGCGGCATCGTCTTCATACCCTCCTCGGGCATATCCTGCTGAGTCAGCACGATAGTCAGCTCCTTGGCGCGGTCGTTACGATAGTTGAAGAAGATCACTACGTCATTAGGCTTAATCGTACCTATAACCTGACCCTCGGCGTCGATCGCAACGATGGGCTTAACGAACTCATCGGTTACACCCTCATCGTACGACTTCTGCATCGCCTCAACCATATCGCTCGAAGGCTCACCTACGCCATTAACCAACTGATCGTAAGCAACCTTCACGCGCTCCCAACGCTTATCGCGGTCCATAGCATAGTAGCGACCGATGATCGACGCAATGCGACCGGTCGTCTTAGCCAAATGGTTCTGCAACTGCTCGATAAAGCCCTTACCACTGCGAGGATCGGTATCACGACCGTCCATAAAGCAGTGCACAAAGGTATTCTCGATACCATACTCCTTCGAGATATTGCAGAGCGTAAAGAGGTGGTCGAGCGACGAGTGAACGCCACCGTCCGAAACCAGACCC
This sequence comes from Alistipes sp., assembly GCA_045638285.1. Lineage (GTDB taxonomy): Bacteria > Bacteroidota > Bacteroidia > Bacteroidales > Rikenellaceae > Alistipes. Next base: position 140,018 of record JAZUBB010000017.1, on the reverse strand, counting down.
ATAAAGTGAACATTCACGCCATTCTGCTTTGCATACTCGAACGCAGCAACGATCTCCTTGTTCTGCATAATCGAGCCATCAGCTGCTGCGCGGTTGATCTTTACCAGATCCTGATAAACGATACGACCTGCACCAATATTGAGGTGACCCACCTCCGAGTTACCCATCTGACCGTTGGGCAGACCAACATTCTCGCCATCGGTACGCAACTCAGCGTGAGGATACTTCGCGGTCATAGCCGTAATATAGGGAGGATTGACCGTATAGATCACATCGCCCTTAGTCTTGTTGCCAATGCCCCAACCATCGAGGATCATCAGCAAAACCTTTTTCTTTTCCATACGTGTTTTGTATCTTTATTATTTATTCAACTCATTTTTGATCAACTCAACAGCAACGTCGATAGCCTTCTGCATACCCTCGGGGTTCTTACCACCTGCCGTAGCGAAGAAGGGCTGACCTCCACCGCCACCATTAATCTCCTTAGCCGCCGTGCGAACAACCTGCGAAGCATTGACACCCGCTGCAACGATCTCGTCACCAAGCATAATGGTCAGCGTAGCCTTGCCGCCAGCTACCGAGCCAGCAACAAGTACCAAACGAGGCATTGTCGTACGCAAGTTATACGCCAAATCCTTCACAAACTCAGTCGGACGCTCGAATGTACGCGCAATCAACTGCATACCATCAACCTCAGGGCACGCCTTCGACAGCTTATCTGCCATAGCTGCAATCTGCTCACGACGCATCTGCTCAACCTCCTGACTCAAAGCATCGTTGCTCTCAATCAGACGCTTGATTGCAGGAACAATCTTCGCATTGTGGAAGAACTCCTCAATCTGACGAATCGTATCCTCAGCAGCATAGAGCACCTTCTCAGCACCTACGCCCGTAACAGCCTCGATACGACGAACACCTGCCGAAATTGCACTCTCGCTCATAATCTTGAACATTCCGATATTACCCGTAGCCGAAGTGTGAGTACCACCACACAGCTCAACCGACTCACCGAAACGTACCATACGCACCTTGTCGCCATACTTCTCGCCGAACAACATCATTGCACCCGCCTCACGTGCCTCATCAATCGGGCACTCACGACGCTCATCGAGAGGGCTATTGGCACGGATTGCTGCATTTACCAACTGTTCGACCTCGCGCAACTGCTCGTTGGTTACCTTCTGGAAGTGCGAGAAGTCGAAACGCAAGCCCATCGGCGACACCATCGAACCCTTCTGCTCAACGTGTGTACCCAACACCTTGCGCAATGCAGCGTGCAGCAGGTGAGTTGCGGTGTGGTTGTTAGCCGATGCCTGACGCTTCTCGGCATTAACCTCAGCGCGGAACGTAGCCTCAACGTTCGAAGGCAGCGTATCGGTGATATGGATCGTCAGACCATTCTCTTTCTGAGTATCGGTTACAGCCACACGCTCGCCGTCAGCCTCAATGAAACCGACATCGCCAACCTGACCACCTGAATTGCCATAGAACGGAGTGTGATCGAATACGATCTGATAGTAGCTCTTACCCTTTGTCGTCACGCGACGATAGCGAGCAATGTGTACCTCGTCAACCAACGTATCATAGCCCGTAAACTTACTCTCGTCGATTGCCATCATCTCAACCCAATCGTCCGTAGCCACAGCCGCAGCGTTACGCGAACGCTCCTTCTGAGCCTGCAACTCCTTCTCGAATGCGGGCAGATCAACCTCAACACCTTGCTCGCGAGCAATCAATTCAGTCAAGTCGATCGGGAAACCATAGGTATCATAGAGCAAGAAGGCATCACGACCACTGATCTGGCTCTTACCCTCCGCCTTAGCGCGACGAATCACATCATCGAGCAGGTTGATACCCGTAGCCAGCGTACGCAGGAACGAGCTCTCCTCCTCCGAGATCACCTTCTCGATCAGCGTCTGCTGAGCACGCAATTCGGGGAACTGACCACCCATCTGCTCAACCAAACCTGCCACCAACCAGCAGATAAACGGCTCATTGAAACCGAGATAGGTATAACCATAACGCACTGCACGGCGCAGGATTCGACGAATCACATAACCCGCCTTAACATTCGAAGGCAGCTGACCATCGGCAATCGAGAATGCGATAGCACGCAAGTGGTCAGCGATAACGCGCATTGCAACGTCGCACTTCTCGTCTACACCATACTGCTTGCCGCACATATCAGCCAAACGCTTAATCGTCGGCTGGAATACATCGGTATCATAGTTCGACTTCTTGCCCTGCAAAATCATACACAGACGCTCGAAACCCATACCCGTATCAACGTGATTCTTCGGCAGCGGCTCCAACGAGCCATTAGCCTTGCGGTTGAACTGCATAAATACGTTGTTCCAGATCTCGATAACCTGCGGGTGATCCTTATTGACCATCTCACGACCGGGGATCAACGCGATCTCTGCCTCATCACGCAGGTCGAAATGGATCTCGCTACACGGACCGCACGGACCGGTATCGCCCATCTCCCAGAAGTTATCCTTCTTGTTACCGCGAATGATATGGTCGGCAGGCAGGAAACGTAACCAAAAATCGTAAGCCTCCTGATCGAACGGCACGCCGTCCTCCTCCGAGCCCTCGAATACGGTTGCATACATACGCTCCTTCGGAAGTTTATACACCTCGGTCAGCAGCTCCCACGCCCACTCGATAGCCTCCTTCTTGAAATAGTCGCCAAACGACCAGTTGCCGAGCATTTCGAACATCGTGTGGTGATAGGTATCGTGACCTACCTCCTCCAAGTCGTTATGCTTACCCGACACGCGCAGACACTTCTGCGAGTCGCAAACGCGGGGTGCCTTGATCGGGGCATTACCCAAAAACATATCCTTAAACTGGTTCATACCTGCATTGGTAAACATCAGCGTCGGATCATTCTTTACAACCATCGGTGCCGAGGGCACTACCACGTGACCTTTGCTCTCGAAAAATTTGAGAAAGGCCTCTCTAATTTTGTTGCTTTCCATTGTCTATTTTTAGTGTTTATTTATTATCAAATTACGTAATAATTTGTCGCGCGCGTTCGTTATTACACGCGAGAACTTGCAAAGTTACACATTTTGCCGTAATTTTGCCCAAAATGTAGAGCGTTTTTTCGCTTAATGGAGAAAAAAGAGTATAAATTCAACCCGAAGACCCTCACTTACGAGGTCGTGACCGCACCTTTCAAGTTGCGGTACTACCGTCTGTTGCGCAAAATTCTGGTTGCGTTTATCCTCGCCTCGATCTTCAATGCGATATTCTCCTACTTTTTCTACTCGCCCAAACTCTATCGTATCCACCGCGAGAATAACGAATTGGTCATCAAGTATCGAATCCTGCAAAGTAAGATCGACGCCTCGATGAATCAACTCAACGAGATCAAACACCGCGACAACCGCGTCTATCGAACGCTGTTTGCCGCCGACACACTCTCGATTGACGGAATCTATTCACCCTACCCCGATTCGAAATATGCCTCGTTGCGTGGCGACGACTACTCGTCGCTAATGACCTCGACGTGGATCAAACTCGACGAACTGACCCGCAAGACTTATCTCGAATCACGCTCGCTCGACGAGTTGCAGATTTTGGCGAAGAACAAAGAGAATATGTCACTTGCCGTACCTGCTATTATGCCCATTGACAAGAAGTTACTGCGTGGTCACATCGGCGCGTATGGTATGCGTTTCCACCCCAAACTGCATATATGGCGACCTCACAAAGGCATCGATCTCGGAGGGCACATCGGCGATCCGGTTTATGCTACGGGCAACGGTACTGTTAAGGAGGTTGAGCTCACTCGCTCGCGCCGCGGTTACGGAACTCAGATTGTAATCGACCACGAGTTCGGTTACCAAACCCGCTACGCCCATTTGGACAAAGTTTGGGTCAAAGAGGGTGACAAAATTATGCGAGGTCAGCGCATTGCCGACCTCGGAAATACGGGTATTTCGACTGGTCCGCACCTCCATTACGAGGTGATGTATATGGGTCACCACGTGAATCCCATCAATTACATTAACAAGAATATGAGTGCCGAAGAGTTCGAGAACATTATCAGCTCGGCACGCGAAACTACCTATGAAGCAGACTAATAACATATCTCGCGAAGAGCGCATTGCAAAGATGCGTCGCCGTCGCCAACTGCGACAGAAGATATCACGCGGTGTGATCCACGCATTTGTTTGGATCGGTCTTGCCGTCTGCTACTATCTCGGTTTTTCGCTCTTCTTCGACACTCCGACCGAGTATGCCGCCCGACACTCAACCGACCGTCTACGCGAGGAGTATGAGGTACTGAGTGCTCGCTACGACTCGATTTCGAAGGTAATCGAGAATGTGGCTCAGCGCGACAAAAACGTATTCAACATTATGTTCGAGGCTGATCCCTACACTATGAGCGACGGCAACGTCAGCAGTTGGGCTCGTTATGAGAATCTGATTGATCAACCCACCGAAGTACTCTCGCGCACGTTCAACCAGCGTGTAGCGTCGATGGAGAAAAATATTGACGCGCTGACCAACTCCTATCGCAACGTTCTTTACAAGATTTACAATCACGGCAACAAACGCGACTATATCCCTGCGATTCAGCCTGTTATCAATGACGAATTGACACTTTTGACCGCCTCGTACGGTATGCGAATCCACCCATTTTTTAAGACGCTGGCGTCGCATCAAGGCGTCGATTACACCGTTCCGGAGGGCACGCGCATTTTCGCCACTGCCGACGGACGAGTCAGCGAAGTGGCACTGCGTAATTCGACATCGGGACAGACCGTCGTGATTGATCACGGCAATGGCTACACCACATCATACAGCCACCTGAGCAAAGTCTACGTCAAGCGCGGTGCTACGGTTCGTCGCGGCGACATCATAGCATTGAGTGGCAATACGGGTCTTTCGCTCGCACCACACCTCCATTATGAGGTGCGTTACAACGGTATGCGTGTCGATCCGATCCACTACTTCTTTATGGAGCTGACGCCCGACCAATATTATCGCATTATGCAGATTGCCCAATCGGGTATGCAGTCATTCGACTAAAACAAAGCCTACCAACTCAATTGCTGGTAGGCTTTATAGTTTTACTCTTCATAAGGCGATTGCCAGAATAACTTCTCGTCACATATACGGGTATAGTTCCACTTGATCGCACTCGATTCGGAGTTAATCTTATCGTAAGGCATAAGCGCAATGTAGCGATACGTCTGACCCTCGATGGCGGTCTCGGCATTGAATCGAGAGTGCTCCATACACACTAAGTAGTAGAGATTCTTTGCCATATAGTGGTCGATGTAATACTCTTTGGTTTGCGGTGATCGGTGATTCCAATTTGCATAGTCGTTGATCTGCAAAGGTTTATCACCACGTATGCGTTCGCGCACCTCAGCGATAGAGAGCATTGTTCCATTCTCGTCCATCACAAATAGATCAAATGTCGGATCGACCCACACCCATTTATTGAGTGTATTGCTATACACTACGGTTATAACGTGGCAGTCGCTCACATAATTCATTGGCATACAGGTTACGAATCGCGCCTTGAAACCCATTGCAAGATATACCTCGGTGAGCATCTGAGCCATCATACGACAATTTACGCCTCGATTCCCCTTCTGGCAAAGTTCGATCATAGCGGCTGTATTCTTAATCTTAGGATTATCCGAGTTGCCATCGTGTGGCACAACCTCGTGAACCCAATGCAGAAGGTTTTTAATCTTTGAAATTTCGTCGCCCGACCCAGCCACGCTATCCAACTTGAATTGCTCGCGCAGCTGAACTAAATCGGGGTTATTGGGTGCCATATAGCGGAACTTTATACCCTCGGGGTGCAGACCAGAATAGTAAGGCTTGGCGTCTTTCAGAATTTGTTTGTAATCGCCCCACTTCTGCAAACGCTCAATACATTTCACGAAACGCGGCTCTTTGCGCAGTGAATTTAGATCGCTGTCGGCGTTGATGTTAGACAAGCGTATCTCTTCGCGGTTGATCACGCGGTCGGTATAATATTCAAAAGTGCTTAATGCTCCTCTTCTGTCGCCCGCAAGAGCACGCCAACAAGCCAAGTTATAGTAGAAATTACCCGACAGATCAGTATCCCACAAATACTCTTGGCGCACCGAGTCGGGTTGCGCCATAATAATTTTGCGGTATTGCTCCTGATTGGCAACAAGTCGTTTCCAATCCTGTTTTTCGTAGAGTTGATCAGCCTCCTTGTCAAGGCGATCGAGTTGTTGTTGCCAAGCAGGTGTCTGCGCCCACGTGGTGATCGCTGTCATAGCGAGTGTGAGCAGAACAATCTTTTTCAGATTCGCAAAATTTTTCTTCATAACATTTATAATTTTAAGTACCTTTGACTATATGACGCACGAAGCTACAAGAAGTTAAACCGACAGGGTGATTTTCGGCAAAAACCCGTATGTTCGTAAATCATTCACATATCGTCATAGGCGACCTGCGCAAATAAAAAAAAGCGCAGATATTCGCCATACGCTGTCGGGCTCACCACAAGCCACAATTCTTTATGGGAAATCTGCGCCAATCGGGCACAATACTCCCAACAAGAATTGTTCTAACTCGTCTGCTTACGAGGTGGTGATTCGACAGCGATTGAGTTATATGTTATTGTATAATGGCTAAAATATAGCCCTTATTTCTTCGACAAATATACGAAATCTTTTGTAAATGCAAATCTATCGACGAGCGAGATAGTCCTCGATATTGCGTTCGATACAACCAACCAACGTCGTAATCGACTCAGCTGCCGACCACGCATTATGGGGCGAAAGCAACAAACAATCGCTCTTTTCGACCTTCAACAACGGTGAATTCGCTTCGATTGGTTCGTGAACAAATACATCAAGTGCCGCACCTCCAATCTTACCCGAATCAATCGCATCAGCCAATGCTTTCTCATCGACAATTCCGCCACGTGCAACGTTGATTAACAGAGCGTCGTGCTTCATTATATCAAGTTTTGCAGCATCTATCAAATTGCGCGTTGCGGCATTGAGCGGGCAATGTATCGAAACCACGTCAGAGGTCGACAAAAGCTCTTCGAGCGACACACATTCCCACGCCTCTTCGCGCTTAACTCCCGAAGTCGACGCATAGACCACCTTGCAGCCAAGTGCCTCAGCCACACGTGCCACATTGCGACCAATCGCGCCCAAACCGATCACACCCCAACGCTTACCACAAAGGCGGCGCGTCGGACGATCGAAATTGAACATCAACCCATCTGCCGAGTATCGACCCGACTTGATATAATTGTCGTAATATCCTATATTTCTGCACAAAGCCAACGCTGCACCAATCGTAGTTTCGGTCACCGATTCGGTCGAGTAACCTGCCGCATTGCGCACCTCAATACCCAACTCAGCCGCCGCTTCGAGGTCGATGATATTGACACCCGTAGCCGCCACACAGATCAGTCGCAGATTGGGCAGTGCCTTCATCGTTTCGCGCGAAAAGGGCACCTTGTTCGTAATCACAATTTCAGCGTCACCTACACGCTCAATGACCTCCGCAGGCAACGTATTATAATAGGAGCTGTACTCGCCCATCGCACGCACTCGCGACAGGTCGGCATTACTCAGTGAATACTCGTCTAAGAAAACAATTTTTGGTTTCATATCTATCTTCGTTTTAATCATTTATCAACCCTGACCTTGACTTTTAGGTGAGAAGGCTGTATGCCACGGCTGAACACCCGAAACCTTCAATTCGCGCACATAGATCTCACCTCGTTCGTTCACAACAAAGAGCTTCGTTCCGACAAATGCCAACGAACGAATCGGCGCGCTATCGGGCAGTGGCAGGATTGCTCGCACACGACCATTCTGATCGCAAATCTGAACGCCCATCGTCGTCGCAACATAGAGATTCCCCCTCTCGTCGAAGGTCATCTGCCCCACCTGCTGCGAATCGTCGCCCGTCGTATTGTGCAACCAATAGAAACGCTGACCCGCCATCGGCTCTCCCTGCTCATCGAGTACATAACTCAACAACCAGCGCGTGTTCGGTTCGTTGCAAATCAACAGTCGATGATTGGGGTAAATTGCAAGGCTCGCACCACACTGCAAGCCGTCGTTTACAACCGTCACTGCACCCTTAGAATCGACCTTCACAAGTGAATTGTCACACGTGAAGTAACGATTTAGATTATCTGTTGCAACCAATTGTCCTATTTCATTTTGAGTAGCAGCAATTTTCGTACGTCGACCATTAATGACGCAAATAATTTCGTTCTTTACATTTGACAAATAGAGAGCTTCGGCGTCGACACCAATCAGGCGTTCGTTTGCCTTCAAACGCAACAATGTATTACCCTCCACATCGCACACTTTATCGCCATCAGCGAACACGATTTTGTCGCCACACACGAACAACTTATCGGCAACATTCGCACCCTCGACGCGCGTCCAACTGCCCTCATCAGGCAGAATTGCAGCCAACATATCGTTTTGCGACTTTCCAACTTGAATTGATCTTGGCCAACCCTTCCACAACCAGCGCATTACGTCGGGAAAAATCCGATCGGCGTGCGCATTGCTATGACCGCCGCGACCCCACGCGTGAGCCACCTCATAACCACTGAAATTGAGTGCTGACTCGACCAGAATATTCGCCTCGTACCAATCGCCGAAAATACCATTCCAGACATCATACAATCCGTCCTGCAAGAAGATTCGCAAGCGTTTTGGCTCGGTTTTGCGAATCACCGCCTGATACTCATTTCCGCCACGCATCGACACATAAGTGCCTACTGCACTGAACACTCGACCAAAACGATCGGGGCGAGCCCACGCTGCTGAGAACGCGCAAATACCGCCACTACTCGAACCTGCAATAGCGCAATCGTTCGGGTCGGTCGAAAGACGAATCGGACGACCGTCCGAGGCTGTTTGTCGCTCAACCTCAGGCAGTAACTCCTCGATCAAGAATCGCGCAAACGTTCCGTCTGTACGATCAAATTCATTACTGCGATTGTAGCGAATCACTCCGCCCTCAGCGTCGCGCACCACACCTGGGCTAACAAATACACCGATCGTCACGGGCATCTGTCCCGTAGCAATCAGATTATCGAACACCGTCGGCGCATTATATGTCACGCCGTCCAAGCAGACAAACAGACACGCGGGTTTCGACGCATCATACGCCGCAGGCACGTAGATCCAATAATCGCGCGTGGTCATCGGGTAGATTTTCGAAGAGTTGAACGAGCGTTTCAGCACCTCGCCCGCAGTCACCTCTTCGTTACGAACAGTCGCAGGATCAAATGCCACACGATAGTTATCACGCTGCTGAGCCACTACGTTAGTTAACGTCAGCAACATTAGGATTGTCAGTAGTTTTCGTTTCATATTTCAGGTCGTTATTTCATTTCACCAAGCAGATCGCGCACCACCACCGACGCGCACACACAACCAAAGACGGCAGGCATATAGGAGATCGTTCCCGTATTCGATTTCTTATTGCGCTCCTCACTCAAAATCATCGCACCCTCGCGGATAGGTTCAGCCGAAAAAACGGCATAAAAACCTGTTCGGATACCCATTTTATGCAGGCGTTTGCGCAACATATGAGCCAGCGGACAATGGTGCGTACTGCCAATATCAGCCACCTCAACCCGCGTGGGATCGGTCTTTGCACCCGCACCCATCGCACTCACAATCGGAATACCGCGATCGAGCGCACCCTTGATCAATGCCGCTTTGGGCGACAGAGTGTCGATCGCATCGACAATATAGTCGTAGCGGGCAGCGTCGAGAATGCGATCAGTCTCCTCGTCGCGGATATATCGCTGAACCACGTGCAGTTGCAGATTGGGATTAATATCCATCAATCGCTCTGCCAGCACATCACTCTTGGCGCGTCCTACGGTCGAATGTAGAGCCACGAGCTGGCGATTGATATTGCTCTCAGATACATCGTCTGAATCGGCAATGGTCATCTCGCCCACTCCCGCACGGCACACCATCTCGGCAGCGTATGCTCCGACACCACCCAATCCAACCACAAGCACGTGCGCCTGAGCCAAACGGTCGGCTTTCTCGTCACCTAAGAGCAGTTTTGTGCGCTCTCTCCAACTATCGTTAGTCATCTATCGATCAATCGTTTATAGTTATCATACACAATTTGTTGCAGCTCCTCAACTGAGCAACCTCTCAATTCGGCAATGCGCTCATAAACCGACGCGATCGGCTCGGCACTTTCGTCGCTCTCGATAAGAATTGCCGACGGCGCGATGCCACGAATAGCCTCACACGTACGCGCCGACGCCAAGCTCCGCGGCGAAAACGAACAGAGATAGCCTTCGCGTACCGCTCGCTCTGCCTGCTGAGCTGAGCCAATAAAACTATGAAATACCGCTTGCTCGATACCCCTCTTGCGTAACATCTGCGCCACCTCTTCGAATGCGCGAACGCAGTGCAACACTATGGGAGCCGAGAGCTTGCGAGCAATCTCCAATTGCTGCTCGAACACCACTAATTGAGTCGCGCGAGGAACTGCTGACACCCAATCCAACCCACACTCGCCTATCGCCACAAAACCAGCCGCACTCACACACCTTTCAATACGCAAATATGCCTCTTGTAACTGCTCTGCGGGCACATTCGCACGCCACGGGTGAACACCCACAGAGAAGGGCAAACCCACCTCGCAAGCACGCGCGACAGCCGCCTCGTCGAGTGCGTCAACATTGAGCACCTCAACCCCACCATCGGCACGCTGGTGAGTATGAAAATCGACGTATGAAGTGGTTTTGAGGGGCATTTTCACAGTTTTTCACGACAAATTTACAAATTTTCCGCAAAAACCATAAAAAGGTGCTGTTAGAATTTTCACAATTAAGGAAAATTTCTTATTTTTGCGCGCGAATTATATAGCGATCCCAAACCGATCACTCAAACGAAAAAATTCAACTAAACAATAACTTTTCACATTAATTAACATTTAACCAAAATGTCGAAAATCATCAAAATTAAAAAGGGTCTCGACATCAATCTCCAAGGCAAGGCTGAGGCGAAGGTAACCGCTCTTCCGATGGCGGCTTCGTACGCAGTTTCTCCTCTGGATTTCGAGGGAGTTGTTCCCAAGCTTTTGGTTAAGGCAGGCGAGCAGGTTAAGGCAGGTGACGCGCTCTTCTTCTCGAAGAACGATAGCCGCGTTCTGTTCACTTCGCCCGTCAGCGGTACCGTTACAGCCGTTAACCGCGGTGAGAAACGTAAGGTTCTCAATGTAACCGTACAGCCCGACGCAACCCAAAGCTACAAGGAATTTGACGTCCCCGCAATCGAGAAGGCCTCGAAGGACGATGTGACCAAACTGCTGCTCGAAGCAGGTTTGTGGCCGCTGATCATTCAGCGTCCTTACGGCATTATCGCCAACCCCGACGATCAGCCTAAGGCGATCTTCGTATCGGGTTTCGATTCGGCTCCTCTGGCTGCCGACTACGACGTGGTATTGGCTAACGACAAGGCAAACCTCCAAAAGGGTTTCGACGTGCTCTCACGTTTGACCTCGGGTAAGGTTCACCTCTCGCTCAACGCCAAGGCTGAGAACAAAGTGTTCGAAGGCTTGAAGGGCGTCGAGATTCACGAGTTCGCTGGTCCCCACCCCGCAGGTAATGTCGGCGTTCAGATCCACCACATCGACCCCATCAACAAGGGCGAAGTAGTTTGGACCGTTAGCGCCGAGGGTGTAGCTATGATCGGTCGTCTGTTTGCTACGGGTAAGGTCGATATGACCAAGACCGTTGTTTTGTGCGGTTCGCAGGCTGAGGCTCCTCAGTACTTCACCCTCATCGCAGGCGCTGCTATGGATTCGATCCTCGCAGGTCGCGTGAAGGCTCAGAAGGAGGGCGACAGCGTTCGCGTAATCAGCGGTAACGTTCTGACCGGTACTAAGGTGGCAGTTGACGGCTATCTGACCTTCTACTCGAATCAGGTGACTCTGATCCCCGAAGGCGACAAGTACGAACTGTTGGGTTGGGCAATGCCTCGTTTCAACAAGTTCTCGGTGTCGAAGGCTTACTTCTCGTGGCTCTGCCCCAAGAAGCAGTACGATTTGGATACCAACCTCAATGGTGGCGAGCGTCCGTTCGTAGTTTCGGGTCTGTACGACAAGTATCTGCCTATGGACATCTATCCCGTCTATCTGCTCAAAGCTATTCTGGCAGGTGACATCGATAAGATGGAAAATCTGGGTATCTATGAGATCGTTGAAGAGGACTTGGCTCTGTGTGAGTTCGTTGATCCCTCGAAGATCGAGATGCAGGAGATCGTCCGTCAGGGTATTAATCAGATGATTAAAGAGATGAACTAAGATGAAGGCATTGAGAAATTTTGTAGATAAGTTGAAGCCTACCTTCTCAGAGGGAGGTAAGCTCAGCGCGCTTCACTCGACCTTCGAGGGTTTCGAGACCTTCTTATTCGTGCCTAACACCACGACTCAGAAGGGTGCTCATATCCGCGACTGCAACGATATGAAGCGTACTATGATTATGGTAGTGCTGGCTTTGGTTCCTGCACTGCTGTTCGGTATGTACAACACCGGCTACCAGCATTTCCTCTCGCTCGGTCAAGAGGCAGGTTTGTGGGAGTGCTTCTGGTTCGGTTTCTTGAAGGTGCTGCCTATGATCGTTGTGTCGTACTTGGTTGGTTTGTCGATCGAGTTCGCATTCGCTCAGAAGCGCGGTCACGAGATCAACGAGGGTTTCCTCGTATCGGGTCTGTTGATTCCGATGATTATGCCCGTTGATGTACCCCTGTGGATGCTGGCTTTGGGTACCGCTTTCGCCGTTGTAATCGGCAAGGAGGTATTCGGTGGTACGGGTATGAACGTATTCAACCCTGCATTGTTGGCTCGTGCATTCGTATTCTTCGCCTACACTCCGTTTATGTCGGGTGAGACCGTATGGGTAGCAGGTTTGGGCAAGGCTGAGGCTGGCACAATCGCTGATGGTTTCAGTGGTGCTACCGCTTTGGAGCAGCTCAGCACTACGGGCGCAATGGACTACTCGATCTGCGACGCTCTGATCGGTTTGATGCCGGGTTGCGTTGGTGAGACTTCGGTTATCGCTATCGCATTGGGTGCGCTGATTCTGCTCGTATCGGGTGTTGCTTCGTGGCGCACGATGGTATCGGTATTCGTTGGTGGTCTGGCTATGGGTCTGCTCTTCAACGCTATCGGAGCTAACGCATATATGGAGGTTCCCGCTTACACTCACCTGCTGGTTGGTGGTTTCGCTTTCGGTGCTGTATTTATGGCTACCGACCCCGTTACCTCGGCTCAGACCAATGCAGGTAAGTATATCGTAGGCTTTATGACTGGTGCGCTGGCAGTGATGATCCGCGTGATCAACCCCGCATATCCCGAGGGTATGATGCTTTCGATTCTGTTTATGAACGCATTGGCTCCGCTGGTGGATTACTTCGTGGTTGAGCGCAACATCGCTCGCAGAAAGAATCGTGTTAAATCGGCTAAATAATGTGTGGCTATGAATAAGGAAAGTAACGTATATATTATTATCTACTCGACCGTAATGGTTGTAGTAGTAGCAGTTCTTCTCGCCGTAGCTGCATTGTCGCTCAAAGATCGTCAGGACGCAAACATTCTCAACGAGAAGAAGTCGGCGATCCTCGCTTCGTTGGGTGCAGCTGACCAGAACTACGATGAATTTATCGACGCATACGCAGTGAACGCTGAGGGCGAGAAGATCGAAGGCGACGTATTCGTTATGTTGCAGGATCTGAAAGGCTCGTTCGAGCAGGGTCAGTATCCCGTATTCGAGGCTAAGGACGGTCGCGTGGTATTGCCTATCACCGGTACCGGTCTGTGGGGTCCCATCTGGGGCTACATCGCGCTCGAAAGCGATATGAACACCGTTGCAGGTATCGTACTCGACCACTCGGGCGAGACCCCCGGTCTGGGTGCTGAGATCGCAACTCCCGCACATCAGGCGATGTACAAGGGCAAGCAGATCTTCGAGGGCGACGAGTTCGTATCGGTAACCTTGAAGAAGGGCGGCGCATCGGAGGGTAACACTCACGAGGTAGATGCTATCTCGGGTGGTACCAAGACCTCGGACGGCGTAAGCGCAATGTTGAAGAACAGCCTCGAAAACTATCTCCCCCTGCTGGGCGCAAAGAAGGGCGCAGCAGCTGCTGAGGAGGTTGTAGCTGAGGTTGAGGAAACTGAGGAGTCTAACGTTCAAAATGTAGAAGAGAATGAGTAACACTGAAAAAGAGCCTCTGTTTTCGGCTAAAAATATGAAGTATCTGACCGGTCCGTTCTCGGCTAACAACCCGGTCATTGTTCAGATTCTGGGTATCTGCTCGGCTCTGGCTGTAACCGTACAGGTCAAACCCGCGTTGGTTATGTCGCTGTCGGTAATGGTCGTTACGGCATTCTCGAATCTTGTTATGTCGCTGCTGCGTAAGGGTATTCCCTCGCGTATCCGTATCATCGTGCAGCTGGTTGTAATCGCTGCATTGGTAATCTTGGTGGACCAGGTATTGAAGGCATTTGTTTACGACGTGTCGAAGCAGCTGTCGGTTTACGTAGGTTTGATTATCACCAACTGTATCATTATGGGTCGTGTCGAGGCCTTCGCATTGGGTAACAAGCCTTGGGCTTCGTTCCTCGATGGTATCGGCAACGGTCTGGGTTATGGTGTGATCTTGGTAACTGTTGCATTCTTCCGCGAACTGTTCGGTTCGGGTTCGATCTTCGGTTATCAGATTATTCCCGATAGCTGGTATGTTGCAAATGGTGGTTTCTATGCCAACAACGGTCTGATGCTCTTCCCGCCTATGGCTCTGATCCTGGTGGGTTGTATCATCTGGGCTCACCGCTCTTACAATAAGGACTTACAGGAAAAATAAGAGGAGGTAGATTATGGAATCATTGAATATTTTCATTAAGTCGATCTTTATCGACAATATGGTCTTCGCATTCTTCTTCGGTATGTGTTCGTACATCGCCGTTTCGAAGAGCGTTAAGACTGCACTCGGTCTGGGTGCTGCTGTTACCTTCGTGATGGTAATGACCGTGCCCCTGAACTACCTCTTGAATGAGTACGTACTGAAAGCTGACGCGCTGGTTGAGGGTGTCGATCTGAGCTTCTTGTCGTTCATTATCTTCATCGCTGTGATCGCATCGTTCGTGCAGCTGGTTGAGATGGTTGTCGAGAAGTTCTCACCCACGCTCTACAATCAGTTGGGTATCTTCCTGCCGCTGATCGCTGTGAACTGCGCAATTATGGGTGGTTCGCTGTTTATGCAGCAGAAGGTTGCTGCTGCCGAGATCACCTCGTGCTGGCAGTCGATCGTTTACGGTTTGGGTTCGGGTCTTGGTTGGTGGTTGGCAATCGTTATGATGGCTGCTATCCGCGAGAAGACCACCTACTCGAACATACCCAAGGCACTGAAAGGTCCCGGTATCGCATTCATCATTACCGGTCTGATGGGTATCGCATTTATGATATTCTCGGGTATTCAGTTCTAACCTATTAAAGAGAGAAGTAACAAGATGACTACAACAATTATAGTTGCAATCGTTGCCTTTCTGGTAGTAACGCTGCTGCTCGTAGCTTTGCTGCTCGTAGCCAAGGCAAAATTGACATCGTCAGGCGATGTTACGATTGATATCAACGATGGCGAGAAGGTGCTGACCACTGCAAGTGGCTCGACCCTGCTGGCAACGCTCGCCAACAACAACATCTTCCTGCCGTCGGCTTGCGGTGGTGGTGGTTCGTGCGGTATGTGTAAGTGTCAGGTTATCGAGGGTGGCGGCGACATTCTGCCTACCGAGACCGGCTTCATTACCCGCAAGATGCAGAAAGACCACTGGCGTCTGGGCTGCCAGGTGAAGGTGAAGAACGATCTGAAAATCAAGGTGCCCGAATCGGTACTCGGCGTGAAGAAGTGGGAGTGCGAGGTTGTTTCGAACCGCAACATCTCGACCTTCATCAAGGAGTTCGTAGTGAAGCTGCCTGAGGGCGAGAACTTGAAGTTCCGCAGCGGTGGTTACATTCAGATCGACATTCCGAAGTATGACGAGATTAAGTTCTCGGATATGGTGATCGACGAGCAGTTCCGTGGCGACTGGGATAAGTTCAATATGTGGGATCTGGTAACCAAGAACCCCGAACCGACCTTCCGCGCATACTCGATGGCTAACCACCCTGCTGAGGGTAACATCATTATGTTGAACATTCGTATCGCAACACCTCCCTTCGATCGCGTTAATGGCGGCTTTATGAAGGTTAATCCGGGTATCTGCTCGTCGTATGTATTCTCGCGCAAGGCTGGCGATAAGGTAACCATCTCGGGTCCTTATGGCGAGTTCTTCCTGCCCGACAACCTGCCCGATACTCAGGAGTTGATCTTTATCGGTGGTGGTGCTGGTATGGCTCCTATGCGTAGCCACATTATGCACTTGTTCAAGACCGAGAAGACCAAGCGTCCCGTATCGTTCTGGTATGGTGCTCGTGCATTGAAGGAGGCTCCCTATATGGAGGACTTCCGTGGTATCGAGAAGGATTTCCCCAACTTCAAGTTCAACTTGGCTTTGGACCGTCCCGATCCCGAAGCTGATGCAGTAGGTGAGAAGTACACCGCAGGTTTCGTTCACAACGTGCTGTTCGAGAACTACTTGAAGAACCACGAGGAGCCCGAAAGCTGTATCTATCTGATGTGCGGTCCCCCGATGATGGTTGCATCGGTAGAGAAGATGCTCGATAGCCTCGGTGTTCCTAAGGAGAATATTCTCTACGATAACTTCGGTGCTTAGTACCAATAAGTTATACAACTTAGCAAAAACCCGCTCTTCATTGCGAAGAGCGGGTTTTTCATTTGATGGTTGCGATTGAGCTTATCGACGGCAGATATCAGCGTAGTCGCAATAGGTACACGTATCGAGATCCTCGCATTGTGTGAATGGGCGGTCGAAATCGAATATCTCGCCAAGCGTTTCAGCCAGATGACGTTCGAACTCTTCGGCGTAGGCAGCATAACTCTCAACCACGCGGCGCGACTTATTGCGACCATCGCTCACAACTTCGACAAGCTGCGGCGAATAGTCCTCACGACCCAAATCGCGCACATAATAGAGCGCAGGCACAACCGCACGATGTTCGCTATGTGAGATCATCATCGAATAGAGCAGTGTCTGGATAGTATTCGATTGGCGTTGCTTACTCTGACCTCGGAACAGACTCTCGATGCCATCAAATTCGAGGTGCGGCGATCCCGTCTTGTAATCGACCACGCGCACCATACCCGAATCCATCACGTCGATACGGTCTGCCGTACCCTTAAACACAACCTGCAACGAACGTTCGCCCACATCGAAACGGAACGGTGTGGCAACCTCGTGCTCGGTGCTCTCGACACGGAAATTGGCGTGCGCAGCGTCGTAAGTCAAAATTCCTGCGCGGATATAGCGACAAATAATATCGCGCACAAGCAGAATATTACCGCCATAATCCTCGGCTGAGGCACGTTCGCGGTGCAGATAGTTCTCGTTAATCGCTCGATCGACCGCCTCCGAGATCTGCTCGTCGGTAATTGCTTCAATCGCCTTAGCGGTCGACGCAGCAGTTTTCAGAGGTTTATAGAGCGCACGCATTGCCTCGTGCAGAATTGTACCGAACATCGGAGCGTCAATCTCTTCGGCAATCTCCTCCTCGCTGCGGATTCGAGCCACCGACGCGAAATAGAATCGCATTGGACAAGCTATATAGCGATAGAGAGCCGTCGGTGACAGCGACGCATTTGGATCGGTCAAGTAACGTTCGAGTTTCTCGCGCACATCGCCCTGCTTAGCTATCGAGAACGATGAGGTCGTGCCAAGGTTGATATCAACACCGAAATCGACCTTACGAATCTTCATTCCCGATTCGTAGTCGAGTTGGCGAATATAGCGGCTCGCCTCGCCACTACTCTTCTCGTCGCTCTGCGAACAATATACCATATATATATTACGCGCGCGTTGAATCAGTCGATAGAAATAGTAGGCATAGACACCTTCGTGGTGCTCGGGCGTGGGCAGTCCGTAGGCTGCACGCAAGCCATACGGGATAAACGACGATGCCGAGGTTCGATTACCAGGGAAGTTATCGTCGTTCATCGAGAGGATTATCACATTATCAAAATCGAGGTTACGTGTTTCGAGAATACCCATAATCTGCACGCCGTGCAGAGGCTCGCCCTCGAACGGAATACGTACCGTCTGCAAATGGCGGCGCAACAACGAAGTATAGATTGGCAGCGTAATCTCCACAGCACACTGATCGAGCGAATTGCGCAGTTGCATTATGTTTTCAGCGACCACCGACAGGTATTGAGCCTCGCGGCGTAGTGCATCATCGGTCATCGTTGCCGAACGCGACGCCTCGGCTATCATCTCCAACAGATAGTCCGACATCTGCTGCCACTCGACTACGGGGCTAAAAAGTCGCGCAAGCAAATCAGTTCGTTCCAACTCCTCGTGCGGCACATAGACACGTTGATTATCAATAATTTCGCGCGACAACATCGCAGCCGTCTCACCCAACACATTACTCAGATATGGGTGCGACAGCAGCCCCAACACATCGCTATGATAGAACCACACATTCGTGCTATTATCACGACGGCGATTCTGCAACTCGACGAGTCGCTCAACGAGCGAATAAGCGACCGTCTGACGCAACGGGAAACCCATCGTCACATTCAACTCCACACCCTCAGGCATTGAGTAGAGCAACGGTTGCAGCAGATTCTCGTCTGTAAGCACAATCGCAGTGCGCTTATCCATCGGCACGCCCTCATCCATCATCTGGCGCAACAGACGATTGACATATTTACATTGCAGCACGTTCGAGGCAGTTGCCACCGAAGTGAGTTGCTTATTGCGTGCGGCAAGATTATCAATTTGAGACGAGAAGGTCACACTCTGCGGGTAGCGTACCAGATTCTCACGCAGGAACAGACCCGCCTCCTGACTCTCATCGAGATAGTAGCGATCGTAATCCCAATAGAAATCGGTCGTGCGATTGACCGCTAAATAGTCGAACAGACGTTTCTCGCACTTGGTGAGCGCATTGAAACCCGCCACAACATAGTTCGCCGCACCGTCCTCCAACTCGAAGTCCGCAGCCTCGATACGCGCCACAGCCTCGCGCTGGATCATACCGCCATAGCCTATTCCCAACTCGCGCAGACGCTCACGAAAACGATGATAGACAGGACATAACGTCTGCCACACCTTCAAGAAACGCTGTTTGTGCAGCGAGGGGTCCTTATCGTCATTCATCACACTCCAAAAGCGCGTGATGACCTCCCACTGACGGTCGGTGATATAGCTCAGGTCCGATTCGATCTGTTTCAAATCCGAAATGTTGGCAAACAGCACATCGGCGTCGATCATATATTTGTCGATCGCGTCGAAATCGTTGAGCAACATCTCGCCCCAGAAATAGAATTTGTCGAATTTCTCGTCAGAGTGAAATTCGCGGTAGACATTATATAGTTCGGTGATCAGTCGTACACGCTCGCCGTGTTCGATCCCCGAAATAGTGGTCATCAGTCGGTCGATCGACTCGAACTGAGGTTGCCACATAGGTGTGTCGGTCAATCGGCTGAGCGCGTCGGTAAAGAACAGCTGAGCACGACGACTGGGGAAAAGAATCCTCAGTCGTGACACATCACTTCCATAGCGCGAGTAGAGATCTTCGGCGACCTCCTCGACAAAAGTAACCATCTGTTGTTCAGCCATTGACACTATCGAAATAGATTATTCGATACTATTGATCGAGCTACCAAGCAGCTTCGAGTTGGCACGCAGAATCGAGGGATTGCCACGATAGAACACCGCACCACCCAAATTGGCTGTTGCTGCCAAACGCTCGGTGCAGAATACCGACACCTCACCACGTTGCGTAGCCTGCACCTCTGCCGACATTGTTTCCAACTCGCGCAGGTCAATCTTTGCCACCGTAACATCGGCTATCAGATAGCGCGCACGACCATCAATATCAACCGTCGATTGACCCGTAGCTTTAATCAGCAAATCCTGAGTATCAATTTCTGCCTTGAAAAAACCGCCATTCAACACTCTAACATCGAATATCGGAGCCTCGATCAGCCCCTTGACCTCGACATCGCTACCAACTACCTCGATGGCATCAACTGCTGCGAAATGTATCTCGATCTCGGTGCGAGTCGTGCGCTTGCGATTAGTCGATTCGCGCACCGATAGTTCGCCCTTATTATTGATCGTATATTTCAATTTGCTCAATTCGCGATCCTCAGCCTTGACAATCAACATCGGCTGACCACCCTCCTCAATCGGCACAAGTGTCACCTTCATATCGCCACCGAGCGAAATAGTCGAGAACGTACCAAGCCACTCACGACGCACATCATTCTGAGCATTAACGCCATACGCCATCATCAGCGCAGCAACAAAAAGCATAATCTTTTTCATAGTCCTACAAATTTGTATCAAAAACATAGGCAAGTTACAAACTTTTTTGCGAAAATGCGTTACAACCGAAAGAAAATTGTTATCTTCGATCAAATTTTCACGACAAATGGGACAAGCTCGAATATTAACAGCAAGCGCAGGCGCAGGCAAAACCTATCAGCTGGCATATAAATATGTGTCGGACGTGATCGAACGCCCGTGGTTCTATCGCCATATCCTTGCCGTAACCTTCACAAATAAAGCAACCGAAGAGATGAAGTCGCGTATCTTAGGCGAAATCAACGCTTTGGCTTGTGGCGAGCATACCCCATATTTGAACGATCTGTTGCGCGATTTCCCGCAATTCGACGCACGCGACATACGTGATCGAGCTGCCGAGGCGCGGTCGTTGATCCTACACGATTACAGCCGCTTTACGGTGCTGACTATCGACAAATTCTTCCAGCGAATCATTCGTGCATTCTTGAAGGAGTTGAATCTCGACCTCAATTATAATATCGAGATCGAAACCGACACGGTGCTCGATCGCAGTGTCGATCAGTTGATTGAGAGTATTTCGTCCGACGAGGAGCTAAGACGTTGGTTGATCGGTTTTGCACGTGAGCGTATCGACGAAAATGCTAAATGGGACGTGCGCGAGAGCATTAGTCGCTTAGGCGCAGAACTGTTTGGCGAGGCAGACTTAGGGCTTAACGCAGCCGTGACCAAAAAGGCATTGGAGGCGCAAATGCAAAAAGCTACGGCACGCAACCACGCCATCGAGCAGCAGATGATCGCAACAGCTCGACGTGCGCAGGAGTTGATGGCATCACGCGGATTGATTGCGTCGGATTTCAAGGGCGGAAGTCGCTCATTTGCAAACTATTTCAATGTAGCCGCTACGGGATTCACAGAGCCATCAACGGCTGCACGCACAGCTGCTGTGGACGCGAGCGTTTGGGCAACCAAAACCGCCCCTCGCCGCAGCGACATTGAGGATTTGATACCCGAATTACAACCTCTATTAGCTGAACTTTGTGCGATCTACGACAAGAACGCACGTCGCTACAACGCCACCCGACTCTTCCGCGAAACATATCGCAGCTATGCCCTGCTGACCGACCTCTATGCGAAAGTAACATCGAGTTGCGAGGAGGAGGGAATGATTCTACTCTCGCAGACCAAAAACATTCTCTCGGAGTTTATCGAATCGAACGACGCCCCGTTTATCTACGAGAAGGTGGGCAATCGTTACGAGCACTTTATGATCGACGAGTTTCAGGATACGTCACACAAAGAGTGGCGCAATTTCCTGCCATTGTTGCAAAATTCGCTCGCACAATCGGAGCGCACACCCGTATTGATCGTGGGCGACGTCAAGCAGTCGATCTATCGTTGGCGCGGTGGCGATTGGCAGATTCTATCTCGCCACGTTGCCGAGGATTTGGGACACAGCAACATCGAGCAGCGTAGTCTGATCGAGAATCGCCGAAGTCTGCCCCTTGTGGTGCAGTTCAACAACGCAATTATCGGTCGTGTCGTCGAGCGCGACAGCGATACACTCACTACGGCACTCGCTACGGCAGCCAACGCAGGCGCAATCTCAACCACCGAGGCTGAACAACTCAGCCGCCTGCTTCCCGACGCCTATCGCGGTCATAGCCAAAAGCCTATGCGCGAGAGCAAAAGCGAGGGCTATATCTCAATCACACGTTTCGGATTGGACAAATCCTCGGAGGTGAACACCGAGCCCCCCATCATCGAGTGTGTCGAGCGCGTTCTGTCGGCAGGCTATCGTCCGAGCGACATTATGATCCTCTCGCGCAATAAGGAGGACGGCAAACGTATCGCTACCCGACTGCTCGACTATACGGGCAGTAGCGAGGCTCGATTCCGTTTCGACGTGATTACGCAGGACGCACTGACGGTGAGCTACGACCCCGTTGCAGGATTCATCATCGCTTGTATGCGTTTGGCTATCAACCCCAAAGATGACCTAAGTCGATTAACCATAAACAAATATTTGGCTGAGCGTGGCTCTGATCGTGCGCTCGACGCCGAACTGAACGACGAGGAGCAAGAGTTCCTCACGTGTATGCGTTCGACCTCGCCTGAGGAGGCATTCGAGCAGATCGTTATGCGATATGCGCTGAACGAACAGCCCGAAGCTGTGGCGTACATTCAGGCGATACACGAGATGATCGTGGCGTTCTGCACCAACCGCGTTGCCGACATTCCGTTATTCCTGCGCTGGTGGGACGAGAAGGGGCACAAAACGGCACTCTCGGCACAAGAGAATAAGCAGGCAATCGAGATTTCGACCATTCACAAGTCGAAAGGACTTGAACGTAAGGTGGTTATAATTCCTTATTGCAGTTGGAAGATGGAGCCGAAACCCAATTCGTCACTTTGGGTCGATAGTAGCAACTCGGAGTTCGAGGGTATAGGTCGTATTCCACTGCGATACAAGGGCGATATGGCAAACTCGGATTTCTCGGCTGATTACCATCGTGAGCGCGTCAGTTCGCATATCGACAATATCAACCTGCTCTACGTAGCATTGACACGCGCCAAAGAGCAACTGCATATAATGTATCCCGCCTCGGCAGCCTCGACAACCGTCGGAGCATTGATCAATGGAGTGATACAGATTGACGGTGACAGCGCAACTTTGCCCGCAAAAGAGGCGGAGTCGAGCCGCCCGATTGAGGGTCGCGTGAGCGAAGTGAACAACTGCCAACTGATTGAGTTTGGCGAGTTTGCAGCACCCGAACCGACCTATCGCAACAACTCAGAACAGACCGAGCGAATTATACTCGACGACTACCCTACGCGTGACACTTCGTCGCAGTTGCGTCTGCGCTTGCCGATGCAGCGTTACTTCGAGCAGGACGGCGAGGTGCGTCTGACGCCACGCAATTTCGGTGTGGCAATGCACAAAGTCTTCGAGCAGGCGACGTCGATTGACGAGATCTACGCCGCTATCGACAATATGCAACGTAACTCAATGCTCTCGGACGCTGAGTGCGAACAACTGCACCAGATGATTGGCGAGGCGATGAACAATGCTCAAATCGCCGAGTGGTTCGATGGTTCGTGGAGCGAAGTTCGCAACGAGAACAGCATAATCGTCCCCGGCGGTGCGATGTATCGTCCCGACCGCGTGATGATCCGCGAAGGACGCTCGGTTGTGGTTGATTATAAGTTCGGTATGGAGCAAAAGACATCGTACACACGCCAGATTTCGAACTATTGCGACCTGCTCCGTCAGATGGGATACGAGAACGTCGAGGGCTACATCTGGTATATCGCGTTAGGCGAGGTGGTGGCGGTAAATAATTAAACACGTGCACCGAGAGCGATTTTTGCAAATTAATTCGTAACTTTGTCCACGATGAAGGCTCTTTTCGAGATCATACCCAATAAGTTCCGAGCCGCAACCTGCGGTGTCGTCGTATCGGCTTTGGTACGCGCTCTGCTCAACTTTGCCGGTTTGGCGGTGCTGTTGCCCGTGTTGCTGATGGTACTCAACTCGCAACAGATTCACTCGAATCCGATCCTTGCCAAGTTGTACGATTGGGGAGGATTCACGACCGATCAGCAATTTATCGTGGCTACGTGCGTGGCGGTGGTGGCGGTTATCGCATTGAAGCAGGCGTGTAACCTGCTGATGCAGCGCGTGCAGCGTCGATATGTAGTGCGATTGTATAAGTATTTCTCTGTTAAGGTTTTCCGCAACTATCACGATCGCGGTTTGGCTTTCATCAAACGTCAAAACACCGCTATTCTGTCGCGCAACGTCAATTTCATCTGCTACAATTTGGTGATGGGCGTCATCTCGCCGACAATTTCTATAATCAGCGAAGTGCTGTTGCTCGGTATGCTATTGGCGGCATTGATGTGGTACAACGCACTGATCGCACTGCTGGCTGTGGCGGCATTTATTCCGCTGTCGTGGATCTATATCGTGCTGTTGCGCGGCAAGTTACGCGATTACGGACAGCTCGAAAACGAGGCTCGACGCCAACAAGCCAAAGCCGTCGTCGAGACCTTCCGCGGCTACACCGACATCGAGATCAACAACGCATTTCCGACTATGCAACGCCGTTTCGAGCAGAGCCTCAATACAATAGCAGGAATCAAAACCCGCACTGACGTAATCGGCGCAATGCCTTCGATCATCACCGAGATGAGTGTCGCGCTGGCGATGGTCGCACTGATATTGTTGGGAACAGCAACCTCGCACCCCGACACCTCGTTGATTTTTGGAGTGTTTGCAGTGGCTGCAATACGAATTTTGCCCACCGTACGCGCAATTATGGCACAATGGTGGCAGATACGCTACAACTACTATTGTATTGATGTTGTGCGCGAGGGCTTGCAGGAGGCTGACTCGATCGAAAACGACGCCCCAATCGAACGCTTGAAGTTCCGCTCGGCAATCGAGGTGCGCGGGCTGAGTTTCCGTTTCGATGACGCGGAGAAAGATCAATGGACACTGCGCAACTTAGACCTTACGATTCGCAAGGGTGAGAAGATCGGTATTCGAGGCGCGTCGGGTGCAGGTAAGACCACGCTGTTCAACCTGCTGCTCGGTTTCCTCACGCCGACCGATGGCGAGATTACGATCGACGGACAAAAGCTCGATCGCACACTCAGCCGTCGCTGGCAGACAAGCATTGGCTATGTGTCGCAGAGCGTATATATCGAAGATAGCACCATTGCAGGCAACATCGCGCTCGGTGTCGATGCCGACAAAATCGACCGCGAACGATTGGCAGATGTGATTCGTCGAGCACGTTTGGAGGAGTTTGTAGGGCAATTGCCAAAGGGAACCGACACCCCGATTGGTGAGTGTGGCAGCCGTCTGTCGGGCGGTCAGCGTCAGCGAATCGGTATCGCTCGTGCACTCTACAAGCAGGCTGATGTGCTCTTCTTCGATGAGGCAACCTCGTCGCTCGACGATCGTACCGAGCAGGAGATCAACCTCGCTATCGAGCAACTCTCGCGCGAGCAGAGCGCACTGACCATTGTCGTTATCGCACACCGCTCGACCTCGCTCGAATATTGCGACCGAATAATTGAGATATGAACACAATGAGAAAACAATACGATTTTCAAATAGGCGAAATTGGACTGCGTGTGATTGGCGACGCAGCATCACCCGTTGATGTAGGTTTGAAGGGTTTTCGCCCCTTCGCTACGCAGTTGACCGACGAACCACAACTGACTATCGACACCGAAGTCGCTCTGCCAACCGATTGGTGGGCAGATGGTTGCGCAGAAGGGTACACACTGATCGACCGTTTCGATTTCGAAGATCGTGATTGCGAATGTGTGTTGGCTCGTGACGCCGAAGCACGTTGGTTCGGTATGTTTCCGCGCGAGGAGGGCTATCGCCCGATCGTAATGCGTCACGCCTTTGGGTCGTCGCTGATCGAGAGCAATGCGGGCATCGAGGGCACACCCGACCCGTCACTGTGGCGATTCGGATTGTGGGAGGCATTCGGATTGATCGCGGTGCCCGATGGTGCGATTCCGATCCACACCTCGACAATCGTTTGCCACGATCGCGCTGTGCTCTTCTTGGGCGAATCGGGAACGGGCAAAAGTACCCACACACGTCTGTGGCGCGAGAATATCGAGGGTGCACACCTGCTCAATGATGACAGCCCCATAATTCGCTCAACGGCAGTGGCTTACGGCTCGCCGTGGAGTGGTAAAACACCCTGCTATCGCAACCTGCACTACCCCATTGCTGCCATCGTTCGTCTGTCGCAAGCACCGCACAACCGTATGCGCCGACTGTCGGCATTGGAGGCTCTCGGAGCGTTGTTGCCGTCGTGTCCGCCGTCGTTTGCGTACGACGAGGAGTTGCAAGACGCTATTTGCGAAACGCTCTCGTCGCTGATCTCAACCGTACCCGTCTACCATTTGGAGTGCCTGCCCAATGCCGAGGCGGCGCAACTCTCCTACTCGACAATTTTCGGCAAATAGAGTTATGCAAACCATTGCCAATAATATACTTTTCGGTGCGGCGCACGAGGAGCTGAACGAGGGTCGTTCGGTGCTGATTCGCGTGCAGGGACAGAGTATGTTGCCCTTCTTTCGGAGCGGTGCGAAGGTGCGTATCGAGCCGCTATGCGAGGAGGATATTCGTCGCGGCAATGTGCTTTTTGCACAGACAGATGAGGGGCATTACCTCATTCATCGCTTGATCGGTTTCGAGAGCGATGATCGCGTGACGCTGATGGGCGACGGGAACTACGTCGGAACGGAGTCAATAGCACGTGAACGCCTGTTTGGGTGCGTACGCATCTCGACACTGCACCGCTGGTTGGCACTCGGTTGGGTTGCCCTGCGCCCCGTCCGCAAAATTCCACTAATCGTGTTGCATAAGGTTTGTAGGAAATAGAAAAGGTCGCCCCGCGTGAGGCGACCTTTTAGATTGGGTATAATAGACGATTAATACTCGCGGGTGAGGGTAACCAACTCCTTATTAGGCTGGTAGCGCACAAGTTCGAGCAACTCTTTCGACGAGCTATGCACGATCCACGAGCCTTTGAAATCAATGACGAGTACTCCCGTGCCAACACCCTCGATCGTAAGCAGTCGATCCTCGACATCATATTCGAAATAGCTCACTTGGCTTTCGCTGTCGATATATTTACCCGTACTCTCAGTCGTGAACTGCACCGTAAAGTCGTACCACTCCATAGCGCTGTCGCCAAGAGCATTATAGCTCTTATAGTGTCCTTTCCAGATGGTCTGTGCCAGAGTGTCCTCGTTCAATTCGAACTGC
This sequence comes from Alistipes sp., assembly GCA_045638285.1. GTDB lineage: Bacteria > Bacteroidota > Bacteroidia > Bacteroidales > Rikenellaceae > Alistipes. Next base: position 112,756 of record JAZUBB010000017.1, on the reverse strand, counting down.
TCCTCGCAACCCACAGCCACACACATTGCAGCAGCAAGCAAAATCATTTTCAATAGTTTCATAGCCGTTTACTTCTTCTCTTGTTCTTTGTGCAAAGATATGAAATTTCTTTTATCGACAACAATACGACAAGTAGAGTTAACATTATTTAACATTTCTCGTCGGCAGGCTCAGGTTGGTCGGGGCGAAATTCGAGGATATCGCCCGTCTGGCAATCGAGGGCACGACATATAGCGTCAAGTGTCGAAAAACGTATCGCACGCACCTTACCCGTTTTGAGCTTCGAAAGATTGACAACCGAAATATCAATGCGCTCCGAAAGCTCCTGCAACGACATCTTACGTCGTGCAAGCATCACATCTAAATTGGTAATAATCATATCCTCACACGTTTACAGGGTTGCACTCTCCTCTTCGTTCAGCATACGAGCAATATTCATCAGCTCGGCGATAACCAACATCACCAACGGAATCACAATCGAATTGGTATTCAGCACGTATGCGCCGCCTAAGCATTCGGGGCGTAACGCTCCACAAAATTCCGACGCAATACTCGCCTCCACCGCGTCAAAATTCGACCATACCAGACTGCCAACGCAATAGACAGCCGCCATCACGCGCACCATAATGACCGATTTATGCGTGAAAAATTCGCCCGTGCGGAATCCTCGAATCACCTGATAGACAATCACCAAAAGCAGTATCGACAAGACAAATATCGCTACCATTGAGATACACAACATCACTTTACGCACATTGTTGGTAGGAGTGTCAATCTTATAATCGCCTTCGGTGGCGTAGATCAGATACTGCGACGGCTCGGCCATAATCGCAGGTGAATCGTCGGTCGCTTCGCGGATTACGGTCGGAGTGTAGAGGCTCTGCTGGCCCTCGCCAAGCATATAACTCGGACGGCGGACGTCCATCATACCGACAAGCGTAACATCATTGGTCGTGCGCCAATCCTTATCAAGCACTACGTGCAAGACCGAAAGAATCAGCTCGGGCAACAACATCAAACAGACTAAAACAAAGAGCGCAATGACACGCTGCTGAGTGGATTTTGAAATTTTCATAACATTGTAGTTTTTGAGGTTTGTAAAATTTCGTTAATTAATTATCGTTTTTCGATATGCAAAAGTAATGACATTTTTCGAATCTGCAAACTTTTTCGTTAATTTTTTAATGTTTATCGTTAATTTTAGCAAAAAAAATGGTCGCCCCGCGTGAGACGACCTTAATTAATAATAGGTATGCGAGAGTGGTTACTCCTCGGCGTTCAGACCCTTGATGAAGGTATCAACAATACGAGCACTCATACCCATCGACGAGAAACCACCATCGTGGTAGAGATTCTGCATCGTAACCTTGCGCGTAAAGTCCGAGAACAGAGTCAGCACATAGTCGGCGCAATCGGTTGCCGAAGCATTGCCCAGAGGCGACATCTGCTCACCGTAGTCCAACAACGATTCAAGACCTGCAACACCCTTACCTGCGGTTGTGAGCGTAGGCGACTGCGATACGGTATTGATACGAACGTGCTTCTCAACACCATAGACATAGCCAAAGCTACGTGCAATTGACTCCAACAGTGCCTTAGCATCAGCCATATCGTTATAGCTGCAACAGGTGCGCTGAGCAGCGATATAGGTCAATGCCACGATCGAGCCCCACTCCTTGATTGCGTCCTTCTTGCGAGCCACCTGAATCACCTTATGGAACGAAATTGCCGAAATATCGAGTGTCTTAGACAAGAAACCATAGTCGAGATCGTCGTATGCGCGACCCTTGCGAACGTTGGGCGACATACCTACCGAGTGAAGAATGAAGTCGAACTGACCACCAAAGTGCTCCATCGCGCCGTCGATCAACTGCTCCAAATCCTCGACCGACGTAGCGTCTGCCGGAATCACGGGTGCATTACACTTTTCTGCCAGCTGGTTGATCGTACCCATACGGATCGAAATCGGCGTGTTGGTCAGCACGATCTGTGCACCCTCTTCGACTGCACGCTCGGCAACCTTCCAAGCAATCGACTCCTCATTGAGTGCGCCGAAAATAATACCTTTCTTGCCTTTCAATAGATTACAAGCCATAGTGTTATCTTTTATCTTTGTGTTAAACTTTGTCAATTAGTTTATAGGGGACACCCAATCATTTTGCAGGCATTTCAGCCAAAAGATCGGGCATAATTACCAAATTGACGGCGCAAAGTAACAAAAAACAATGCAAACTACAAAATTTTTGCCAGCTAAAACGATCCGCGATTAGTTAAGCGGCATATCGTTCAGTTTCCATTTACGCTCCTCCTTCGGCTTTTCAGTTTCGGGGCGTTTGAGGTAGACGCGACTGAAATCGAAGTAGTAGCCGCGATTGCCATCGGCGTCCTTCACCCTCAGTTGGATATACTCCACCGAGCGGCTACGCACCTGACGATTGTTGATCTCGCCACCGCGCCACGCCGTAAAGTCGGCTGCGTGCTGGAACGTCAGCACGTGCCACGGCGAGTCCTCACGACGACCCGTACCCGACGACTCGATGGTCTTCATCACCTTCGTGAAACGGTCGTAGCAGACACGTTCCATATAGTGGTTACCCAGCTTGCCATAGGCAAAGGTCAGAATATTGAGGTTCTGAGGCGAAAAGGGATCGCTATGCATCAATCGCTCGGCAGCCTCGATGAGTTGCAACAACTGCGTCGAATCGGGCGTCTCGGTCGCAACGAAGACCTCCAACACATCAATTCGCGCGGGGTCGCTCTCCAACGGGCGATAATTATCAGCAAAGGCGAATCCGTAATAGAGGTGGTGATACTCATCGAGCGTCAGCGTCGTATCGCCGTGAATATATCGCTCCATAAGGCGGGGATAGTAGTACGGCGTTGAGTTGTCAATCGTACGTGCCAAAATAGCCTCGTTATCGGGGACACGCTGAGCCATCGTAGCGATGGGCAGCAGTGCCAGCAGCAAAATCAAAATTCGTTTCATCTCTCGTTTTCCTATAAATAATATATATGTGTAACGCACGAATGGGTCGAAAATTGTGCACTCGCTCGTCAATTCACTCCTAAAACAGCTCGCCTTGAATGGGCATTGCGGGTTGCGCAGCGGCAGGTGTTGGGTCGGGTTTTGTTTCGGGCGCGGGTTGTGCAGTCGGTGTCGGTGCCGAGGCAATCAACGCCTCGAACTCCTCCTCCGAGAGCATCTTAATGCCGAGCTTAGTCGCCTTCTGCAACTTTGCAGGTCCCATATTCTCGCCCGCAACCAAATAGTCGACATTAGCCGATACTGCCGCCAGATTCTTACCTCCGTGCAGCTCGATCAACTCCTTCAATTCGTCGCGGCTATGGCGGCGGAACTTGCCCGAAATGACCACATTCTTGCCCGCCAACAGGTCCGAGTGTAGTTCGCGCTCCTCAGCCTCGAACTGCACCCCTGCCGCACGCAGACGCTCGATGATCGTTCGGTTCGACTCGTCGGCAAAGAACTCGACAATACTCTGCGCTATCTTCTCGCCCACCTCCTCTGCCTCGATCAGTTGCTCAGCCGAGGCGTTCATTATTGCATCCAACGAGCCAAAATGCGAAGCCAAATATTTAGCCGTCGTTTCGCCCACAAAGCGGATACCCAACGCAAACAGCACTCGCGCAAAAGGCACCGACTTCGAGCGTTCCACACTCTTGATGATATTATCTGCCGACTTCTCGCCCAAGCGCGGCAAAACCGCAAGTTGCGACGCACGCAGGTCATACAAATCAGCGACATCGCGCACCAACCCGCTCTCAAACAGCAGTTCGACCGTCTCATCACCCAAACCGTCGATATCCATCGCCTTGCGACGTATGAAGTGGATAATGCGACCAACGATCTGCGGCGGACAGTGGCTCTGATTGGGGCAATAGTGCTTAGCCTCGCCCTCATAGTGGGTCAGTTCGGTGCCACATTCGGGACAATGGGTGATATATTGGAATGGCTCGCTATCGGCTTTACGCTCCGATAGTTCGACGCCCGTAATCTTCGGAATGATCTCACCACCCTTCTCGACATAGACCATATCACCCAAACGTATGTCGAGCAGCGCAATCTGCTCGGCATTATGCAACGTAGCACGCTTGACCGTCGTACCCGCCAACAACACAGGCGCGAGGTTAGCCACTGGCGTGATCGCACCCGTGCGACCAACTTGAAACGCAACGCTCTCCAAGCGCGTCAGTGCTTGCTCGGCTTTGAATTTATATGCCACAGCCCAACGGGGCACCTTCGAGGTGAACCCCAACTGCTGCTGAGCCTCATAACTATTGACCTTGATTACCACACCATCGGTCGGGAAAGGCAACTGATGGCGAGCCTCGTCCCAATGGGCGATAAACTCCGCAACCTCCGCCTCCGAACGGCACACACGAGCCTCACGCGAGATCTTAAAGCCCCACTTGCGAGCCATCTCCAACGACTCCCAATGTGATCGAGCCGTAACGCCCTCGCCCACCATCTGATAGAGCGTGCAATCCAGCCCGCGATGAGCCACGACAGCCGAGTTCTGCTGTTTGAGCGTACCTGCCGCCGCATTGCGCGGATTGGCAAAGAGCTGCTCACCCGCCTGCTCGCGCTCAGCGTTCAAGCGGTCGAACGACGAATATGGCATAAATATCTCGCCACGAATCTCGAACATCGGAGCCACATCGTCGCCCGTCAATTCCAGCGGTACGGTACGAATCGTGCGCACATTTGCCGTCACATCATCACCCGAACGACCATCACCGCGCGTCACGGCACGTGTCAGGCGACCATTCTCGTAGGTGAGCGAGATCGCTGTACCATCGAATTTCAGCTCGCAAACATACTCCACCTGCCCCACCTCGCGCTCGACACGCTCGAAAAATTCGTGCAACTCCTCGATCGAATAGGTATTGCCCAACGACAACATCGGATAGCGGTGCTCGACCGTACGGAACTCGGTTGTAAGGTCACTACCCACACGGCGCGACGGCGAGTTCGGATCGTCAAATTCGGGGTACTCCGCTTCGAGGCGTTGCAGTTCGTGCATACGCTGGTCGAACTCATAATCGCTCACCTCGGGAGCATTATCAATATAATATTTTCGGTTGTGGTAGTTGAGCCAGCGGCGCAACTCCTCGATCTTTTGCTTCATCGGTCGGTCAATATTTAATGAACAAAGTTACGATTTTTGTCGCAAATTGGCTATACCTCGACCACATTTCGCACCTAAAATCGCAAAAAATGGGTGCTAAGTAAATATTTTCAAATAAAAAAATATTCTGACCGTTTGTGGTATTCATTTTTTGCGTATAATTGTGGAAAATTTCGTGAATTAATTGTATGGCAAAAGTAATTCAAACCAAAAAACGTATTGTAACAAGCTTCCACAACCTCACAACCGAGTTGCAGGAGGAGCTGAAAAAGAAATATCCTCTCGGTTTTACCGAAGTAATGATGCGTATCGACAAGCCCCAGGGCGACTTCTTCTACGCTGTACCTTTTGAGACCGAGGAGATCAGTTATCTGGTCAAGATCGACGTCAAAATCGACGAAAATGTAGACGACGACAACGATAACGACTACTACGACGAGGACGAGATCAAGGGTGCTGAGGATATCGCCGACAGCGATTCGGACGACGACGAATAGTCCTCGCTCGATTATTTCAACCCTCAAAAAAGCAAGACACGATGTCCCGTGGGCATCGTGTCTTTATTTCTATACTATATAAAAATCAACGACCACCCTCTGAGCGAAGGTGGTCGTTGTTGTATCTTGCGGTAAGTGGATTACCAATTCAAGATCTTGCGGAAATCGTACTCCTCAGGGTTAGCTACGTACTGCTTAGCAGCCTCGTAGTCCTCCTCGGTAACGTAGTTCAACAGATAGTCAACAACCTGCTTGAACTTGTCCGACTCGATATTAACCAGACGGGGAGGAATCTTACCGGTGGTGGGATCCTGCAAATCCTTCAAGTAGAGGGGCGAAACCATACCATCGGTGCTTACATATACCATACAGCCGGTCTTACCCTCGCTGAACAGCTTGTAAACGCCCATACCCAACTGCGAGCAATATACCAAGTCGTATGCAATAGGAGTCTGGCAACGTACCTCGTAACCAATCTCAACCGGACGCGACTTAACCTTCAAACCGAGCTCCTTAACCTTCTTTTCGAGCATCTCGTTGAAGATGTGAGCCTTCGAAACCTTACCCAACTCGGGGTGACCGTGATCGTCGTAGGTGAAGTGAACACCCGACTTCTTGATCTCCTCGTCCGACAACGAGTGGAATACACCCTCCGAAATCATTGCAACACCGTACTCGATACCCATCAACTTACGCTTGATGATAGCCGAAACTACCAAGTTCACGATCTTCTCAACGGTGATCTCGGTCTTGTTGAACATCTCAGGGATAACAATCATAGGATAGTGGCAAGCGGTACCGATACCAAATGCCAAGTGACCAGCCGAACGACCCATAGCTGCAACTACGAACCAGTTAGCCGAGGTGCGAGCGTCGTTGTAAACTGCGCGACCGATTACCGTGCCACCCTCCTTTGCCGACTGGTAACCGAAGGTCGGAGTACCCATAGGCAGGGGCAGGTCGTTGTCGATAGTCTTGGGAACGTGGATATTAGCAATGGGATACTGCTTTGCTTCGAGGAACTTTGCAATGCGGTTTGCGGTCGAAGCGGTATCGTCACCACCTACGGTTACGAGCAACTTAACGTTGTTCTCGGTGAAGAATTTGAGGTTGAAGTTCTCCTCAAAATCCTTATCGGTGGGCTTGAAGCGGCTCATCGTCAGGTACGAACCACCCTGATTGAAGATGAAGTCTGCCTTTACGAAATCCAGATCCTCGGTGCGAGGCGACGGATTGAACAAACCCGAATAACCATAGTGAAGACCGATTACACGGTAACCCTTCTCCAAGAAGGTCTTAGCTACACTGCCCACAACAGTGTTCATACCGGGAGCCGGACCGCCACCCGTCAGAATTGCAATTGCCTGTTTCATTGTTGTTTGTCTAAATTTAGAGTTATACTTATTCTTACTGCTTTTCGTTGTGCTTGTGCCGAAAAATGTTCATTCACACTTTTCCGCGCCCAAAATTACGATTTTTTCGGCAATTATCTCAATATTCTGCATAAAAAAAGTGCAGAACCACACGTGTTCCGCACCTTTTATCAGATTTCGTAGTATTAGTTCGCTTACTTCGTAACGCGCTCCAACCACTTAACCATACCCAGCATAACGCCCATCGAAACAAGGCATACTACCAAGAATACGGTCCAGCACTGCCACAAAGGCCAAGCGTTGTACATCAGAGGACCAACCCACAACATCAGGTTACCAACTGCGGTTGCACCGAGCCACAGACCCTGGCACAGACCCAGCAGGTGCTTGGGAGCTACCTTCGATACGAACGACAGACCCAGCGGCGAGATGAACAACTCAGCAACAGTCAGGAAGAAATAGACTGCGATCAGAACCCACCAATGAGCCTTTGCTGCCATCTGCTCAGCGATCGGCAGAGCCTTGAACGTATCAGCCGAAGGATAACCAACGATGAACGAGTAGATAGCCAAGAACAAGAATGCCAAACCTGCGATGAACATACCGATAGCGATCTTGCGAGGAGTCGAAATCTCCTTACCGCGGCGTGCCAAAGCACCAAAGATTGCCATAATCACGGGGGTCAGTACGATCACAAAGAAGGGGTTAATTGCCTGCCATACCTCGGGAGCAACAGCCGACGAATCGACGAAGTCGCGTGCGAAGAACGACAGCGACATACCGTTCTGGTGGAACGAGAACCAGAAGAAGATAACAACACCCAGCACTGCGAACAGAGCATACAGACGCTGCTTGATCTCCTTAGCGGCAGCAGCCTTCTCCTCGGGAGTATATTCGATGCTCTTAACAGCCTCTTTCTTTGCGGGGTTGGGAAAAATCTTCTGCGATGCGATGAAGATCACCAGCGAGATCAACATTGCAGCAACCGAAGCGATGAACGAATAGTGGATACCCTCGTTGAAGATCTGCAAGTAGTTCTGGCACGATTCAGCCATATTATCAACTGCACCACCAACCTCGGTCATCAACTGCGTCAAGTTAGCCATAGCCTCGGGAGCCATTGCACCTGCATTCTGAATGAACTCGTGGCAGAGTGCGGGCAGCTGTGCGTTATAAACCATTCCGTTGGTATTCAACCACCACTCACGCAGCAACGGAGCAACGAACGGAGCGATCAGACCACCGACATTGATAAATACGTAGAAAATCTGGAAACCCGAATCACGCTTGCTCTTTGCCAGAGCCAGAGCCTCGGGACCCTTCTTGGCAGCCTCAGCCTCGAAGTTGTCATACATCTGACCAACGATTGCCTGCAAGTTACCCTTGAACAGACCGTTACCAAATGCAATCAGGAACAATGCGAAGCAGGTCAGAGCCAACAACCAAGTGGTGTTACCATCAGTTGCCAAGATGGGAATCGACAGCAGCACGTAACCGCTTGCCATCACGATCAAGCCCGACTTAATCGTACCCTTGTAGTTCTGTGAATGGTCAGCAATATAACCACCAACCAATGCCAACAGATAGATACCTGCGTAGAATACCGAATAGATAGTACCGCTGACTGCCTCGTTCAGACCGAACTTCGAGCAGAGGAACAGCACCAGCACTGCATTCATAATATAGTAGCCGAAACGCTCACCCATATTACTCAAAGCAGCAGCCAACAAACCTTTGGGATGTCCTTTGAACATAATTTGAAAATTGTGTTAGTTAAATATTAGTATTAAATTGTTGTTTCGCTTACCAAAATTATGGGCACAATTCACCCATAATCTTTACAAAATTAGAAAAATTTTTCGAATTCTTGCATATTTGGCGCAAAATTCCTAACTTTATTGTGTCAATTTTTAAGACCTATACGCTATGTTGATTACCCCAAAGCATATTCCGATCGTCGAACGCGACGCTTGGTTAGAGCCCGTCGAAGGCGAGTTGATCCATCGCAAAGAGCTATATATCAATCAGATGTTCCAAATCGAACGCACCTCAGGTTCGATCATCGATTATGCCAATGGCTATCGTTATTACGGCTGGCAGCGCGACGAAATTCTTTCGGGCTGGTGGTTCCGCGAGTGGTTGCCCGCAGCCAAAGAGGTCTATCTGTTCGGTGATTTCAACGATTGGCGACGTGGCGAATTGGAGCTACATCGCGGAGAAGGTGGCGTATGGAGCATTTTCCTGCCCGACGCGATGTATCGCAACAAACTCACCCACGGCTCGACCTACAAAATGGCTGTTCACGGCGACAATGGTTGGCACGACCGTATCCCCGCATACGCCACCCGCGTAGTGCAGAACGAGGCGACAAAGGATTTCTCGGCTCAATTTTGGGCACCTGCCGAGCAGTTCGATTGGCAGGGCGATCAGTTCGACGCCAAGTCGCTCGGCTCGTTGCTGATCTACGAGGCTCACGTGGGTATGGCACAAGAGAAGGCGGGCGTAGGTACCTACCGCGAATTTACGCGCAAAATTCTGCCTAAGATTCGTCGCGCGGGCTACAACGCAGTGCAGTTGATGGCTGTTGCCGAACACCCCTACTACGGCTCGTTCGGATATCACGTTTCGAATTTCTATGCTCCGTCAAGTCGTTTCGGCACACCCGAAGAGTTGAAGGAGTTGATTCGTGTGGCTCACACGATGGGTCTGGCGGTGATTATGGACGTCGTTCACGCCCACTATGTCAAGAATTTCAACGAGGGTCTGCGCGAGTTGGACGGTAGCGACCACCACTACTCTCCCGCTGGCGAGGCTGGCTACCAAAAGTATTGGGACTCGATGACCTTCGACTACGCCAAGCCTGAGGTGCAGCACTTCCTGCTCTCGAACCTCAAATATTGGCTCGATGAGTACCATTTCGACGGCTTCCGTTTCGACGGTGTAACCTCAATGCTCTATGATCATCACGGATACACCGAGTTCGATGCTCGCGAGAAATTCTTCGACGATACGGTCAATCGACCCGCTATCACATACCTCACTTTGGCAAACCGATTGATTCACGACTTCCGTCCGTCGGCTGTAACCATTGCCGAGGACGTGAGCGGTATGCCCGGTATGTGCCAGAAGATCGACGACGGCGGTATCGGTTTCGACTACCGTTTGGGTATGGCGATTCCCGACTTTTGGATCAAAATGCTCAAAGAGGTGCCCGACGAAGAGTGGAATATGTGGCAGATTTGGGAGATTATGACCAATCGCCTGCCCGACGTGGGTACGGTGGCATACGCCGAGAGCCACGACCAAGCTATGGTGGGCGATCAGACGATTGCTTTCCGACTGATGGACAAGGAGATGTATACCGATATGAATCGCGGCTCGAAGAACTTGATCGTCGATCGCGGTATGGCTCTACATAAGATGATACGACTGATGACCATCTCGACAGGCGGGCAGGCTTATCTGAACTTTATGGGCAACGAGTTCGGTCACCCTGAGTGGATTGATTTCCCGCGTGCAGGCAACGATTGGAGCTACGACTATGCTCGTCGTCAGTGGTCGCTGGCTCGTAACCCCTTCCTGCGTTACTCGCAGCTCGGTGAGTTCGACCGTGCAATGATCAAGCTGATGAAACGCTACAAGGTATTGGAGGACGGCTATGCTTACAACCTGCTGATGGATCAGGACAACCAGACGATGGTCTTTGCTCACCGCGACCTGATCTTTGTGTTCAATTGGAGCGGCACGGCGTCGATACCCGACTATGTGATCCCCGTACGCGAACCCGGTCGCTATCGCATTGTGTTGTCTACCGACGAGGAGCGTTTCGGTGGTTTCGGTCGTGAGGATATGGACACTTACCATTTCAGCACGCTCGAAAAGTGCGACGACGGCTCGGTGCGCCACACCATTAGTATATATAACACCTCGCGCACTGCTCGTGTATTCAAGCGATACAAGTAGAACTTAGGTATCTGATACAACAAACGCCACACTTTGCAGTGTGGCGTTTGTTGTGTTGAGCTATCGGGGCTCGAACCCAAAATTTCAGAACCAAAATCTGACGTGTTACCATTACACCATAGCTCAATCCAGTGCTCGTAAGCGGTTGCAAAGATACACATTTTTTTACATTCAACAAATTCGTTGAAATATTTTTCGATTTTGCTCCGAGGAATTGCCGCCGTTCGAGAAATTTGACTATTTTTGTCCTCCCAAAAATGATACAAAGATGAAGAAAAGCACTACTTATATTCCGCAAGGCGTTTGTTCGCAGTTGATTGATGTCGTTGTCGAGGATGGCATTGTAAGTTCAGTTCAGTTTATCGGCGGTTGCCACGGCAATACTCAGGGTGTGGCTGCGCTAATCCGAGGTATGGAGGTTCACGAGGCTATTGCTCGCCTCGAAGGTATCGACTGCCGCGGTCGTGGCACCTCGTGTCCCGATCAGCTCGCACAGGCTCTAAAACGCATTGCGGATTAAAAAAACGACTGAATATCAATAATAAAGGCTACCCGATGTAGGTAGCCTTTATTGTTTAAAGCGTCATCTTATATACCTCGGTCAGACAATCGGCCATTGCCTCCCAACTGAATCGTTTGCGCTCCTCAGCCATATTGGCTCGCATACGCTCCGCCGTACCCTCCGAGTAGAACTTAACAAAAGCCTCGGCTAACGACTCAACATTGGTATCGGTGACGTAGCCCACAACATCGTCGGGAACAATCTCCGCCAAACCACCCACATTGGTCACGATCATCGGCAGCGAGAAGTTGTAAGCGATCTGCGTCACGCCACTCTGCGTAGCACTCCAATATGGCTGAATCAGCACATCAACCGCCGAAAAGAAGTAACGCACCATATCGTCAGCCACGAAATAGTCGTGCAACAACACGTCCTCCTTCAATCCCAAACGCTCGATTTGCTCGATATACTTTTCTCGATTATAATAGAACTCGCCCGCCACGATCAGTTTGCGATTGGCAGTCTGTTCGTCGGCTTTGAGTTTCGCCCACGTATCCAGCAGCAGGTCAAGACCTTTATAGTCGCGAATAATGCCAAAAAAGAGCGAATACTCAACCGCAGGATCAAGACCCAACTTTGCGCACGCCTCCTCCTTCGACACCGCCTCACCGAAATTGACAAACAACGGGTGCGGCGAGAACAACGCGGGTTTGGTCGTGGTGAACTGATCGAGATCGTCCTTCACTTGCTGCGACATATAGACAAAGCCATCGACGCTATTGACAAAGTACGATGTACACGGACGGTCGATCAGGTGATGTTCGTGCGGAATCACATTATCAATCTGCACCAGCACCTTCGTGTGACCATTGCGTCGCGCCAAACGAGCAATCGTACCAAAGCAGGGAGCCATAAACGGCGTCCAATACTTCATCAGCACCACATCGGGACGCTCACGACAGATACGGCGACCGACCTTGATCCAATTCAGCGGATTGACCGTACTGACACAACGCTCGATAGCGAGATCTTCGGGCGCAGGACGATCGGAGTACTGCGTCTTGCCCGGAAACAGAAATTCGGGATATTGTAAAGTGAAGGTCTTGATATCGACCTCCGCACCGCGTGCCTTGAATGTGCGTGCCATAATCTCCATAATCGACGCCAAGCCGCCTCGATATGGGTGGGCAGGACCTAAAACCGTGACCTTTTTCATCTCGTTCGTTGGTTTAATTTTATGACAAGATAGTGATTTTTGGCGGGAAAACCAAATCGTTACCCATTTTTTGCGTGGTGGTCGGCTACCAACCAAATATATTTCGCGCTACCCACCACACAACGACCAGCGCAAAGTAGCTCCAAATCAGCACCTCGCTATTAAGCAGGCGATAAAGTCGCCCCTCACGCCGTCCGCACCACTCTGCCCCAACGAGCAGCAACACGTATGGAATCGACGCAACCAGCAGGGCATTATATCGCCACGCCGCCACAAGATCAAAGTGCAACAACGAGTGTATGGCGCGTTGCGAGCCACACCCTGGGCACTGCCACCCCGTCAGCGTCAAAAACGGGCAGCGCGGGAAAGGCGTCGTGGCAGGATCGAACGCGTAGTAGACAATCGCCCCGACTGCCACCACTACTCCCACCACTGCTGCTATCAACATCTTGCGTCGTTTCATAATTAGTTCCGAAAATAACTCACTACAAAGGTAGCTCTTTGGTGTCGAAAAATCGCAAATCAGCACTCCGTTTTTTCGTTTGGGCGAAAAATCTTACCCTCGGCGTGCGAAAAGCCTCCACGAAATTTTGAGGTTCGAAAATTTGAGCGTATATTTGTAATTGCGTGAGTGCGTAGTTGCGCGGACACACACGAATTGCGCACCCTCAGCAAACTATTAATCTCAACAGCTAAACAAGCTACAAACGTATGAAACGAATACTTATCGTCGGTGCGGGTGGTCAGATCGGTTCGGAATTGACCGTTTACCTGCGCAAAATCTACGGTACTAACAATGTGGTTGCTACCGATGTGCGCGATTGCGAACGTCTGCGCGAGCAGGGTCCTTTCGAGGTGTTGAACGCCCTCGACCCCGTCGCTTATGCCTCAGCCGTAGCACGCAACAAGATCGACACCATCTTTAACCTCGTCGCTCTGCTCTCGGCAGTTGGCGAGCGCAATCCCCAAATGGCGTGGAACATCAATATGGGCGCGTTGATGAACTCGCTCGAAGTGGCTCGTCAGCACCACTGCGCGCTGTTCACCCCCTCGTCGATCGGTGCGTTCGGTCCTACGTCGCCCAAAGATATGACTCCACAAGATACCGTAATGCGCCCCACTACGATTTATGGTGTTTGTAAGGTTACGGGCGAGTTGCTCGGCGACTACTACCACCTCAAATATGGTTTGGATACCCGTTCGATCCGTTTCCCAGGTATCATTTCGAGCGTTACGCTGCCCGGTGGCGGTACGACCGACTACGCTGTTGAAATCTATTACGAGGCAGTGAAGAATGGCAAGTTCACCTGCCCCGTACCCTCGGACGTCTATATGGATATGATCTATATGCCCGACGCATTGAAGGCTTGCGTTGAGTTGATGGAGGCTGATCCCTCGAAGCTCGTTCACCGCAACAGTTTCAACATCGCCTCGATGAGCTTTACGCCCGAGATCATCTGCGATGCCGTTAAGCGTCGCCTGCCCGATTTCACGATGGACTACAACGTCGATCCCGTCAAGGAGCAGATCGCACGTTCGTGGCCCAACCAACTTGATGACAGCTGCGCCCGCAAAGAGTGGGGCTGGAACCCCGAATGGGATTTGGAGCGTATGACCGACGATATGTTACTCCATATCCGCGAGAAGGTTGCACAGGGTCTGTACTAACAGCCGCTCTGCCTAACACAACAAAGGGGACGCCACAAGCAGCGTCCCCTTTTTAGTTTGTTATTCAGCCTTCTTGATCATATCGAAAAATGAGCTAATCTCTTGTTGGTCAATAGCCTGACGCACATTGAATCGCTTTGTTTGGTCAACGTAGCCATTACAACGCACTTTGATCTCGATTTGAACATCGCGCGAATTTTCATAGGTCAGACCTTGAATATTGAAAGATCGGGTCTCTTCATACGGGGTATTTCCTAACCATAATTCATTCGTGTTCTTTACTTGGTCGGGTATGCTCGAAATTACGCGCCAAAATATACGAGCTCCTTGCGGTTCTGACTCAAAATACCAACGAATAATGGTTCTTTCAAGTGCAGTTTGTCCAGGCTTATTTCGATTAACCACCTTTGTTTCCTCTCCTTTGGGAATCGAATTATCAACCGATTGGGTTGCAGTGGGGTCTTCTTGAAATACGTGCAACAATGAAGAGGGATATATCGCATACATTTGTGCTCCAACAATAGGAAGTCGTTGAAGGGTAATTGACGGCACCAACTTTTCCTGCCCTACGATATAGCCATCTTTAACAAACGTGAAAACGAGCGTATTGTCCGCCTCAGCCTTTTTTGCATATTTTGCATCATCCTTTTTCTTATCATAATAGACCTCTACCTCTTGTTTTATAGAAGCAGTGCCCGGCGTTGATGGGCAAACTAATTTCCCATCTAAATAAACCTTAGCACCAGCAGGCTCACTTTGCAGAGCGACAACACCTACGGCTTTGGCAGATAATTTCTTTTGTGCGTTAGCTCCATAAGCAATGGGGAGCATAAGAAGCATTAACAGCATCCATCTTGTTGTTCTTTTCATTTTTTTGTTGAGATTTATTGGTTAAACATTATTTGTATAAATAAAAAACGCGGACAAACTTCTTTATCCACGTGTGAGGTATTGGACGACCCGTAATGTAAGATAAAGAGATGTCCGCGCCTATATACAGCACGAACATCAACTTTAATTCCTAACATTACGCGAAAGTGTCCAATTTTCACACGTCAGAATGTAAAGCTGATGCGCTTAATATGTCATAGTTGGCAATTCTATTACCACAATATATTGCTACTTCATTTCTATTTTCTTTTGATGCTACTTATACAAAGGTAAGAAATTATTTATTATTGGCAAAAAATAATGATTTATTTTGATCTGTACGGCAAGTAAAAAAGGGGACGCCACAAGCAGCGTCCCCTTTTTAGTTGTGTATTGTGTATTACTTACCCAAGCGGATTCCCAAGCGGAGCGTCAAGCCTCCGCCAATATTCTCAGAATAGAGGAATTGTCCCGTATAAGCCAACGAAAGATCGAAACGACGAACGCTGAAACCTATCGCAGGCGAAACATACAGACCGCCACTACCGAAATCGGTCGATACGCCAAGACGCATACCGATATATGGCTTCACGCCCACGTTGGTCGGCAAAATTCCGCGCACCTCACCATAGATCGGAATTAGAGCAAACTCCTCATCAGGAAACACCGAGAGTCCAATACCACCACCTGCATAGATATAAGGGTGAATGTATGCACCGTGACCCGTAGCGAAATCAATGTGAGGAGCCCAATATCGACCCGTCGGTATCGTACCGCTCAACTCGACATAACCGCGATAGACACTCTTATTCAGTTCGTAGTTGTATTGGGGGCGACGGTTGTTATTGACCAACTCTTTTTCGATCAGTCGCACTTCATCGCTCTCATACACGAACAGACTTCCATCGGCAGTCTGCACTCTCATCTTTCCGCCAATCGTGTGCTCCACGACCTGACCTCGTATCACACTGCCATTGTGCAGATAGACAACATCGCGATAGCTCTGTGCCATAGCGGTCATCGTGCAAAACAATACACCAATGACCAATAAAATCGATCTCTTCATCTCTTAAATAAGTTTATATACAGCATCTAATAGTAATACGTTTGAGTTGCGCAATGTGCAACAGCCCAAACGTATTTTTCGGGGGAATTTGCTGGCTACTTATTGATCTTAGCCCACGAGTCCTTCAACGTTACCGTGCGGTTGAATACCAACTTCTCGGGTGTCGAATCGGTATCGGGACAGAAGTAACCCACGCGCTCGAACTGGAAGGTCTTGCCAACAGGTGCCTCAGCCAACGAGGGCTCCAAGTAACCCGTAGTCTTAACCAACGAGGTGGGATTCAAGTAATCCATAAAGTTGTCATCGTTGGGATCCTCGACCGAGAACAGCGTCTCGAACAGACGAACCTCAGCCTCGACAGCGTGGCGTGCACTAACCCAATGGATCACACCCTTCACGCGACGACCGTCCGACGACGAACCTCCACCCGACTGCGGGTCGTAGGTACAACGCAGCTCAACGATCTCGCCATTCTCGTCCTTCACAACCTCCTCGCAACGAATCAAGTACGAATAGCGCAGACGCACCTCCTGACCCGGCGACAAACGATAGTATTTCTTAGGCGGCACCTCCATAAAGTCATCGCGGTCGATATAGATCTCGCGCGAGAAGGGCACCTGACGTGTGCCAGCAGCCTCGTCCTCAGGATTATTGATGCAGGTGAAATACTCGGTCTTATCCTCAGGATAGTTGGTGATGGTAACCTTCAACGGCTTCAAAACTGCCATACGACGCTCGGCTGTCTTGTTCAGATCCTCGCGCACGCAGAACTCCATCAAGCTCAGGTCGATCACGTTATCACGCTTTGCTACACCAACCTTCTCGGCAAATGCACGTACCGCAGCGGGGGTATAACCCTTACGACGCAGAGCGCAGATAGTCGGCATACGGGGGTCGTCCCAACCCATCACAATACCGCTCTGAACCAATTTAAGCAACTTACGCTTACTCATCATCGTATAGGTCAGATTCAAGCGAGCAAACTCGTACTGGTGGCTGGGGAAGATCTCCAACTTCTCGATAAACCAATCATACAACGGACGGTGAACATCGAACTCCAAAGTACAGATCGAGTGAGTGATCTGCTCGATCGAGTCGCTCTGACCGTGTGCATAGTCGTACATCGGGTAGATGCACCACTTGCTGCCCGTACGGTGGTGATCGGCGTGGATAATACGATACATAATCGGGTCGCGGAACAGCATATTGGGGTGCGCCATATCGATCTTGGCACGCAACACGCGGCTGCCGTCCTCGAACTCACCTGCACGCATACGCTCAAACAGATCCAAGTTCTCCTCGACCGAACGATCACGCCACGGCGAGGGAGTACCCGGAACGGTTACCGTACCGCGATTCTCACGAATCTGCTCCTGAGTCTGGTCATCAACGTAAGCCAAACCCTTCTTGATCAACACCTTTGCCCACTCGTAGAGCTGCTCGAAATAGTCCGATGCGTAGTACTCGCCAGCCCACTCGAAACCGAGCCATTTGATATCCTCCTTGATCGAATCAACATACTCGGTATCCTCCTTCACGGGGTTGGTATCGTCGAAACGCAGGTTACACTTACCGCCATACTTCTTAGCCAAACCGAAGTTCAGGCAGATACTCTTGGCGTGTCCAATATGCAGATAGCCATTCGGCTCAGGCGGGAAACGAGTCTGAACTCGCGTGTTACCCTCGGCGATGGCACCGGTTATGATCTCTTCGAGAAAATTGAGCGACTTCTGAGTGCCACTCTGTTCGTTAATGTTTTCAATTGCCATAATCTCAAATTTTTGGCGTCAAAATTATAAATTTTTTTGCTATTTTTTGCTCTCTTCGGGCGTTAATTCGCTCATCGACGCGATTTTTGTGCTATTTCTCCACGTCGCGAACATTGCGTTTGTCAGTAATCACGCCGTCGTTCAACTCCACTACGCCCACCTTGGCACGCAACATCGTCATCAGTGTCGTGGCGTCGATATTGTAGCAACGTACCTCCTCACTCTCGCCAAAGCGATGGTAAGCCACCTCACGCAGTGGCTCGGGGGTCAAGCACACTACCCTTGCGCCTTCATTCGTCGCACGATTGACCAACGCCTCCAAACGGCTCTCCCACGCGGGTTTAACATCTGCAAAATCCCCCACGCAGATCATATAGGTCTTACCCTCGTACCCGAGTACCTCCTCGGTCGCGTCGCCCTCGGCGTCGTGCAGCGAGAACTCCGCCAGCAGTGCGTCCGACACAGGATCCGATTCGATCGCCTCAGTACGAGTATCAACCCACTCCCACTGCTGGTCGTCCTGCCACTCGGTATCCTCCAACGAGAACTCGCGCACCTCGCCCGTCTGCAAATTGCGATAGACAAGCACCGTCTTACCCTCCTCCATTGCGAAGTCGGTCGAAACAGCCTCACGCAGCGACGTGCCAACCTTATAGGGCAGGAAGTCAATCAGTGGCAGGTGGCGGTAGCAATAGATACCCAAACCAAACGCCACAGCCATAATCAGTCCCGTGAGTACAAGTTCCGAGCGCGTAACGGTGAATATCTTCTCCTTGCGAACGCTCCACCAGATGATGATACTCATCGGCAGCAGCACAAGATTCTTTGCCAGCGTCTCCCAATTCGACAACTTAATCGCGTCGCCAAAGCAACCGCAATCCTCCACCGGCAACCACACTGCCGTAACGAACGTGACGGTCGTAAAGAACAACATTGCCATCACCGCGAATATCGAAATGAGCGGTGTACGCACACGGAACAGCAACATCAAACCCATCATCAGTTCCGCGCCACACAACCAAATCGAAAAGCCGAAACGTGCATACTTCAAGCTCTCAAAACCAAACACATTCAGATATTCGCTGATTTTGATCGCCGTACCCCACGGATCGACCACTTTCACAAAACCTGAAAAGATAAACGTCAACGCAAACAACACGCGGCACAAGGTCGCTATCGTCTGGAACGTATCTTTATTCTCCCTCTGTAACATCTCTTTTATCTCTCTTTTTTCATTAATCACCTTACAACAGCGGCTCAACCAGCACCTCTATCTTCGCAAAGATCTCATCGGGCGTCTGCATCTGACCCTCGCCCGTCGAGCAGTCGATCACCGACAATTTTTCATCAGTCTGGGCTGCACGCAAATAGACCTCTCGCACCGTACGCTGCAAATCGAGCGACGCCTCGTGAATATCGCTGGCTCCATTCAGATACTCGCGATCATCACCCTCGCGCTGCTCCTTCAACTTGCGCTCGGTGAATGCAAACGGCACATCAAGGAATATCGACAAATCGGGCTGCGGAATGGCGAACTCCTCATACTCGGTACGCAGAATCCACTCGTGCAGAGCCGCACGCTCCTCCTCGCTCTTGAACTTTGCGCATTGATAACCGATATTCGAATAGACATAGCGATCGACAATGACCGCTTTACCCTCATTGAGCCAACCGCGAATCATCGGAGCCGCCTCGGCACGGTCGCCCGCATACAACAGCGCAACCAGATAGGGATTGACTTGCTCCAATGCGCCCAGCTCGCCACGCAAGAAACGGGCGATCAAATCGCCATAAATCGGGGCATCGAAACGCGGAAAGTGAAGATACTCACTCTCAATGCCACGTGTAGCCAACGCCTCACGCAACTTTTTGATTTGGGTCGACTTACCTGCGCCATCGACGCCTTCGAGAACTATGAACGGCATAGTGATTTCGGTTAAAATGGTTTCAACTTTCAAAGTTAGTGCTTTTTTGTTGATTATCATAATTTTCGGCACAAAAAAACCGCACCTCATCGGGCGCGGCTTTTTGATCTGTCGAACCGAGCGACTTACTTGCGACGCTGTTGTTGCTGCTGAGCCTGCTGCTGACGCTGCTCACGCAACATCTCCTGCTGCTGCTTCAACAACTCCTCATAACGCTGCTGGAAACTGCTCTTTTTCTTCTTCTTTTTCTTCTTAGCGTTAGCCTGCATCTGCGCACGTACCTTGTCATCGTCGAGCATTGCACGGATAGCGTAGGTCATTGCAATGGTGATCAACTGCGAAATGAAGTAGTAGTAGCACAAACCACTCGAATAGCTATTGAACCACAACAGCATCATTATGGGCATCATATAAAGCGTCATAAACTTCATACCTGCCATCTGAGGCTGCGACGCTGCGGTCTGCTGATAGTTGATCCACGAATAGACGAACAACGAAACAGCCATCAACAGTGCGAACAAGCTCACGTGGTCGCCATACCACGGAATATTGAACGGCAGATTGAGCACGCTATCGTAGGTCGATAAATCCTCTGCCCACAAGAAACTCTCGCCACGCAACTCGATCGACGCGGGGAAGAATCGGAACATTGCAATCAGAATAGGCATCTGGATCAACATCGGCAAGCAACCACCCATCGGGCTGATACCTGCACGCTGATACAACTCCATAACCGCCTGCTGTTTCTTCATTGCGTCGTCAGGATTGGGATAGCGAGCGTTGATCTCGTCCATCTCAGGCTTGATAACACGCATCTTTGCCATCGAGGCGTACGACTTATAGGTCAGCGGCGAGATGATGATCTTGATCACAATGGTCATAATCAAAATGATCCAACCGAAGTTGCCGATATACTTGCTCAGGAAATCGAACATCGGGATCACAAACCAGCGGTTCACCCAACCGAAGATACCCCAACCCAGCGGAATCAAACGCTCCAAATAGAGCGGCTCGTCGTTCTCCGATACGCACTTATTCAAAATCGAATACTTGTTCGGGCCGAAGTAGAATTGGAACTTATAGTCGGTCGTCTCCTTCGAGTAAGGGATCGACATCGTTGCGTTGAAGCTCTTCAACTCCTCCGAACCCTCGGGGAAGGTCGTGTAGCGCATTGACGCATAGTCGAAGTTATTCTCGGCAATCAGTACCGACGAGAAGAACTGCTGCTTGAATGCCACCCAATTAACACGGGTATTCTCGGTCTCCTCGGCACGCTCACCAACCGACAGCTCCTCAATCGAGCTCTCGTTCGGGAAGCGGTAAGCGATCGTGGTCGCCATATTCTCTGACTGGAAACCCTTCTCGTTGCGGAGCGAAATGTTGCGCCATACCACCTCCAACTGAGTCTGGTTGCTCATCAACTGCTCCATATCGACCATACGTACATCGAAGTCAATCATATAGTTGCGAGCTGCCGACTCCGAGTCGTACACCTTATAGACGTACTCAATAGCCGACTCGCCGCTTACAGGCAGACGCATAACCACCTGCTGGTAGTCGTCAATCTTCTGCACCGGATCAACCACGAAAGCATAGTCGCGCGTATTGAGGCGAACATTGTTCACGCCATTGCGCACATACATACAGATGTCGAACTCAGCCGAACCCTCGCGCATCATCTGCACGTGCTCGGTGCGCTCGCCCTCGGCATAACGCATATAATCCTTCAATTCGACGCCCGTAATCTGTGCACCACGATTCGAGAAATCGACCTTGATCACATCATTCTCAACCGTGAAGGTCTGATCTGCGCCCTTCAATGCTGCATACAGATCATTACCCAAATTGGCATTCAAAGCCTCCTCGGCACGCTGCTGACGCTGCTCAGCCGTCAATGTGTCCCCTGCGATTGTAGCCGTCTCGGCTGCAACTGCCGTCGAATCCGCCTCAGCGGTCGGCTCAGCAAGTTCAGGGTGTGCAGCAATCCACTCTGCCTGCGCCTTCTCGTACTCCTGCTGCTGTTTGTTTGTGTAGAAACTATATCCGATCAGCAGTGCGCCAATCAAAACAAGTCCGATTACTGAATTTTTATCCATCTCAATTTTTTAAGTTGCACATTTAATTTGCTCCGCCCACGACTACTTCTAATTAGCCAACGACGCTGCCACAAACGCTACGAACAGCGGGTGAGGATTCAGCACGTTGCTACTATACTCGGGGTGATACTGAGTTGCTACGAACCAAGGGTGGTTATCCAACTCCATAACCTCAACAAGACCCGTCTCGGGATTCATACCTACGGCACGCATACCTGCTGCCTCGAACTCATCAAGATAGTCGTTGTTGAACTCATAGCGATGGTGGTGACGCTCCTCAATTGTTGTTGTGTTGTATGCACGGCAAACCTTCGAGTGGGGATCCAAGTGGCAAGGATAAGCACCACGACGCATCGTGCTGCCCTCAGCCAAATCCTTCTGACCCTCCATAATATCGATTACGGGACACTGGGTAGTAGGCTCCATCTCGGTCGAGTTGGCATTCTCGT
Source organism: Alistipes sp. (assembly GCA_045638285.1). Lineage (GTDB taxonomy): Bacteria > Bacteroidota > Bacteroidia > Bacteroidales > Rikenellaceae > Alistipes. The sequence continues at coordinate 90,215 of JAZUBB010000017.1, read as the reverse complement.
AACCCAACACATTGCGAGCAAACTCGATCACAGCGCACTGCATACCCAAGCAGATACCGAAGAAAGGCACATTGTTCTCACGAGCATACTTCACAGCGACCAGCTTACCGTCGATACCACGGGTACCCGAACCCGGAGCAACCATAATACCATTCATCGAACCCAAAAGTTCATCAACAGATTCGGGAGTAACCTTCTCGGCAGCGATCAGATGCAGTTTCACCTTACAATCGTTCATTGCGCCTGCGTGAACAAACGACTCGATAATCGACTTATAAGCGTCGGGCAGCTCAACATACTTACCCACCAATGCGATATCAACACGCTTCGAGGGGTTCTTCACCTTCTCAACAAACTCCTCCCAAGCCTTCATATCCGACGGCTTGTCGGCGGGCAGATTCAACTTCTCCAACAGTACCAAATCTAAGTTCTGCTCGCGCATCTTCAAAGGCACCTCATAGATAGTCGGAACGTCCATCGACTCAACAACCGCCTGAGGATCGACATTGCAGAACAGAGCCACCTTGCGACGCACCTCCTGAGGCAAATGGTGCTCGCTACGCAACACCAGAACATCGGGCTGCAAACCATTCTCCAACAGAGCCTTAACCGAGTGTTGTGTAGGTTTGGTCTTCAACTCGGCACTTGCAGTCATATAAGGTACAAGTGTCAAGTGCACCAACGCCGAATTGCGATAACCAAGCTGATAACGCAACTGACGTACCGACTCGATATAGGGTAGCGACTCGATATCACCGACCGTACCACCGATCTCGGTGATGATCACGTCGTAGATCTTCTTAGCCGACAAGAGCTGAATACGGCGCTTGATCTCGTCCGTAATATGAGGAATGACCTGCACGGTTTTACCCATATATTCGCCACGACGCTCCTTGTTGATCACGCTCTGGTAGATCTTACCCGTCGTTACGGTATTTGCGCTCGACGTTGGAATAGCCGTAAAACGCTCATAGTGACCCAAATCGAGGTCGGCCTCCGTGCCATCATTGGTTACATAGCACTCACCGTGCTCGTAAGGATTCAACGTACCCGGATCGACGTTGATATAGGGGTCGCACTTCTGGATAGCAACCGAATAACCGCGTGCCTGCAACAGACGCGCAATCGACGAAGAGATAATACCTTTGCCAAGCGACGAAGCAACACCGCCCGTTACGAAGATATACTTGGGTTTTGCAATTGACATAGTTGTATATTTTTTGGGTTTCTTTTTTTTACTTCAATTTATTTAGTTCTCAGCCTGCTCCTCGCTGTCAATCAGCTTAACCTTCTCGATAGCGTCTGCCATCTCAGCCTTAGCCTTCTCGATCTTCACACGCACGTCGTTGATCATCGACTCAGCATTCTTCGAGTGAGCAAAGAAACCGATATTATTTTCTAACAACGCGATGTCAGCTTCGAGCTGCTTTACCTTATTATATAAACGCTCACGCTCCGAACGCAGACGTTTATCGCCCGACGCCTTCATCGACGAGAGCTTCGAACGGAAACGATCCATCGAGCGGTCGTGCTCCGAGCCACGCAGCGTAGCAAACATCGCATCAACAACCTCCTTATACTGCTTCTGCAATGCGTCCTTATACTTGATGGGCACATAACCGATCTCGCTCCACTTGCGCTGGAATGCCTTGATAGCCTCAAAGCCGCCCTCATTGACATCGCAAGCCTTCATCTGCCCCAACAGCTCGCGTTTAGCCTGCAAGTTGCGCTCCTGCTCGTTATCAACCGACGAGAAGTGAGCCGCCTTGCGCTCGAAGAAATAGTCGCACGCTGCGCGGAAACGCTTCCACACTGCGTCCGAATGACGACGCGACACAGCACCGACCTCCTTCCAACGTTTCTGCAATGCGATCAGTTCGTCAGCGGTCTTCTTCCAATCCTCGCTATCCTTGATCGACTCGGCAGCCTCGCAAATCTCATTCTTCAATTGCAGGTTGTGATCCATCTCTGCCTTCAACTGAGCGTAGTAGTCACGCTTCATTGCAAAGAAGTGGTCGCTAGCATTGCGGAAACGCTCGTAGATGCGGGTATTATCCTTTTTCGGTGCAAAACCGATAGTCTTCCAAACCTTTTGAATCTCCAACAAGCGGTCGTTAGCCTTATTCCACTCCTTACGCGAGGTGAACATCTGCTCCGACAACTCCTCAGCCTTCACGCAGAGTTCGGTCTTCATTTCGAGATTCTTCTGCTGCTCGCCTTTGAGCGACTCGAAGTGCTCCTGATGAGCCTTATTGATACGCGAGCTTGCCAACTTGAAACGCTCCCACAGCGACTCCTTGAACTCATTTGCCACAGGACCCGTCTCGCGCCACTCGTCGTGCAGCTTCTGCAACTTGCGGAATGCCGACACAACCGACGGCTCCACAACCAACGCCTCAGCCTGCTCGCAAAGCGAAATCTTAGCCTCGTAGTTCTTCTTCAAATCGAGATCGCGCAACTCCTTGTTGATCTTGATGAAGTTGTAGAAATTCTCGACGTGCAGATTATAAGTTTCCCACGTATCCTTCACATTAGCCTGAGGAACGGGACCCGTCTCCTTCCAACGCTGCTGCAACTCGCGGAACTTATTGAAGGTGTGGTTGAGCGTCTCGTCGCTATTAACCAACTCCTTCAACTCGTCGATGATGGCGAGCTTAACTTTCAGGTTCTCCTCCTTAGCCTGCTCCAAGCCTGCAACGAACTCATCGCGCATCTTACGGTAGCGAGCAAACAGCTCTTTGAGGGTCACCTCTGCACCATCAATCGAGGGCGCGAACTCCTCCTCTTTACCACCTGCATCGAGGAACTCCTTACGCTGAGCCTCAACCTCCGAGCGGCGTAATTTGTAGAATGCTATTTTGATAGCCTCGGCATCACCACGCAGGCTCTGCACGGGCTTTGTTTCCAACAGTTGTGCAAACAACTCGACAAGTTCTGCCTTGCTCTTACCAACGAGCGACTGCTCATCGGTTGCCATCTGCTCTTCGGGCGCACCCTCCTCCTCTTCGGGGGTGACCTCACCTAAATCAATGCCGGCATTGTCGGCAGCAAGACGAGCCTCCTCGTCCGAAAAATCGACACCCTCGGTCACTTCGGGCTCCTCGGCGTTAATAGTTACTACAACCTCCTCGGGCTGTACTTGGGTAGCTACATTGTGCACATCTTCAGCATTGCTGACTTGTTCCACGGGAACAGACTGGTTGGAAACTTTGGTATCCATACTTCAATAAAGGTTTAAGAGTGATCAGGTTACAGCATTTAGACAACGTCTAAACACAGTTTAACAAGCAAAGGTAAAACTTTTTCTCGGTTCTTGCAAGTACTTTCCGACAAAAATCGACCAATCCTCCAACACGCGCACACATTATGCGCGACCAACATCGAGCAAATTGAAGTTTCAAAAGGCAGTTCCGCAATCGGCTCTTCGACAAATCGCGCCACAAGCAACACGAAAACTATTCGAAAGGTAATGAATTATTACCGAATATACCGAATTTGTACGATTTTCTCAAACGTGGCTGTTTGACGCTTGAAAATTTTTATGTATATTTGTGTGCCGAATTTTGGACTCAAAAAATTAACAAAATAAAATCTTACAAAACAATGAACATTCTCGTATTGAATTGCGGTAGTTCGTCGATCAAGTATCAGGTGATCGATATGAACGAGGCAAGCCACAAACTATTGGCGAAAGGTCTGGTTGACCGTATCGGTCAGGCTGAGGGCGATCTGAAACACAAACCCGTAGGCAAAGAGCCTTTCGAACTGCACCAGCCCATCGCTGATCACAACGTAGGCATCGACCTGATTCTCAAAGCACTGATTGACCCCATTCACGGTGTCATCAACTCATACGACGAGATCAATGCCGTTGGTCACCGCGTAGCTCACGGTGGTGAGCATTTCAAAGGTAGTGCACTCGTAACTCCCGACTCGATCGAGAAGGTACGCGACTGCATCAAGATGGCTCCGTTGCACAACCCCGCAAATCTGCAAGGCGCACTGTCGATGGCCGAAATCCTGCCCAACGTTCCGCAGGTATTCACCTTCGACACCGCTTTCCACCAGACTATTCCCGCACACAACTATCTCTACGCTATCCCCTATAAGTACTACACCGAAGAGAAGATCCGTAAGTACGGTTTCCACGGCACAAGCCACAAGTACGTTGCAAAGGTTGCAGCCGAAATGGTTGGATTGGACGTCGAGAAGTCGCGTATCGTAACTTGCCACATCGGTAACGGCGCGTCGATCACCGCTGTTAAGTTCGGTAAGTCGTTCAACACCTCGATGGGTTTCACCCCTGCTGACGGTCTGTGTATGGGTACCCGTTCGGGTCAGATCGACCCCTGCGCGTTGATCCACATCGCTCGCAACGAGAATATGACTTATGACGAGATGGACGCATTCATCAACAAGAAGTCGGGTATTCAGGGTCTGACCGGCATTTCGAGCGATATGCGCGATATTGACGCTGCATTCGATGCTGGTGTGCAGATTGCTATCGAAGGTCGCGATCTCTACTACAACCGTGTTAAGAGCTACGTAGGTGCATACGCTGCCGAGATGGGTGGCTTGGATTTGGTAGTATTCACGGGTGGTGTTGGCGAAAACTCGGACAACCTGCGCGAGTATGTTTGCAAGGATATGGAGTTCCTTGGCTTGGAGTTTGATTACGAGGCTAACAAGGGAGTTCGTGGCGAGAGCAAGGTGCTTTCGAAACCCAATTCACGCGTGAAGGCTGTCGTTGCCGAGACCAACGAGGAGTTGGTGATCGCTTCGGACACATACGCTATTGTTAAGAATTTGTAAAAATTTATACGACTATGGAAATTAGACATTTGGAAGATGTCGTTACCGCTGCCAAAGCACGCGGTCGCAAACGTTTGATCGTAGCTTACGGTCAGGATTCGCACACTATCGAGGCTGTAAACGACGCCATCGAAAACGAATTGGTAGAGGCAACCCTCGTGGGTAGCCGTGAGGAGATCGAGAAGGTCTGCGCTGCCGAGGGTATCGACGTAAACAAGTTCAACGTCATCGACGAAGGCAACGACGTGAAGGCTGCTAACATCGCAGTGAAGATGGTTGCCGAGGGCGAGGGCGACGTACTGATGAAGGGTCTGCTTTCGACCGATAAGTATATGAAAGCTATTCTCAACAAGGAGTACGGACTGGTACCTCCCAAGGGTATTTTGAGCCACGTAACCGTTGTTGATCTGCCCAACTATCCTCGTCTGCTCGTGATTTCGGACGTAGCGATTATTCCTCTGCCCGACTTCAAGCAGAAGCAGCAGCAGATTAAGTTCCTGGCACAGACCGCCAACACAATCGGCGTCAAGTGCCCGAAGATCGCTATTATCTCGGCAAGCGAGCAGTTGCTCCCCACCGTGATTTCGTCGACCGATGCTGCGCTGTTGGCTAAGATGGGCGATCGCGGTCAGTTTGGTAACGTTCAGGTTGACGGTCCTCTGTCGCTGGACGTTGCAATGTACAAGCACATCGCTGAGCACAAGAAGGTTAAGGGTTCGGCAATCGCTGGCGAGGTTGATTGTATGCTCTTCCCCAACATCGAGTCGGGTAACGTCTTCTTCAAGATGGCATCGAACATCGGTGGCGGCGAATTGGCTGCAATGGTTGCAGGTAGCAAGGTTCCCTGCGTGCTGACCTCGCGTGGTGATTCGAGCAAGACCAAACTCTACTCGATCGCTTTGGCTTGTCTGTCGGCGAAGTAGTACCACTACAAACATAAACAAAGAGCAATCCGAAGCTCGAACTATGGGTTTCGAACTTCGGATTCTCTTTTTTAGCAAATACCAACCCCCAATCTTAACCAAAACTATGGGCAACAACTACAATATCTTAGTCATCAACCCCGGATCGACCTCGACAAAGGTTGGTCTGTACCGCGATTTGGAACCCGTAACCGAGATCACCGTACGCCATTCGCGCGAGGAGTTAGCCCCCTACGAAACGGTTTTCGATCAGTACGATTTCCGTTTGAAGGTGGTTCTCGACGAACTCGCAAAGCAGGGTATCGAACTCACCGCTCTCAATGCCGTTATCGGTCGTGGAGGTCTACTCAAACCGCTGCAATCGGGCGTTTACGAGGTGACTCCCGCAATTATTCACGATCTTAAAAACCCGACAATGCACCACGCCTCGAATTTGGGTGGACTGCTGGCACTGGGTATTGCGCAAAAATTTGGCGTTAAGGCATTTATCGCCGATCCGTGCGTAACCGACGAGTTGCAACCCGTTGCTCGCATTACAGGTCTGCCAGGTATTGAGCGTCGTTCGATCTGGCACGCACTAAACCAAAAGGCTATCGCTCGCGGCTATGCAGCCAAGATCGGCAAAAAATACGAAGAGATGAATCTGATCGTCGCTCATCTGGGTGGCGGTATTACGGTCGGTGCGCACCACCTCGGTCGCGTTATCGACGTAAACAACGGTCTTTCGGGCGAAGGTCCGATTGCTCCTGAGCGTTCGGGCACACTCCCCGCTGACGGCTGGAAAGATCTGATCGAGTCGGGCAAATATACCTCGAAAGAGTTGGATAAGTTGCTCGCTGGCAAGGGCGGTCTGACCGCTCATCTGGGCACAGCGTCGATTCCCGAAGTGGTTGCACGCATTAAAGATGGCGACGAGCACGCAAAGTTGATTCTCGACGCGATGTGCTACACCGTCGGCAAGCAGATTGGCGCAATGGCAACCGTTCTCGAAGGCAAGGCTGAGGCGATTATCATCACCGGTGGTATTGCTCACAGCGATTACGTGTGTGACTACATCAAAAAGATGTGTTCATTTATTGCCCCCGTAGTGATCGAGGCTGGCGAGAATGAGTTGGGTGCGCTGGCTTACAACGCAGTGGCTGCTCTCGATGGCGAGATCGTTCCAATGAAATACGAGTAAGAAAATTCAAAATTCAAAATTATTTAGTGAATTTTCTGCAATAAAAAATGTCGCGTTCGAAATTCGAGCGCGACATTTTTCGTTACAACTGATAGTCTATTTCTCAAAGCGGCGGATCGCCTCGTAAACTGCCTCCTGACACTTGGTGCGGGTGCTCTCACGACCCAGCGCGTCAATCGAACGGTTGGGATAAACGCGGTTGGTCAGGAAGATATAGATAATATCCTCAGCGGGATCAACCCAAAACATCGTTCCCGTAAAACCATAGTGTCCGAAACTCTTCTGCGTTGCCGACGGTGCGGGATAAGCGTCATCGAACGACAACTCGGGCGAGTTGCTGAAAATCGGACGGTCGAAGCCCAAACCACGACGGTTACGATTCTCAGGATACTGGCACGAAGTCCACTCCTCGATCGTCTTGCGTTTCAAGTAACGCTTGCCACCGTAGGTGCCGCCATTGAGCAACATTTGGAGCACCTTAGCCATACTCTCGGTATTGGCAAAGACTCCTGCGTTACCCGACACACCGCCCAACATCGCAGCCGACTCATCGTGAACGTAGCCGTGAACAAGGTCGTTACGATAGACCGTATCAACCTCGGTCGGAAGAATCTTATTCTTGGGGTATTTGTGCGCAGGGTTGAGCATAATTGCGTCGGCACCCAGCGGTTCGTAGTAGGTATCGCGCAAGAACTCCTCGAAGCCCTTACCCGTCAGCGACTCAACCACATAGGGATAGCACAAGAACGACATACACGAGTAGCGGAACTTCTTAGGACCGAGCGGCGTATCAGCCACAGCCTTATAGACGATCTCGCGCATATCCTTGCGAGCCCACATATTCTTATAGACCTCGATCGGATACTCCTCGCTCGGAGTGTAGCTGAACAGACCCTCGCGCAGACGACCCTGCTCGTCGTGCATAATTCGATAGACATTGACCGAAGGCACCAAACCGCCCTGATGAGCCAAAAACTCACGCAGAGTTACGTCCTCCTTGTTGCTACCAACAAAGTAGGGGAACGACTTCGAGAAGGGCTCGTCGAGACCAATCAAACCGTCCTCGACCAACTTCATCATTGCGATAGTTGCACCCATCACCTTCGAGCACGATGCGAGGTCGAAAATATGGTCATTCTCAACCGCACGATAACGACGATAGGTGTGATGACCGTAGCTCTTGTGATGTACGATCTTACCGTGGCGAGCTACCAAAATCTGGCAACCGGGGAAGGCGTGCTGCGACATTGCATACTCAACCAACGAGTCGATCGTGGTCGAAAGATACTTGCCGTCCATACCTACGCTCTCAGCCGAGGCATAGCTCAGTGTATCAGCCTTATGCGCCGATACCGACACGGCAGCGGCAAGTGCTACAACGAGTAAAAGAATACGTTTCATATTGCTATTACAATTTAATATAGATTTTACGTTTGTAGAGCGGCAGAGCTACCAGCCAGCACAGTGCCACCAATGACAGAGCCGCTAAGAACGACGCCAACTCAACGGGCATAATCTCCTTCAACGTAGTGAACCAAGCCGAGAAAACCGTCACCTTACGCTCGCCACCGTCGATAGGCACGCGGAACCACGACTGACCCCAAACCTTAACAAAGAAGGTCGAAAGGCAGTAGGTAAACAGCGCATTAGTACCAAACACAGCGAAGAACGTTGTCCACTTGGTCTTCTTGCGAACATCAATCAAGAATGCAAACAGTGCCCAAATCTGCATAGCCAAACCACCGGCATAGAGCACGTAGCTGCTCGACCAAAGTTTCTTATTGATCGGGAAGTAGGGATTCATAATCAGACCGAGCGTGATGAGCAGACCGCCAACAGCTGCCAACGTGATGATGTTGCGCTTAACGTCCTCGGTGCTCTCGCCCATCAGTTTACCCGACATATAACCGAGCAGAACGGTGCCAATTGCGGGCAGGGTGCTCCACAGACCCTCAGGATCGAATGCGATACCCTCGCCGTGATACATATGAGCGTCACCCAAAACAGCCAAGTCAATCGTGCGAGCAAGGTTACCTTCGAGCGTGAAGTCACCGAACATAGCCGAAACAATCCAATAGACCGCCAAAATTACCACCAAAGCGATCGAGATACGCTTATAGGTTTTCAGCCACAATGCCAACAGCGCACCCACCGTAAAGCAGATTGCAATACGCGGGAAGACGCCCAAAATACGCCACTCTGCCAACGATTTGAGCGGAGTGCCGAGCAACAACGGGAACGGAACAATAGCCAGCACCAGACCCACGCCGAGCAGAGTCCACGCCCACGCGCGACGACGTTTATAGTCGGGAGCGAGTTCCTCGGTCTGCTTTTGATTCGAGAACCACACCATCGAGCCAATGCTCAGACCAAGACCCAAAATCTGGATAATCGAGCACAAGCAACCGAGCCACATCTGCTCGGGCGCAATCTCACCAAAGCGGTAGAAAGGATAGTATCCAACTAAGTGACCAACGAGGAAGATCAACAGACCTCGTTTGATGATTTTGGTTACGGCAGGTGTGGTCAGTTCGTGGTTCGACTTGCGATAGGCAAACCAAATCGACGCACCAACGCAGAACAAGAAGAAGGGGAAGACCAAATCTGTCGGGGTGCAGCCGTCCCAAGCAGCGTGGCGCAGAGGAGCAAACGCAGGCTCGCCCCAGCTACCGGGGTTATTCACTGTGATCATACCCGCTACGGTCAGACCGCGCAGAATGTCAAGCGAAAGGAATCGTTTGAATTGTTGAGTTTGTGACATATAGAATGATTTTAATGTTAATTTCGCACATATTTCGGAATGTAAAATTAATAAATTTTACGCTTTTCCGAAACATTTAGAGTAAGTTTTTTGTGTATTTTCACGAAAAGGATTATATTTGTATGTTTCACAAAATGAGTAAACACGAAATATTAACTAAATAACAAACTTTTTTATGAAATTCAAATCACTTATTCTGACTCTGGCAGTAGCCGTTGCAACGACCGCTACCGCTCAGGTCAAAACAGGTATCGAGGTTCTGCGCGACAACGGTTTCGCTCAACTCAAAGGCAAAAAAGTGGGTCTGATCACCAACCCTACGGGTGTTGATCGCAACCTCAAATCGACTATCGACATTCTGAATGAGGCTGAGGGTGTTGAGTTGAAGGCTCTGTACAGCCCCGAGCACGGCGTACGTGGCGACATCACCGCAGGTGCTAAGGTTGAGGATTATGTTGATGCAACCACCGGCGTGCAGGTTTACAGTATCTATGGTCGCACCACCAAACCGACTCCTGAGATGTTGAAGGGTCTGGACGCAATCGTTTATGATATTCAGGACATCGGCTCTCGTTCGTACACCTTTATCTCAACTATGGGTAAGGCTATGGAGGCAGCTGCCGAGAACGATCTCGAAATGGTGATCCTCGACCGCCCCAATCCGCTGGGTGGCGTTCGTATGGAGGGTTGCTTGGTGCAGGACGGTTTCTACTCGTTCGTTAGCCAATTCCCCATTCCCTACGTTCACGGTTTGACTTCGGGCGAGTTGGCTCAGTTCCTCAATGAGAACTACTTGGAGAAGCCTTGCAAGCTGACCGTCGTTAAGATGAAGGGCTGGAAGCGCAATATGTCGTTCGAGGACACGGGTCTGCCTTGGGTACTCTCGTCGCCCCACATTCCGCAGGCATTGAGCTGTCTGTTCTACCCTGCTACGGGTATCGCAGGTGAGCTTTACTCGCTCAACATCGGCGTTGGTTACACGCTGCCTTTCGAGTTGTTGGCTGCTGAGTGGATCGACAAACCCGAACTGCTGGCTGAGAACCTGAACAAGATCGGTTTGAAGGGCGTTGTATTCCGTCCTATCTATTATAAGCCTTATTATGGCGCACAGCAGGGCAAGGATTTGCGTGGCGTGCAGATTCACATCATCGACCCCGTAAATGCTCCCCTCACGCTGTTGCAGTTCTACTTCTTGCAGGAGGCTCACAAGCTGTGGCCCGACCACGACGTATTTGCCGACACCACCACCTCGCGTTTGAAGATGTTCGACAAGGTGTGCGGTCGTGGCGACGTACGCGCTAAGTTCTGCGAGCGTTGGTTAGTAGAGGATATTCTTCCTATCTGGAATGGCGACATCGACGCTTTCAAGAAGCAGGTGAACAAGTATCTGCTCTACAAATAATCGAAACACACACAACGTTTAAAAAACTATAATCCTTATGAAAAAACTAACACTTTTGACCGTTGCGCTCTTAGCAGTTGCATCGGTTTCGGCTAAGAGTTGGATCCGCACCAACTTGATTGGCTACGTCAACACGCTGCCTAAGGTGGCGGTTGTGATCGCTGACACCCCCACCGAGGTGGCAACCTTCGACGTCTGCGAGGCTCGCAGTGGCAAGGTCGTTTTCACGGGCAAAGCTGTGGCAAAAGATGCTTCGATTTGGGGTATGAAGAGTGCGTATCGTCTGCCCTTCACCGAGTTGAGTAAAGAGGGTTCGTACTACATCAAGATCGGCGACACCCGCTCGGAGAACTTCCGCATTGGTAACGACATCTATGCCGACGCTGGCAATATGCCCCTCTACTATATGCGTCAGCAGCGTTGCGGCTACAACCCCTACACGGGCGAGGATTGCCATCAGTATGACGGTTACATCGTTGACCACCCCACCCGTACGGGCGAGCATATCGACGTGCGTGGCGGCTGGCACGACGCTACCGACCAGTTGCAGTATCTGATGACCTCGGCTAATGCAACCTTCCAAATGTTGTTTGCATACTACAAGAACCCCGATCAGTTCACTGATAAATTCAATGCAGCAGGCGACAAGGGCAAGAATGGTGTGCCCGACATCTTGGACGAGGCTCGCTGGGGTTTGGAGTGGTTGAAGAGAATGAATCCCGACTCGGCTGTAATGTTCAATCAGATTGCTGACGACCGCGACCACACCGGTATCCGCGAGCCGCATACCGATATGGTTGATTATGGTTATGGACCGGGCAAGGGTCGCCCCGTATATTTCATCACGGGCGATATTCAGGGTCTTGGCAAGTACAAGAACCGTAATACGGGCGTTGCGTCGGCAGCTGCTAAGTACGCATCGGCATTTGCATTGGGTTCGGTTCTGTTCGAGAAGTTCGACCCTGAGTTTGCTCAGAGTATGAAGAAAAAGGCAGTGGACGCAATGGCATTTGCTGAAGCTAAGCCAGGCGCATTCCACGGCGTTTGCTACAAGGAGCCCTACTTCTACGAGGAGGCTAACTGGATCGACGATATGGAGTTGGCTGCTGTCGCTCTGCACCTGATGGAGCCCGAGAATGAGTATTGGCTCAAACGTGCCGACTATTGGGGCGAATTGGAGCCTATCACCCCGTGGATGGAGACTGGCAAGGCTCGCCACTATCAGTGGTATCCCTTCGTAAACGTAGGTCACTACCTGATCGCCGAGGCTGGCAACGACGCACAGAAGGCTAAGTACGAGAGCTATATGGGCGAAGGTCTGATGCACATCGAGAAGCGTGCTGGCGAGGATCCGTTCTATCACGGTGTTCCTTTCCACTGGTGCTCGAACAACTTCACCTTTGGTGCGCTGACTCAGTTGCGTCTGTATCACGAGCTGACGGGTGACGAGCAGTACCTCGAAATGGAGGCTGCTCTGCTCGACTGGATCTTCGGTTGCAACCCCTGGGGCACAACTATGATTTGCGAGTATCCTGAGGGCGTTGATACCCCGACCGATCCCCACGCAATCTATATCAAGACCCGCAACGGCTCGATCTATGGCGGTCTGATTGATGGTCCTCTCTACAAGACCATCAACGACGGTATGATCGGTGTTTCGCAGGGTGATGACGATCCTTTGAAGCCGTTCCAGAATGGTATCGCTGTATATCACGACTTCTTCGGCGACTTCTCGACCAATGAGCCTACGATGGACGGTACGGCATCAATGACCTACTATCTCTCGACGCTCAGCGCACTCGGCAAGGACGTAAAAAAAAAGTAGATAAATTCGACGGTGCACAGCTCGACCGATTCGGAGCTGTGCGCCGTATGAATCCCGCCGAGAAGAAGATTTACTTCTGTTTCACAGGCGATTACAACTTCGAGGGAGTACCTACGGTATTGGCTACGCTGGCAAAACACGGCGTCGAAAGTTCGTGGTTTGTAACGGGTAACTGCGTGCGCGTAAATCGCGACAAGGTGCAGGCAATTATCGACGCAGGGCACTACGTTGCGCCCCACTCGGACAAGCACCTGCTCTATGCTGAATGGGACGAGGCTCACACTCCGCTCGTAACTCCCGAAGAGGTGCGCGTGGATTTGGACGCTAATATGGCTGAGTTGGCAGGTATGGGCATTGATGTCGAGAAGATTCGCGCCTTTATGCCGCCATACGAGCACTATTCGTCGGAGTCGAATGCCGTGGTAGTGCAGATGGGTCTGGTACCCGTCAATTTGAGTGAAAACTCATATACCAATGCCGACTACACTACCCCGTCAATGAAGGGTTATCGCTCGTCGAAAGCTATTTTGAAGGACTTCTGGGCAAAGGAGGAGCGCGAGGGTCTGAACGGTGCGATCATCTTGATCCACCCGGGTACAGGCGAGGAGCGCACCGACAAGCTCTACAACCACCTCGACAAGATGATCCGCAAGCTCAAAAAGAAGGGCTACTCGTTCGGATCGTTCAAGGAGGAGTAACGGGAGGGATTCACAATTCACAATTTAGAATTGGGGATTTACAATCAAGCCGCACTTTCGGGTGCGGCTTTTTGTTTGTGAGTAGGCGCACTCTCGGTGGCTGGGGGGGGCGTGCGACAAAAGTCGCACGAGCCACCGAGAGTGTGGCGATTTTAGCAAAAATCGCAAATTAATCTTGAATTTTGAATCTTGAATTTTGAATTTACAAAGCCGCACCTCACGTGAGTGCGGCTTTTTTATTTTATCGCGTGCCTTATTTCTTGAAATAGACAATTAAATGTGAATTATTTTCGCTTATCAAGCGAAATATTACCGTTGTTCACGAATTTTGCGTAAATTTGTCGCGCGAAAACAATTAAAAACCATTATAACAAGATGATTATCGAAGAGTTTATTTCGGGCGTAGTGGGTCGAAGTGTCGGCGCACTATACGGCGAACAAGAGGGAGAAGTGCTCCAAATTCAAAAGACACGTAAAGAGTTCGAGGGCGACTTTACCCTCGTTGTCTTCCCCCTGCTGCGCCGTAGCCGCAAGTCGCCCGAAGCAACCGCTACCGAAATAGGCGAACACATCGTCGCTAACAACCCCGAAGTGAGCGCATTCAACGTCATTAAGGGTTTCTTGAACATCTCGCTTTCGGCCGATTTTTGGGCTGAGCGTTTTGCTGAGATGCGTGCCGATGAGGACTTCGGTCAGGCCGACGCAACGGGTCGCACCGTAATGATCGAATACTCGTCGCCCAACACCAACAAGCCCCTCCACTTGGGTCATATCCGCAACAACCTGCTCGGTTACTCGGTGGCGCAGATCCTCAAAGCCAACGGTCACAACGTAATCAAGGCAAACTTGGTGAACGACCGCGGTATTCATATCTGCAAGTCGATGTTGGCGTGGAAACTCTATGGCAATGGCGAGACTCCCGCGTCGAGCGGTATGAAGGGTGACCACCTCGTAGGTAAGTATTACGTCGAGTTCGACAAGCACTACAAGGAGCAGATCAAGCAGCTCGTCGCTGAGGGTATGAGCGAGGAGGAGGCTAAGAAGCAGGCTCCGATTATGCAGGAGGCGCAGGCTATGTTGCGCAAATGGGAGGCTAAGGACGAGGAGGTTTACTCGTTGTGGCAGACTATGAATGGCTGGGTATATGACGGTTTTGACGTGACGTACAAGGCTCTGGGTGTCGATTTCGACAAGGTTTACTACGAGTCGCAGACCTACCTGCTCGGCAAGGATATCGTGCAGAAGGGCTTGGACGCAGGCGTGTTCTTCCGCAAGGAGGACAACTCGGTGTGGATCGACTTGGCTGCTGATGGTTTGGATCAGAAGTTGCTGCTGCGTGGCGACGGCACATCGGTCTATATGACTCAGGACTTGGGTACTGCGTTCCGTCGTTTCGAGGACAACAAGTTGGACGATATGATCTATGTCGTAGGTAACGAGCAGAACTACCACTTCCAAGTTTTAAAGTTGATTCTCAAAAAGTTGGGGCACGATTGGAGCGACAACATCACCCACCTCTCGTACGGTATGGTCGAGTTGCCTGAGGGCAAAATGAAGTCGCGCGAGGGTACGGTTGTCGACGCTGACGACCTGATCGCAGATATGGTTTCGACTGCACGCGAGATGTCGCAAGAGTTGGGTAAGTTAGACGGCTGCACCGACGAGGAGGCTGAGGCAATCTCGAAAATGGTCGGTTTGGGCGCACTCAAATACTTCATCTTGAAGGTCGATCCGAAGAAGACAATGCTGTTCGATCCGCGCGAGTCGATCGACTTCAACGGCAATACGGGTCCCTTCATTCAGTACACCCACGCACGTATCTGCTCGGTGTTGCGCAAGGCTGCCGAGAGCGGTATCGACTATGCAGGTCGCGTGGTTGGTATCGACTACTTGAAGGAGGAGATCGAGTTGATCAAGACCCTGAGCGACTACCCGTCGGTGGTTGCGTCGGCAGGCGACAACTTCGCTCCGTCAATCATCGGTGCTTATATCTACGATTTGGCAAAAGCATTCAACAGCTACTATCACGACCACTCGATTATGCGCGAGGAGAATGTGAAAGTGCGCCAGATGCGTCTGCAACTCGCCTCGGAGGTTGCTCGCGTGATCCGTTCGGGTATGGCTCTGCTGGGCATCGAAGTTCCCGAGAGAATGTAATCAAAGAGATACTTTCGAGTAATTTTAGTCACCCTTCGGGGTGGCTTTTTTTTGCGCCCAAAATACAATATAATATTGTAATTTTGACAACTATTGCATCGGGCATAAATCGGATGATATTTGTATTTGTTGGAATAATTTTGTATATTGCGAAAGCGTAAAAGAGAGTGTGTTATGAGAAGGTATCTACTTATACTTCTTGCCGCATTGTGTTGTCTGCCGAACATCAGCACGGCCCAAACAAGCAAGCAACAAAGAAAGGAGCGTCGTGCTATGCAAGGCGCAATCGCAACAATTTGGTATTCGGGCATTTATAACGGACTTTATGAGTTCCGCTGGGGCGATTTGGACGTACCTGTGCCGTGGGCATTCGTGCGCCATAAAAACGTTTCACGAACTGCCCCCATTCAAGAGGAGATGGATCCCGACACGGGACTGATCATTGCTCGCTACAAAGATGGCTCGTTTTACAACGGGCAAATATTATACAAAAATCTCACGAGCACAGGAACGATGTTCTATGCCGACGGCAGCAGTTACAGCGGCTCGTGGAAGGGATTTATGCCCCACGGCAAAGGGACCTACATAGCCCCGAATGGAGTCAAATTTTCGGTCAAATCAATCAAAGGACTACCCCACGGACGAGGCTTGGTGCAAGACAGCGACGGCACGATGTACAAAGCAAAATGGGACCGTGCTATGATCAAACCGCGTTCAATCAAGCTACTAAAAAAGAGATAATTACAGGTATTAATTCAACTTATACAACCGCACTCCGAGGGGTGCGGTCTTTTGATTGAAAATTGGCAATTTTGTAAAATCGCCACACCTTTGCGGGCTCGCTCTTTGGGCGACCGCCCCAGCCCACAAAGGTGCGCTTTTGTTAATAATAGAACACCCGTATAGTTGGCATTTTAACAAAAAAAGCCACACTCCGAAAAGCGTGGCTCAATTTTACATTTTGAGTCAGGCGACTACTCCTCAGTCTGCTCCTCCTCGTCGGGCAATTTGAACTCGGTCATACCTGCCGCAACCAGCATATTGAACCAAGCAAACACCTTCTTGATGTCCGAAACGTGGACACGCTCGCGATCGTACTCGGGCAGAACCTCCGCAAAGTAGCTCTTCAATGCCGCGGCGTCCGACTTAGGATTGATCGCCTCCTTACCCTCGGTATGAGCGTAGATCTTCTCGAAAACGTATGCCAAAGGCATATCCTCATTCTCGGTGAAAATCGCGATCTCGGTCAGTGCGCTGACACGTGCCGTAGCCGACGCATTGTGACGACGACCGTCGATGAGCGACTCAACAATAACACCATTGCTGCTACGTGCAACATATTTGAACAAACCGGGCTGACCCGAAATTGCCAAAATCTCTTTCAATTCCATATTCTTCGGTTTTGTGAAATTTCGTTTTTCTAAATCATTAACGGCGACAAAGGTAATAATTTTTTCGACACCGCAACAATCCCACACCTCCTTTTAATCTTTTGCGCCAAAATTCAGCCCGATTGTCGACAATTTTTACACCGCCCGAAGCACAAAATTAACCTGTTATACTTTGATTATATATAGAAAAACATTATCTTTGTACGTTTTAATACTTGGAAACTTACATCTGTTTAAGAGTGAGTCGTCGAGTACGCATTACGAAGAGTTGGGGTTGTCAGTGGTGCCGTCGCACAAGCATTGACAACCGCGAAGCGTACCCAAGGCTCACCTAATCAAGTCCGCCCACACAACTCAAATGAGTCAATCATCAGAACCACAGTGGTTTGCAGCATATACCCGCAACAACTTTGCACGACGTGTCAAAAGCCGCCTGACCGAAGTTGGTGTGGAGTGCTACCTACCAATGCGAGTGCAGGAGCGCGTCTACAATGGTCGCAAACGTCGCGTTGAGGTGCCGCTCATTCCGAATGTGGTATTTATTCGTGTGGAGGCTGAGGCGTGCTATGATATTGTGAACGAGCTGTCGTTACCCGTTCGTTATGTGCTCGATCGCGCAGAACGACGTCCTGCACCAATCTCGGACAAGCAGATGAGTGATTTCCGTTTTTTGGTTGAGATGCCCGACGACTGCTTGACCTTGGTCGATATTCCGTTGGCGGCAGGTGATCGCGTGCGCGTGACGGCAGGTCCGATGAAGGGTATCGAAGGTGAGCTGATTCGAATCAAAGGACACCGCCGCGTCGTGGTGCGCCTCAACGACACAATCTCCGTCGCCTCAACCTATATCCCCGCAACAATGTTGGAGAGAATTGATGAGTAACACCGTCACAACATATCCTCTAATCTCGATCATCGCTCCTGTCTACAACGCTGCCGCCTATTTGGAGCGTTGTTTTCGCTGTTTACGCGAGCAGACCTACGCGGCTTTGGAGTTTATCTTGGTCGATGATGGCTCAACTGACGAAAGCGGAGTGATGTGTGATCAGATCGCGGCAGAAGATTGTCGATTCAAGGTTTTTCACATCGCAAATGGAGGCGCGTCATTGGCTCGCAAATTTGGTTTGGAGCAAGCCTCTGGCGAATATGTTAGCTTTATCGACAGTGACGACTACGTCGACAACGGCTACATCAAACAACTTTACGAACTTGTGCAGACCTATGGTGTAGCAATGAGTGCTTGCTGCGTACAACGAGTGCAAAGTGGGCAAGAACCCACCGCGCAAAATGGTAGTACATCTACCCTACTTAAATTCGAAGAATTAATGCCACGATTCTTCAAGTATGAGTTTTGGGGATTTCCTGCCAAATTGTATAAGAGATCTGTTTTTGATACAGTCCATTTCCCAATCGCAACATTAAGCGAAGATTACTTTGTGATGTCGCAACTCTTTTTGCAGGAGCAACAAATGGCATATACCAATACCCCGCTCTACTTCTACGAGTACCACGAGGGTAGCTTGTCGCATTTAAAAATATCAAAGAGGGCATTTGAAGAGTTCGACAACGTAAAAGCCACATACGAACTAATGCAGGCACAAGCACCACAATATGCGGCAATGGCACTGAGCAATGTTGTCGAGACCTGCATAAAACTACTTTCAATGGTTCGCCGCGACTCATCGAAAGAGTTTTCAACTCTCGCCACCCCGCTACGCCAATTCCTCAGGTCATACCTGTGGGAGATCCTGCACACCAATGCAATCTATTGGAAGTTGAAGGTGGTGGCAATAAAATGTGCAATATACTAATGACTGACAAGGCAAATATAATATCACCATTCTTCTCAATTATAATCCCCATTTACAACAAAGAGGATTATATCGATAAGTGCATTGATAGCATTATAAACCAAACCTTCTCCAACTTTGAGGTCGTTATCATCAACGATGGGTCGACAGATAATAGCTCAAATAAACTGAATGACATTACAGATTCGCGTTTTAAGGTTATATCTATCAGTAATGGAGGCGTTTCAAATGCAAGGAATATTGGCATTTCAGAATCGACAGGTCAATATATCATATTCATCGATGCTGATGACTATATCGCAACAGAGTATTTAAGTACAATTCACCAAGCCTTGCAACAATATCAGGTCGACTTATTGATATTTGGATTAAGCAAAGTATTCGAAAACAACAATATAGTCAAATTAATTCCACACAAAACCGGGCACATCTCGCATCAAGAGTTCATTGATTCATATATGTCCGAGTTTGAACGTTTAGATGGCATATATGGTTTTGTTTGCAACAAAGCTATTAAAAGATCGCTCATTGTTGATCACAAATTATCATTCAATACACTCATTAAACAAGCGGAAGATTTAGACTTTTGGCTATCAATATATGCCTTCAAACCAACAATGGCGTTTTTGCAATATGCAGATTATTTTTACATACAAAATGCCGTTAATTCCTCTGCTTTCTTTGACTTTAATGCTTGGCCGTTAATTTCGATATGGATCAAGATGTACAACTACCTCAGCCCGTGCAATAAGTCAAATGAGTCGCTCATTCGAAAGAAAATATGGGGATTCTTTGAAGCAATTTTTTGGGAATGCGAATACATAACTATCCCAAATATCAAAGCCGAACTTGATAAAATAGATATCGCACGCAAGGAGTATAATTTTCTAAACGACTATACCCCAAACAATTTTCTACGCAAACAAATTAAAAAAAGACGAGTATTTAGCATTTTCGTCTACCTCAAAATTCGACGCGCATATCATAATTTGAGAAAATGGCTCAAATAAGTATTATCATACCTGTATACAACTCGGAGAAGTATCTACGAAAGTGTTTTGATTCGATTACGAAGCAGACTTTTTCGGATTTTGAAGTTATTGTCATTAATGACGGTTCGAAAGACAATAGTGGCGAAATCTGCGACCATTACGCAAAGATTGATTCACGATTTAAGATCATACACAAAAAGAATGAGGGTGTGTCGATTGCCAGAAATACGGGTATCGAGCACGCATCAGGAGAATATATCACCTTTATCGATAGCGATGATTGGATTGATGATGATTATCTGCAAATGATGATGTCGGTTGCGATAACAGACTGCGATTTAGTGGTGTCAGGTATCGTATGCAACTACACAAACGGAGAGATCAAGGCTTTAACAATTGACGATATCTACTTCCCAAGCAACAACGCGTCAAATTTACATTCGTTAATAAAAAGCAGGTTATATTATGGACCGTGCAATAAGTTATACAAGGCTGATATTATTAAACTTAACAAGATAACTTTTCCACAAGGAATCTCGTACGGCGAAGATCGTATATTTAACTATCAATACATTGGCTACGTAGATAAAATTCAGGCATTATCTTATGCTGGGTATCATTATTTCAAACTTGATAATGGTTCTCTTACAACGACCATTTTGTCCAATATGTTCGAGTTGGAGTACTCTCAGTGGAAAATGTTAAATGATGTATACCGCACAAAAGGAGTTTTCAACGAGGAGGTACAACAAGATCAATACACGGATCTATTTTGGATTATTCACGACAATATTTTCGCGAATCGCAAACTGAGCGACGGTAAACTCTATAAATACATCAAACAGCTATTAAAGACACCAGAAATTTTTGAAATTGAGAGGTTCGCTGAGAGTATCAATTATAACAAGATTATCAAATATAGCATCTTGAATCGCAATTCATTGCTGCTGTATTCATTTATAAAGTTGCTAAATATATGCAGAAAATAGTTTTATATCCTCACGGAGGCAGTGGCAATCACGGTTGCGAAGCACTGGTTCGCTCGACTTGCAAGATTATTGGCAAGCAGGAGGTTTATCTCGCAACACGCAACAAGAGTGAAGACGCACACTACTCGATTAACGAGGTTTGCACATTGATTAATGAGCAGGAACGAATTACAAAAGGTTCGTTTGAGTATATCAAAGCGGCTATTCGTTACCGCCTGTTCAAGGACGCTGACGCATTTGAGGCAATTACATATAAAGCTATAACGCAGTCAGTAAGAGACAATGGTATTGCACTATCGATTGGAGGTGATAATTACTGCTATGGTGTACCGACGTATATTTACATCATAAATCGTCTATTGCGCAGGCAGGGCACTCCGACCGTATTATGGGGCTGCTCAATCGAGCCATCGGCGATCGATAAGACTATGGTCGATGACCTCAAAGATTATTCACTCATCATCGCACGTGAGAGTCTTACGTATAAGGCAATGGTAAAAGCTGGTTTATCGAACGTAAAGTTGTTACCTGATCCCGCTTTCCAATTGGATCGCGTTGATTTGCCGCTCCCAAAGGGATTTGTTGAGGGTAATACGGTTGGTATCAATCTCAGTCCAATGGTGATGAATTGCGAAACGGGCGACAACATCACTCTCAAAAACTACGAATTGCTGATCGAGCATATCATCGGAACTACGGATATGCAGATCGCGCTTATTCCGCACGTGGTTTGGGCTGAAAACGATGATCGCGTGCCGTTGCGAATGCTGTTCGAGAAGTATAAGCACACAGGA
Organism: Alistipes sp.; assembly: GCA_045638285.1. Lineage (GTDB taxonomy): Bacteria > Bacteroidota > Bacteroidia > Bacteroidales > Rikenellaceae > Alistipes. Next base: position 68,480 of record JAZUBB010000017.1, on the reverse strand, counting down.
CGTGTGGTAATGATTGAGGATCACAATTGTATGGAGTTGAAAGGCTATATCGCGCGTTGTCGGTTTATGGTTGCTGCCCGTACTCACGCCTCAATCGCGGCGTACTCGACCTGCGTACCTACGCTCGTTATCGGTTACTCGGTCAAGGCAAAAGGTATCGCCAAAGATATTTTCGGTACCTACGAGAACTATGTTCTGCCCGTGCAATCACTCGCAAATGAGATGGATTTGGTCAACGCTTTCGATTGGATCTACAAAAACGAGGAGCATATTCGCACCCATTTGCAGACAATGATGCCAGAGTATCGCGATCGCGCGTTGCTAATTGGCGAAGAGTTGAAAAAAATTATGTAATGGCACTGCGCCCACTTGACATAATTCCGACAAAAGATTGTTGCGGCTGCGAGGCTTGCGCAAACATCTGTCCCAAAAGTTGCATTGTGATGCAGCCCGACGAGCGTGGATTTATGCGCCCTAAATTTGACGAATCGGTGTGTATCAATTGTGATCTTTGTCGCAAGGCGTGTCCTATTTTGGGCGAGAAAAGCGTCGGTGTAGCACCCATAGTCATTGCCTGCAAAAACCGCAACGACGATATTCGTTCCAAGAGTTCGTCAGGAGGGGTCTTTACCGCACTTGCCGAACACATTATCAACGATGGCGGTGTGGTATATGGCGCTGCGTTCAATGAGCAGATGGAGGTCGAGCACCAGCGTATCGACTCAATTGAGGGACTTAGCGCATTGCGTGGATCAAAATATACACAAAGTCGCATTGGCGATTGTTTTGCGCGTGCTAAGGAGGATTTGCGCAGCGGTCGCAAAGTGCTTTTCACGGGTACTCCTTGTCAAATTGGAGGTCTGCGACGTTTCTTGGGTAAGGCGCACGAGGGATTATATTGTCTTGAAGTTGTCTGTCACGGAGTGCCGAGTCCGATGATCTTCCACCATTATTTGCACTCTTTGGAACAGAACACAGCAGCCAAAGTGACCTCGTTCCGCTTTCGAGATAAAACCGAGAGTTGGCAACACTACTCTCTCTCGGCGCAATTCGCCAATGGCGCACAAATGTGCCAGCGTGGAGCAGAGAATCCATTTCAGCGCGGTTTTATAGCGGATCTCTATACCCGCCCATCGTGCACGGTGTGTCAATTCAAGGGGTTCATTTCGGGCGCAGACATCACTCTCGGTGATTTTTGGGGAAGCGGCATTTTCGGCAAAGAGTATAACGACGATCGTGGTATATCGTTAGTGTGTATTAACAGCAAAAAGGGCGAGGAGTTGTTCAGTTGCATTGAAAGCGAGCTGTTCGATATTCGCACCTCAACGCTCGAAGAGGCAACACAATTCAACCCCTGCATTATACGAAGCACGGCAATGCACCCGAAGAGCGAAAAGTTTTGGCGAGCATACAAGAGCGAAGATTTCGACGCACTTGTCACGCGCCTACTCCACGTCCCCGCGTGGAAAACAAAATTGAGAACTCTACCCGCCTATGCAAAAGCGGTGGTAAAGAAAATACTACGCATATTACGATTAATCTAACAAAATGCGCAGCCTAAATTCGATTAAAAATATTGTGACCAGCATTGGCACAACCATTATCTTAGCGGCGTTAGGATTTTTCACGCGCAAGATATTTATCGACTCATTAGGAGAGGAGTATTTGGGCTTAAATGGATTATTGCTCAACATCATTGGTATGCTGAGCCTTGTTGAAGGTGGTATTGGAACAAGCATTGTATATAATCTCTACAAACCTCTGGCTGAACACGATGAGCCTAAGATTATTGCCCTTGTCCAGCTATATAGACGAATATACAGATACATTGCATTAGGAGTTTTTCTATTGTCATTGTGTATATATCCGTTCTTAAATGTATTGATCAAAGGCGGTGAAGATCTATCATACGTATCAATCGTATATTTCATATTCGTATTCAACAATCTCATCGGATATCTAATGGCCGACAAATGGTCATTAATAAACTCCGATCAAAAGCAATACAAATTAGCTGGCTATAATCTCACATATCAGATTACCCTCAATTTAGTTAAGATTGCGATATTATATTATTTCAAAAATTATGTACTATTCTTGGCTGTTGAGTTGATATTTACCTTGGGTTATAATCTACTCGTTATTAAAAAGGTCAATAAATTATACCCGTACGTCAATACTTCAATAAAATACTCGATTGATAAAGCAACTAAGCAGAATATTGTAACAAACGTTAAAGCTCTATTCCTATATAGTATTGGTGGTTATTTACTTCATAGTACGGATAATATCATTATATCAGCATACGTAGGTATTGGAATAGTAGGCTTATATTCTAATTACACACTTATTACCGGACAGCTAAAATCTTTGACCAAGCCTATTTTTGCAGGAGTAAAAGATAGCGTAGGCAACTTAGTTGCAAGCGAAGGAGAAGATAAGCAACACCAAGTATTTAATGTATTATATATGATAAACTTTTGCCTTGTTGCATTCGTGGTGGTTTTGATGTATAATACAATAAATCCGTTTATATCGTGGTGGGTTGGCGCTGAATATCTCTTACCGCAATACATCGTAGCTATCATTTGCGTAAATTACTATGTAGACGAGATACGAAGCTCGATAATGACATACAAAACCGTATCCGGTATTTTTGATGCTGACAAATATGTAGTATTGCTAACTGCAATTATTAATCTCGTTGTATCACTTACATTAGTTCATCATTATGGATTAGCTGGTGTGTTATTAGGTACTTCTATCTCTGTACTATTAACAGCGTCGTGGAATTGGCCTCGATTGGTTTACAAATACACGTTTAAACGATCATCAAAAATATATTATATCAAATACATCATCTTCATTGCCGTCACCATCGGATTATGCGTCATTACGCAAATTACAAATGACTCATTATTCTTTTGTGATGGTCGATATGATTTCGTCACAATAATGATGAGAGGTTGTGTATGTCTTGTTGCGTGTGCAGTAGTATTCTTTTTGATGTTTAGCAGAACACAAAGTTTCAAGTATTTGATAAATATAGCAAAGGGACTATATTATAATTTCAAAACCACACATTAATGTCACAACAACCATTAGTATCGATCGTAATGTGCTGCTACAATGGCGCACATTTTATACCGAGAGCTTTTGAGTCGGTATTAAGTCAAACATATAACAATATTGAGCTAATCTTTGTTAATGATGGTTCGACTGACAACACAATAGAGGTAGCAGAATCATATTCTGACACATTCCGGACAAGAGAATATATTCTTAAAATTATTACACAAGACAATCACGGTCACGGACACGCGTGCGCGACTGGATTAAAGCATATAAGTGGTGAGTTTCTGTCATATTTAGATGTCGACGACATGATAATGCCAACATCTATTGAAGAGAAGGTCAATTTCCTTTGCAACCACGCAGATTATAATGTTGTAAGAACTAATGCTTATATAGTATCTAACGACAAATTAGATGACACTTCGAATGTATTAGTAAAGAATCAGCGAGAAAAAAATAGCCAATACATATTTAATGATTTGCTATTTGGCTACACTAACAATTATGCTGGCACTTATTTAGTTAGAGTTGAACCTCTACGCAAATTTTACTCAAATAAAGAAGTATTAATTTCACGATATGGTCCGAACTTACAAGTTCTATTGCCATTAATCCAGAATTCTCCGTGTGGATTTATCGATAAGCCACTTTTCAAATATATTAGACACTCTAATTCTCATAGTGCACCGACTTCTCTTGAAAAAGAGATTGATCTCAATAAAGGCTATTGGGATATTAGGTATAAAATGTTAGAGTTAATGGAGATCAACGACAATGATTTATTAAGGAGATTGAAAATTCGCAATCTGCAAAATATTATATATTGCACTATTCATCACTCCAATAAAGAGCAATTTAACATATATTATTCTCAACTTAAAGAATCAGGGGGTAATACCTTTGAGTTCAAAACTTATAATGCAATTATAAACCAACATAAAACAGAATTGATTTATAGAGCATTATTCTTTATTTATAGACATTTATGTCCGCAAAACCTCGCATACTAATTCTGATTCATTACCTCGAAATTGGAGGGGCAGAGATCTCGTTGATTGGCTTGTTGAATGCTATCGACAAGACAAAATACGATGTCGATCTGTTTGTTTATAGCCATCAGGGAGAGTTGATGCAGCTGATTCCCGAAGGAGTTAATCTGTTGCCTGAGATTCCCAAATACTCAACTTTGGAACGTCCGATGAAAGATGTTTTGCGCGAGGGGCACGTGGATATCGTTGCGGCTCGTCTGTTGGCAAAGATTCGACATCGCATATACCGTCGCACACACAAAATCACTGGCGAAGATGCGTCGGTTTTCCAATATGTAGCAAACTGTACCACCCCGCTCCTGCCGAAAATCTCCAATACCAAGTATGATTTGGCGATTAGTTTTCTTGCGCCGCACAACATTTGCCTCGACAAAGTACGTGCAAAGAAAAAGGTGGCGTGGATTCATACCGACTACACTAAAATACATATAAACAAGCGATTGGAGTTGCCCTATTGGGAACCATTTGATTATATTGCGTCGATCTCTGAGGCCTCGACCAAAGCATTTATTGAGTGTTTCCCCGAATTAGCCAATAAGGTGATTGAGATTGAGAATATTCTCGCACAATCATTCGTCCAGCAGCGAGCAACACAGTCTATCTCGGAGTTCTCACACAAAGAGGGTTCGGTGAATCTGCTCTCAGTCGGAAGATTCTGCACTGCCAAAAACTACGACAATCTGCCGTTTATATGCAAGTACTTGGTTGATATGGGAGTAGATGTTCGGTGGTATATTATCGGATTTGGTGGTGATGAGCCGCTGATTCGCGCAAAGATTGCAGAGGCAGGAGTTGAGGAGCGAGTGATTATTCTAGGCAAACGCTCAAATCCTTATCCTTATATCAAAGCGTGCGATATCTATGTTCAGCCATCTCGTTATGAAGGCAAATCAGTTACCGTACGCGAGGCGCAAATGCTCTATAAACCCGTCGTTGTAACAAACTACCCCACTGCGTCGAGCCAAATTGAAGATGGCGTTGATGGCGTGATTGTACCGATGGACAACCGCGGGTGCGCCGAAGGGATAAAGGCGTTGATTGACGACAAAGAGCTACAAAATCGCATTATTAAACATCTTCACACACACGATTACGGCAACGAATCCGAGGTGGAGAAAATATATAAATTGATATGATCCCAAAGGTTATACACTATTGTTGGTTCGGCGGGAATCCACTGCCTGAGTTCGCTATAAAGTGCATTGACTCGTGGCGCAAATATATGCCCGACTACGAGATCAAGGAGTGGAACGAATCAAACTTTGATGTAAATATTATTCCGTACACAAAAGAGGCTTACGAGGCAAAGAAGTATGCCTTCGTGAGTGACTATGCGCGATTTTGGATCCTTTACAAATATGGTGGAGTATATTTCGATACCGATGTAGAGGTGATTCGTCCATTAGACAAGATAATCGAGCGTGGTGCTTTTATGGGATGTGAAATTGATGGACAAGATCCGCGATATGGAGATATTGCAGTCAATCCTGGTTTAGGGCTCGCCGTCGAAGCTGAGCATCAAGTGTATAAAGCCATTTTGGAGAGGTATGCCAATCACCATTTTCTCAATGAAGATGGTTCGCATAACACCACATACGCCGTCGTTAAATTAACAACAGATATTCTCAAATCGTTTGGAATGGAGAACATTAAAGGTATTCAGTCGGTTGCTGGCATATACATATACCCGCAATGCTATTTCAATCCTTTCGATGACGCGACGGGAAAACTGAATAAAACCGCTGACACTTATACTATACATTGGTTTTCGAAAACGTGGTTAAATGTGAGTCCCACACGCCAATGGCTATCGCGTATGGCTCACCGAATCTTTGGTGTAAATTTTACCGCAAAATTGCGCAAACTATTCAAATAATATCATATAATGATTCCTGCAAGTGCATATCAGGCTATATATATTAACCTGCTGATGGTATTGACTGTACTATACGCATTGTCATTTCAGAATATGACATTCCAATCCATATATCGCGGACGAGATAATTATGGATCGGCTTTGTTTCTGAGTATAGTTCTTATTCTATTTTTAGGATTACGACCTGTATCATATCATTTTGGTGACACCGTAAACTATGCTGAAACATATAAAAATCTACAATATGGATTAAGTGAGTATGATCCAGAAGCCTCTGACTGGCTGTTCTATTGGATTATGGGCAAAGCCTCACAAGTAATGAGTATCAATGCGTTCTTCCTTATTATTGAGATCGGATATATAGGCTGTACATTATGGGCGTGCAAACGCTTGATGCGTAACAATGTGTTGATCGCCTTATTAATGAACTTAGTTGCATTCTCGTTCTATTCATTTGGTATTAATGGTATCCGAAATGGATTGGCGTGTTCAATAATGCTGGTAGCATTTTCATACATTTTAGGGTCCAAGAATGATAAGATAATAGCGGCTGTTTTATCTTTCTGCGCATACAATATTCACCACTCAATGGCATTACCTATTTTGATGATGGTGGTATCAACATTTGTACTTCCAAAATTCAAAAGCAGTTTCAAATTAACTGTATATTTTTGGATTTTATCAATCTTTCTAAGTCTATTCGCCAGTGATTCACTTGAAACATTCTTTGCAAATCTCGGTTTTGACGATCGCTTGAATACTTATATTACAAGTACAGACTACGACGATCAGTTTAGCGACACTGGTTTCCGTTGGGACTTCTTGTTATATAGTGTAATGCCAATTATATTGGGCTGGCACGTTGTTGTTAGAAAGAGAGTAAGCGATAAAACCTATTTGATGCTACTAAACACATACGTTCTCTGTAACTCATTTTGGGTTATGCTGATTCGAGCATCATTCTCTGCTCGATTCGCATATCTATCGTGGTTTATATATCCTATGCTGTTAGCATATCCGCTATTAAAACTCCCCGTTTGGCATAAACAAGGAGATAAACTGAATTGGATTATGCTTGCCAACTTGGGCTTTACATATTTTATGTGGATGATTGGTAAATATCATTAATATATGGCTACACTTACCATTTTTACACCTGCTTACAATCGAGCGCATACGATTGGGCGAACTTACGAAAGCCTTTGTCGGCAGACCTGCAAGGATTTCGAATGGCTGATTGTTGATGACGGCTCAAAAGATAATACCCGAGAGTTAGTTGAAGGTTGGATTGCGGAGAATAAGATTCCAATCCGCTATATATATCAACGAAATCAGGGTATGCACGGTGCGCACAACACGGCATATCGCAATATCAATACCGAGCTCAACACCTGCATTGATTCCGACGACTATATGCCCGATGACGCGGTTGAGAAGATAATAACATTCTGGCACGAACACGGGTCAGATAAATACGCAGGATTAGTAGGATTAGATATTGATGATAAGAACAAACAAATTATCGGCAAGCCATTCCCTACCAACCTTAAAGAGACGACATTGTCGGGATATTATGCCACAGGAGGATCGGGAGATAAGAAGTTGGTTTATCGTACCAGCGTGATAAACAGCTATCCAGAATATCCAATTTTTGAAGGTGAGAGATACGTAGGATTAGCTTACAAATATATGCTAATTGATCAAGATTATAAACTCTTGACCTTAAACCAACCATTGGTTATTGTCGATTATCAAAATGATGGTTCCAGTGCAAGTATGTATCGTCAGTATTGGAACAACCCAAAAGGTTTTGCTTTCTTCCGCAAAACCGAAATGATGTGTACACCCTCAAAAAAACGAACAATCATATCTTGTATACATTACGTTGCAAGTAGCATAATCAGCAAAAACAAGCGATTTATTCAAGAATCGCCTCGACCCTTATTGACATTATTAGTCGCTCCATTAGGATATTTTTGGTATTTATATATCAAACATAAAGTCAAAATTGGAGCAACATACGTTGTAGCAAATTGCAAATAAGCAAATGAAAATCCTTCACGTAATAACCTCATTACATACAGGTGGTGCAGAGAAATTAATTATTGACATTGTCCCAAAACTTCAAGATTTGGGACATACGGTAGATGTACTACTTTTTGATGGTAGCGACACCCCCTTTAAGCAACAACTTACAAAATTCAATGTTAAAATATTAGAATTAGCAAAGGGTGGATCGGTATACAATCCGTTGCATATCACGAGGTTAATACCCATTTTGCGACATTATGATATCGTTCACACACATAATACAGCACCTCAACTCTTTACGGCTATCGCTAATCTTTTCTGCAAAAAGAGATTAATAACCACTGAACACAATACGACCAATCGTCGACGCGACTTATGGTGGTACAAACCCATTGATCGATTTATGTATAATCAATATGACAAGATTATATGTATATCCGATCAAGCAGAAGAGAACCTGCGAAACTATCTTGGCAAATGTAAAGCTGACATAACAACCATCTATAACGGTGTAGACATTAATAAATATGCGTCAGCAACTGCAAGCGATGAGTTGAAAAAGATTGCACCCAATTGTCGTGCCATCGTAATGGTTGCAGGTTTTAGATATCAAAAAGATCAAGATACCCTTATTCGTGCAACTGCACTATTACCCAAGCAATTCCATACATTCTTAATCGGCGACGGCGAACGAAAGGATCTATGTGAAAAATTAGCTATCACAGAAGGGGTCGCTGAGCGAGTTCACTTTATGGGCATACGTATGGACGTTCCAGAAATACTCAAAGCAGCTGACTATGTAGTGATGTCATCGCATTGGGAGGGACTCTCGCTTGCATCTATTGAAGGTATGAGTGTAAGAAAACCATTCTTAGCCAGTGATGTTGATGGTTTACGCGAGATGACAATAAATGCAGGCATATTGTTCCCACATCAAAATGGTGAGCAATTAGCCAAAGAGATTATTGTCCTCAATGAAAACCCAACACTATATCAACACATCGCAGATCAATGCTTCAACAAAGCGAAATTGTTTGATATTTCTGTTATGGTTGAAAAATATAATTACATATATTTAAATGCATAAACTCTTTCGACTAAATACGATTGATTGGAGTTTGGGAATGTTGCGGGAGCAACCTAAAAGTATCGCAAAATAAATCAAATATAGCCATATGACTATCAGTGTTATTATTCCGGTGTATAACACCGCTAAGTATCTTCAAAAGTGTATTGAGTCTGTACTCAATCAGACATACAAAGATTTTGAGATTATATTAGTTAATGATGCATCTACTGATAATAGTTTGGAGATCTGTCAACAATATGCTGCAAAATTTTCCAATATTAGACTAATCAATAAGCCAATTAATGAAGGTGTGGATAAAGCGCGTTTTTCGGCTCTGGAATCTGTTAAAAAACTCGGGGGGGGGAATTTGTAACTTTTATTGATTCAGACGATTATATCGAATCTGAAACGCTCTCTGAAATGATTAAACACCAAAGGGAGACAAGTGCAGATATAGTCGAAATACAATCATATCGAAATATTGGTTTTTATCGAAAAAAGAGCGCAAATTATTCGCAACTACATAATCAGTTGATTACACAGCCTACTCTATTTAATGACTATTATATTTCGTTCTTTGGCATTAATATTTTATCTGTTCACGTATGGGGGAAATTATATAGAACAGAATGTTTATTAAATGCTCAAATCTCGCCTTCTGGAATGACGATGGGTGAGGATTTAATCTTTAATCTAAAACTCTTCCCGTATATAAACTCTTACTATATTTCTGATTACGTTGGCTATAATTATACATACGGAGGTATGACCTCGAAATACAATAGCAAACTTCTACCAGATTTAAAGAAGCAATATATCTACAAGAAAGAGTGCATCGAAAAATACAATTATCATAAAGCATTTAAATACGCCGCAATAGAGATTAAGAATATACTTCGTTCTGATATTTATCAGCAAATTGTATACATCAAAGATAAGACAACAATTATCAAAAACATTCAGCAGGAACTTTCCGATCCAATTTGGGCGGATATGCAATTACTTGTAAATATCAGAGAATCTCACGCAAATGATCAATTTATACAAGCAATTATAAATCACGATATCGAATCTCTATACAAGCAAGTTTACGAATCTGTACATAAGGATCGATATAAAATTGCTATTAAGAGAATTATTAAAAAATTCATATAATTAAATGCATAAACTTTTTCGACTAAATACTATTGATTGGAGTTTGGGAATGTTGCGCGGGCAACTGCGTTTCCTAAATCAAGAGTTTGAGGTTGTGGCAGTTGCTGATGATTCGGGCGTATTGGCGGAGGTCGCTGAACGCGAAGGCATTCGCACAATAGGCGTCCCTATGCGTCGTGAAATCAGTCTTGCTGCCGACTGCCGTTCGCTCGTCGCACTTTACAAACTCTTCCGTCGTGAACGCCCGCATATCGTTCACTCAAACACACCAAAAGCAAGCCTGCTTTCGATGGTTGCAGCGTGGGCTGCACGTGTCCCGCACCGAATTTACCTCGTTACCGGTCTGCGTTTCGAAACCACGCACGGCATTTTGCGCTTCATTCTCAAAACGATGGAGCGAATCACCTGTCTATGCGCCACTAAGGTCATTCCCGAAGGCGATGGAGTGAAGGCTACTCTACTCCGCGAGCACATCACACGCAAGCCCTTGCAGAAGATTCATCACGGCAATATCAATGGTATCGACCTTGAACACTATACACGTACGCCCGAAGTAGTGCAGCGAGCCGAGGAGATTCGCGGCGGTGCGGACGATTTTACGTTTATCTTCATCGGGCGTATGGTACGCGACAAGGGTATCAATGAGTTGGTGGCAGCATTCGATCGCCTCAGCCGAGAATTACCTGCGACGAAACTATTACTGGTTGGTCGTTTCGAAGATGAGTTAGATCCCGTTCTGCCCGAGACCAAGCAGATGATTAACAACAATCCGAAGATTGAGTTTGCTGGTTATCAGAACGATGTGCGCCCCTATTTGGCGGCATCAGATGTTGCAGTCCTGCCGAGTTATCGCGAGGGATTCCCGAATGTTGTGATTCAGGCAGGTGCAATGGGACTGGCGCAGATCGTAACCGACATCAATGGTTGCAACGAGGTTGTGATCAATGAACAAAACGGATTGATTATCCCGAAGCAGGACGAGCAGGCACTCTATGAGGCAATGCGCAAACTCGCAACCGACCGAGAGCTGACCGCAAAAATGGCAACGACGGCTCGTGAAATGGTGGCTACACGCTACCGCCAAGAGGACGTTTGGGCTGAATTGTTGAAAATGTATAAAAGTTTGTAATGAATACTGCTTTGACACTACTCATAATCGCAGCAACTCTTTTGGTTGTCGAGTTGCTCTATTTCCGAGTTGCGGACCACTTCAATATTATTGACAAACCCAACCTGCGCAGTTCACACAAGCACATCACATTACGCGGCGGAGGTATTATTTTCCTTGTAGCAGCGTGGATTTATTGCCTATTCTTCGGGTTAAACTATCCGTGGTTTATGGTGGGTTTGACGGCAATCTGTGCTGTCAGTTTCATTGATGACATACACTCCATACCTAATCGCGTGCGATTGTTGGTGCACTTTGCGGCAATGCTCCTAATGTTCCAGCAGTGGGGAATCCTGACCTCAGAAAATTGGTGGCAGATCATTCCATCACTCATCTTGTGCACGGGAATAATCAACGCCTACAACTTTATGGACGGAATCAATGGTATCACCGGAGCATATAGCATAGCTATTTTGATGCCGTTGATGGTTGTAAATCACAGCCTTAACTTTATAGACGGGCTATTTCTGTGGGTCGCATTGATCGGAGTACTGGTATTTTGCATTTTCAATTTCCGTAAGCGTGCACGCTGCTTTGCAGGCGATGTAGGTTCGGTAGGCATTGCTTTCATATTGGTGTTTGCACTCGGTGCGTTGATCATTTCGAGTGGGCAGTTGTGGTATCTGATCTTCCTAGCTGTGTATGGCGTAGACGCAATTCTAACGATCTGCCACCGACTGATGTTACACGAGAATATCTTTGAGGCTCATCGTAAACACGTCTATCAGTTGATGGCTAACGAATTGAAAATCCCTCATACGGTCGTTTCGACAATCTATATGGTATTACAGTTGTCAATCTCAGCTGGGGCAATCTGGTTGCCCATCAATAAGTGGCTCTATTTCATTGCGGTGATTGCAGTGCTGTCTTGTGCCTATATCCTTTTCAAACGCAAATATTACCATCTGCACGAGGAGTATTTAAAGGCTAAAAACGCTTAACAAAATGGCGCGAAATCCCGATATTCTGATTCTTCTCACGCGCGTGGGGCTTGGAGGTGAGGCGACGTGGAACAGTGGTGAGGAGAGGATTGATTGGATTGCAGTCATTAAATTGGCGGCGGCGCAGGGTGTTTTGGCTATTGCGTGGGGCGGTTTGCAACGGTTGATTGCCGACAACCAAATTCCTGCCAGCGAGCAACCCTCGCGCGACATTTTGTTGCGTTGGTTGGCTAACATCGACAACATCGAAAAAAGTTACGCCAAACAGAGAGCGACCATTCGAAAACTCGCTGCATTCTACAATCGCAACGGCTTCGAAATGATGTTGTTGAAGGGTTACGGATTGAGTCTTTGCTACCCCACTCCCGAACATCGTTCGTGCGGCGACATCGACATTTGGCTCTATGGACGTCAGCAGGAGGCGGACGCGCTACTACGCAACGTGCACGGCGTCGAGATCAATGAGGACAAGCACCACCACACGACCTTCACGGTGAATGGTATTTTGGTCGAGAATCACTGTAACTTCCTCAACGTCAATACACACAACTCGAACGTGGAGTTTGAGCAAATCCTACGTTCGTTGGTTGACACGGAGTCGGGCGAGCTGATCGACGTTGATGGTGAGAGGGTTGCGCTACCCTCGCCCAACTTCAATGCGCTGTTTCTGTTGCGCCATAGTGCAGGGCATTTCGTTACGGCAGAGACGGTTTTGAGGCATTTTTGCGATTGGGCGGTCTTTGTGGTGCGTTATGGCGACGAGGTCGATTGGGTGCGGATAAACGAAATTGCAAAGCGTTTCAATCTTGATCGTTTTCTTGCGATTTCGAATCGAATATGCGTGGAGTATTTGGGTATCGACGCGGCGAAATTTGGGGGCATTGTGAGCAGCGAAACGGCTCTTGCTCAGCGAGTTTTGACGGACATTATCGAGCCTGAATTTACCCGCGACTGCCCGAGTGGCAATGTACTGCGCGTGGTAGCTTTTCGTGCACGCCGCTGGTGGGCAAAGAGGTGGAAACATCGTTTGGTCTACAACGATTCGCTTGTCGGAATATTTTTCAAGCGCATTGTAGGCTACGCGACCAATCCCAAAAGCATTTGGAAATAAGCTATTCGGCTGAACATCGAATAAAAGCATATCAGAAAAGACTTCAAAACATAAAAATTAAAATTATATGAAGAGATTATTTCTATTATTGGTAATTTGTTGCACGACCGTGCAATGTGAGGATTTTGAAATACCCGAGATTGAGATTGATCAAGCAATCACACGTTCGGATATGAATGGTTACTATCAGAACGTTACGACAAAATATATAAAGTATGAAGACAGCAAAGCTGTGGGGTTTGAATCTGCTACTCCAAGTCTGCCGTGGCCTATTGATCAAGTAAGCTATTTTGCATTGGTAGAGGACGAAGTATATTATTATTTAGTAACGTCGTACACTCCACCCACAAAAGATGTTGTGGAGGCATTTATGAGCGATCCGTATCCCTCACCGGTAGATCTCAATGCCGGCAAAATGGCTACGGGCGCTGAGAGCTATAAAAGTGATATCCATAAACTTACACACGATACCATTATTCTTGTCGAGCCTATCTCCGAGGCTATGAAACGTTGTGGCAGCAACAAAAATTATACTCGCTCGTATGAAGTCTATGCGCGAATCACACCCGACCGCGAGCTAATCAAAACACTCGGTGTTGCATATCCTATGAGCTACTATCAGAGTTTCTGGGACGGCTACTTCAAGGATAAACAATAGTAACTTACACTATATACTGCAACCACAAACCGCCGATCTCAGCACTGAGGTCGGCGGTTTTGGTTTGGGGTGTGGAGCGGTTATTTCGACTGCTTTTTGTGGTGTTCGAGAGGGTTGCCCTCGACATCGCAAGCCGAGCAGTTGCCGTGGCAGCCAACGTCCTTACAATCGGCATCGGCCATATCCTCGCGGCTCTCCTGAACGGCACATTTAATGCCGCGCTCCTGCATATGGCGGTTGGTCGAAATCTCAGAATCAATGTTGTGACCCTTGAAAATCAGAGTCAGCGACATTCCCAAAACAAACAACCCGACGGCTGCTATCGAAATCAATATTACGGTAAGTACGGGTGACATAATGCTATTTTTAAAATATTAACGTAAAAACTTTTGCGCTTTACGTTGCAAATATATAAATTTGTAAGCGTAATTTGCAAATTATTCACTATGAAGATTATTATTGCGGGTGCCGGTGATGTCGGTTGCCATTTGGCGCGTATGCTCAGCGGCGACAACCACGAAATAACTGTGATTGAGAGCGATCGCAAGCTCTTAGGCGACGTTGCAGCGGTAGCTGATTTGCTCACCGTAGAGGGCGATTGCACCTCATTTGCCACGCTGCGAAAGGCAATTGTGCGCAAAGCCGACCTCTTTATTGCCGTCAATCACGAGGAGGAACGCAACATCATCTCGGCAATTCTGGCAAAACAGATGGGTGCCAAGAAGTCTATCGCACGCATCGACCACAACGAATATCTCGAACCAAACAACAAAGAGGTCTTTATCAATTTGGGTATCGACTACCTGTTCTACCCCGAAAAGATCGCGGCGCGTCAGGTGATCAAGCTCTTAGGTCACACAGCGACGACCGAGTATGTCGATTTCTCGAACGGAAAGCTCTCGCTCGTAGTGTTCCGCCTCGATCCCTCGTCGGAGTTGGTGGGTCACACGCTGCTCTCGTTTACCGAGAAACAGCAGCCGCTGAGCTATCGAACCGTTGCTATCACGCGCGACGGACGCACGATCATTCCGCACGGTAACGACACCTATATGGAGGGTGATATGGTCTACATCATCACCAAGGAGGATAGCGTGAAGGAGGTTATGGCGTTCTCAGGGCAGAGCAACATCGACATCAACAACCTGATGATTTTGGGTGGTAGCCAGATCGGTCAGCGCATTGCCTTAGAGTTGCAGGACAAGGTGAATATCAAGTTGGTGGAGTACGTTGCCGACAAAGCATACAAGTTAGCAGAGACACTCGACTCGACACTCATCATCAACGAGGACGGACGAAACATCGAGGCGATGATGGAGGAGGGTCTGTCGAATATGGACGCCTTTGTGGCGGTTACGGGACGATCGGAGACCAACATTCTGGCAGCAATGCTCGCCAAGCGTATGGGAGTCAAGAAGGTGATTGCCGAGGTCGAGAATCTCAACTATATCAAACTTGCCGAGAGTATCGGTATCGACACAATCATCAACAAAAAGTTGATCACGGCAAGTAACATCTTCCGTTTCACGCTCTCGACCGACGTGCAGGCAATCAAGTGCTTGACGGGTAGCGACGCCGAGGTGCTCGAATTTATCGTTAAGCCTAACTCGCCCGCTACAAAGGCGAAGGTGAAGGATCTGGACTTTCCGAGCGAGGCTATCATTGGCGGTATCGTGCGTGGCGACAAGGTCTTCATCGCGGTGGGCAACACCGAGATTCAGGCGTACGACCGCGTGGTGGTATTCGCTATGCCTAATACGATTACAAAGATTGGTAAATATTTCAATTAGAATTAGATATGTCAGTTAGAGGGAAATTAATTCGCTGTTTCTTCGAGCCACGCCGCGCTCAACTGCGCCGCGTATTGGCAGATCCTCTGACTACACAGCGCGACCAACTGCGTTGGTTGCTCGAACGTGGTAGCCACACCGAGATTGGTCGTCGATACGATATGCGTTCGATCAAGACGATCGAACAATTCGAGGCTCGTGTCGATACGTTCGACTACGACGCTTACAGCCCATATATTGACCGCGCACGTCGCGGCGAACGTGATATTGTTTGGAATGGCGAGGTGCGTTGGTTTGCTCGTTCGTCGGGCACAACCGACCGTAGCAAATATATCCCCGTAACTTCGGACGGACTCTATCGCGCACATACACGCGGAACGCTGGACGTCGCCGCGATTGTTTCGGCACTCTTTCCCGACACTCGCGCTTACGACGGTAAACTGCTCACGTTAGGTGGTTCGCGTCGCGTCGAGCGTGAGGGCGAACGCGCATTGACGGGCGACCTGTCGGCAATCCTGATCGAGAACACGAAGAGTGTAAGCGGTTGGTTTCGCACGCCTACGCGCGACATCGCACTGATTGCAGACTTCGAAGAGAAAATCGAGGCTATCTGCCGCCAAACCACCAAGGAGAACGTAACAAGCTTTGCAGGCGTGCCGTCGTGGAATCTGATGTTGATGCGCAGAATTTTGGAGTACACCGGCAAGCAGTCGATTTGCGAAGTGTGGCCCAACTTGGAGCTGTTTGTTCACGGCGGAGTCGGCTTTGCCCCCTACGCCGAGCACTATAAGCGCATAATCCCCTCGGAGAGAATGCGTTATATGAATACCTACAACGCCTCGGAGGGTTTCTTCGCAATGGCGGACGCCTCGGAGCAGGAGGATATGTTGCTGATGGTCGACTACGGCACTTTCTATGAGTTTGACAACGGGCGCGAGATTGTGCCGCTCGAAGGTGTGCGCGTGGGTGAAGACTACGCGATGATCATCACCTCGTGCAACGGTCTGTGGCGATATCGAATCGGCGATACCGTAACCTTCACCTCGACCAAGCCCTACCGAATCCGCATTTCGGGGCGCACGAAGCAGTATATCAACGTCTTTGGTGAGGAGTTGATGGTTTCGAACACCGAGCAGGCGTTGAGCTACGCTTGTCGTGAATGTAATGCCGACGTGGGCGACTATACGGTTGCTCCCGTCTATATGACCGACCGTGAGAAGGGTCGTCACCAATGGATCATCGAATTTACGCGCCGACCTGCGGATATGGCTCGCTTTGAGCAGTTGCTTGATGAGGAGTTACAACGCGCAAACTCGGATTACGAGGCTAAGCGTCACAGCACATTGGCAGCACCGCAGTTCACCGTTGTCGATGAAGGCACATTCCTCGGTTGGTTCACCTCGCAGGGCAAGGCGGGCGGACAGAACAAAGTACCGCGATTGGCTAACGATCGTCGCTACATCGACCAAATTGAAGAGTATATTAACAAATAACCCACAACCTAAACTATGTACATAGCAATAGCAGGCAACATCGGTAGCGGCAAGACCTCTCTGACGGAGATTCTGACCGAACACTACAAGGCTACCGCCTACTTCGAAGATTCGAACAACCCCTACATCGGTGATTTCTATGAGGATATGAACCGTTGGTCGTTCAATTTGCAGGTCTATTTCCTCGGCGCAAAGATCAACCAGCAGGTGGCAATGCTCGAAACCGAGGGCGATATAATTCAGGATCGTACGATTTACGAAGACGCCCATATTTTCGCCAGCAATCTGCACCAGATGGGATTGATGTCATCGCGCGATTTCTCGACCTATATGAACATCTTCAAGATGGCGACCAACCTCGTGCCTGCACCCGACCTGCTGATCTATCTGCGTGCAAGCGTGCCGACGCTGATCAGCCAAATTCGCAAACGCGGTCGCGACTACGAGATGTCGATCGACGAGGGTTATCTCTCGCGCCTGAACGACAAATATAACGATTGGGTGGACAATATCTACAAGGGCGAGGTGCTGACGATTGATGTGGACAATACAGATTTCGTAGCCAATCCTGAGGCTGTTGACGCCATCGTCGCGCACATTGATATGGTACGCGCTAAGTTGGCAGCAAAATAGACCACACACGCTATGCCCCAACTGCCCGAAAAATTTATCGCTACGCTCACTGCCGAACTCGGTGCGGAGGAGTGTCAGGCTCTCTGTGCAGCCCTCGACACGCCCGCAACCGTAGCCATTCGTCTGCACCCCGATAAGCCCTCGAAGGCGGCTGAGGGTGCTCGAAAGATCGCGTGGAGTCAGGGCGGTTACTATCTCGATGAGCGACCTTCGTTCACGACCGATACGGCATTTCACGCGGGTGCATACTACGTTCAAGAGCCTTCGTCGCAATTTGTCGGCTATCTGTTGCGCCCGATCGTCGAGCGCGTGCCCCGACTGCGACTGCTCGATCTCTGTGCCGCTCCGGGTGGCAAATCGACTCTCTATTCGTCGCTGGTGGGTAGCGACGGATTGGTGGTAGCGAACGAGATCAACCGACAGCGTGCCGCCGTACTTGCCGACAACGTGCGTAAATGGGGTGTGGGAAATGTTGTAGTTACGAATAATGATCCGTCGCACTTTGGCGGTTTCGAGCAGTGGTTCGATGTGGTAGCGGTCGACGCTCCCTGTTCGGGTGAGGGTATGTTCCGCAAGACTCCCGAAGCACGCGACGAGTGGAACGAGGGTTCGGCAGCAATGTGTGCCGATCGACAACTTAAAATTCTGCAAGATATATGGTCGACACTGCGTGCAGGTGGCACGATGATTTACAGCACCTGCACCTTCAATCGCGCGGAAGATGAGGGGCTGCTCGAACGATTCACCGAGTGGGTTGGTGACGAGGAGTTGGAGGTCGCCGACGAGGTGGCGATTGGTGAAGATTGGGGCATTGTGAGTGGTCGCGTGGGTGCGTGGCAGACCTTCCGATTTATGCCCCATCGAGCCGAGGGCGAGGGTTTCTTCGCGGCGATAGTTCGCAAATCACCCGACGCAGGAGGTAAATCGCGTAACCCCAAGAGCCGCAAGTCGATATTCACATCTCCCGACAAGAAAAGCGTAGCCGAATTGGAGCGTTGGGTCAAAGAGCCGCAAAAGATGAAATGGGTTGCCATAAACGACACATATTACGGTTATTATGCCTCGCACGCCGACGATGTGCGCGTGTTGGCTGAGTCAATGACCGTAATCCATTCGGGCGTATGTATGGGACAGATATTCAAGGGGCGACTTAAACCCGACCATTCGTTGGCGATGTTTACTGAATTGAACACCAACGCAATAGCAACGGTCGAGGTGGATCACCAAACCGCACTCGAATACCTGCGCAGAGGCGATGTGGGCGTTTGTGAACAGATGGTCGAGGGTATCAATCTGCTCTGCGCAGAGGGTCTGCCGCTTGGTTGGATCAAAAGAGTAGGTAATCGCTCGAACAATTTGTACCCCAACTCGTTGCGAATTCTGAATTTTTGATTATCTTTGCAACATCGCGTAGGCGCACACGCGCCCGTTAGTTCAGCGCAAAACAATTCAAATAGAGGTCAATCGTATGGCTAAAAAGATGTTCTACTCGATGGGCGAAGTCGCCGAGATGTTCGACGTAAAGCCCTCATTGCTGCGTCATTGGGAGGCGAAGTTCGATATTCTGCGCCCTCACAAAAATAAGAAGGGCAACCGTATGTTTACCCCCGAAGATGTCGAAAATCTGAAATTGATCTACCACCTGGTCAAAGAGCGCGGTATGACCCTTGCTGGTGCTGCTCAATATCTCAAAAACGGTATCACCGACTCGATGCGCCGCGATATGGAGCTGCTCGACCGATTGCAAAAAATCCGTGCTGAGCTGGTCGAGGTGCGCGAGCAACTGAAAGATGTGCCCGATGGCTACACAGTTGTCGAGGTGGCACAAGCCGAAACAGAAGAGGAGGTCGTAATTGAGGAGGCTACTGAGGCTATTGCGGTAGAGGCTGCACCCGCAGTGATCGAGGAGGTTGTTGAGGAGATTGTTGAACCGACCGAAGATAATGAAGACGACGTAGAGGTTGAGGAGTTTGTTGAGTTGATTATCGAAGAGGAAGAAGAGGAGGTCATCGAGGAGCAACCCGAAGAGCCAAAGGAGGAGGAGGAGCCAAACGAAGATACTACGGAGGAAGAGTCCACAAAAGAGGAGCCGAAAGATGAGGAGCCGACGGATAGCACGCCGCGTCCGCGTGGTGCAAAGGGCGGTCGCCGCAGCAAAAAGCAGGAGGCAAAGCTCTTCGAGGTGAAGCCCGAAAAGCAGCGTCCGATTGCTCCGTTCTTCGACCAAACACTTTTCTAAAACACGACAAAGATGAAGGTTCGAGATATAGCTGACGCATTGGAGGAGTTTGCTCCGCTGCCGTTGCAGGAGAGTTACGACAACGCCGGTCTGATTGTCGGTGCACCCGACGATGAGGTTACGTGTGCGCTACTCTGTGTCGATATTACCGAGGAGGTGATGGACGAAGCTGAGGCGTGCGGTGCAGATATGATTGTGGCTCACCACCCCATTATCTTCAACCCCATAAAGCGACTGAACGGGACGACATATATCGAACGTGTGGTGGCTCGTGCTATCCGTCGCGGCATTGCGCTCTACGCCTGCCACACCAACTTGGATAGCACCGAGGGCGGTATGAGCTGGCGATTGGCAGAGATGCTCGGCATCGAAAATCTGCGCGTTCTGGAATCGACACGCAAGGATCAACCTGAGGTTGGTTTCGGCGTTGTGGGCACGTTGCCCCAGCCCGAGCAGACGTTGGAGTTCTTGGCGCGAATGAAACGCACGCTCAATGTTGGCGCGGTGCGTTACAGTCGAATCAACACTCCGACAATCGAGCGCGTGGCTCTCTGCACAGGTGCAGGAGCGTCGCTGATGGGTGAGGCACGAAGGAGCGGTGCGCAACTCTACATCGCTGCCGACTTCAAGTATAACAACTTCTTGGACGCCGATCGTGACCTTATAATTGCCGATATCGGACATTTTGAGAGCGAATATTGCGCAATTCAGCTGATGTTTGATGTTTTATCAAAAAAATTACCTAACTTTGCGCTCCGCAAAAGCGCAAACGCGATTAACCCGATAAATTATTTAGTATAAACAGATATGGCACAGAAAAAAACAACCGAAGTCGATTACTCGATGCACGACAAAATCATCGCTCTCTATGAGTTGCAGAAGATTGATAGCAAAATCGACGAGATCGACAAGATCAAGGGTGAACTGCCTCTCGAAGTGCAGGATCTCGAAGACGAAATCGCAGGTCTGAACACTCGTATCGAGAACATCAATGGCGAGATCGAAGAGCTCACAAGCCTCACTAAGCAGCGTAAACGCGAAATCGAAGAGGCAAAGATGTTGATCGCGAAATATACCGAGCAGCAGAACAACGTACGCAACAATCGTGAGTACGACGCGTTGACTAAGGAGATTGAGTATCAGAACCTCGAAATCGAGTTGGCAGAGAAGCGTCTGAAAGAGTATTCGGCTGAGATCCGCAACAAGAAGCGCGTTGCTGAGGAGGCTGAGGCTACCGTTGCTGATCGCAACATCGACCTCGACGCTAAGCGCAAGGAGTTGGACGGCATTGAGGCTGAGACCGCTAAGGAGGTTGAGGCTCTGCGTGCTCAGGAGGCTAAGGCTCAGGAGGTTATCGACGAGCGTCTGCTGACCGCTTACAACCGTATCCGTTCGAACGTTCGCAACGGTCTGGCTGTTGTGACCATCAAGCGCGACGCTTGCGGCGGTTGCTACAACCGTATCCCGCCCCAGCGTCAGGCAGAAGTACGTCTGGGTAAGAAGATCATCGTCTGCGAGTATTGCGGTCGTATTTTGGTTGCTGATCCTGAGGAGGAGTAGTCGAACTACCCCACTCGTAACGTACAACGACCGTCCCACTTTCGAGGGACGGTCGTTTGTCGTTTGTGATAGCGCGAGCAGGAGGGATTCACAATTCAAGATTCAAAATTCAAAATTCAAGATTATTTACTTTGCTTTCAATGAAAATGCACGCGGTGGCGTGGGGCGGGGCGACTGAAAGTCGCGGGCGCCACCGCGTGGGTCGATTTCGGAGGAATCGCCAAAACGCAATTCAAAATTGGGTACTTTGCTTTCAATGAATGCGCACCTTCGCGGGCTGCGGGGATCAGCCAACAAAAGCATAGATGTTAGCAAACTTGTTTAAGGCTTTTGCTAAGCATTAAGTTATGCAAAACCAAAATAGCAAAACCCGCCCATATGGCGGGCGAGCCACAGAGAGTGTGTCAAAATCGCAGATTTTGCCAAAATTCGCATAAAAAGTTGCTTTTCAGCAAGGAGAGAATTGGATTTGTAGATTTAATTTGTTATATTTGCAAAAATCCAAAAATCATACAATTATGAAACGATATTTATTTCTGCTCGTTATTGCAATGTTCTGCTTGCCGAACAATAGTTTTGCGCAAGATTATGGTTGGAGTCGTGATCCGTGGAGGAAGCTGTCAAGTCCAACGTCTGAATCAACGTGGAAAAAAATGGGACCATCATTGGTAGATCATCGCACCGAGAGCCAGCTGTTGCGTAATCGTACTTCATATAGGAGAGAGAAGAGGTATATTAGAGTCCCCATCGCAGTTAGCCTGCGCCTTGCAGAAGTGGTTGCCGACCCCGAAAATAACGTCAATACCGCACGTTGGGTAGATGGTTCTGAATACGTTGGCGATATTCGCAAAGGAGTTATTAAGGGTAAGGGCACGATGAAATATTCCGATGGAGGCAAATATATAGGCGATTGGTCGGAAGGTCGTCGATGGGGTACCGGCTTAATGCACTACTCAAATGGCGAAATGTATAGCGGAAAGTGGATGTGGGATTTACCACACGGTAACGGGACTTTCATCACTACTGATGGTGTTGTTATGACAGGTAAATTCAAAAGCGGAGTTCCGCACGGCAAGTTTATAATGCAAGCCCCCGACGGTCGCAAATACACTGCTCGTTGGGTTGGTGGCGAACTGAAACAAAAGTCGATCAAACCTCTCGAAGAGGAGAAGTAATTTTGAATTTTGAATTATAATAAAACCGCGCCCAAAACTGAGCGCGGCTTTTTCTTGACTACAAGCCGAACATTTAGAATCGCCAGCCGACCAACATCTGCAAGGCACCCGTTTTGATACCATTGCCGACCCCAACCGAATTAAGCCCCAACAGATAGCGACCTTCGAGAATCAAGCCGAAATCGAAATCGTAGCTCAGACCACAAATAAAGTCGGCGTGGAAACGGTTGGTCTTCTGTTTCAGGCTGAGAAAATCGGCTTTTGCCAATTTCTGCTTGGCAGCCACGCGGTAGGCAAGCTGACCACCAATCTCGAAATTCAGTCCATCAATCAGATAGAACTTTGCCAGCACGGGCATTGTCAGGTAGTCAAGACGGAATTTCTCGCTCACACCCGCCACGCTGGTATTGTAACCCTGCTGCGAATAGAGCAACTCGCCTTGAAGAGCAAACCAATCGTTGACCCAGCGCGAGGCAAATGCACCAGCGACAACACCCGCTCGCATTTTCGAGCCCTCGACACCATTGGCAGACGAGAGAGTAAGACCAACCTTCGGACCAAAGCCCCAAGTCTGAGCCTGCGCAGCCGCACTCACAGCTACGACGGCTAAAAGTGAAAGTAGAATCTTTTTCATAACACACAGTTTTTAGTCGATAATTACGGTTTATTATCGTATTTCAGTGCTTTGGGGTGCAATAAAAATGCCAAAATTTAGTACCTTTGTGCACGTATAATCGACTCACGAACGCTATGCCAACGTATGCCGAAATAATCCACCGAATGAAGAGTGCCGCCGCACCTCACTACGACGAGCGCGAGGCGCATACCATTGCTCTGTGGGCGGTCGAGGCTCTGACGGGTGCCGATCGTATGCGACTGCTTGTCGATGCGTGTGCCGAGGTCGAGCAGGTTGATATGGGCGAGGCGGAGCGTTTCGAACGCGAATTGGCTGCGGCGCGACCGATACAATATATAATAGGTACGGCAGAGTTTTGCGACCTGCAATTTGCAGTTGGTGAGGGGGTTCTGATACCACGCCCCGAAACCGAAGAGTTGGTGCGTTGGATAGCCGAGGAGTGCCCAACTGCGTCGAAGGTGCTTGACATCGGCACGGGTAGCGGCGCGATTGCCGTTTCATTGGCTAAGTTGCTACCTCAGGCAGAGGTCTGCGCTATGGATATTTCGGAGGTGGCACTCGACTACACCGCACGAAATGCCGCAGCAAATGGTGTGCAGGTGAGGGCAATGAAGGGCGACGCGCTGAGCGATTGGTGGCGCGAATTTGAGGAGTTGGACGTGGTGGTGTCGAATCCGCCATACGTCCCCGAATCGGATCGAGCGACAATGCACCGCAATGTGCGCGACTATGAGCCCGATTTGGCACTCTTCGTTCCCGATGACGACCTGCTCAGATTCTATCGCGCGATTGCCGAGGGTGCTGCCCACGCACTGCGAAAGGGCGGTGCGCTCTACTTCGAGATCTACGAAAATGCCGCCGAGCAGATGGTCGAAATGCTCACCGAGCAAGGTTGGGCAGAGATCACACTGCGCCGCGACTTTAACGATAAAAACCGAATGATCAGATGTCGGAAGAGCTAACCAAACGTCGAACACGCACCGCCGACGAGGCATACGCTGCATTGGCTCGTTTATGCGCCCGCGCTGAGAAATCTTCGGGCGACGCACGACGATTGATGCGCACGTGGGGAGTGCCTGAGGGTGAACGCGAGGGAGTTCTCAAACGCCTTCTGCGTGAGCGATTTATCGACGATCGACGCTACGCCTCGGCATTCGTGCGCGACAAGATCGCGCTGAGCGGTTGGGGTCCATACAAGATCCGCACAGCATTGTCAGCCAAAGGTGTCGCACGCGAGATAATCGACGAGGCTTTGGGCGAGTGCGACCGCACGAAGATGAACTCGCGACTCGACCAAATGCTCAATCGCAAACTCGGTTCACTACGCTCAGGAACACCCTACGAACGTCGCGCAAAGTTGATGCGATATGGGCTTTCGCTCGGATATGACTACTCGACCGTAGCTGATCGAGTTGAAGAATTGATTAAAGAAATTGACTGAATATGAAACGATTAACCATACTTATCATTGCGTTGTTCGCTACTGTGGCAGCCATTGCGCAGGGCGACTCGACACGATACCGCTATCCGCTCAATCTCGAACCGCTCTACTCGGCAGGTTTTGCCGAAATGCGACCCAACCACTTCCACTCAGGTGTCGATCTGAAAACCGAGGGCGTCGAGGGTCACCCGCTCTTTGCCATCGCTGACGGCGAGGTGGTGCGTATCGGTGTTCAACCCGGTGGCTACGGTCGCGTGCTCTACATTCAGCACCCCGACGGCAACACATCGGTATATGCTCATATGCAGCGTTTTGCAGAGCCGATCGAGCGTTTCGTTCAAGCCGAACGTTATCGTCTGCGTCGCAATTTAGGCGACTTCTACCCTGCTGCGGGTCAGTTTCGCGTGAAGCGCGGCGAGCAGATTGGCAAGGCGGGCAATTCGGGTTCGTCGGGCGGTCCGCACGTTCACTTCGAGATTCGCAAAACAGCAACGCAGGAGACCCAGAATGTCATTGTCAAGGAGATGATTCCCGCCGTTGACGACATCGCACCGCTAATTATGCGCGTACACTACATCGAGGTCGATACGGTGCGTGGCGTGGCTGTCAATGCACAGCGCAGAACGTTAGGTGTCAAGCGTGTAGAGCCTACGGTCTACACCGCAGCGTCGGAAGATACGTTCGGGGTCGGCGAGAAGGGTTACTTCGTTCTCGAAGCCTCGGATCGTCGCAACAACGTGTCGAATACGTTTGGTCTGTACCGCGTTACGGCTCGCATTGATGGCGAAGTTTTCTATGAGTATCGTATGGACGGATTTACGTTCGACCTGTCGCGCTACTGCAACGCCGTAAGCTACTACCCCATCAAACGCAACTCGCGTAACGAGGTCTTTCGATTGGCTCAACTCGACGGTAACATCTTCCCCTACAAGCAGATGCGCAATCGAGGTATAATCACCACAACCAAAGGTCAGCAACGCACAATCGAGATCGAGTGCGAGGACGAACGAAACAATATCTCGCGCCTGACTTTCACGATTGAGGGTCGCGGCGAGGAGGCGTCATTCCGTGCTAAGATCGACTCGACAGCATTGGTTGCGAGCAATCGTTCGACATTCACACACAGCGCAGACGGGCTTTCGATCCGTATTCCGTCGGGTGCGCTCTATGAGCCGATTTTTTACACCCAAAAGATCGACAGCCGCCTGAACAGCGAGATGGTCGAGCGCAACGACTCGACGCTGCTGGTGCTTTCGGACGTCTATGAGGTGGGTGATCCGAGTATTCCGTTGCAGAAATCGGCGCGAATTACAATCCGTGGTTTCGTGCCGGAGAATCTGCGTCGCTACACCACCATCGCAGGCGTCGGTAACAACGGAGGTCTGTGGCACGCCGGTGGTCGCTACCGCGATGGTGCAGCGAGCCTTTCGACACGTTCGTTTGGTCGCTATTGTCTGGTAGCCGATTTGGAGGCTCCGACAATCGTCGAGCCATTTGCGTCGGGAGCCGATATGAGCAATACGAAGAGCGTTGCGTTCCGTCTGCGCGACAACTTCTCAGGCGTCAATTCGGTGGTGCTGACCATCGACGGCAAATGGGCTCCGTGGGATCGCAAATCGTCGGGCAGTCCGATCGTTCATACGTTCGATGACGAGCGTTTCGGTCGCAACCGCAACCACACTATGCGCCTGACCGTAACCGATGGCGTAGGCAACACAACCGTTTGGGAGGCAGAATATTACAGATAATAGAGCTATGCAACGAAAATTGAATTATGATTGGTTGCTGTTCGATCTCGACGGCACACTGACCGACCCGTTCGAGGGTATCACTCGCTCGGTCGAGTATGCACTCAACGCCTTCGGTATCGAGGTTGAGGATCGTCGCACGTTAGCACCCTTCATCGGTCCGCCGTTAGTCGAGTCGCTCACCGAGCGTTATGGCTTTACGATGGAGGACGCAGTGGCTGCCGTGGCGAAATATCGCGAATATTTTGCAGTGAAAGGTTTGTACGAGAATGAGCTTTTCGAGGGTATTCCTGAGTTATTAAGTGATTGTCGCAAGGCGGGTTACAAGATTTCGATGGCGACCTCGAAGCCGACACATTATGCCAAAATCATTGCCGAGCACTTCGATATTGCACGTTACTTCGACGCCATTCACGGCAGTTCGCTCGACGGCTCGCGCATAACCAAATCACTTGTTGTCGAAGAGGCAGTGCGTGAAGAGGGACTCGACCCTGCACGTGCGCTGATGATTGGCGACCGCCGCCACGATGTCGAGGGCGCACGCGAGCACGGAATCAAAACCGTCGGAGTGCTCTATGGTTACGGCTCGTTCGAAGAACACTCGGCGGCAGGTGCTGCCTACATAGTGAAGGATCTCAACGAGTTACGAGAGTTGCTGATCGCAGAATAAAACAGACGCGCCGAGAGTCCCCCCTCGGCGCGTTTTGCATTAGAGAATATCTCGCGTTACTTCGCTGCCTTCTCAGCCTCGATCACGTCGAACATCGTTTTGAACGTGTAGCCCTTCTCGCGCAGACGGTCGATAATCTCGCCCAGATGGTTGTAGGGTCGATCCTCATCGGTGCGGTCGGGATAGTTCATCGCGTGGATCAACAGCACGACTCCATTAAACGTATTCTCGCTCTCGAACTGCCACAAGTGGTCGAGAATCATCTCTGTCGAGTGGTAGATTTCGGTATCGGGGCTTGTCCAATCCATACCCGTCAGCAGACCACCCGTAGGATTCACCAAACGGTAGCCCAGCTCGGTCATCACATCAACCGACTCCTGATTGTAGGTCTCGTAGGGAGGAATCAACCAGCAATACTGCTCCTTAGTTAAGCCAAAACGCTCCAACTCCTGCTCCATACGCGCAAAGTCACGACGGATCGAGTCAGCCGTAACCAAAGAAATCGAAGGATCGCTCTCATCGACAAACAGCAGGTGAGCAAACGAGTGAGCCGAGAGGTAGTGACCCTCGTCGATAATACGCTTGATAGGCTCCTGATAGCGATCGACCGTAAAGCAGACACCCGTCGGGAAGAACGAGCCCTTTACTCCCTTCTCTTTCAGCGTATTGAGCACAGGTACAACACCATCGAAATTCTCAAAATAGCCCGAATCCGACTCGCTATAATGCGCCGTAAAGACCAGATAGACACTCTTCTCGTCGGGGTTAATGCGCTCGACAACACCACATTCGTCAGTCACGAATACGGGAGCCGCGCTCCTCGTGTTGCAGTTGCAAGCAACCATCGCTATGGCTGCCACAACCACTGCAATGCAGGTAAAAATACGTTTCATAGTTCTATTATTTAGTTAGCGTTGTTGTCCATCTTATCGAAAATCTCGCGTAGGAATTGTCCCGTATAGCTCTCAGCCACCTGCGCGACCTCGCGCGGCGAGCCTTCGGCAACCACTCGACCTCCTGCCGCACCACCCTCAGGTCCTATATCTATCAAGTGGTCAGCTACCTTAATCACGTCCAAATTGTGCTCGATCACAATCGCCGTATTGCCACGATCGACCAACTTCGAAATCACCTCCAAGAGCTGTTTCACGTCCTCGAAATGGAGTCCTGTTGTCGGCTCATCGAGGATATAGAGCGTACGACCCGTATCGCGCTTTGCCAACTCGGCCGAGAGTTTAATGCGTTGGCTCTCACCGCCCGACAGGGTCGTACAGGGCTGACCAAGCGTCAGATAACCCAAACCAACCTCCTGAATTGCACGCAGTTTGGTCGCAATCGACGGTATCGACTCGAAGAACTCGACCGCACGATTGATCGTCATATTGAGCACATCGTTGATACTCTTGCCTTTATACTTCACTTCGAGCGTCTCACGGTTGTAGCGACGACCTCCGCACACCTTACACGACACATAGACATCGGGCAGGAAGTTCATCTCGATCGTCTGCACGCCCGCACCGCGACACTCCTCGCAACGACCGCCACGCACATTGAACGAGAAACGACCTGCCTTGAAACCGCGCACCTGAGCGTCGGGCGTCGCCTCGAACAACTTGCGAATATCGGCAAAAACGCCCGAATAGGTTGCGGGATTGCTGCGTGGCGAACGACCAATCGGCGACTGATCAACCACCACGAGTTTATCAATATGTTCAATGCCCTCGATCGACTCGTAAGGCAGAGGTTGATCCAGCGAACGATACAACTCACGACTAAGAATCGGGCGCAGGGTCTCGTTCACGATCGTCGACTTACCGCTACCACTCACACCCGTAACACATATAAATTTACCGAGCGGAAAGCTCACCGTCACATTCTTCAAGTTGTTACCCGTCGCTCCGCGCAGCGTGATCGACTCGCCACTACCCTCGCGCAGTCGTTCGGGCATTGCAATCGAGCGACGACCCGTCAGATAATCTGCCGTCAGCGAATCGCTCTGTTCCACCTCCTCAGGTGTTCCCGCCGCAACGATGTGACCACCCTTCATTCCAGCACGCGGACCGACATCGACCACATAGTCCGCCGAGCGGATCATCTCCTCGTCGTGCTCGACCACGATCACCGAGTTGCCCGCATCGCGTAACTCTTTGAGCGAGCGGATCAAACGGCGGTTATCGCACTGGTGCAGACCAATGCTCGGCTCGTCCAAAATGTAGAGCACATTGACCAGCTGAGAGCCGACCTGCGTTGCCAATCGGATACGCTGACTCTCGCCACCCGACAGCGAACGCGACGCACGCGACAGCGACAAATAGCCCAAGCCGACA
This sequence comes from Alistipes sp., assembly GCA_045638285.1. Lineage (GTDB taxonomy): Bacteria > Bacteroidota > Bacteroidia > Bacteroidales > Rikenellaceae > Alistipes. The sequence continues at coordinate 38,637 of JAZUBB010000017.1, read as the reverse complement.
TCGACCAAAAAGCCCGCACGCGAACGCATCTCCTTCAAAATTTCGTGCGCAATGGCACGCTCTTTATCACTGAGCTCGCTCTCGACCTGCTCCGCCCACTCGGCAAATTCGGCAATGCTCATATCGCTCACCTCGGCGATACTCTTATCTCCAACGCGGAAATGCAGAGCCTCACTACGTAGACGCGAGCCACCACAAACACTACACTTTCGGCGCACCAAGAACTGCTCGCGCCACTTATTTCCGCGGCGCGTATCGTCGTCGTCCAAGCGGTTGATATACTCGGCAACACCCTCCCACGCGATCATCTGGCGTCCAATCGACGCGCCACAATCGACCGCCATAGGTTGCGGATCGCCATACAGCACCACATTCATCGCCTCCTCCGAAAGCGTTGAAATCGGATCGTCCAACGTGAAATCGTAGCGATGACCCAACGCTTCGAGTGTCGCAAAAAGCATATTTGCACGCGCCTTACCTAACGGTTCGATACCACCCTCGCGGATCGAACGGTTGGGATTGGGCACAATACGTTCGATATCGAAAACCGCCTCATCGCCCAAACCATTACAATGGGGGCAGGCACCCTGCGGCGAGTTGAACGAGAAGGTGTGAGGTGCAGGATCGTTGAACGCCAAGCCCGTCGAAGGGCACATCAAATGACGGCTATAAAAGCGCGAAGCATCTGTATCATAATCATATATAGCCATCGTACCCTTGCCCTGACGCATTGTTTCCTTCAAACTCGTCACCAGACGATCGTGCGACGATTCGCCCACAATCAGTCGATCAACAACCAAATCAATATGGTGTATCTTATAGCGATCGAGTTTCATTCCTGCCGAAATGTCGGTAATCTCGCCATCAATACGCGCATAGAGGTAGCCCTTCTTCTGGAATTGTTCGAACAGCTCGCGGTAGTGTCCCTTACGTCCCTGCACAACGGGAGCCAACAGCGCAATCTTGCGACCTGCAAAGCCCTCTTCGATCAGTTCGACAATGTGGTCGTCGGTGTAATGCACCATCTGCTCGCCCGTTACGGGCGAATAGGCACGCGAGGCACGAGCATACAACAGACGCAGAAAATCGTTGATCTCGGTAACCGTACCCACCGTCGAACGGGGATTCTTATTGGTGGTCTTCTGCTCGATAGCCACAACGGGGCTAAGACCTGTAATCTTATCAACGTCAGGGCGTTCCATATTGCCGATAAACTGACGGGCGTAGGTCGACAAGGTCTCCATATAGCGACGCTGCCCCTCGGCATAGATCGTATCGAATGCCAGCGACGACTTGCCCGATCCCGACAATCCCGTCACCACAACCAACCGATTGCGCGGAATCTCGACATCGACATTCTTCAAATTATGTACGCGGGCACCGAGCACCCGAATCTTATCATCTTCCATCTTCGTTCGTTTTTTTATTTGGTACGCAGGTTGGGCAGACGTTTCATCGGACGATAGCCCTCGGCCGTACGCTCCCAGCCTTGCAGTCGCACGCCGTTGGTCAGCAGCACATAACGTGCCCCAACAACTGCATTGTAGCGCATTGCCTGATCGCGCACCGAAGAGTCCAATTCGACAGTCGGCTCCTTACATTCTGCCAACAGAACGGGCTCACCTGCACTGCCACAGACCACCACATCAGCTCTCTGAGGTTGTCCATTGACACATACCGCATACTCCTGACACACAGAGTGTAACGCCACGCCACACTCGTGCGCAAGATAGGCTATCAGATGGCGGCGCACCCACTCCTCAGGTGTCAAAACCAACCACCGACCTCGCAGTTCGTCCCATACCATAGTCTGCCCCTCACGCTCGGTAATGCGCGGGTAGCAGGGCGGAAAAATGAGTTTAGAGTGCTCGTTCATTGCGCTGTTTCAAAAAAATTACGTACCTTTACCAACTGAATGACAAAGTTAATCAATAATTACGAAAAGATGAATATCCGAAGATATATTTCGTTACTGCTCCTTGCAGCTTTTTCGACCGCCACCGCACAAGAGTGGCAAAATCCCACCGTCACAGCCGAAGGCAAAGAGCCTGCACGCTGCCCGATCATCAGCTACGCCTCGCGCAATGAGGCTCTGCTCGGTGGGCTGGATCGCTCGCGTTACTTCCAGCCAATGCCTGAAAATGGCGAGTGGCAAACCTCATCGCTCGGCAGCGACAAACTCTACTCGACCCACTTCGCAATGCCCTTTGCGTGGATCGACCGTGAGGTATTCCTGCACGTCGAGGGCGTCGGTTCGTCGTATGCTATCGAGCTGAATGGCGAGCGCGTGGCGTATAGTCAAGATGGTCGCACGCCTGCCGAATTTGACATCACGAAGTATTGCAAAGAGGGTCGCAACTCGTTCACTATCCGCGTGTTGGGCGACGCAGCAGCCAACGCCATCAAGCACTCGGAGCAACCCGCGTCGGCACCCTACGTCTATGTTGTTGCGCAGCCGCGTGTGCGTGTGCGCGACATCGTGATCGACACTCGTGACGACCACGGCAACGGTCTGTTCGCTATGGGCGTGATCCTCAAAAGCCACCTGCTCAATCCGAAAGATTATCGAATCCACTACGAATTGCTCGATCCCGCTGGTAAGGTTGTGAGCTACGGTCACCGCGACCTCAAACTCGATATGCAACGCGAGGATACTGTTCGTTTCTTGGACAACATCTCGAACGTTATGGCGTGGAGCCACGAGGCACCATATCTCTATACGGCTGTAATCAAAACTCAATACGAGGGTCGTTTTGGCGAGTATCTGGTACTGCCCGTCGGTTTCCGTTCGCTCCGATTCGAGAACGGCAAGATGAGCGTCAATGAGGTGCCCGTCGAGTTGCACGTAGCCGAATTTGCAATGACCTCGGACATCGCAACAACAACCGAGCAACTGAGTGCGCTCCGTAAGCAGGGCTACAACGCACTGAAAATCAAGGGAGGTCCGCAGTTAGACGCGCTCTATGAGTTGTGCGACCGTTTGGGTTTCTACGTTATAAATCAGGCCGATGTCAATACCTCGCGCCACGGGGCATCACGTCGCGTAGGTGGCAACCCATCGAACGATCCGATGTGGGAGGCAGCTTATGTCGATCGTGCCGTGGGTATGTATCACGCCTCGAAGAACCACCCCTCGGTGGTGGCTTTCTCGATTGCCGAGCAGTCGTCGAACGGTTACTGCTTGTATGAGAGCTATTTGGCAATGAAGCGTTTGGAGCAGGTGCGTCCCGTGCTCTACCCTGCTGCCGCCGGCGAATGGAATAGCGACCGCTTGGACTACGTGACTACGCCTACCGCAACATTGGCTCAGTCGAGCGTCAGCGTGCGCCAGCTGAATACCACCGAGTTCCTGATTTCGAATGGCAGCGAGTTGGCTCCCGTCAATGGTGTTGCGGTCTATACGGTTCGTGTTGGACGTTCGGTCGTTGCCGAGGGCGAGGTGAAGATGGTGTTGACGGCAGGATCGTCGCGCACGCTGACCGTGCCCATTGATAAGGTCAAAGATGGCAAGTCTTACACTATCGAGGTGCGTGTCGAGCAGCCCGATCCGCAATATATCTATGTTCATCACGTCGAGGATACCACGCCTCAACCCGAACAGACCCGCGTAGGCAAGGTTATCACCACCGTACGCGAGTTCTTCCGCTACACGCCCGAGGCTGAGGCTGCTCCGCGCAAGGTGCTCGCCACTGCGACTTTCGATGGCGCAAAACCGAAAGCGAAGAGATAAAATATCTATTAAATATATTATAAATAGAATCCGCGCGACCTCTTATTGGGAGATTGCGCGGATTTTACATTTGAGGCACACCTACTCCTCCAACTCAAAGTTGCGGAAATGGAACTCCTCGCGCGATTTCTGTTCCGAAAAGCAGTAATAGGTAATATCTGCCGACGAGCAAACCTCGCCCCCACACGACAGCGTAGCCTCGATTATCACAAAACTACGTTTGCGCTCAACAATATGCGCACGCACCTCAACCTGCACATCATCACCCGTCGGGACAGGCTTGCGGTACTTCATATTGAGCGAGGTGGTCATCGCCGAAGTCTGAATCTTGCGCGAGATAACCCAGCCGCCAAGCTCGTCCATCAGCGTCGCCTGAATACCGCCGTGCAGCGTCTGAACCCACCCCTGATACTCGGTGCGCGGAGTCCAAAAGCAGACAACATCGTCACCGTCCTCGTAAAACTCCATCTTCAAACCGAGCGGATTGTGGGGCGCACAAGCGAAACAATTATAGCCCTCGTGCTCTAAACCAATGTATGGATTGCGAATTTTCTTCATCATTTTAGCATTTTTCGTGTACAAATTTAATAATTTTTGCCGATATATGCAGCCTTGTCGGGTGATTTTTGCGAGATTTAGCATTTTGGGGCGAGAAAAATATTGGGAACATCAACTTGCGCAATTGACTATAAAACAGAATATTACAAATCAATACGAATTTTCTTTGCGAAAAACGTTCAAAAAAAAGTGGCAAAAAGTTTGCAGATACAAAAATTTGCCTTACCTTTGCACTCGCAATCAGGAAATGATTGAATGCCTCTTTAGCTCAGTTGGTAGAGCACGACACTCTTAATGTTGGGGTCCAGGGTTCGAGCCCCTGAGGGGGTACAAAAGCGAGAAACTTTCGTTTCTCGCTTTTTTTATTTTTCTCGTTCCTGCACGCTATCCACTCATATCATAAAATAAAAATATCGAATCTCGATAAATTTATTTTGATTATCGCATCAGATTGCGTATATTTGCACTCGGAACTATAACATTCAATATCGCTATGGATCTCAAAAATGCTCTGCAACGCCGTATATTAGTGCTCTATGTCGCTTTCTTTACGGTGATTATCGCAAGTTTTGCCTTCGGAACACTCGGTTCGGGTTTGGCAAAAGGCTTCCGCGACGGATACCGCGTCAGCGACCAAATCGCTAACGAACAGGCGGACGGCAACCAAAACTATTGGGTCGGAGTCTATTACGATCTGCCGAGCGCCGATTCGGAGATCGACATCGAGCTCAACAACCCTACCCTACCCGATGGGACCAGACTCAAAGCTCGTATCAATCGCGTCGATCTAATGGTCGAAAACAACAACACCATTCTCGACGGCTCGCTTTGGAAGGGTTTGACAACACTGATGGGCACACCCGCTATATTCGTCTGCTCGTGGCTGTTGGTGATCGGTTATGCTGTGATTGTGGTGATGATGTTCCTCATTATCCGCTCGCTGCGTCGCAGTATCAAGAGCGAGAGCGTATTCGATCGTAAAAATTTTGTGCGCACGCGCGTCATTGGAGCGTTGTTGATTGTCTGCGCTGTGCTGAGCGCACTGATCAATTATCTGACTGTAAATAAGGCAGCCGAATTGCTCGCAGGCAGTGGTTGGGCACTCAATACGGCGTTCTCGATCAACTTCTGGGACGTGTTGATGGGCATTATGATCCTGCTGATTGCCGAGGCATTTGCGATCGGTTACGATATGACACAAGAACAAAAATTAACCATCTAACCTATTGATTATGAGTATTTCACATCACAAAACCGAAGGGGGGGGGAAGATATGCCGTTGATTATCAATTTGGACGTAATGATGGCGAAGCGAAAAATGTCGCTTGGCGAGCTGTCGGAGCGTGTCGATATCACGCAGGCAAACCTCTCGATCTTGAAGAACGGAAAGGCGCGTGCGATTCGTTTCACAACGCTCGAAGCCATCTGCCGCGAGCTGGATTGTCAGCCCGGGGATATCATTGAGTATCGTGCCGACGAGCCCAACGAAGAGTAAACAAATAACTTAAACAATAACCAATTAACAACAGAAAAACAATGAAAAGAGTGTTCTTAACTGCCGCTGCGATCATTGCGTTCGTAGCGACTGCTGTGGGTCAGGTCATTCCGGCTGACACCGCAGTAAGAACCGGCAAGCTGGACAACGGTATGACCTACTACGTACGTAGCAATGCCAAGCCCGCTAAGCAGGCCGAGTTCTACATTCTGCACCACGTAGGTGCTATTCAGGAGGAGGACAACCAGCAGGGTCTGGCTCACTTCTTGGAGCATATGGCTTTCAACGGCACGAAAAACCTGCCCGACAAGATGTTGATTAACTACTTGGAGAAGGTGGGTGTAAAGTTCGGTGCTAACCTCAACGCATTCACCGCTCAGGAGCAGACCTGCTACAATATGTCGAGCGTACCCCTGAATCGTGAGGGTATTGTCGATACCTGTCTGCTGATCCTGCACGATTGGTCGCACTTCATCTCGCTCGAACACGAGGAGATCGACAACGAGCGCGGTGTGATCATCGAGGAGTTGCGCACACGTAACGACGCTAACTGGCGTCTGAATGAGAAGACCCGCCCCGTGATGGTGAACTACTCGAAGTATGGCGAGCGCAACATCATCGGTTCGATCGAGGGTTTGAAATCGTTTACCTATCAGGATATTAAGGACTTCTACAACCGTTGGTATCGTCCCGACTTGCAGGCAGTAGTAGTTGTTGGTGATTTCAACGCCGACGAGATGGTCGAGAAGATCAAAAAGGTGATGTCGGATATTCCCGCAGTGGAGAATCCTGAGCCTAAGCAGGTGATCAAGATCGAGGGTAACGACGAGCCTATGGTTTGTGTTGCGACCGATCCCGAGATGACCTCGACCCGCGTCACTATGCTGATCAAGCACGATCCCGTACCAAAGGAGATGAACAACACCATTCAGGCATTCGTGGCTAATATGATGATCGAGATGATCGGTTCGATGCTCAGCAACCGACTGACCGACATCTCGCAGCAGCCCAATGCTCCGTTCATTGCAGCAGGTTCGGGTTACGGTGCACTGACCGACTATCAGGACGTTATGCAGGCTATCGCCATTGCACGCGACGGTGAATCATCGAAGGCTTTCGAGGCTCTCTATGCAGAGGTTGAGAAGGCACAGCGTTTCGGTTTCACTATGTCGGAGTTGGAGCGCGAGCGTGCCGAGGTATTGCGTTCGGCAGAGAAGGGTTACGACAACCGCAACGACCGCCGCAATGGTGAGCTGGTTTGGAAGTATCTGAACGCTTTCCGCACCAATTCGCCCATTCCGTCGGCTGAGACCGAATATGAGTTGGTTAAGCAGATCGTTCCGATGCTCGATCTGAATTCGATCAATGCCGTTGCTAAGGAGATCTTCAAGCAGAAGGACAACGTAGTGATCGTGACCGCTCCCGAAAAGGCTGACGCTCCCGTTCCGACCAACGAGGAGGTGCTGGCTATTATGAATAAGGTACGTGGCGAGGAGTTGAAGCCCTACGAGGACAACGTAGTGAAGGAGCCGCTGATTCCCGAAGGCACCGTATTGAAGGGCTCGCCCGTAGCTAAGACCACGACTGACAAGTTCGGCTCGACGGTTTGGACCTTGAAGAATGGCATTAAGGTAGTTGTTAAGCAGACCGATTTCAAGGCTGACGAGTTGCGTATCTCGGCTAAGGCACTTGGTGGCACTTCGCTCGTGGGCAATGAGGACATCTACACCGCAGCAATGATCGATATGACTATCGAGCAGTCGGGTATCGGCAAGTTCAAGGCTACCGACCTGCAAAAGCAGCTGGCTGGCAAAGATGTTGGTTTCTCGTTCTCGATGGACGACTACACCGCTACCGGTTCGGGTAGTTGCTCGCCCAAAGATATCGAGACTCAGTTGCAGTTGATGTGGCTCTACTTCAACGCTCCCCGTTGGAGCGAGGAGGACTTCAACGTATTGAAGGATATGCTCGCAACCCAGCTCAAAAACGTCGAGAGCAACCCGATGTACACCTTCCAGAAGGAGTACAACAAGACCCTCTACAACGACAACCCGCGCCGCGGTATGATGGGTATGGCAGAGTTGGAGAAGGTTGATTTCGCGAAGATGCCTGAGCTCTTCAAGACCGTCTATGGCAATGCTGCTGACTTCACCTTCACCTTCGTTGGTAACATTGATCCCGAAACATTGAAACCGCTGGTTGAGAAGTATATCGGCTCGCTGCCCGCATCGTCGAAGAAGAAGGATCGCAAGACTTGGAAGGACGACGGCGTACGCTGGTGGAAGGGCGAGGTTGACAACACCTTCGCAACCAAGATGTCGATGCCTAAGACCACCATCTCGCTCTCGTTCAACGCAGATGTCCCCGTTACGCTCGACAATATGCTCGCATTCAGCTTCTTGCAGCAGATTATGCGTCAGCGCTACACCACCTCGATCCGCGAGGAACGTGGCGGCACTTACAGCGTTGGTTGCGGTGGCGGTTTCTCGCGTCGTCCCGTCGAGGCTGTACGTTTCATCGTTCAGTTCGACACCAACAAGGATCTAGCAGCAGAGCTGATTCAGGTTGTTAAGGACGAGTTGAAGAAGATGGCAGAAGAGGGTCCCACTGCTGACGAGATCAATATGATCAAGGAGTATATGGTTAAGCAGCACCTCGATAACATCAAGAACAACTCGGCTTGGGTAGGCACGTTGAACAACCTGCACGTTGATGGCGCAGACCTGTTCACCGGCTACAAAGAGGTTGTCGAGGGTATGAACGCTGAGCAGATCAAGGCTCTGGCTTCGAAGATCATCAATAGCGGCAACTCGGCTCTGGTTGTGATGAACCCTGAGGAGTAGTCGCTACACGATAATCCACGTTTTTTTACAACCGCGCTCGATCACTCGGGCGCGGTTGTTTTTTTAATTCAAGATTCAAAAAGCAGGCTACGCCTTTTTATATTTCTACAAACGGAAGCGCACCTTCGCGGGCTGGGGCGGTCGCCCAAAGGGCGAGCCCGCAAAGGTGTGCGATTTCTATCCAAATCGCCATTCACTAATTTTAAACAGTTATCATTGTCGGTCAACATTCAGTCCCAGCTCGCTTTGGAGCACATTAAATAGCGACAAAGTAAAAAAGCAAAACCCGCCCTCACGGTGGGTGAATCGTGAATCGTGAATCGTGAATTAAAAAAGCCCGACCCCTGCGTGGGATCGGGCTTGATAGCCTTAGATATGTAATCTGACAATTACTTGCTCAGCTCTGCAACAGCAGCCTTAGCGGCAGCAGCAGCGTTACCAGCGGTAACCTTCTTCAATGCTGCGATAGCCTCAGCCTTCTGCTCCTTAGCGTTGTGAGCCATACCCAGCGAGTAGTAAACGTCCGACTTGTCAGCCTCCTCAACCTGCAATGCTGCAACAGCCTCAGCCAACTCGATCACCTTGTCGTAATCCTTCATTGCCAAGTGCTGCGAAACGAGCATCTTGTTAGCGGTTGCGTCAGTAGCGTCAGCAGCTACCCACTTCTCAACCAATGCCAAAATAGCAGCGTTATCAACCTCCTCAGCCTGCTGCATCTCAGCGATGTTCTTGGTGAAGTAGTAGGTCATATCGGTCTTAGCCTGAGCCTTATCAGCCTCGAAACGGGGCAGAGTCTGAGCCAAAATCGACTTGTGAACTGCAACAGCCTCGTCGAACTTACCCAACTCATAGTAGCTCTTTGCAAGGTTCAGACCGAGCTTAGTGTTGTTGGGATCAGCCTCGAAACCCTTAGCAAACACCTCAGCAGCAGCTGCATAGTCACCGCTATTGAAAGCCGAACCACCCTTCATAGTGTAAACGCGAGCGATCATAGTCTTTGCGTTACGCATAATCTTGGGATTCGAATAGAGCTCTGCGGTCTCGGCTGCATTCTGGAAATTAACCAGAGCCTCGTCCAACTGCTGGCTCTGAGCCTGCTTCAAACCTGCCTGGAAGTAGCAAGTGGGGATGTAGGTCTGTGCCTGCTGTGCGGTAGCCTCAGTACCCTCTACATCTGCACTCATTGCAACAACTTCGTTCAGTGCAGCAACAGCACCAGCGAAATCCTTAGCGTTCATCAGACCAGCTGCCTCATTGAACTTTGCGGTTACGTCCTCAGCGGTCTGAGCCGAAATCGTACCGATTGCAAACAAAGCAACAACTGCTAAAAATACTTTCTTCATCGTTTTTTTGTTTTTGTTGTGTTATTAATAATTTTTAATCGTATTTTTTTTAGTTCAGTGCCTCATTAGTGAGGGCTTTATCTCGACAAAAGTAGTAAAAACTCTATATATTCCAAAATCAGCGGCGAAGTTTTCTAAAAAAATCGGTCATCAATCCTTCGCACTCCTCTTTCAGCACCCCGCGGGTCACCTTTGTTCGCGGGTGAAAGAGCGACGGAGCATAGCGGCTCGAACCTCGTTTGGGATCATCTGCACCCCAGACTACCCTACCTATTTGACACCACGCCGAGGCTCCTGCGCACATCACACACGGCTCAACCGTAACGTATAACGTACACTCAGGTAGATACTTACCTCCGAGCGACGCTGCGGCAGCCGTCAGTGCCTGCATCTCGGCGTGAGCCGTTGCATCGCCGAGCGTTTCGCTTAGGTTGTGACCGCGACCGATCACTCGTCCGCCACAGACAACTACCGCACCGATAGGTATCTCCTCCTTAGCTAACGCCAAATGTGCTTCATTTATTGCCTGACGCATATATTTTTCGTCCTCGATGAGGGTGGAATTGAGTTCCATAATTGGCTAATTTGTGATTTTATTTTGCACAAAGGTATATAAATTCAAGATTCAAAATTCAAGATTCAAAATTATTTCGTCGCAAAATGCTATTTTTGGGAACAAAATGATTGTCAGTTGGGAGTAATTTTGTATTTTTGTCAGTTGATCAGTCGTAGACTGACACGCAAAAAACGGAAGTAAAACAAATACAGATACAAAACACTATGTACAGAACTCACACTTGCGGCTGTCTGAGAAGCTGCAACGTCAATGAAACAGTAACCCTCGCCGGCTGGGTGCAGAAGGTGCGCAACCTCGGCGCAATGACCTTTATCGACCTGCGTGACCGCTATGGTATCACCCAGATCGTAGTCGAGGAGAACTCGCCCGCCGAGACCCGCGAGGCAGCAGCTCAGTTGGGTCGCGAATATGTAATTCAGGTAACGGGTCGCGTGATTGAGCGTCAGTCGAAGAACCCCAAAATGGCAACAGGCGACATCGAGGTGGCTGCCGAGAAGGTGACCATTCTCAACGCTGCACAGACCCCCCCGTTCACCATCGAGGAGAACTCGGACGGTGGCGACGACCTACGTATGCGCTACCGCTATCTTGACCTGCGCCGCCCGCCCCTGCAACGCGCTATGATTCTGCGCCACCGTATGGCTCAGGCTGTTCGCACATTCCTCGACAAGGAGGGTTTCCTCGAAATCGAGACTCCATACTTGATCAAATCGACTCCCGAAGGTGCACGTGACTTCGTTGTGCCGAGCCGTATGAACCCCAATCAGTTCTACGCTCTGCCTCAGTCGCCCCAGACCTTGAAGCAGTTGTTGATGGTGGCTGGTTACGACCGCTACTTCCAAATCGTACGTTGCTTCCGCGACGAGGACCTGCGTGCCGACCGTCAGCCTGAGTTTACTCAGATCGACTGCGAGATGTCGTTCGTTGAGCAGGAGGACGTATTGGAGATCTTCGAGCGTTGGGCTAAGTTTATGTTCAAGGAGGTGCTCGATATTGAGTTCACGGAGCCCTTCCAGCGTATGCCTTGGATCGAGGCTATGGAGCGTTACGGATCGGATAAGCCCGACCTGCGTTTCGGTATGGAGTTCGCCGACCTGAGCGAGTTGGCTAAGGGTCACGGTTTCTCGGTATTTGACGATGCTGAGTATGTTGTAGGTTTCGCAGCTAAGGGTTGCGCAACGTACACCCGTAAGCAGATCGACTCGCTGACCGACTTTGTAAAGCGTCCTCAGGTGGGTGCCAAGGGTCTGGTTTGGATTCGTGTCGAGGCTGATGGCGTGAAGTCGTCGGTGGATAAGTTCTACTCGCCCGACGAGGTTAAGGCTATGGCGGACAAGGCAGGTGCCGAGGCAGGCGATTTGGTTCTGATTCTGTGCGGCGCGAAGTTTAAGGCTCTGACTCAGCTCTGCGCATTGCGTTTGGAGGTTGCCGAGCGTTTGGGTCTGCGCGATCCTAAGAAGTTCGCTCCGCTGTGGGTTGTAGACTTCCCGATGTTCGAGTGGGATGACGAGACTCAGCGTTACTACGCTATGCACCACCCCTTCACCTCGCCCAAACCCGAGGACGAGGAGTTCCTCGTGAGCGATCCGGGTCGTGTACGCGCAAATGCTTACGACTTCGTTTGCAACGGTACGGAGATTGGTGGCGGTTCGATCCGTATCCACTCGCCCAAGTTGCAGGCTCAGATTTTCGATACACTCGGCTTTACACCTGAGGCTGCCGAGGAGCAGTTTGGTTTCTTGATGAACGCATTCAAGTTCGGTGCGCCTCCTCACGGTGGTTTGGCATTCGGTTTCGACCGTCTGTGTTCGTTGTTCGGTGGCGACTCGTCGATCCGCGACTACATCGCATTCCCGAAGAACAACGCAGGTCGCGACGTAATGCTCGACGGTCCTTCGGCTATCGACCCCGCACAGCTCGAAGAGTTGTGCTTGCAGTTGGTTGAGCCTAAGAACTAATTCATCAGAATAAACGCATAAAGCCGAAAATGAGCCCTCGCTGAAAGTGGGTGATTTTTCGGCTTTGCTCAACAATATAGAACAGAGTTATGAAAAAGGAACAGGAACGCCACATCTACATTTCGGTATTGATCTGTTTGGTGATCTTTTTGATGTTGTGGGGATCGTTTATCCTCTACCGCTACGCCACCGACACGCTCAACCCCGCTGCGTCGTGGTTCGAGATATGGAGCACTCCGTTGCTGGTTGTGGTGGCGATCATCTACACGGTTCGTAACCTGCGTAAAATGAAGAAAAAGTAGAAGCTATGTCAGCTCCGCTTGCCGAAAGATTGCGACCTCGCTCGCTCGATGAATATATCGGTCAGAGTCATCTGGTCGGTGAGAACGGTGTGTTCCGACGCTTCTTGGAGTCGGGCAACGTGCCGTCGTTCATTCTGTGGGGACCTCCGGGGGTGGGTAAGACCTCGTTGGCGAAGTTGGTGGCAGCATCGCTCGAACGTCCGTTCTTCACGCTGTCGGCAATCAATTCGGGCGTGAAAGATGTGCGCGAGGTGATTGACTCGGCTCGACGTCAGCAATTCTTCAATTCGGCTGCGCCATTCCTATTTATCGACGAGATCCACCGATTCAACAAGAGCCAGCAGGATTCGTTGCTCGGTGCTGTCGAGCAGGGCATCGTGACACTCATTGGCGCGACGACCGAGAACCCATCGTTCGAGGTTATATCGCCACTATTGTCGCGTTGTCAGGTCTATGTTTTGAAGTCGATGGAGGAGGCGGAGTTGCAGACGCTGCTCGACCGTGCATTGACGCAAGATAGCGAACTTCGTCAGCGGGATATCAGAGTCGAGCAGACGACGGCACTATTCCGTTTCTCGGGCGGCGACGCACGTAAGTTGCTCAATATCTTAGACATCATTACGGGTGCATTGGAAGACCCGATCGTAATCAACGACCAGACCGTCACCGACTGCCTGCAACAGAACATCGCACTTTACGACAAGAATGGTGAGCAGCACTACGATGTGATTTCGGCATTCATCAAGTCGGTGCGTGGCAGCGACCCCAATGCGGCGATATACTACTTGGCGCGTATGTTGGCTGGTGGCGAGGAGCCGCGATTCATCGCTCGTCGATTGGTGATTCTGGCGTCGGAGGACATTGGATTGGCAAACCCCAATGCGTTGCTGCTGGCTAATGCCTGCTTCGACACCGTTCATAAGATCGGTATGCCCGAAGCGCGTATCACCCTCGCCGAAACGACTATCTACCTCGCAACAAGCCCCAAAAGCAACTCGGCATACGCCGCTATCAATGCAGCATTGGCGCAGGTCGAGCACGACACCACCAACCGTCCCGTGCCGCTGCATATCCGCAACGCTCCGACCAAACTGATGAAGAACCTCGACTACGGACGCGACTACAAGTATGCTCACGACTATGCGGGTTCGTTCGTCAAGCAGGAGTTTATGCCCGCAGGTATGGAGGGAACGCGATTCTACACACCTAACGAGCAGAATCCGACCGAGGCAAAGATTGCCGAGCGTATCCGCACGCTGTGGAAGGGCAAATACTAAGAACACAACGTACTAAAACTATAACAACCTATGAAACACTACTATCTTATCGCTGCACTGCTGCTCTTCGTGGGCGTGCAGCCGTTGAAAGCTCAAACAACATTCCAAGACCTACCCGCCGATTTCCGCGCTAACGGATTTCCGCAACTTGTCGAGGATTGCAAAGATGTTCTGAAAGCTGCCTATATGGCACAGACCAAACTCGACACCCGCTATGATGTTCCCAATTGGGAGGGTTACCCCGTTGAACTTTGGGAGTACTACACGGGAGTTGATGTGAAGAAAAATGTCAAGAAACGCGGGCTGGTCTATCTGTTGATGCCCTCGGCAGAGAAACTCGCAACGTGGATCGCAACGACCTGCTGGGAGGTTAAGCAGAGCGTCGATACGACCTATCTGCACTGTATCCGCGACTTCATCAAGTGGCAGTCGGGTGCTCAGTTTGCTGTGGCAGGCGTGGTTTACGAGGCGATGTACACGCCCGACTTCTACGAGCCTTACGTATTCAAAGATGGCGTGACGGTCTACGTCTCGGATCCCAATATGGTGCCCGCCGACAAGCACTGCACCGACGAGCAGTTGGAGTTCTATCTGCGACTCACGAACGACGACATTAAGCCCAACACGGGTCGCTATGCGCGTATTTGCAGCACCAACCGCGATCAATATTATGCGGCTGGTGGCAAGGAAGATGTTGGCGACAACGACCAAAATCGCAAACACACGTGGCTCGATGTGGTACGCAAACTCTATCAGGAGGCGTGGAACTCGGATCGCAACCAACTGATGATCGCTTGGGCAAAGAGCAGCCCCTATATGGTCAAATAAAACGGATACCTTATATATAAGAATACCGCCCGAAACTGCTAAGGTTTCGGGCGGTATTCTTTTTCGGACGCGGGGCGGATTACTCCTCGCCACCCTCAGCCATCGTAGTGTAAACGTTGGTTACGTCGTCGTCCTCTTCGAGCTTCTCGATCAACTTTTCGAGGCTCTCGCGCTGCTCGGCAGTAACCTCCTTAGTGTCGGTCGGGATACGCACGAACTCACCGCTGATGATCTCGAAACCGTTGTCCTCCAAGAACTTCTGAACCTGACCGTAAGCATCGAACGGAGCCTCAACGGTGATGTTGCTCTCCTCGTCAACGTCCAATGCGTCAACACCCAAGTCGATCATCTCCAACTCCAATTCCTCAGGATCAACACCCTTCGAGTTGGCGAACTTGAAAGTACACTTATGCTCGAACATAAATGCTACGCTACCGCTGGTACCCAGCGAGCCGCCGCACTTGTTGAAGCAAGCACGAACGTTTGCAACGGTACGGGTGGTGTTGTCGGTTGCGGTCTCAACCAAAAAGGCGATACCGAACGGACCGTAACCCTCGTAAACCATCTCCTTATAGTCAGCCGTATCCTTCGAGATAGCACGCTTGATAGCACGCTCCACATTCTCCTTAGGCATATTCTCCGCCTTAGCGTTCTGGATCAGCACGCGGAGGCGGGTATTTGCCGAAGGATCGGGTCCACCTGCCTTAACTGCGATTTCGATCTCCTTACCAATCTTGGTAAATACACGGGCCATATTGCCCCAACGTTTCATCTTTCGCGCTTTGCGATACTCAAATGCACGTCCCATAGTCTGTGATGTTTTATTTTATTGTTTATTCTGAATTTCTATTAAATTAACACTTGCTAATCTTTTTTTTATCTGTAATGCTACGTGATAAGCCAAATTAACTGGCACCGCATTTCCTATCATTTTGTATCCGATATTTACATCATCATAAATAAACACAAAATTATCAGGAAATGTTTGAACTCGCGCAACCTCACGGACAGTCATTCGTCTATATAAATGTTCTTTACCCGGTACAAATCGCTGCAAATCCTTTTCGAGCTTTTCCATTTTAGGAGCATTGGGGTGTAATTGGCATTGACGCCCACTTGCTTGTACCGTAAAACCAGGCTCGTCCCACCCTCTCACTCGATTTCTCGACATAAATATAGTTGAAAAATCGCCGATAAAATACTCGTGGTTAGGAACTTTACAATCCTTCCCGTTTGTTTTATTTTTGGGCAAAGCAGGAATTGCTGAGTCTTTCAAATCCCAAATTGCCTCTCGCAGTGTTGGTTTATGTTTTAAAGGTGTCGGGAACTCAAACTTCGTTATTCCCAAATCCTTTCTGAAACCGATATAGAAAACCCTATCTCGATCCTCGGGCACATCGAAATCATTAGCATTTAATAATTTCATATATACGTTATACCCAGCCTCATCAAACAACTGCAAGAAATTATCAACTGCTGCTTTATTTCTCGCCGCTAACATACCCGAAACATTCTCTGCCAAGAAAAAGTACGGTTGTTTATCTTTGAGCAGGCGGATATAATCAAAAAATAACTGCCCACGAGAGTCATTAATGCCTTTTAACGATCCCGCCTCGCTCCAAGATTGACACGGAGGACCACCTATAATACCATCAATATGATCAGGTATCATTTCTGAGGTCAAGTTTCGCACATCTCCTTCTATAAGCGTCACATCAGGGAAATTGGCTCTAAACGTAGGACATATTTTCGGATCAATCTCATTCGCGATAATAGTCCTAAAACCTGCTTTATGAAAACCTAAATCAAGACCGCCTGCACCAGTAAAAAGACTTAATAGATCCATAAGTTACCGACTAAACTTTATCAGCTTTGCATTTATTAAATCTGCTGGATTATTCGGATTTTTAATCTGAATATCAGCAATTCTTAAATTAGGATTCTCCGCTACTATTGATTCAAGTCTATCAAAATTACCAAGTTCCGCAATCTTCTGATTGTTGATTATAGCCATCAAATTAAACGTTCTATCTACATCTCTTTGATATACATAATCAAAAACCTTCAAAGGGTGTTCGATAAACCACATACCGCGTACACGGAGAGATGTGATTCGCAAAGGATCAACAGCATTGATTCGACCCAACTCTGTTGTCTCCGCCCATTCAATATCTGGTATATCCAAAAGACCTGTACTAACTCTCGATTTAATAGTCTCATACAAATCGTTAGTCGCACAATAATCACAACCATACACCATACACAATGACTGAACGGCTTGTTCTTTTACTTGACCAACTATATATATAATATCTTTCTCTGTCCAATCTTCGCAATTTCTGCAAGCCCGAGATAGCATTGTGCTATCGGCAAAAAGTTTTGATTTAGGTGCACTACTATTCAATTGAATAGTTGAAGTGCCATCTACCTTTTTAACCTCAATAGCATCTCCTCCGCGTAAAATTGCATCGGGTGGATTGGAGTCGTTACCAATATAAGAGAAAACAGCTGACAAACGGCGCATTCTCTCGTTCGGATCAACAACATCAAAAGTATCAGCAAACGCATTGTTTACATACTCTTCCAATGGCTTACCTGCCGCATTCATTCTATTCGTAATACGACCAGAAGATGTATAATTTACCAATCTATGATTATCTCGATTGATAATAGTACAAATTGCGTCAATTATATTTGCCATCTTTTATTCTGAATTAGCAGGAAAAGTGAGGGCAAAATTATAAAATTTTCTAACTTTGCGCAACATATTAGCAACGAATTTCACTTTAACACCGAAAATGAAAGACCAAATCGCTCGTGCAGTGCAGGTTCTCCGCAACGGAGGACTGATTCTCTACCCCACCGACACCGTTTGGGGAATCGGTTGCGACGCCACAAATGCCGAGGCCGTCGATAAAATTTACAAGCTCAAACGCTCTGTGAATAAGAAGAGTATGATCGTACTCGTGGGCGACATCGACTCGGTGGGTCGATATGTGAATGGTGCGCCTGCCGTGGCGTGGGACCTGTTCGAAACAGCCACCTCACCCCTGACGTTGATTCTCTCAGGGGCGGCAAACGTTGCCGAAAATCTCGTTCCCGACGAGGGAACGCTCG
The DNA here is from genome assembly GCA_045638285.1 of Alistipes sp. GTDB lineage: Bacteria > Bacteroidota > Bacteroidia > Bacteroidales > Rikenellaceae > Alistipes. The sequence goes on along the minus strand of JAZUBB010000017.1, from coordinate 20,609 downwards.
GTGTGCGTGTGCCCGACCACGAGTTCTGTCGTCAGTTGCTGCACCGCTTTGGTCGTCCGTTGGTTTCGACCTCGGCAAATATCTCTGGTGAGCCTGCACCAACGGACTTCGCAGGTATCTCGGAGGAGATTCGTGCAGGGGTGGATTTGGTCGTTGATCCCCGTTTCGAGGGTCGCCCGACGCGCCAACCATCGTCGATCATAGCTATTGATCAGTCGGGATTATTCAAAATCATTCGCTAAGGCTATGAAATTCCGCACCGAAACCCCGATCCAAAAGCGATTCAACGATATGGATTGCTTTCAGCACATCAACAACGTCTGCCAGCAGATGTATTTCGATGTGGCGAAGAGCGAATTTTTGGCAGCAACGTTACAAGGTGACGCTAAGGTCGATCGTATGCGCGTGGTGACCGTCGCAACCAACACCTCGTATATGGCTCAGGTACGTTTCGACGATGACACGTACGTCACTACCGAGTGTGAAAAGATTGGCAATAAAAGTTTTACGCTCTTGCAACGCATTTACGACCGTCGTGAAGGCGAGAACGCCACGATCAAAACCGAGAGCCGTTCGGTGATGGTTGCCTTCGACTTCGAGGCGCAGGAGGCTGTTCCCGTGCCCGACGCGTGGCGCAAAGAATTGAGTCGATAAACAAAAAACGCAACAAAATATGGATCTTTTTCAGCAGATAATCAACTCGATCAACGACGTGCTTTGGAGCTACGTGATGATTTTTGCGCTGATTGCGTGCGCACTCTACTTCACCATTCGCACGCGATTCGCTCAGTTCCGTTTGATTGGCGATATGTTCCGTCAGCTGTTCGCATCGGGCAAAGCCTCTGACGAGACTAAGGGCAAGAAACGCATCTCATCGTTTCAGGCATTTGCCATTTCGCTGGCGAGCCACGTCGGTGTGGGCAACTTGGCAGGCGTAGCATCGGCTGTTTCGATCGGTGGACCGGGGGCGGTTTTTTGGATGTGGGTAATTGCGTTGCTCGGTGCAGCCAACTCGTTCATCGAGAACACATTGGCTCAGCTCTACAAGACCCGCGACAAGGATAGTTTCGTGGGTGGTCCGGCATACTATATGACGCGCGGTTTGAAATGTCGTCCGATGGCAATTCTGTTCTGCGTGCTGACAGTCTTGACTTTCGGTTTTGCATATAATACGGTGCAGAGCAATACGCTTTGTGCTGCGATTGAAAATGCGTTCGGTATCAACCACGTCTATATGGGCGTGGGTCTGACCATCGCAACACTCATCATTATTTTCGGTGGTATTCAGCGCATTGCAAAGGTCAGTTCGCTGATTGTTCCCTTTATGGCGTTGGGATACTTGGCATTGGCACTCTATGTCGTGGGCGCAAACATCACAGTCATTCCCGACGTGATCGCAACTATCTTCAAGGGTGCTTTCGGTTTTGAGCAGGCATTTGGTGGTACGGTCGGCGCGGCAATGACGCAGGGTATCAAACGCGGTCTGTTCAGCAACGAGGCGGGTGAGGGTTCGGCTCCCAATGCCGCAGCGACTGCCGACGTGTCGCACCCTGTAAAGCAGGGTTTGATCCAGATGCTCGGCGTCTTTACCGATACATTAGTGATCTGTTCGTGTACAGCATTCATCATCTTGGTTAGCGGTCTGCCCCTCGACGGTTCGTTGGACGGAGTGCTGCTGACGCAGGAGGCTCTTTCGGTCGAGATTGGCGCGGTGGGTCGAATATTTGTAGCTGTGGCTATCTTCTTCTTCGCGTTCAGTTCGATCATCGGCAACTACTACTATGGCGAGGCGAATATCGCCTACATCTCAAAAAATCGTTGGGCAATGACGGCATATCGCTTGGTGGTCGGCGCAATGGTGATGTTTGGGGCGGTGACTACGCTGCAAACCGTATGGAGTTTGGCCGACCTCACAATGGCACTGATGACTCTCTGCAACTTGGTGGCAATCGTGCTGTTGGGTCGTCGCGTTATTGTGCTTTTGGACGACTATATGCGTCAGCGACGTGCGGGCAAGGATCCCGTATTCCGTCTCGAAACGGTCAAGGATAAGATTCCGACCGACGGCATTGAGTGTTGGTAACAACTCTCCAAAAACAACAAAAGCGACCCACCTATGAGAGTGGGTCGCTTCTGTTTTGTGGTAATACGTTGTTATACAGCGAAAATTGCTACTCCCATTCCGAAGATCAGCACCGCAAAGAATGCCATCAATGCCAACGTCAGAATACCAATAATGGTTGCCAAACAGCCCCAACGCTTTTCGCCCTCAGGCAGAGGATCCGAAATCAGAGCCGCTATCAAACCAATCAACGGCGTGAAGATCAAGCTAATAATGAATGTCCAGCCAAAGCCCAAACGACGACGGCTACCCAAAATACCAACCAGGGCGCAGAGTGCCGTACCGGTCAGCAAACCAAAGATCAAAAGTAATACTCCCATAATCTATAATTTTGTTTAACGTTTCATTCGATAATAGACTCCGAGTGGCAGTTGCTTACCCGCGCGATCCTCGAAATAGAGCTCTCCAAACTGCTCTTCGGCCGCCGCACCAAACGCCTGACGCACAGCCGATCGCGCCAACATTGCCGACAAACCCATCGAGTAGAGATTGAGCACCAAAAAGCCCTTCGGAGCCAGCAGACGCGCACAGCACTCCAACATCTCCGCGATATTCTGCTCCAAAACCCACTTCTCACCATCGGGACCACGACCATATGCAGGGGGATCGAGGATTATTCCGTCGTATTGGCGACCGCGCTTGACCTCACGACGCACAAATTTCAGCGCGTCATCGACAATCCAACGCACTCCGTCCAAACCACTCGCCTCCATATTCTCGCGCGACCACGTCACCACCTGCTTGACCGAATCGACGTGCGTCACCTCAGCTCCCGCCGAGCGAGCCGCCAACGTCGCACCTCCCGTATAGGCAAACAGATTGAGGACCTCGGCACGTCCCTTCGCCTTACGAATTTCGGTCACACGATCGCAGATATAGTTCCAATTCTCCGCCTGCTCAGGAAACAAACCTACGTGTTTGAACGAGGTGAGTGCCAGACGCATACGCAACGACATCGGTCCCTGACGATACTCGACCGTCCAACGCGAAGGCATCTGCGGTTTCAATTGCCACTCGCCACGCTCTTCGCTACGTGCGTCGCGGCGGAACGAGGCGTCAGCCATACGTTGCCACTCCGCCTCCGAAAGCGAACGATGCCAGATAGCCTGCGGCTCGGGACGGCGCGTGATGTAGCGACCAAAGCGTTCGAGTTTCTCGTAATCGCCACAATCAATCAATTCGTAATCGCTCCACGTGGGGGTTAAAAGTTCGGGATTCTTCATATTTTGTTGTTTACTCTTCATAAATCAAATTCATTTGGCAACGAGCACAATCGAACTCCAAGCGATAGCAGAATGCACCGTGCTCAATATAGAGCGGTTCGCGCAACTTCGATCCCTCGCGTAGACACTCGCCCAACTCACGACGCAAACAATAGCTACTAAACAGAACTCGCTCACCGCGCAGGTCCGCACGCGCGTCCAAACCGCGCTCGATGTGCACCACTCCGTGGTCACGATAGAACTGCTCCGAAAGTCGATTCACCACGTTCCAATGTCCGTCAAGACTCTTCGTGGGCATTTGCGCCGCGCGATCTTCGGTCGCATAGTTGTGTACGGGGCGCAAAGTTGAGCGCAGTTCGGTCAAGCGTTCGAGAGCCTCACGACGCAGTGCACCCAACTTCGACAGCGGCACAAAACGCACCTCGCCCTCGATTTGCACTGTATCGACTCGGAATATCGTATCGCCACTACGCACCACCTGTTCGCGCAAAGTCTGCTCCATACGTGCGGGATTCGACGCCACATCAAGCACCTCAGCCAATCGCGCCTCACCCGCATAGCCTTCGCAATCGGTATAACGGAGCGTCACACCCTCATCATCGAACGTAACTGTTGCCGTCGCAGGAATAACGCGACGTGTGCGGCTGCGATCCAACGCCAATCGGAATCGCTGATCGAAATTGCGATAGACCTCCGCCCCGCGCGTAATACCCTCGATTCGATTAGGCGTTACGCGACGTCCCTCTACGCTATTGACGTTCGTACCCGTCAGCGCACCATCGGCAATAAAGCACAATCCATCGCCTGCCGAAAGTTCCGCAGTATGGTCGAGCGTGAATGTTCGTCCATCGACACGTGCCACACGACCTACATACTCGCCCACAGCCTTCGGGGTATCGAACGACGCAACACCTGCTCGCTTGCCCTCGAACATATAGCTCGACTCACCGCGTGTAAAGCTCTTCGCGGGATCGGGCACAAAATCGGGTACGCTCTCGCCCACCGACGAACGTCGCACCGTTGGACGAGCAGCCAGCTCCTCGTCGATTCGGCGACGATAGTGCGCCACTACATTCTTTATATAGGATAGGTCCTTCAATCGACCCTCGACCTTGAACGAGCAGATTCCATCGTCGATCATCTCGCCAATATGCGACGAGAGATCCAAATCGCGCACCGAAAGCAGATGTTTGCCGCTACGCAGTTTGCGACCCGTCGCGTCGGTCAGGTCGTATGTCAATCGACACGGCTGGCTGCACTCGCCACGGTTGCCACTGCGTGAACTCATCGTGCGGCTCAGCATACAGCGACCACTATGACCGACACATATCGCACCGTGAACAAAGCACTCCAACTCGACACCCGTAGCCGCACGTATTGCACGTATCTGCTCGCGGGTCAGTCCGCGCTCCAAAATCACACGCGAGAAACCACTCTGCTCCAAAAAGCGCACCCACTCAGGCGTCATATTGCACATCTGGGTCGAGGCGTGGAGTTCAACGGGCGGCAGATCCATTCGTCGGAAAGCCATATCCTGCACAATCAGCGCATCGACTCCCGCCGCAATCACTTCGCGTGCCGTGCGCTCCGCCTCGCGCAGCTCCTCGTCGTAGATAATCGTATTGAGCGTGCAGTGAACACGCACCCCATAGCGGTGGGCATACTCCACCACACGCGCCACATCGTCGATCGAATTACCCGCCGCATAGCGCGCACCAAAACGCGGACCTCCCATATAGAGGGCGTCCGCGCCGTAATCGACCGCCGCACGTGCCGTATCGTAATCACGTGCAGGAGCCAACAATTCAACCGTATGTGCTGGTCCTATTTTCAATTTCGTTACAAGTCGTTGTAGTTCATCGAGAACGAATCGCCTCGGCTCAGATCACCCGTCTGGTAACCCTTTTTGAGCCAAGTCATACGCTGCTTCGACGTTCCGTGCGTAAACGAGTCGGGAACGGTATATCCCTGAGCCTCCATCTGCAAACGGTCGTCGCCAATCGAGGTCGCTGCATTCAGACCCTCCTCGATATCGCCGTCCTCCAACGAGCCAAAGCGTCTATCATCGTAATGCGCCCAGATACCTGCAAAAAAGTCCGCCTGCAACTCCAATCGAACGGTCAATCGGTTAGCCTCCTTCTCGCTCACGCGCGAACGCTGCTGTTGCACCTGCTCCAAGATACCGAGCAGATACTGCACGTGGTGACCCACCTCGTGGGCAATCACGTATGCGTAGGCGAAATCACCACCCGCTTTAAGCTGGCTCTCCATCTGATCGAAGAACGAGAGGTCGATATAGACCGTCTGATCTGCCGAGCAATAGAACGGACCCGTCGACGAAGTTGCACCACCGCAACCCGACTGCACTGCGCCATTAAACAACACCATACGTGGCGGTTGATAGGTGCGACCCATCTCCTTGAACAGTTCACTCCACACGTCCTCGGTACCCGCCAGAATCTGCGACGCAAACTCTGCCAACTGCTCCTCGCGCTCCGTCGGGACATACTCGGTCTGCTGACCTGCAACGATAGCCCCCAAATCGGCATTCTGCAACACCGACAGCGGGTTACCACCCAACAACCACGTGATCAGACCTGCGACCAACAGACCTCCCAAGCCCATCTTGGTCATTCGACCGCCACCACTTGCGCGACGATCCTCTACGTTCGAACTACGTCTTCTTCCTGTAAGTTTCATAACTCTATCTCTTCTTGTTTATTTCTGTTCGGGTAAATTTTATGGGTATTTAAGCACGAGGCTTGATCTTGCGCAAGCGCAACTTCATAACACCAAAGAAAGCCTCGCCAAAGATCGAACTGCTCATCTTCGACTGACCCAGCACGCGGTCGATGAAGATGATCGACACCTCGCGGATCTTGAAGCCGAGCTTCCAAGCCGAATACTTCATCTCGATCTGGAAACCATAACCCTTCATCTCGACCTTATCCAAGTCCATTGTTTCGAGCACCCTGCGCGAGTAACAAACAAATCCTGCCGTGGCATCGTGCACGGGCATACCCGTAACCGTGCGGACATAGATCGACGCGCAATAGGACATCAGCAGGCGCGACATAGGCCAATTGACCACATTGACTCCCTGCACATAGCGCGAGCCGACAACCACATCGGCACCCTCCTCGGCTGCGGCAACCAAGCGCGGCAGGTCATCGGGATTGTGCGAGAAGTCGCAGTCCATCTCGATAATGTAGTCATAATCACGCTCCAAGCCCCAGCGAAAACCTGCCAAGTACGCCGTACCCAAGCCCAACTTGCCCTTGCGGCAAAGCAGGTGCAGGCGATCGGGATAATCCTTCTGACGCTCACGCACGATGTCGGCTGTACCGTCGGGCGAACCGTCGTCAATCACCAGAATATCAAACTCAACGGGCAACGAAAAGACCTTATCGACCATTGCCGATACGTTCTCACGCTCGTTGTATGTCGGTATAAGAACAAGATTACGCATATCTGTCTAAATTTTTCTCGATAACAAATTTAACATTTTTTGCGGGAAATCACATCATCTTCCCAAATTTTTTACCGCCAAACAATCGGCGCACAATCACCGACCCGCGATAGATCGTTCGTGGCAGGGCGGCTCCCTTAGCTCGTTCCGCTTTACGTTTTACACGCAACGAGGGCAACATTCGATAGAATCCCACGTGTGCCTGCCACACCGCCTTCACGCACGCCCACTGCCCTTTCACCAAATAGCTCGCTGCCGCCGCACCATCAAGCAGCAATCGCGTGGGCAGCACCCACAGCAGGTGCGCCGCAGGAAGATTCTTATAGAGCATTGCTAAATTGTTGCGATGGTTGAGCATAGTTTTGCGGGGCGAAAGCACACTGAGTGTTCCGCCACCCAAGTGATAGACCTTCGAGCGTGGCTCAACGCCCACTCGGTAGCCTGATGACTGCATACGCCAGCAGAGGTCAATCTCCTCCATATGGGCAAAGAACTCACCATCGAATCCACCCTCAGACTTGAACACCTCGGCACGGCAGGCAAACGCCGCTCCACTTGCCCAAAAGACATCGCGCGGATCATCATACTGCCCCTCATCACGCTCCGTCGTGCTCAGTATTCGACCGCGACAGAAGGGATAGCCCAAAATATCTATAAATCCACCACTCGCACCCGCATACTCGAATCGTTCACGATCGGTATCTGCCAATAACTTCGGGGCAACAGCAGCCAACTGCGGATCGGCGTCCAGCACCTCAACCAACCTATCGCACCACCCCTCGGTCACCTCGACGTCCGAATTGAGCAGGACATAATAGTCCGCTTCGACCTCACACAGTGCTCGATTATACCCCTCGGCAAAGCCATAGTTGCGATCCAAGCGCACGATCTCGACCTCAGGGAACGCCTCGGCAACATATTCGAGCGACGAATCGGTCGAGCCATTATCCGCCACCACAACACCATACTGCGGCATCGTGTAGCGCACAACACTCGGCAGGTAACGCTCCAAATGGGCGCGACCATTCCAATTCAATATGACGACCTTCGTTTTGCTCATAGTCTATTTCTCGTTTTGAGCCGCGCGAGCCTCGTCCTCGGCTATATCAATATGCTTCCAACGGCGGTGCGACCACATCCAAAGGTGGGGCGTACGGCGAATCATTGCCTCCAATCGCTCGGCATAACGGCGTGTAATCTCACCCTCGGCAACCTCCTCCGTTCCGTCGTAGATACACTCCCACCTGCAACTATATCTCGCGCGTCCTACACGATCGACGTGCATAAAATAGACGGGCATTGCAAACTTACGCGCCAACCACTCACTACCCATATAGAAGGCTGTCGACACTCCCAAAAAGTCACACATTTGATTCTCAACCTCACGCGGAGGACGCTGGTCGGCAATCATACCGTAGACTACCGGGCGACCCTCATAACCTTTACGATGTTTCACCGCAAAACGCGCCACATCTTGCATTTTGACTGGGTGCAGCCCGAAACGCGAACGGATATCATAGTAGAATTCTTCGAACGTCTGGTTGCTCAGAGGGTGATAGACACCAACCATATACGCCCGTTCGTCGTGCAACTGATAGGCTCCGAAATACTCCCAACAACCATAGTGACCCATCATTGCCACCCACGAGCGGGAGGTCGTTGCAGCACGGTGCTCCGCGAGATTCTCAACACTCAGGCGTGAGGCAAAATCTTCGCTCGAAATATTTGCCATATCAATCGTATTGATCACAACCTCACCCAAATGAGCATAGTAATCGTGTTCGATCTTGCGCAACTCTTCGACACACTTTTCGGGAAAGGCGCGGTGTAGATTACGGCGCACCACCTTCACGCGGTAGCGCAACAATCGGTAAAATACAAACGTGATGAATCGACCTAAACAGCCATAGATAAACCAATCGGGCAACGCACCAATCACTCGGCTCGTGCCCATAATCAGATGATATTTCAATCCCTTGCCGCGTCCCATCACTCTTCGTCCTCTTCTGCTGCTCGACGCGCCTTGGGTTTACCCGACACAATCACTACGAACTCACCCTTCGGCTCGTTCTTGGTGAAGTGTTCGATCAGTTCGGCAAGCGTACCGCGAACGGTCTGCTCGAACTTCTTGGTTATCTCGCGTGACACCGACGCCTCGCGCTCGCCGCCCATAACCTCCGAAAGTTGCTGCAACAACTTCACCACACGGAAAGGCGACTCGTAGAAGATCATCGTGCGCTCCTCCTCAGCCAACGCCGCTATGCGTTTGTTGCGACCCTTTTTCTGCGGCAGAAAACCCTCAAAACAGAAACGATCACACGGAAAGCCGCTCTGCACCAACGCAGGGACAAATGCCGTCGGACCAGGCAACGTCTCGACCTCCAAGCCCGCCTCGACACAGGTACGCACCAGCAGAAAACCGGGGTCAGAGATACCCGGAGTACCTGCGTCCGACACCAACGCCACATTGCGACCACCCTCGATCGCCTCGGCAACCATTGCCGACGTAGCGTGTTCGTTGAATTTGTGGTGCGAGTACATCTTCTTCTCGATACCGAGGTGTTTCAGCAGCACCGACGTAGTGCGGGTATCCTCAGCCAAAATGTAATCAACCTCCTCCAACGTGCGAATTGCACGCAGTGTAATATCTTCGAGATTGCCGATCGGAGTCGGCACAATAAACAACTTCGCCATACTCTCTTACAGCAACTTACGTGTTACCAAATCCATCAACAATCGCGCACCATCGCAATTCGGATTCCAACGATAGGTAGACATATAGACCAAACACTCGTTGAAATCCTCGAAAGCGTCCAACTCGTCCATCGCGTGCTCGAACGCCTCGCCATCGCCACCAAACAGATCACGGATCAAGATAAAGCGATCGTTGATACCCAACGCATTGCGAAGGCTATTCACACGCTCGTTTTGTACAGTCTGTACCGTCGGTTGGCTCGCCGCAACAGCCTCAGCCAAAGTCGTAGTGCCTGCACCGATCACATCGCCCAACACCTGCTGACTCTGCGTTTCGGTCTGTGCCGCCGCAATACGCTCAGCCACCGAAACGGGCGCAACGGTTGCACTCTCAACGGGCTGCTCCTCCTCTTTTTGAGACTCAGAGGGTTCGGAATTTTCGGGTTTCTCGGGTGCGGGCTCTTCAATAGGAGCGGGCGTAGGCACAACGGGCTTAGGCTCAGCCGTTTTCTCAACCTTCTCCTCGCCACGCGGCTCAGGTGCAGTACCGCCATAGAGCGACATAATCACGCGACGACTACTCGACGAACGAGGACGGCGCACAATCTCCATATCAAACAACGACGCCTGCTTCGATTCAGGCTTCTCCTCCTCGGCTGGTTTCTCCTCGGTGGGTTTCATCTCCTCGACCTCAGCAGATTTCTCCTCCTCAACTACGGTGGCAGGCTCATCTTCGACTGCGGTGGGGATCTCCTCAACAACCGCAGGGGTGGACTCTTCCTCAACAACAGCGGGCTCTTTCTCAACGTCGAAAGTGGTATCCTCCACAACCTCCTCAACAATCGGGGCAGGTTCCTCAATGATCGGAGCAGCAATCTCCTCCTCAACTACAATAGGCTCGTTTTCGACTGCGGGTATCTCCTCAATCTCTTCGGGCTGTTCCTCCTCGACGGGCTCTTCAACCTCCTCGATCGGTTCAGGTTCGGGTTCGGGTTCGTCATCGAACGATCCACCAAAAATATCCGACAGATCGATAACCTCCGAAACCACCTCCGAAGACTCTTGCTCGGATTGTTCCTCGCTCGACTCCTCAACGGGCGTGGGCATCTCAGCCTCATTCACAATCTCGGTAGCCGCCAGCGCGGTATCGAACTTCACTGCCTCGTACAGCTCCGCCAACAACGAAGCCGCTATATGTCGCTCAACAGCAGGGGCTCCCGACTTTTCGTCCCAGCCATCGACGATCGCTCCAAGACGAGCAACCAATGTTTTAATATCTTTGATCTGCATACGCGTTACAAAATAGCTATTTTTAATCCTCAAAGTTAGTCAAAAATTTCTAAATCACCGCTATTCGCACACCCTTTTCGCGCTTTTAGTGGCTAAAACTTTTGCCGATCGCGGGATTTGCGCTATCTTTGTGCCCAAATTAGAAGAATACTATGAGTTTAGTAGCAATTGTTGGACGCCCCAACGTGGGCAAAAGTACCCTCTTCAACCGTTTGGTCGGTATGCGTCAGGCGATCGTTGATGGCACTGCCGGCACCACACGCGACCGCCACTATGGTCGCTCGGATTGGGACGGTCGTGAGTTCTCGGTGATTGATACGGGCGGTTACACCGTCGGTTCGGACGATATTTTTGAGGACGAGATTCGTCGTCAGGTGATGTTAGCTATTGATGAGGCCGACGTGATTCTGTTTATGGTCGAGGTATCGACCGGCGTGACCGACCTCGATATGATGATGGCAGATATTCTGCGCCGTACGACCAAGAAGGTTATTTTGGTCGTAAATAAGGTTGATAACTACGATCAGCAATATGGTGCGATGGAGTTCTATTCGCTCGGTCTGGGTGAGCCGATCACCATCTGCGCAATGAGCGGTAGCGGCACGGGCGAGATGATGGACGAGATTATCAAAGCCCTACCCGAAGACGCTAAGGCTGAGGAGTTTGAGGAGCTGCCCCGAATCACTATCGTGGGTCGCCCGAACGTGGGTAAATCGTCGATGACCAACGCTCTGTTGGGTGACGAGCGCAACATCGTAACCCCCATCGCAGGTACTACGCGCGATTCGATCCACACGCGCTACAACAAGTTCGGTATGGACTTCTATCTGGTCGATACGGCTGGTATGCGCAAGAAGGGCAAAGTGACCGAGGACTTGGAGTTCTATTCGGTTATGCGTTCGATCCGCGCTATCGAAAATTCGGACGTTTGTATCCTTATGCTCGACGCTAAGCAGGGCATCGAGTCGCAGGACATCAATATCTTCAACCTCATCGTGCGCAACAAAAAGGGTTGCGTGGTGGTTGTCAACAAGTGGGACTTGATCGAGAAGGAGAGCAACACGATGAAGGAGTGGCGCGAATTCCTCGAAAAGAAGTTCGCTCCGTTCTCGGATCTGCCGATTATCTTCACCTCGGTGATCAACAAGCAGCGAATTTTGGAGGTTATGCAGCAGGCTATTCGCGTCTATAACTCGCGTCGCCGCCGTGTGCCGACCTCGGAGTTCAACGAGTACATTCTGCCCATCATCGAGGAGACTCCGCCCCCCTCGACCAAGGGTAAGTACATTCGTATCAAGTACGCTATGCAGCTACCCTCGCCCACTCTGGCATTTGCATTCTTTGTCAATCTGCCGCAGTACATCAAGGAGCCGTATCGTCGATTCCTCGAAAACAAAATCCGCAGCCATTGGGATTTTTCGGGCGTACCTATGCAGATCTATTTTAGACAGAAATAGACTATATACCACAAAACAAACAAGGCGAGCTGTAATGCTCGCCTTGTTTGTTTCTGCATATTTGATTGTTACAAACCCAGCAACTCGGCAATGCGACGGCTGAGTTCGGTATTGTCCATAATGCCTGCAAACTCCTTTGCACCTGCGCCATAGAACAGCGCACCAATCATCGAACCCGAATGGCTCGTGGTGCCATAGCGATACTCAACACCGCTCTCCGACAACGTGAAATCGGTCTTTGACGACGGCAACGACAGACCGCCCGTCTCGTGATCGGCACAAACTACAACCAGCGTACCCTCGTGCTTATCGGCATAGTCAAATGCCACACCCACAGCCTTATCGAAATCCTTCATCTCGGCATAAATCTGCACGGCGTCGTTGTTATGACCCGCAAAATCAATCAACGAGCCCTCAACCATCATAAAGAAACCTCTCTTCTCCTTCTTGCAGTTAGCCGTCAGAATTTCGAGAGCCTTAGCCGTTGCGTCGGGCAGGAAATCACCTCGATCCTGATGTGCCATAGGCAGGTTTTGGTCGGCGCAAAGAGCCACTACGCGACCCGCAGACATATCTTTGATCTCATCGAGCGAATAGGCTACCTTATAACCCTGCGCTTCGAGTTCGGGGATCAGATTGCGACCGTCCTTGCGCTTTGCAAAGTAGCGCGTACCGCCACCGATAGCCACATCAATGCCCGACGTAACAAACTCAACTGCAATATCTTCGTACTGCGAGCGATCGGGCACGTGAGCATAGAACGCTGCGGGCGTTGCGTGGGTCAGATAGCAGGTCACAACCTCGGCGGTCTGCATACCTCGACGCTCGGCTCGCGTAATGAGCGACGACAATGTATCACCCTCCATCGTCACACCGATATAGTGGTTGCCGGTCTTCGTACCCGTAGCCAAAGCCGTACCCGCAGCTGCCGAGTCGGTCACGCGGTTATTAGCCGAGTAGGTCTTAATGAGTGCAGCCGCTTGGGCGCGATCCATATTGATGGGCTGATATTTCTCTTCGAGCATAAGTGCCGAGATATGAGCGACACCCATACCGTCGCCGATGAGCATAATGACGTTACGAACCTCCGATTTCTTCTTGCGAGCATTGGCGTCAATAGGCGCAGCAACCATTGCTACGGCAAGTGCCAAAACAAATAAAAAAGTGCGTTTCATTGAAAAAGTGAATTTAGTCACACAAAATTAGTACGAAAAAAGGAAAAAATTGCTACTTTTACGGAAAATTAACAGCCACAAATGAAAATTTTAATCACAGGAGCCAATGGTCAACTCGGGCGCGAATTGCAACGTGCCGTGCCCGCGTCGTGGAGTGTTGTGGCAGTAAATTCGACCGATTGCGACATCACCAATCACGCAGCTGTGGCGCGACTGATCGAGCAGGTGCAACCCGACGCAGTGGTTAATTGTGCCGCATATACGGCGGTCGATCGTGCTGAGAGTGAGCGCGAAAAGGCTGACGCTGTGAACTGGCTCGCGGTTGAGCATCTGGCTCGCGTGGCAAGGGCGGCAGATGTAGCATTAGTTCACATTTCGACCGACTACGTTTTCGACGGCAAAAGCTGCACACCCTACCGCGAGAGCGATCCGACTGCCCCGATCAACCACTATGGCGAAGGCAAGTTGCGAGGTGAGCAAGCAATCATCGCGAGTGGTTGTCGCGGTGTGATAATCCGCACGCAGTGGCTCTATTCGGCAGAGGGTAATAACTTCGTAAAGACAATGTTACGCCTTGCCGAGCAGCAGCGCGAGGTTCGAGTCGTTGCCGATCAATATGGCTCACCTACGGCGGCTGATGACTTGGCAGCAGCGATCGTAAAGATTCTGCCCGAAGTGGTTGCCGACCACACATTGCGTGGCGAGATATTCCATTTTGCCTCAGCAGGCGAGGCGACGTGGTGCGAATTTGCCGAGGAGATTTTTCACGTGGCGAAGTGCGATTGTCGCGCCGTAGCCATCATCACCGACGACTACCCTACCGCCGCACAACGACCCCGTTATTCGGTGCTCGACTGCTCGAAGATCGGCAATCGTTTTGGCGTGGAGCAACCCGATTGGCGCGAGAGCCTGCGACGAAACATCGAACGAATCAAACAACTGAAATAGAGATGAATGTAAAGATTGCCGAGGATTGGAAGGCACTGCTTGCCGACGAGTTCGAGAAACCCTATTTTGCCGAGTTGGTCGGTTTTGTGCGCGAGGAGTATAGCTCGCGTCAAATCTTTCCGCGCGGAGGGAATATCTTTCGTGCTTTCGACAAATGCCCCTTCGACAAGTTGAAGGTCGTGATCATCGGTCAAGACCCCTATCACGGTGAGGGTCAGGCTAATGGATTGTGTTTTTCGGTCAATGACGGAGTGCAGTTTCCGCCCTCGTTGCGCAATATTTTTCAGGAGGTCGAGAGTGATACGGGTGCGCCCGTACCCACAAGTGGCAACCTCGATCGTTGGGCCGAGCAGGGCGTTCTGTTGCTCAACTCGGTGCTGACCGTGCGCGCTCACGAGGCAGCCTCACACGCTGGGCGCGGTTGGGAGCAATTTACTGACGCTGTGGTGCGTGCCATTGCTGCTCGCCGCGAAGGCGTGGTCTATATGCTTTGGGGTAGCTATGCGCAACGTAAGGGTGCGATTGCCGACCCCGCGCGTAACTGCATTTTGAAGGCGGTGCACCCCTCGCCACTTTCGGCATATCGAGGATTCTTCGGTTGCCGCCACTTCTCGCAAGCCAATGCCTACCTAACATCGCGCGGCGAAGAGCCAATCGTGTGGTAAGCGTTTAGAAGAGCAAGAGCCGCCCCGACGAGGACGGCTCTTTCGTTTAAGACTATAATTTGGGACTATAATATACTAATGTGGTATCGGTCAAAACCAAAGTAATCGTGTCGGCATAGCTAAACGGGATCGCCTCCATTTCGTAGTTGAATGTGAGCGTATCGCCATCGACACTCAGATCATCGATGCTCATCGAGCGATCAATCTCAAAGACCTTGTGTTTGAGATAGCCCGTCGTATCGGTGAGTGAGGACAAGGTGTTATGTGGCATCTTATAGACCCGCACCGCCTCCATCTGCTCACTGCCGAGCAACTTGTGGAATGGAGCAACGGTACGATAACCAATCCACCACTCCGCGCTCCAAACGACCGCCAAGATGGCAACGAAAAGGATCAAAAGTTTATTGCTTGTTTTCATTTTCCTGATAATTTTTGTAGAGTGAAACAAATTCTTCGGCTGTGATACCAACGCGTTGCATCGAGCGGAATATGCTCGGCAGCTGCTCGCGCTCGAAACGCTCACGGAGAAGTGTCGCTGCACGCTCACGCGCCCCCACGCTCACAAAGTAACCAATGCCACGACGATTGTAGATCAGCTGCTCGTCGGTGGCGCGTTCATAGGCTCGCATTACGGTGTTGGGATTGACCGCCAACGTAGCACCCAACTCTCGCACCGAGGCTACACGCTCCTCCTCGCACCACTCGCCATCGGCAATGTGGGTCAGCAGCAGTTCGTAGATCTGTGCCCAAATGGGCTGTGTATTATCGAATTGCATAGCTTATCGGATTTAGGCAAGGCGACGTTCGCGCAGTTTGAAATAGGCAATGGCGTAGGCTAACGCCCACATTATCGTGGTGAACAGCCATTCGACCCACATCGGGTACTCGAACTCGATTTCGCTGCTGTACAACATCGGCGCTAACCTATTGAAGAACGCATAGCCATCGGGCAGACTGAAATGGAGCCAATCTCCAAACGTAGGGATACCAATCATCGGCGAGATTGCTGATAGCGACAATAATGATCCAGCCCACAGCAGCACCAGCCCCAAAATCGCATATTTGGGACGACGCGCCCAACAGTAGGCAACCATCACGTAGGGGTGAACTAAGAGATAGAGCCCAAACATCATCGGCGCTTTGAAACAGTCCCAGAAATCGAACGCACACGCGATTGCAAACGGCACCAGCACACCCATAATTAACGTATTGAGGAATACAAAGGCGTATCGCTCGGCTGAGGTCAGAGGCAGGGTCATTTCGAGCGAGGCGCGATTGGTCGTTCGATCGAGCGAACGAACAGACATATCAGCAACTACCACCACAACAGCGCACAAACATATCAACGCTGTTTCAAAAAGCACCTCTATTTCGAGGAAGAATTTGAACTTTGCCAAAATCAATAGAGCCATCGCTGCAAGGGCTGCAATGATAACTCCGAATATCAAAGCATACCTACGACCATACTCGGCATAGTGCTTTGCGGCATATTGCGCCACGCGGCGCAGACTAAATGTTGTCATAACGGCTTAAAGTTTTGAATGGTTAGCAATTACGGCTGCAACCTCGCGCAGCGATCGGGTTGCTGCATTGAACATCATCTCCATATCCATACGGCTCTCCTCGTCGCCCTCGGCAACCCATACTCCGCGCACTCCCGCCACACTCGGCTCGGAATAGAGAGGCTTCACACCCGCAGGAACAACACCCATACCGAACAGCGTCGAAAGCGTTGCAATGCTCTCGTTGAGAACCATTCGGTGCGGTTCGATAATCACCAGACGATCGACCAGATTCTCGATATCGCGTGCCGCGTGGGTCGAGATAACGATCGTGCGCTCGTCATTCACCTGCTCGGCAAGCATCTGACGCAGAGCCTGTCGCGCGGGAATATCCAAGCCGTTGGTCGGCTCGTCGAGCAACAAAATGGGCGTATTGCAAGCCAACGCAAACGACAGATATGCCTTCTTGCGCTGACCCATCGACATACGGTCAAGACGCACAGCACTATCGACCTCGAAACGTGAGCAACAATCGTCAAAACGTGCCTCGTCATAATTGGGATAGAACGGTGCAGTAACCTTCACAAAGCGATCAAGAGTCAGCTGAGGAAGGCTAAACTCCTCTGGCACGATCATCAACGACGTGTAGAGTGCTGTGCCTCGCTGCTCAACATCGACACCCTCGACCGCGATTGTTCCCGCATCGGCATCGAGCAATCCCGCCATCAGATTGAGCAGCGTGCTCTTGCCCGTACCATTGCGACCCAACAACCCGACAATCTCACCCGACGGAATCATCATCGACAGCGAGTCGAAAACCTCCGTGCGAGATTTGAGGGTGGTATAGCTAAATTTCAAATTGCGAATTTCGATCATAGTTTTTCGGTTTTTGAGTTTGGTTTTGTTTGGCGCGCTTAGTGTATTAGTGCATTAATACACTGCAAAGGTAGCGATAAATTCTAAACTTCCAAATTCTCGTGCGATTTTTTTAGCAAATTCTTAGAGCAAATAAAAAATGACCACTCAAAGAGTGGTCATAATTCTTCGGCAACGCTCGTTTAGTCGATCAGTCCGAAGTGTTGCAACGCTTTGCAGATACCCTCATCATCGACCGTATCGGTGACATAGACCGCCGCCTGCTTAGCCGAATCAACCGCATTGCCCATCGCTACACCCCAACCTACGTGACCCAGCATACTCACATCGTTGCCTCCATCGCCAAACGCCATAGCCTCCTCGCGCGAGATACCAAAATAGTCGAGCATAGTATCAACACCCTGCTGCTTGCTCACTCCGCGAAGATTGACATCGGCAAACAGCGGGTGCCAGCGCGTCGATTCGCAATGTTGCAGATAACGCTCGACAATCGGTGCCTCGTCCTTCTCATCGACATAGATATTCACCTGATAGATATTGCGTTGGATCGTCTGACGCGGATTCTCGGTACGAGGTACGGGCAGCGCGATATTGTCCCACACCGTCTGTACACGATCGTCAACGTAATTGATCGTATTACCAACTTCGTCCATAAACGAACAAGGGAATGGGTGGTTGTTCTCTTCGAGGTAGTCGACGATCGCCTCCAAATCGCTCTGCGGGATTGTCGCCTTGCTGATCACCGTCGTGCCGTCCTCAGCCAAGCAACAGCAACCATTAAGCGTGATATAAGCATCGAACTTGATTCGGCTCACCACCTCGGTCTGATTCAACAGGCGTCCCGTTGCCAAAATCACCTTCACACCACGTCGGCGCAACTCCGCCAACGCCTCCACCGTCGCGTCACTCACGCGATGGGTATTGAAACTTACAAGTGTGCCGTCGATATCGAAAAAGACAGCACGAATATTGGGTCTATTGTTCATAATCTTCTCGTATGCCAAACGCTCGGCACCATCAGCGAGGTAGATCGTACCGCAGAGCGTCATTCCGTTCTTCTCGGCGACACGCTGCATCGAGCGATTGTCGCGGTGGGTATCAATGCGCAGGCTATCGGCACCACGCTTGCGGCACATTCGCTCCGTCTGTCGCACGATCCACTCGGCAATACCCCGTCCTCGCTCGCTCAAATCGACCGCAATGCGGTGGATCGTAGCATAGCTCTTAGGCGTAGCAAGCAACCACTCACCATCGTAGATCGCAGCATAGTTCGGGTCGGGCGCAAAGGTGATCATTGCCGTTGCTACAACCTGCTCGCCACGTGTCACAACGTAGCTCTCGCCACGCGCAATGTCGTTGCGTATCGACTGCTCGTTGGGATAGCCATTCTGCCACTGATCAATTCCGCGCACACGAAAATCAGCCTGAGCGTCGGCGATAATTCGCATTACGTCAGGCAGATCGCACTCTTGTGTCGGTCGCAAGGTCAAGTTTTCGAGCATTGTTTTGCGTTTAATTAGGGCACAAAAATAGCCAAAATTCGGCGAATATTATAATATATGTACAAAATAAACCGAGCCGACCTCCTTTGAGAGATCGGCTCGACTGTTTTGTGATTCAAGCACGGTTACTTACCTACCGTCTGCGCCAATACAACAGCGTACTGCTTCGGATCGAGCGAGAGTAGATTCAGTACCTCAGCACTCTTCAAACTGCCACGTGTAATCGCCTTCAAGCCATTGCCCGCCGCATACAGATTGACATTCTCGGCATAGCCCGCAGCGTCCTGACCCGACAAGAACTCAGCCTTATCACGAGGGAAATTGTTGTTATACTTACCCAAATCAGCCACATAGACCAAATTCAACGGCGCCGTATAAGCGAAATCCTGCGCTGCACTCAGCTCACGATGATCACCCTCAGCCTCGCGCACCAGCACGTGCAGCTCCGAATTGTAACGGAACACGCCCTCAGCCGTAAACGCATAGACCGTAATGGGATAGAGTGCCAAAGCCGACGGAGCAGTCAGATGACCATTCGGACGATTGACACCCGCAGCCGCCCACAGCACACCACTCAGTTCTTCGAGCGAAAGAGGCTCAGCCGAATACTCGCGCGACGACGCACGCTCCGCCAACGCCTGATTGATGGTCTTACCCGCCGCAAGATCGGGCTGGGTCAAAACGATCGTATCACCATAGATCACCGCAGTTGCAGGCGCAGCCTCTGCCTCAATATTCGCGGGTTTATCTGCTGCACCACTGCACGAAATAGCCAGCACAGCAAGAAGTAAAATCACAAAATTTTTCATAATTTTTTATCCTTTTTTGATTGTTTCTGTTACGTATCTATGGCAAATTTAGTAAAATAAATCGAAAATACCGCGTTCGGCATACAAAAAAATCCGAATGACGTAAATTTATATCAAATTGAATTATAGGCGGATAGCCATCTACGCGAATAAAAAACGATAAAAAATGAGATAAAAATTTGCGTATTCAGAAATTTTGCCTACCTTTGCACCCGCAATGAGAGATTAACTCTCGTGCGAAATGATGGTGCCATAGCTCAGTTGGTAGAGCAAAGGACTGAAAATCCTTGTGTCCCCGGTTCGATTCCTGGTGGCACCACAGTAAAGAAAAGCAAAACAATGTAAAATCCTGATTTTTAACGAAAATCGGGATTTTTTATTTTCCCCAAAAACGCAAAAAAGTGCGGTTCACTACCGTCTTTGGTGGAGCAGAAGGTGGAGCAAACGGGTGTCCCAAACATCTCCACCTTGAAAGAGTGTTTTTCGCTGATTGACAACATTTTGCATAGCGTCAAAACGGACTCGGATTCTTACTTTTGCCAAATAAAAGTTTAACTTAAAAGTAGGAGAAAATGAGACGAGATTCATTTAATGTGCTTTTCTTTATCAAGAAAACCAAGCTGCTGAAGAACGGAGAGGCTTCAGTATGTATGCGTATCACAGTCAATGGCGCAAGAGTAGAAACAAACATCCGCAAAAGTATTGAGCCTGTGTCGTGGAATCAGGCAAAGGAGTGTGCAAGGGGCAAAAGCCGCAAATCAACCGAGCTTAATAACTACATTGAGGAGAGTCGCATCAAACTCCACCGAATTTACACGCAACTCGAAGAGAATGGGGAACTTATCACTGCCCGAATATTGCAAGAAAAGTTCTTCGG
>JAZUBB010000016.1:0-194129 GCA_045638285.1 Alistipes sp. | reverse complement strand
AGGTGGTTATAGTGGTGAGGTTCCACCTCTTCCCATTCCGAACAGAGAAGTTAAGCTCACTAACGCCGATGGTACTGCTTATTTAAGTGGGAGAGTAGGTAGCCGCCTCTTCAAGGAGCAAATCGAAAGGTTTGCTCCTTTTTTTTGTGCCGTGTGTAGGAGAGAACAACGCAAAGTAGCCCCTTTTTGTGTGGTAGCTGATGTACTGAGTCTGTATTCAGACTCATCATCGGCGGGTGGGGGGCTCGCCCAAAGGGCGACCCGCCGATGATGACACGCCCAGCAGGGCGTGATTCAACCCCATACCCTCTATACCTATATATAATATATAAACGAAAACCCCGATCTCAGTGCAGAGGTCGGGGGTTTTGTTATTTTTTTGAGAGATATATTTTGAAAATGGAGAATTATTTGTAATTTTGTATATCTGTCCGCGTAGGACAGTGGACATATTAGATGGCATTTGGGCTATTGGCTTGCAACGAAAACGACCAATTTTAATAGCAAACACACCAATAGGCACGGAAAATGCCCTCGCCGCTTGGCGTGGGTTGTTGTGCTTATGTGTTTGTAGGTGCTTGGTCGTACCTCGTTGCAATAAGCTACGATCCACGTTTCTTTTTTTTGAGTTAAACGGTTGCCGTCTGACGCAAAGACACTAATGTTTAACCCAAATAATTCCATTATGACATTACACGAAGCAATTGCAGAGATCTTACAAAGAAAGGGACCTTCTACGTCGAAGGAGATCGCAGATGAGGTAAATCGGTTGAAACTATATCAACGAAAATGCGATGATAATCCCGTCGCCGCATCTCAGATTTCAGCAAGGGTAAATAAGTACCCTAATTTATTCCACAAAGAAAATGGTTTTATACTCCTAAATTAAAGGCTATTATGAATACCGGAAAATTAACAGAGCGTGATGTATGGGGAATGATTGCCCTTATAATCTTAATTTGTATTATCAGTCTTGATGGGTGTAGTATCAGTGGCAACGACAATGATCGCCCATTAAGAAAAATAGAGGTACAAGCCGCTGTTAAAGGTTACTTGCGCGAAAATCTAAATGATTGGAACAGTTATAAAAGTGTATCGTGGTCGGAGGTTACTGACTTAGATCCTGGATATACTATTGTTCATAAATATAGAGCAAAAAATGCTTTTGGCGGTTACATAACTAAAACAACAAAGTTTTATGTTGATGAAAATGGTGTAGTTCGCTATACCGAGGATTATTGATTTTTGTAGTAACTAATAATTGTATCTCCTAATATATTAGGAGATACAATTTACTATTTGTCCGTGAATTTGCGGATTTCGGCGACGATATCGTCTTCGTTGTCGGCAAGTGATAGAAGCAGATTTTTATATCGACCCTTGGTGAGTAACTCTTCAAGTAGCGGATAGACAGGCATTTGCGTTGTCCAATAGTCGCTATCAAGAAAGACCATCGGGCTGGCATAACCAAAACTCAGATAGTGATTCTGAACCGCGTCCTGAAAGATCTCCTGCAACGTGCCCGCGCTACCGGGCGAGTAGATAATACCGCCCTTGGCAATGGTCAGGATACCGTCCTCGCGGATACTGTTGTCGAAATATTTAGCGATGTGCGTTGCGAAAGGCGTTGCGGGTTCGTGCCCATAGAGCCACGTCGGAACGCCCAAACTCTCGTACCTCTCTTGCCCCCAGCGACGACGCACCTCGAATGCGGTCGAGAGCCAACCCTCGTCGCGGAATGAGGGGGCAACACTCAGCAGTTCAATTGCTTCGTCCAACTCGTCGAGCGTGCGATCGGCAAACCAAGCACCCAAATGCGTTGCCTCCATCGCGCCCGGTCCGCCACCGCTGATCATCAAGTAGCCCGCCTCGGTCAGTTGTTTGCTGATTCGGGCAACTTTGCGGTAGGCAGCGTCGGTGCGTAGCAGTCCGTGACCGCCCATAATGCCGACCAAACGGCGTTCGTCATAAGAACTGAGAAAGTCGTGCAGAGCGTCGCTGATCGAGTGGTCGTGCAGCGAGCGGGCGAGCGTAATGCGCAGATTACGAGTGGTTTTGCCCTGTTCGAGATAGTGGCTATAAACGCGACCATCGTAGCACGTCGATTGAGTTTCGGGGTGGGCGGGATCGTAACCGGCATAGAGTTCCTCAGGCGAATAGAGCGTCGAGCGATGAACGTTGTAGGGGACATCAATCTGCGGAAAGATCAAGCAACAGCGACCGAGAGCCTGCTGAACGGGCTCGGGCAGTGTGCAACCGAGAAAAATGCAATCGGTGAAGATACGATTTGCCGCCATCTCCGTAACGGGCGTAAAGTCCAGATTACGAAACACATACTGATTTATGCGCGAGCCACGTTGGAGCAAAACGCCCAACTGATCGGGGCTATCAATTTCGATATAGGTCATACGTTCGGTAGTTTTTGCGTTGAACAAATATACTCAATTTACGAAAAAAATCCTATATTTGTAAAAAATAAACCACTATGAAATCCATTCTGACAATCTTTGCGCTGTTGTTCGCTCTGTCGGCGACGGCGAAGCAACCGCCCGTAACCGAGGAGGAATATCTGCGTGCCGATAGCGCGCTTTGGCTTGAATATGAGGCATTTGGTACGCGATTGTATGAGCAGGCAAAGGCGAATCCCGAATTGACTGATTCGTTGGAAATGGTCGCCGAAGTTGAATTGGAGCGTGTGTTGGAGCGAAATCAGCAGTTGGCACTGCAATATGCAGCGACACCGAGTGGTCTGAAACGTTGTTTTATGGTGCGCCTTGATGTGCCGAAGGATACCTTGCGCCGAGTCTTGCGAACACTACCGCGCCCAATGCGTCAATCGGCGTATGGTCGTGCTATTCAGCAACATATACGCACGCGTCAGGTCGTCGAGGGAAGTCGTGCGCCACATATCGCGGCTGTAAATGAGGTGGGCGAGCGATTCGATCTGCGTGCTTTGGAGGGTCGTCGTGTGCTGTTATTGTATGGTGGTTTGGGCTGTATGGGAGCGTCGGGGCGCGAATACTTGGCGCAGCTTTATGCTCGAACTCTGCGCGAGGATTTGGAGATTGTAGTCTATTGGGCGGTTGATTCGGCGGAGTCGCTGAAAGAGTTGCGTGCACGCTATAATGTAGATTATCAGTTCATTACGGAGTGTATGGTGGACTGCTCGCCGTTCAAAATCAAGTATGGTGTGCAGGCGACGCCGACTTGTTTTTTGATCGACCGCGATGGACGGGTGCTGGTTAAGTCGGAGGGACTTGACCCCGAGCGATTCGATGCGATACTGCTTGGGAGGGCGGAGTAAATCTCTACGTAATGACAAAAATAGATAGGTCGCGCTTTCGGGCACGACCTAATTTTTTTTGTATATAATTGTGGAAGGGAAATTTTGAATTTTGAATTTTGAATCTTGAATTTTGAATTTTGAATTTTGAATTGATCTCGCTATGCTCGTTCGCTCAGTTCGAGCCAGCGCATAGTCTTCTCGTCGATCTCGTCGATGAGCGTGCCAATGCGTTCGGCAGTGCGCGTCAGCTCCTCGTGAGAGAGTGTGCCCGACGATAGAAGTGCTTCAAGCTCAGCTTTTTCCGATTCCAATGCGGGTATCTCGGCGTCGAGTGCGGCAAACTCCTGCTGCTCGCGGAACGAGAGGCGTTTCGAGGCGGGTTTTGGGCGTCGAGGCTCCTCGCTGGGGCGGTTGCGTTGCTCCTCGGCAGCCGCGGCAGCACGACGAGCCGCCTCGAAATCGCGTTTCCAAACCAGATATTCGGAGTAGTTGCCTGCAAAATCCTTGATCTCGCCGTCGCCACAGAAAACCAGCAGATGGTCGGCAACCTTATCGACAAAATAGCGGTCGTGCGACACCACAATCACGCAACCGCGGAACGCGCGAAGGTACTCCTCCAACACGTTGAGAGTCATAATATCGAGGTCGTTGGTCGGCTCGTCGAGCACCAAAAAGTTGGGGTTGCGCATTAGTACTGTGCAGAGGTAGAGGCGTTTACGCTCGCCGCCACTCAGCTTTGCAACGTAGTTGTATTGTTGTTCGGGCAGGAACAGGAAGTGGTGCAGAAACTGCGACGCGCTCAGTCGGCGACCATCGCCCAGATCGACCTCGCGGGCGATGTCGTGAGCGATGTCGATCACACGTTTCGAGGGGTCGAACTCCAATCCCTGCTGGCTGTAATAGCCGAATCGAACGCTTTCGCCCACCTCGATTGAGCCGCTGTCGGGCTGCTCCAAACCCATCAGAAGTCGCAGGAAGGTGCTCTTGCCGCAGCCATTGTCGCCCACGATGCCGAGTTTCTCGTAACGCGCGAAGTTGTAGTTGAAGCGGTCGAGGATACGTTTTGCGCCATAGCTCTTGCAGACATCTTTTGCCTCGAAGATTTTGGTGCCGATACGTCCTGCCTGAACTTCCAGACGCACAGCACGTTGCGTACGTGTGGTTTGCAGTCGATTCTTCAAATCGTAGAAGGCGTCAATGCGAGCCTGCGCCTTTGTTGCGCGTGCCTGCGGTTGGCGACGAATCCACTCCAACTCGTGGCGAAAACGGTTCTCGTCGCTCTCGCGCTGAGCCGCCGCCGCGTCGATACGCTCCTGACGCTTAGCAAGATAGTACGAATAGTTGCCGTGGTAGTGGTAGAGGCGGCGATCCTCCAATTCGAGAATGTCGCTGCACACGCGGTCGAGAAAATAGCGGTCGTGAGTGACCATCAGCAGCGCACTGCGCGACGAGGTCAGATACTCTTCGAGCCACTCGGTCATCTCGGTGTCGAGGTGGTTAGTCGGCTCGTCGAGAATCAGCAAATCGCATTCGCTCAGCAGTACGCTTGCCAGCGCAACACGCTTCAATTGTCCGCCCGAAAGTGTGCCCACGCGCTGACCGAAATCGTCGATACGCAGACGCGAAAGTATCTGTTTTACACGCTGTTCGCGGTCCCAAAGCTGTCGCACGTCCATCTCTGCCATCGCCTCCTGCAAGCCCTCACCCGAGGGGTCGGCAATGGCGCGTTCGTAGGCGGTAATCACACGTGCGTCGTCGCGGTTTGCTCCCAAACACGCCTCCAAAACCGTCAGCGCGGGATCAAACGTGGGGTCTTGTTCGAGATATGCCACGCGCAGATCACGACGCGGAGTGATCGAGCCACTATCCGCCGTATCGCGCCCCGCAATCAGGTGCAGCAGAGTCGATTTACCTGCGCCATTTCGAGCGATCAGCGCAATGCGTTCGCCCTCGTTGATCGAGAAGGAGATGTTATCAAACATCACCAGCTCGCCATAGCTCTTCGTGAGGTTCTCGACTTGGAGATAACAGACCATAGCTCAGCGTGTTAGAATTTGCGAGGATAGCGGAAAATGATAGCCAGCACGGCACACGCGCCCATAATCATCGGGTAGTAGAGGTAACCGATGATGTTGAGCGGTGAAAGCCCCGTAAGTCCCGAAGCCATAAGCAGTTGTGCTCCGTAGGGCAGCACTCCCTGCGTCAGACACGAGAAGGTGTCGAGCAGGCTCGCCGAGCGACGTCGGTCGATACCATAGCGATCGGCGATGTCGCGTGCGATCGTGCCTACCGAGAGGATTGCGATGGTGTTGTTTGCGGTGCAGAGGTTAGCCATACAGACCAACGCTGCGATCGAGCCCTCGGCACCGCGACGACCACTGATGTGGCGCGTGAGCAGGTTGATCAGGTAGTCGATACCGCCACCCACGCGGATCAGTTCGAGCAGTCCGCCCGCCAACATCGTGATGATGATCAGCTCGCCCATTCCGTTGATTCCCTGACCCATACAGGTGCACCATTCGAGCGCACCGAAGCTGTTGGTTGCGATGCCTATGACGCCCGCCGCAACGATGCCTAAGATCAAGACTTTCATTACGTTAAGTCCAGCGATTGCCGTAACCAAAACCAACAGATAGGGGACAATTTTCACACCCTCGATACGTTCGGGCGTGGGGGCAGCGATGTCGGTTGCGGTGAAGAGATAGATACACATAGTGATCAACGCGGCGGGTGCGACGATACGCACATTGACGCGGAATTTATCTCTCAGGTCGCACTCCTGCGTGCGGGTTGCGGCGATCGTAGTATCGGATATAAACGACAGATTATCACCGAAAAACGCACCTCCGACAACGATTGCGGTGAGCCACGCGGGATCGAGTGCGGTCTGCTCGGCAAGTCCCGCAGCAACGGGGACGAGAGCCACCACCGTACCGACCGACGTGCCGACCGAGATCGACACGAAACAGGCAGCGATGAACAGACCCGCAGGCAGCAACTTCGCGGGCAGCAGATACATCGTCAGCGCGACGGTTGCGTCTACGGCACCCATTGCGCGAGCCGATTCGGCGAATGCACCCGCCAGCACGAAGATCCAAATCATCAGCATAACGTTCTGATTTGCAGCACCATTCGAGAAATGCTCAATGCGGCGGTTGAATGGCTCGTTGCGTGTGATTGCGACGGCGTAGACCGAGGCGATGAGAAATGCAACGGAGATGGGCATTTTGTAGAAGTCGCCCGTTATGAGTGACACAGCCAAGTAGCTGACCATAAATACTATAAGTGGTGTCAGGGCGATCAAGCCCTTCAATCGTGAGCTGTTTTGCGTCATATATTTGGATATAAATTGTGGGTGCAAAAGTACGTTAAATTTTTCAGTTTCACTTCATTTGGTGCTTCAAATCGTGCGCGGGCGCGTTGCGGGCTTGCACGTTTGCGCAAAAATGGCTATCTTTGGGATACGAAAAAAACAAAAAACAGATGACTATGAAACTCGATATGAAGATTGCTGTCCCGACGCGCGACGGCGTTGTAGATGACCACTTTGGTCACTGCGCTTACTATACGATTTTTGCGATCGAAGCGGACGGATCGCTCCGCTCGACGACGCTGCCTTCGCCCGAGGGTTGCGGTTGCAAGTCGAACATCGCATCGGTGTTACAGGCTGAGGGTGTGCGAGTTATGTTGGCAGGAAATATGGGTGCAGGTGCCAAGAATGTGCTCGAACGCCACGGCATTAAGGTCATTCGCGGTCAGCACGGCGAGGTCGAGCAGCTGGTGCGCGACTACCTTGCGGGTCAGGTGCACGATTCGGGCGAGGCGTGCGACCACCACGACTGCCACTAAACAGCGAAAAACGAATCCTCATAGAGCTATCCGAATTTGTCGGGTAGCTTTTTTTGTTTTCGGGCGACGAAAACGGGCGTTCTATTTGGTCGTCAGAATATTATGTCCTATCTTTGCAGTTTCGGATTTTTGAATTAACGGTTCGTGCCGAGGGCGCGAATGACAATGTAAACACATATCGCTTATGATGTTGAAATTTTTACGACACACTTTGCTTGTGGTCGCACTGATGTTTTTGGCGGTAGGGGCTAATGCTCAGGCTGTTAAGAAGGTGACTGTGAGTGGAGTAGTGACAACGGTCGAGGACGGAGAACCGCTGCTCGGAGCCACCGTTGTGACTCAATCAATGGTAGGTGTGACGACCGCAATCGACGGCTCGTACACCATCGAAGCCGAGGCTGGTAGCGTACTGACCTTCCAATATGTCGGCTGCGTGACCCAAACGTGGAACGTCCCGACCGATGTTTCGGAGGCTACGTGTAACATCGCCTTAGTGGCTGATGCACAGGTGGTTGATGATGTGGTTGTGATCGCTTACGGTACTCGAAAGAAGGGTACGGTGACCGGCTCGGTATCGACCGTCAAGGCGGCACAGATCGAAAAGACCCCGACCGCAGCCTTCGATCAGGCTCTGCAAGGTCAGGTGGCGGGTCTGACCGTGCTGTCGAATACGGGTGAGCCCAGCGCGTCGGCTGTGATGACCATTCGCGGTACGAACTCGATCAATTCGGGTACAGCACCGCTCTATATCCTCGATGGTGTACCCATTGCGGCGTCGGATTTCAATACGATCAATCCCGCTGATATTGAGTCGATTTCGGTGTTGAAGGACGCCTCTTCGACCTCGATCTATGGTGCGCGTGCGGCAAATGGTGTGATTGTGATCACCACCAAGCGCGGTCAGATCAACGACCGTCCGACGATCGAGTTCCGCACGCAGTTGGGTATCTCGCAGGTGGCGCGTGGCAATTGGGATCTGATGAACACCGAGGAGCGAATCCAATACGAGAAGGAGATCGGTATGACCGCGGGTCAGAACTATAATCTGCTGTCGCAGACCGACGTGAATTGGCTGGACGAGGTCTATAACTCGGCGGCGATGTTGCAGAGCTACGAACTCTCGGTGTCGGGTGCTGACGAGAAGACCAACTACTACCTCTCGGGCGGCTATTACAGTCAGGAGGGTACGGCGGCGGGCTCGCTGTTCGATCGCTATTCGGGTCGCGTCAATTTCGACCGTCGCGCAGCCAAGTGGTTGAAGGTCGGTGCAAATATGATGTTCAACTACCAAAATATCCAGCAGGCAGACGAGGGTGCCTATACGTTGGTAACGCCCATCTCGGCAGCCCGTTTTATGATGCCCTATTGGGATCCGCACCGCGAGGACGGCTCGTTGGCGTCGATCTCGGACGGCTCGTGGAAGGGTCAGGGTCAGAATCCTTTGGAGTGGTTGGAGAACAACCCAGTATCATTCAAAAAGTATAAGATGATGGCTACGGTCTATGGCGAGGCTCGTCCGATCGAGGGATTGACGCTCCGTTCGCAGTTTGGTCTGGACTATGGTCACACGACGGGTTTTGGCGTGTCGTATCCGAGCTATGCACCCAATCAGGGTAGCGGTTCTGCGTCGCGCTCGTCGACCGACGGTATGCAGCTGACGGTGACCAACACCATCAACTATAACTTCTCGAAACAGACCTCGCGCCTGCACTCGTTCAACTTTATGGTTGGTCAGGAGGGTGTCGATTACCACTACGAGGCATTCAGCGTGGCAACCGCAGGTCAGAACAACGACCTGCTGACCAACATCACCAATGGCACTCGCGCAACCTCGTGGAGCGATACGACCGACTCGGATTACGGTTTTCTGTCGTTCTTTGGTCGTGCGGAGTATAACCTCGACAGCCGCTATTTTGTTGAATTGTCGGCACGTGCCGACGGCTCGTCGCGTTTCGGTGCGTCGCGCCGCTGGGCAGGTTTCTGGTCGGTGGGTCTGATGTGGAATATGCGCAACGAAACGTTTATGGAGTCGGCGTCGAGCTGGCTGACCAACGCTCAGTTGTCGCTCTCGACCGGTACGTCGGGTAACTCGTCGATCCCCAACTATGTTCATTCGGCATTGGTGGGTGGCGGTTTGGATTATGTGGGTGACGCAGGTATCGCTCCGATCCAGCCCGGCAACGAGAATCTGGGTTGGGAGCGTCCGTGGACAACCAACCTCGGTGCGCACTTTGGTTTCTGGAATCGTCTGAATGTCGATTTCGAGGCGTACTACAAGCGCACGTCGGATATGTTGATGGAGGTGCCCAAGTCCTACACCGATCAGGGTTTCGGTTACTATTGGGACAACGTGGGCGAGATGATCAACGTGGGTGCTGAGCTGAGTGTTATGGCAACGCTGGTGCAGACGAAGGATTGGCTGTGGACAGTCAATGCCAATGCGTCGTATAACTATAACGAGATCACGGAGCTCTACAATGGTGTGCAGGAGTACGAACGCTCGAATACCAACACCAAATTGGTCGTAGGTCACCCGCTCGGCGAGTTCTATATCAACCGCTATGCTGGTGTCAATCCCATCAATGGCGACGCGCTGTGGTACGACAAGAATGGAGAGCTGACCACCGAGCTCCGCGACGAGGATAAGGTGCTCATCGGTAAGAGCTACATCGCTCCGTGGCAGGGTGGTTTCGGTACGGCAGTGAGCTGGAAGGGTCTGTCGCTCAGTGCGCAGTTCAGTTGGGTTGCAGATCGATATATGATCAACAACGACCGCTATTTCGACGAGTCGAATGGTCGTTTCGCGTCGTACAATCAGTCGCGCCGCCTGCTCGACCGCTGGAAGGAGCCGGGTGATGTTACGGATATTCCGCGCCACGGTGTCTACACCGAGTTCGACAGCCGATTGTTGGAGGACGCCTCGTTCCTGCGCTTGAAGAATGTGCAGCTGAGCTACTCGTTCAAGGTTGCGCCTGAGCGTACACGTACGGTAATTCGTGGTCTGAGAGTCTTTGCGCAGGCTCAGAATCTGCTGACCTTCACCAAGTTCTCGGGTTTGGACCCTGAGGGTACATCGAATATCTATGCGGCTCAGTACCCGATGGCTCGCCAATTTACGTTTGGTCTGGATCTGATCTTCTAAACTCTCGAAATTAGCTATGAAAAAGATATTTTCACTCATCAAAGTATATGTGCTGATTGCGCTGGTGGCGTTCTCGGCAACATCGTGTCTGGACAAGGACCCGCAGTCGGCAATCCCCCAGACCGAGGCAATGAAAACATTCGAAGAGGCGGAGCAGACGCTTACGGGTATCTACGCCTATATGAAGAGCGCGGCTCTGTGGAGCGGCTACCTGACCCTGTTGCCTGATATTCAGTGCGATATGGTCTACGCTGTCGATGGCTACACCAACACCTACGGCAATATATGGCAGTGGGATATTCGCTCGACATCGGCGGAGGTTGAGTCGGTCTATGCGGCTCTCTATGGTGTGATCGCGAATTGTAACTTCTTCCTCGAACGTATTGACGCGGTGGTCGCGGCGCAGACCGACGATGAGCGTATCGATACTCTCGAATCGTATCGCGGCGAGGTCTATGCCATTCGTGCGTTGTGCTACTCGGAGCTGATCAAACTCTTCTGCAAGGCTTACGATCCCGCAACGGCTAAGGAGGAGCTGGGTGTTGTTCTGCGCACGCTCTATTCGACTCCCGAACCGACGCGCCGCGCCTCGTTGTATGATTCGTATCAGTTGGTGCTGAGCGACTTGTCGAAGGCCGAGGAGTTGCTGCCCATCGAAAACGATTTCTACTCGCACCACTACCTGACGCTCGGTGCGGCATACGCTCTGCACGCACGTGTCGCGCTCTATATGCAGGATTGGGAGGCGGCTGTGGACTACGCGTCGCGCGTGATCGACCACCCGAACAAAGCCTACTCGCTCTCGTCGGCAACGACGCTCTACACCTCGGAGATGTCCTTCTTCGACTATATGTGGGCGTACGATTTAGCGACCGAGACCATCTGGCAGGTGGGCTTCACCGAGACGTCGTATGGCGGTGCTCTCGGCTCGGTGTTCCTGAACTTTACGACCGACTACTACTATTTCTATCCCGATTATGTTCCTGCGCAGTGGGTTTTGGATCTCTATGATCAGAACGATATGCGCTACAACTCATATTTCTATACGGCACAGACGGGCTACGACCACTCGCTGACGTGGCCTCTGCTGGTGAAGTACTACGGCAACCGCAACTACATCTCGTCGCGCTATCTCTACCACGTGACGATGCCCAAGCCGTTCCGTTTGGCTGAGCAGTATCTGATTCGTGCCGAGGCTTATTGCCGCCAGTCGAACCCCGACTTCTCAAAGGCGTCGGCCGATATGAACGCTCTGCACGCGGCACGTTATCTGTCGGGTGGTCAGGTCAATCTGACCAAAGACAACTACATCGAGCAGATTGCCGACGAGCGCGTGCGCGAACTTTATATGGAGGGTTTCCGCCTGCAAGACATCAAGCGTTGGGGCAAACTCTATCGCAATGGCGAGGGCTTCAAGCGCGTGCCCCAGCAGCAGTCGCTCTCGGAGGGTAGCTCACTCAGTGTGAAGGCTGACAATCCGCTGTTCGTGTGGCCCATTCCGCAGCACGAGATCGAGTCGCCCGGCTCGGAGATACAGCCCAACGAAAGCAACAACTAATCGAATGAAGATGACTATGAAGAGTGTATTGAAATATATTGCGACGATCGCGGTGGCGTGTGCGGCTGCGGTGTCGATCACCTCGTGCAACGAGGAGTATACAACCTACACAGGTCCCGAATATGTGATGTTTGCCGATTCGATCTCGACCAATATGGTCGTGGCAGATGGCGAGTCGTTTGCGGTGAAGGTGGCGTCGACTGTCAAGTGCGACTACGACCGCACGTTCGGTGTTGAGGTTGTCGATAAGGGTAGCAATGCCATCGAGGGTGTTCACTACACGCTCGAATCAAACTCGGTGACAATCCCCGCAGGCGCGATGGCAGCCGAGGTGCGCGTGCGCGGCAACTACGATAAGATCGAGGCGAGCGACTCGCTCGGTTTTGTTCTGCGATTGGTTATGCCTGAGCAGTTGGAGTGGGATCTCTATCCCAACGGCTCGCAGACCAAGGTGGTGATGTATAAGAGTTGCCCGTTCGATGTGAACAACTTTACGGGTTGGTGCGTGATGACCTCGCTGTTGTTGTACGACTATCCGGGTGAGAACCTCTCGTATCAGCGTTTGATCCGCACCGAGCAGCACCCGACCGAGGAGAATACGATCATTCTGCACGACTGCTTCTATGATGGTTACGACGTGACGATGCGTCTGGACGCGAGCGACCCCGCCGCGCCGAAGATCACGATGGACGAGGATCAGATGCTCAGCGACGAGGCGTCGGTGTTTGGTATGATCCACGGCGACAATAAGTTGCTCGGCACTACAAGCCCCTACAACGTGTCGTATTTCAATTCGTGCCAGCGTTTTGCGGTGGTGTGGTTGTATGTCTACGTGAAGAATGTGGGCGAGATGGTCGGCACGGTTGGCGACTTCTACAACGTCTTCGAGTGGATCAGCGATGAGGAGGCGGAGCGACTGCAACGCGAGGAGGGTATGTAACCCGCCGCGCAAATAAGATGTGAATAGAAAAAGAGATACTCTATAAAAATCAATTAATACAAAACGTTTATGAAAAAGCAAATTTTTCGACTTATGACCGCGATGGTTATGTTTGCCGCGGCGGTCGTTTCGATCGGTTGCGAGCCGGAGCCCGAACCCGAACCTGAGGTCACTCCGAATTTCCCGAAGCTGGTCGAGAAGGTTGTCAAGAGCGGCGAGACGGTTACGCTCTCGATCAACCCCAATATGGCTTGGAAGGTTTCGATTCCTTCGTCGGCTGCGCAATATTTCTCGTTGGCAGATGCTGCGGGTCAGCTCTCGATGACGGGTGAGGCAGGTGCTCAGCAGATCAAAATCAAGGTTGCCGAGCTGGACGAGTTCGATACCGATCGTGTGTGTGAGGTGTCGCTCACGATGGATGGCAAGACTCAGACTATCGCCAAACTGACCCGAATGAAGTTGGCTCGTACGGTGAATGTCTATCTGGCTCAGTACGATGAGGCTAACTTTGATTTCAAGACTGATGCCGAGGGTGCTTATACCTATGGTTCGACTCCCGTGCAGACGCTTGATTTCTTGTGGCACAACGAGCAGTATATGCACCGCGTGGTTGTTGAGACCAACTTCAAGTGGGCTATCAGTAGCGAACTGCCCGCGTGGTTGGATCCGTCGGTAACCTCGGGTGAGGCTGGTCGTACGGAGGTCTTTGTTCGTACGGTCAAGGAGGCATATCCCTTTGCCGCTGAGTCGGTTGAGCTGGCGATCAGCGACTTCACCAATGAGAGCGCACCGATTGAGGTGAGCAAGTTGAAGGTGAATATGCCCGCTTGCGAGGCTGTATGCGAGGTTTCGATCTCGCCCGAGCTGACCTTCAATGCTGAGGGCCACTACTACAATGCGTCGGCTGATTCGTACATCGAGATCGGCGCGATTGCAACGATGACCGCCCCCAAGGGCGCTGAGCTCTACAAGATCGTGAAGAATAACGGCTATCTCTACGCTTCGTCGCCCGCAGTTGATTGGATCACGATCGAGTGGGAAGAGGAGTGGGACGCAGCAGCTGATAAGGCTGGTGTTTGGTCGCGCAAATTCTTCGTCAAGACCACTCTGAACGAGGGTGCTGCACGCGAGGGTATGCTCGTGGCACTGCCCCGCACCGTAGCGTCGAAGGTGTCGGATCCCGACTACGATCTGTTCAATGCTGATGGTACGGCTTTGAAGGCTGAGTATGAGCAGTATGTAGTGAGCACAATCAAGCAGGAGGCTCCCGCAGTGGCTGAGGATAAGGGTGTTATCTATGCCAACGATATCGAGACGATGCACGCCTTTACGGCCGATTTTGCTGAGTTGGCTGAGGGTGCTTGGCCCTGGCAGGGTGCTTGGGCGTCGATTCCCAACGCTTATAAGCTGACCTATCGCTCGAATGATTCGGGTGATGATCTGATCTTCTCGAAGCCCTTCTCGCGCTACGAGATCTATGGTTTCGATGGTTCGTATGCTCAGCCCTACGACCTGTCGACCTGCTGGATTACGATCGAGGAGAGTGCCGAGTATAAGGAGCTGACCAATGGCTATAAGGTTCGTATGCGTCTGGGCGACGATCCCGCAAATGGTCTTTATCCCAATACTCAGGCAGGCTGGGACGGCGAGAACGAGGCTACGATCGTCTTCTACGACGAGAACGATGTGGCTTACGCGCTGATCTACTGCGTTATGGATCCCAACTATATGTATGTTCCTGAGGTTTCGGGCGAGGTTAAGTTTGCCGATCCCGCAGCGGCAGAGATGTATGGTGCCAAGTTGGAGAAGATCGTCGAGGGCGATCCCGATTTCAGTGCCGAGAATAACTATATGGGCGTTTTGCAGTATCGACTGACCCATACTTCGGCAATGGGTGCTCAGGCACTTCTGTTGATGCCGTCGTACAATCAGTCGTTCTGTTATCCTTCGGGTTCGTGGCTCTCGACCCAGCAGGTTGAGGGTGGTACTCAGGTTATTATGACCCCTGAGGAGAACTACGCAAAGGGTCATATCACCTTCCACGCTGGTAATGATGTGGTCGTTTATCTGTACTGCGTATTCAACTACACCGAGTAAGCATCTTACAGAGAACTTTTGGCGAGTGCCCCGCACGCTGCGAGTGGGGCGGGGTGCTCACCAAATCTTTTTCATAAACGATTGAAGAGAAGTATTTGATTGAGATTTTTTTAGAGTTTTTTGAACGAACAGTTTTTATTCAAAAAATGAAACTACTATACAGATTTACCGTATGCTTAGCGTTGGCTCTGCTCGGTTTGACGGGTTGCTCGGAGGATCAGCCCATTGACAACCGCGAGCCCGACTATGGCTACGTTCAATTCCGATTATTCAAGGCGGCTTCGTACGAGGCTGAGGGCTCGCGTGCCATCAAACAGACGCTCGACTATCTCGCCGAGGCGTATAAGGTGAAGGTGACGTTGGCGTATGGCGAAACGACGTTGGCTCAAACGATTAACCTCACTGCTGCCGATGCTGAGTCGGCCGAGTTTGGTCTGCGCAGCGATAAATTGAAGTTACTGACGGGTCGCTACGAGGTGGTTACCTTCGCGCTCTACGACGCTACGGACGAACTGATCTATAATGGTGCGCCTGCCGAGCAGTGTACGGTTGAGGTGCACGAGGGTGGTTTGGAGGTTGTCGACCTGACGGTCAATGTGACCCCGCGCGGTGCGGTGCGTTTCTCGCTGGTGAAGGAGCTCGCAGCGATCGAGGGTACACGTGCCGCCGAGCGCGAATATACCTTCGACGAGATCAAGAAGGTGTCGATCACGGTGCAGAACAAGGCGTCGAACGTGCGCACTACGTTCGAAAAGTTGGAGTGCGACTTCTCGGTTCACTTCGACGAGAGCGATGAGGTGGAGGACGGCTACCAAACCTCGTCGATCGTGTGCGATACGACACTCTCGCTGACGGCGGGTGAGTATCGCGTTGCGTCGCTCATTGCTTACGATGGTGGCGGAATGGTGTTGGAGGTGCTCGGCAATGTTGCGGGAGCCGATTTTTCGGTTGCGGACAATCGCACCACCGAGAGTGCGATTCCCGTTGCGCTGCACGCCTCGGACGAATATTTGAAGGATTATGTTGCCCTGCGCGAGATTTGGGAGAGCCTCAATGGTGAGAGTTGGTACTACGTCGGCGAGAACTTCCCGAAGGGCGCAAATTGGGATTTCAATAAAGACCCCGACTTGTGGGGTGCTCAGCCGGGTGTCGAGTTGCACCCGAATGGTCGTGTGGCACGCCTCGATTTGAGCGATTTTGCCTTCTCGGGCGATATGTCGCCAGCGATTGGTCAGCTGACCGAGCTGGTCGAGTTGTATTTGGGTAACCACAACGATGTCAATCTGTTGACCTACGACCCGACCGCTAACGAAGTGTCGCTCAGCGAGCGTCGTCGCAATCGTATGGAGCTCCACAAGCAGTATCTGTCGCAGATTCATACCGCAACGCAGTTCTCGGAGCCTTGTGCTCGTGCGCTGGCAGAGAAGGGCGTTTCGTCGCCCGCTACGGCTCTCTATCAGACAAAGAAGGAGAGCGAAATTATCGACATCAAGACGGGTGAGCAGCGTCAGATCAACCTCTACGATACCAACCACGGCACGATCAACAATGGTCTGCGTTCGTTGCCTGCCGAGATTGGACACTTGAAGAAGTTGGAGATTTTCTATGTTGCCAATAGCGAGATCGAAGAGTTGCCCGCGGAGATGGCGCAACTCACTTCGTGTACCGATTTGGAGATCTATAACTGCCCGAAGATGACCAAGTTCCCGATGTCGATTGCGCAGATGCCTGAGTTGGTGTCGATCAACATCTCGAACAATGCTCAGTGGTCGGCCGAGGAGATCTATGTGGGTCTGGACGCGCTGGCTAATGGTCCTTCGCGCGAGAAGATTCAGATTCTCTATGCGCGTCAGAACAGCCTCGAAGAGCTGCCCGCGTCGTTCTCGCAGTTGCAGAAGATCGGTCTTTTGGATTTGGCATTCAACCGCATTTCGAAGATCCACCCGTTGGGCAAGGGCGTTGCGCCCATTCAGTTCTATCTGGACAACAATTTGATCGAGGAGTTGCCGCGCGATGAGGAGGGCTATTTCTGTGCCTATGACGACATCGAGAACTTCTCGGTGCGCTACAACCGCTTGAAGAAGGTGCCCAATATCTTCTCGGCTGATAGTCGCTTTACGATGGTTTCGGTCGATTTCTCAGGCAACGAGATCGACGGCTTCGAGGGCGAGGAGGACGGAACGTATAAGGGTATCAAGGTCAATACGCTGA
The DNA here is from genome assembly GCA_045638285.1 of Alistipes sp. GTDB lineage: Bacteria > Bacteroidota > Bacteroidia > Bacteroidales > Rikenellaceae > Alistipes. The sequence continues at coordinate 177,046 of JAZUBB010000016.1, read as the reverse complement.
CCCTTGCGTCGAACCCCAAACTGACCAAGTACCCGACGGCGTTGGCTAAGACCAACTCGACGGTCGAGTATGTGATTCTGCGTGCCTGCGCTGTGGACGAGATTCCTGAGGGTGCGTTCACCTACGACAATGCGATTTTCTTGCAGTCGCTCGACCTGTCGTATAACAACCTGACCGATCTGCCGCACGAATTCCACGCAGGCAATATGCCCTATTTTTACGGTTTGGACATCTCGTTCAACAATTTCAGCGAGTTCCCCTACGAGCCGTTGGATTGTGCCGGTCTGACCGTCTTTGCGATCCGTTCGCAGCGCAACGAGAAGGGCGAGCGCTGTCTGCGCGAGTGGCCGACAGGTATCTATCAGCACGTGGGTCTGCGCGGTTTCTATATCGGTTCGAACGACCTGCGTGCGATCGACGATACGATTTCGACCCTGTGTTACTATCTGGATATCAGCGACAACCCGAACATCATCTTCGATGCGTCGGACATCTGCTACGCTTGGCAGGTGGGTGCCTATATATTGATCTATGACAAATGGCAGAATATCACTAATTGCGATCCGATGTTGGAGTAAAAGAGTATGAAAACGATGAAAATGAGAGTGAAAAGATATATCGCCATCGTCGGCATTGTGCTTGCGGCGGTGGCTTGCGATCGCGGTGGCGAGCAGATTGAGTTTGCAATCGACCGCACCGAGATCGAGGTTTCGGAGGTCGGTGGAACGGAGTTGGTGCAGCTCTCGTCGGGCGACGATTGGATCGCCTCGACCGATAATACGTGGATCACGATTTCGCCCGCCAATGGTCGCGGCTCGACCCCTTGCAAGATCATCATCGACTCGGCTCTGACCGCCTCGCCCCGCACGGGTGTGGTGCGTATCGAGAATACTCGCACGTGGAAGAGTCAGGATATCGTTGTCGAGCAGCGTGGTTACCCCTACACGATCGAGATCGAGGACAATGCGGTCGAGGTGTCGAATTTCGAGGCATACGGCAAGCGTTATTTCGATGTTCGTGTGCGTTCGAATGTCGATTTCGAGGTCGATGTACCCGACAATGCGGGTTGGCTCACCAACGAGAGCTATCGCCTGACGCTCGATCGCGGAGCACGTCCGCGCGAGGTTACGGTGCGCTTCAATTGGGATATCAACACCTCGCCACGTGAGCGTCTGGCAGAGGTTGCTTTCCGACCAAAGAGTGATGTTACGATGGCACGCCAAGATGCGCTGAATGTGCGTCAGCAGGCGTCGGAGCCTATTGTCGAGAATACACGCGAGGGCGACTCGGTGGCACTGCTCTCGATTGCGCGTGCGATGGGTGTCTATACGATGTGGGATGCCTCGGCGCCGATGAATCAGTGGAACAACGTGGTGCTATGGGAGGAGCAGATGGAGGGCTGCACACCCGAGAAGGTGGGTCGTGTGCGCTCGGTCGAGATCGTTCTCTTTCACACGCGCGAGAAGTTGCCTTACGAGATTCGTTACTTGACCGCCGCTGAGGAGATCTACATCTTCGGTAACACCAATACCTTCCTGCTCGATTTGGATCTCGGCGACGACATCTCCGAGCTGACCCAATTGAAGCGTTTGACGGTGGGTAGCTATGGTCTGGTCGATCTGCCGCAGAGTTTTGCCAAGTTGAAGAACTTGGAGCACTTGAACATCTGCGCGAACAACTTCCAGCGTGTGCCCGATGTGCTCACCAAGGAGAACTTCCCCAAGTTGCGCACGCTCATTATGAATGCCAACCAGCGTAGTCTGGTCTATGACCTGAGCAACTCGTCGCGCCCCGATATTGGTGGTTTTATCGACGAGCCTGAATTCCCGACCGATCTGATCAAGTGGGATTTGGATACTTTGGTGCTGTCGGTCAACTATTTGCAGGGCGAGCTGCCCACGTTCGAGGACGACCCTGAGGTGCCCTACTACACGCAGGAGGAGATTGACGCGGTGGATACCCTGCCGCAGTTCCTGGTCGATAACCGAATCAAGAAGGTGATGCCCTCGACCAAACGTTTTGCGATCAACTTCAACCGTCTGTATGGCAATCTGCCCGATTGGTTGTTGTATCACCCTGCGTTGGATTGGTGGGTGCCTTATAGTTTGGTCTTCCAGCAGGAGGGTCGTGCGCAGAATGGTCGCCAGGCGATGTTTGATAATGAGCCTGTCAACCTCAATTACTACTATGAGGTCTATCCCTTCAAGCAGAAGCCTACGGGCGAGGAACAGTAACGATGAAAATAAGAGTAAAGATATGAAATATAGATTGTTATATTTGGCGATGATCGCGACCGCAGTGTCGCTTTCGTCGTGTGCCGAAGACGAAATGCCATCGCCGACACCCTCCGAGCCGCAGATCTCGGCTCCCTACGTTGAGGGTGAGGTGATCGCGAAGTTCGCGCCGCAGGTTGCCGATATGATTGCGCAGGTGGAGGCTACGCGAGGCGCGGCTACACGCAGTGGCGCGGTGGCTCTGGACGAGGTTTTGGAGGCGATTGATGGCTATCAGTTGGAGCGCGTCTTCCCGATTGACGAGCGCAACGAGGAGCGCACCCGCGAGCAGGGTCTGCATCAGTGGTACGTGGTTCGTTTCGGTGCGGGTTGCTCGGCTGAGCAGGTGGCTCAACGTTTGGAAAAGTTGGGCGAGGTGCAGGCGGTTGATTTCAACCGTACGATCAAACGTGCCTATCGTGGTAAGGCTACTCCGCTGAGTGCAAGTCGTTTGGCTGCGGCAGAGCGTGCAACACGAGCAACCGTCGAGGCGATGAACGACCCTCTGTTGGCGGCTCAGTGGCACTTGGTGAATCGAGGCGATCAGTTCTGCGAGGGTGAGCAGATCAAATCGGTGCGCGATGCCGATGTGCAGTGCGAGGGGGCGTGGCAGCGTTCGACGGGCGACGAGCAGGTGATCGTTGCGGTGCTGGACGAGGGCGTCTTTGTCGATCACCCCGATTTAAAGGCGAATATCTGGGTCAATGAGGACGAGGTGTGGCGTTCGCGCGAGGATAACGACGCGAATGGCTACGAGGGCGACCGCCACGGCTATAACTTCGTGAAGAGTTCGGGCGTCATCTCGTGGAACGATGTCTATGATTCGGGTCACGGCTCGCACGTGGCGGGTGTGATCTCGGCAGTCAATAATAACGGTGTGGGTATCAGTTCGGTAGCGGGCGGTAGCGGTGCAGGCGATGGCGTGAAGATTATGGTGTGTCAGATCTTTTCGGGCTATACGGGCTCGAATGCGCTGGCTGTTGTTCGCGCGATCAAGTATGCTGCGGACAATGGTGCTGTGGTTTTGCAGTGCAGTTGGGGCTACGTTTCGGGTGCTGCCAATGTCTATGATTGGGGCGAGGCAGGTTTCGCGTCGCAGGAGGCGTGGGAGGCTGGTGCTCCCCTCGAAAAGAGCGCGTTGGACTATTTTACCCACAACGCAGGCTCACCGAATGGTCCGATCGAGGGTGGCGTGGCGATCTTTGCGGGCGGTAACGAAACGGCTCCGCAGGCGGGCTACCCCGGTGCGTCGGACGACTATATCTCGGTGGCGGCTACGGCGGCGGACTTTACGGCGGCAACCTATACCAACTATGGCAAGGGTACGTCAGTTTCGGCACCGGGTGGCGATCAGGACTACTATTTCGACTACGTTGATGAGGAGCATAACTATGGCGAGGTGGGTTGTATTCTTTCGACCTTGCCCTACAACGTAAGCGAGAGCGGTTATGGATATATGGAGGGTACGTCGATGGCGTGTCCGCACGTTTCGGGTGTTGCGGCGTTGGCGATTTCGTATGCGGCACAGCTGCGTCGCCACCTGACCGAGAAGGAGTTGCGCGAGTTGCTGATCTCGACCGCAACCCCGATCGACGAGTTCCAGACGGGCGCAAAGACCTATTCGCGCTATGTTGCCGACATCGGTCCGATCCAGCCTATGCAGCTCAATCTGAATGCCTATCGCGGTCAGATGGGTTCGGGTCAGGTCAATGCCGACGCGCTGTTGGCGGCTATCGAGGGCGCGGGTTGTGAGTTGCGTTTCCCGAATCTCTATATCGCCGAGGGTGGCTCGACGGTGGTTGTTCCGTCGCGTTACTTTGTTGATGGTGAGGAGCTTACCTATAACGTAACCATCGACAATACGTCGGTGGCTACGGTCGCTGCGCAGGACGCGAAGTTGATCTTCAAGGGCGTGGACGAGGGCTCGACGACGGCACGTATCGTGGCAAGCAACGGCAAGAGTTTCCAATTCACGATCACCGTGCGTCGCGGTGCAAGTTCGAACGGCTGGCTCTAATGCGTACGTGCGGGTGGATAATGGCGTTGTGTGCGACGGTTGCGGTGGCGACCGCCGAGGCGCAGATACGCCTGATCCCGCAGGCAAAGGTCGATAGCGCACGTAATGTGACGACGACCGATGTGGGTATGCGATTTGCGTCGGGCACGACGACCGATTTTGGCGAGATTGCCGAGGAAGGGGGCACGTGGAGTGGGCGAGTGGAGTGGCGAAATGACACCGATAAACCGCTAACAATCACGCGCATAGCCACCTCGTGCGGCTGCTTGAAGGCAGAATATGATCGTGCGACGGTGGCTGTTGGCGAGAGTGGCGAACTGCGATTGACGTACGATCCGCGCGGGCACGCGGGCGAGGTTGCGCAACGCATTTTCGTCTATACCGATCGTTCGGGCAGACACCCTGCGGCGGTGCTTACGCTGCGCGGTCGAGTGCGTGCGGCGGCTGATCCGAGTGGTAACTACCCTCACGCGCGAGGGACGTTATTGTTGCGTCAGACGTGGGTACGATTTTCGGGCGAGGGCAAGCAGACGGAGCGAGTGGCGTGTATGAATGGAGGTGCTAAACCGCTGAAAATAACTGCGGACACTCTGCTTAGCTCGCGCGAACTGACGGTGCGTACCGAGCCTGAGGTGTTGGAGTCGGGAGCAGTGGGCGACCTTGTGATAACCTACACACCGACCGAAAAACAGCCCACGAAACAGCCCGCAGGACCGACTGCCGCGCCGCGAATGGTGCGACCGCGATTGTTCCTTTCGGGTGTTGAGGTTGCGCCGCGCGAACGTGCGATCGAGGTATTTATGGCGAGTGATGAAATGCAGAAATAGAAACAAAAAACATACGATATGAAACGATTTATCTTATTGACAATTAGTCTGTTCGCTCTCGGTTTTGTGGCGTGCGACGACGAACCCGAAGTGCCTGTTGAGCCTCAGTTGGAGGTTACGGCGAACAATATTGCGGGCGAGTGGCAACTCACGACGTGGAACGAAACGACACCTGCCGAGGGTAGCTATGTCTATCTCTCGTTCGATCGCCGCGAGCGCACTTTCGTGATCTATCAGAATCTCGATAGCTTCTCGACGCGCGTGCTGACGGGTGCGTTCTACATCGAAATCGACCCTGAATTGGGCGCAGTGATTCGCGGCAATTACGATTATGATCGAGGCGATTGGGCACACCGCTATGTGGTTAAGTCGCTTACTGCCAGCGAGATGGTGTGGGTGGCGAAGGACGACCCTGAGGACGTGAGCGTCTACTCGCGTGCGGAGATCCCTGCCGAGATCAAAGGCGAATAACCCACCACAATGCACACAAAACGAGCCTGCACCGCGAAGGTTGCAGGCTCGTTTTGTATCTCGGAGCGACTGAGTATTTTACCTCTTTTTGAGTGAGGCCTCGGTGGTGATTTCGATCACGCCGTTCACGCCACGAAAACCGTAGAGCGGTGCCTCGTCAAGAATCTTGATCATACCCACATCGAACAGACTCACGTCGTTGAGCGACTGGATCTCCTGCCCATCGACCACAATCAGCGCATTGAAGTTGATCGGAGCGCGATCACCAATGCCGCCGCTCGATTTCTGCACCGAGCCGCGATGGATAATCACGCGACCCTGGTCGTCGATTTCGAGACTCGGCACGCGGGCTCGCAGTGCACTGATCAACGAATGTGCACCGCTACGGCGCAGGTCAGCTCCCATAATCTTCGATATATCGTTCAGATACTCACGACGTTTCACCCACTCGGCACCCTCGGCTACGAGCTGTGCGTCCTCGCTCACCTCGACGCCCTCTTCGCCCCAAACAATGCGCAGCGATGAGCGTCCTTCGACCTTCACTTCGCGTATCTGTTTGTTGCATTTGATCTCCAAAACGTCGTCGGCATTGAGCGTGGTGAATCCGAATCGACCCTGCTTATCGGCATTTGCCGCAAGGTCGGTGCCTTTGATCGAGAGTTGAGCCTTCAATCCCTTACCATTGGGAGCAACGATCTGCCCGTTGAAGGGCGTGGGTTGCTGTGCATAGAGTGCGATTGACGCCACGAGCGCAATCACCGCGAATAAAAACCTTTTCATAGTATGAGTACTTATAAGTTAATAAATTAGAGAATTTCGTCCTGCTCGTGCAGCCATTTGAGCATTTCGGGCAGGCACTCGGCAGAAGGCTCGGCGGTCTTCACCTTTAACGAGATATGTTCGCCCATACCGTTGAGAATCTCGAATTGGAAGTCGGGGTTGTTCACGTAATCGACCGTCGGGGGCGTCTTGCCCTCGAACAGCGCGATTGCCTCGCCGCTCATTGCCTCCAATTTGAGCAACCACGGACGAATGTCGCCATAGAACAGGCGGTCGCTCTCGCTCTTCGAGTCCTTCATCGTTTTCAGTTCGACGCACGCTGCGTGAATCGCACGCAACTCTTCGAGCAGAGCCTGATGGTCGGGCTTACCGCGACGTATCGAGAGTTTGTAACGCTCGAAGAGGTAGGTCAGACCGTCCGAATCGAAGTAGCGCAGATAGGGAGCAGCCTTGCGCAGAGCTGTGGCACGCTCCGCTCCCACAACGGCGGGCAGCGACGCCTCCCAGCTCTTGTCGTTGTTGAAAGCGTCGGTGTTCCACGCATAGTCGGCAACGCTGAACAGCGGAATCTTCGACGCTGCACCCTGCTGCATTGGATTGATGATCAGCGTGTTAGTACCATTGAGCGAGCTCTCCACGCGGGCGAGGTTGTCGATGTGCGACTCGTCGCGGAAGTTGGTGTACATATCCATAATGAAGAGCTTGGTGAAGTCGGCATCGTTGCACGCATAGTTCCACCACCAGCTCACGTTGCGACCTAAGTACTGCTTAACGTGCTCGATGTCCTTGTTGCTCGGCACCGACCATACGTTGCGACCGGTGATGTAGATTTCGATCTTGGGGTCGGTCTTCGAGAGCGAATTGAAGAACTGCTTTGTGCCCTCAGGGGTGCTCCACGAGTAGCAATAGAGCTGCGGAACGTAGTGCAACGGCTTGACGCGGTCGGCGGTGGGAGTGGTGGAGTTGTTCCAACGCTTGTCGATCAGCTTTTGGAGTTGATCGAGGTTGCGGGCGCAGATCTCCATCTCCTCGACCTCGGTCGGCACGCCCACGTCATCGACAAAGACACCAAACTGACGCACGCCCAGCGAGTGCATACTCTCGAATTTGGTCATAATTTTGTTGAGTACCTCTTCGCTGTCAGCCTTGGCGAAGGCGCGACCTGGGTGGATTGCCCAGATGAAATTGACCTTGGTAGCGTGGGCAACGTCGGTGATATCGCGCATCATATCCTGTGTCAGAAATCCGATACGTTTCTGATGTTCAGTGATTTCGGTGGGGTAGGGTTCGCTCCAATAGCGCGAGTGGTACTCGTCCGACTTTGCGCCATACATATATGTATTCATCTTGAAACGAGCCATAAAACGGAACAGATCCTTCGTCACCTCGGCCGAGTAGGGCACGCCGTAGTAACCCTCGATCACGCCACGATATTTGATGTCGGCATAGTCCTCGATCAGCACACATTGCATATCGGTCGTGCCCTGATCCAACATCTGTTCGAGCGACGCCAGACCGTAGAAAACAGCGTCGGTGTGCTCGCCCAAAATGACCACCTGAGCGTTGCCGCGCCTATTGCCCGTAAGCGTCAGCAGGTGGCGGTCATACTTCCCGTCGATCGCGAAGACCGAGCGGTCGAGGCTGAGTGACGACACGTGGCGATCGACTGCGCCCTTTGAGCCTGCAACGCCGAGCAGAAGGTTCGAACCACTCTTGGCGATTGTGGTCGATACGGTTGCTGTAAATCCGTGATCGGCAAGCACTTGAATAGCGCGGTCGATGGTTGTTTGGTCGATCTGACTCTCGACAACGATATTGACCTGCGGCGTGAAGGTTGCCGTGCGATCGAACCCATATTGATTCTGCGGGGTGGGGTAGATGGTGTAGATGTTGTGTGACGAGGCGGTCAGCGCAGCCAGCGAACAGACAACGAGCGAAAGAAATCGTTTCATTATCGGGTAGTTTTTAGTTTTATAAATCGCATTAATTTCACAAATTTAACGAAAAAATTGATAAATTCAACGCTTTTTGTCGCATATCCGACTAATGGTTGAGAATTAGAGTGGGGCAAAGTGCTGAAAATTCGGAAAGGATTTTTAATTTTGTGATTACGAAACGCAAAAAAGAATCATTATATGAAACTCGAAAATGTCTACAATCTCTCGGTCGAGCAGATCGCCGAGCAACTCAAAAGCGACACCGCGCGTGGTCTGTCGGCGTCGGAAGCGGCAGCACGTTTGGCTCGTGACGGCTACAACGAATTTTGCAAAACGAAACATACTTCGCTCTTAGTCAAGTTCTTGGCGCAGTTCAAGAGCTTTATGATCTTGGTGCTGATTGCGGCGGCGGTCATATCGGGCGTTGTGGGCGTGATGAATGGCGAGGGTTTCACCGACGCTATTATAATTATGGTGATCGTGGTGCTCAACGCAATTATCGGCGTGGCGCAGGAGGCTAAGGCGGAGAAGTCGCTCGATGCACTCGAAAAGATGGCGGCACCCCACTGCAAGGTGGTGCGCGATGGCGAGGTGCAGGTGATCGAGTCGCGCGAGTTGGTTGTGGGCGATGTGGTCGAGATCGAGACGGGCGACAGCGTGCCGGCAGATATGCGCCTCACCGAGTCGGTCAATTTGAAGATTCAGGAGGCGGCCCTCACGGGCGAGTCGCTACCCGTTGAGAAACAGACTGCTACGATCGAGGGTGAGGCTCCGATTGGCGACCGCACGAATATGGCATTCTCGTCGTGCTCGGTTACCTATGGTCGCGGTCGCGGTGTGGTGACGGCGGTGGGTGAGGCGTCGGAGGTGGGTAAGATCGCCTCGATGATACAATCTGTTCCCGAAACCAAAACTCCGATGCAGGAGCGTTTGGATCAGTTGGGTAAGTATTTAGCTGTGGCGGCGTTGGCTATCTGCGTACTGATTTTCGTGGTGGGTGTTTTGTATGGCAACGACCTGATGACGATGTTTATGACGGCGGTGAGCTTGGCGGCTGCGGCGATTCCTGAAGGTCTGCCGGCGGTGTCGACCATCGTGCTGGCGATCGGAGTGCAGCGTTTAGCTAAGAAGAATGCGATTATCCGCAACCTGCCTTCGGTCGAAACGCTCGGCAGCACAACCGTAATCTGCTCGGATAAAACGGGTACGCTGACCCAAAACCGAATGACCGTAACGCATATCTATACCGACAATGTGCTGGTGGCTGACGATGTGGTTGATACCGACGCCGAGCGACTGCTGGTGCGCATTGCCAACCTCGCCAACGACGGCAAATTGAGCCGCGAAGGTGATAAGATTCAGACACTCGGCGACCCGACCGAGACGGCTCTGCTCGATTTGGGTTTGAAGTGGGGATTCCATAAAGATCAGCTCGACGCCGAAGCTCCGCGTGCGGGTGAGATTCCGTTCGATTCGGAGCGTAAGTTGATGACGACAATCCACCGCGATCCCGCGTCGGGACGTTTGATGGTGGCAGTGAAGGGTGCGATGGACGAGATGTTGGAGTGTTGCACACGTATCCACGTGCGCGGTGTGGAGCGCGACCTGACGGCTGAGGATCGTGCCCGCCTCAATGACGCCTATCACGATATGGGAGGTCGCGCACTGCGAGTGCTGGCGATGGCATACAAATATATCGACGAGTTGCCCGCTGTGGTTGAGCCTGCGACCGTTGAGTGCGGACTGACGTTTGTGGGTATGGTCGGTATGATCGACCCTCCGCGCGTGGAGGTGAAAGACGCTGTGGCTGAGTGCCGTGCGGCGGGTATTCGACCTGTGATGATTACGGGCGACCACCGCATTACGGCAACGGCGATTGCTCGTGCGTTGGGCATTATGCAGGAGGGCAATACGGTGCATACGGGTGTTGAGGTGCAGGCGATGTCGGACGACGAACTGCGAGCAACGGCCGAGCACGCGGCGGTCTTTGCGCGTGTGGCACCCGAACATAAGGTGCGCATTGTGCGTGCGTTCCAAGAGCGTCGCAATGTGGTGGCAATGACGGGCGATGGCGTGAACGACGCTCCGGCATTGAAGTTGGCGGATATTGGTGTGGCAATGGGCATTACGGGTACGGACGTATCGAAGGAGGCTGCCGACGTGATCCTGACGGACGATAACTTCGCAACGATCGTAAGTTCGGTGTCGGAGGGACGCCGAATTTATGACAACCTGATGAAGTCGATCCAATTTATGCTCTCGACCAACTTGGGTGAGATTTTGGTGCTCTTCACGGCGGTGATATGCAATATGGTGACTCCGTTGTTGCCGATCCATATCCTTTGGATCAACCTTGTGACCGACTCGCTGCCCGCGCTGGCACTGAGTGTCGATCCTGCCTCGCGCGATATTATGCGTCGTCGCCCGATCGACCCCGATCAGGGTATCCTGACGCGCGGATTTGTCGTTCGAGTGCTGTTGCAGGGCGTGCTGATTACGGGCTTGGTGCTCGCGGCTTATCAGATCGGTCTGCGCACGTCGATCGATGTGGCTCGCACGATGACCTTCGCGGTGTTGGCATTCTCGCAGATGACGATGATTTTCAGTATCCGCTCAGGTAACCAAAACGCCTTCTCGATCCTCTTCTCGAATGGTCTGCTGTGGGGTGCAATTCTGCTGGTTGTGGTGTTGATGCTCGGTGTGATGTTGATTCCTGCGTTGCAGTCGATCTTCCACGTTACGTCGCTCTCGGGCGAGCAGTGGTTGTGGGTTGGAGGTCTGTCGCTGTCGGCATTTGTGGTGAGCGAGATCGCAAAATTGTTTGTGCGTAAGTAATCTAATATAGAAATATATAATAGCGCGTTTCGCCTGTCGGTTGCGACCGATGGGCGAAATTTTGTATCTAAAATTGTTGAGATTATCTAAAAAATTACTATCTTTATCCCAAAAGTGTTCGCAATGTCACGATCCGACCATAAGAAGTCTGTCGCGCTGGTGCTCGTAATGGGTGCTGTGTTGATTGCGGCTGCGGTCGTGCAGTGGATCTTTGGAGCTTTCCCGTTGGCGATTGTCCGATTCCCGTTGAATGTGATTCTGATGGCGTTGTGGCTGGTGCTGCTCGTCGAGTTGTATCGTCGCCGCGAGAGCTCGCGTGTGGCGCAGGCGATGTTGTCGCAAGGTGCTACGGTGCTCTCGTTGGTGCTGATGGCGGCGGTGGGCGTCGCGCTCGGATTGCAACGCGAGCCCTCGTCGACGGCGTGGACTACGATTGTGGCTGTGCTGTTCGTGCTGTCGCATCTGACGTTGGTGACCCTGCGCGGCTGGCGCAATGGGCAGGGTGTGAGGTGGCGATTTGTGGTCAATCACGCGGGTCTGTGGTTGGCATTGGTAGCGGGATTCTGGGGTGCTCCCGACCGCGTGCAGATGCGAGCGATGGTGCAGCGCGAAGTGCCTACGCGCGAGGCATACGATATGGAGGGGCGCACGACAATGCTCGATTGTCAGCTGCAACTCGTTGATTTCAAGGTGGAATACTATGCCGAGGGTACGCCCTCGATGTTCGAGGCTGAGGTGGCGGTCGATGGGCGACCCGTCACGTTGCGCGTCAATTCGCCCCACCACCGCACGTGGAGCGAAACGATTTATCTCGTGAGTTACGATCAGGAGCAACCTGACGCAGCGCGTTATTGCGTCGTGGAGGTTGTGCGCGAGCCGTGGCGATGGCTGTCGGTGGCGGGTATCGTGATGTTGATCGTGGGTGCGGTGCTGATGTTTGCGGCAGGACCGAGAAAGGAGGTCGAGCGATGATCGTTGGGTGGAATCTCTTCCCGTGGTTTGCGGTGGCGGCAATGGCGTTTTCGTTGGTTGCGGCTGTGGCGGCGTGGCGCGAACGCGAGCGAGTGGCTACGGCAAGTGCGCTGTTGGGTGTGGTGGCGTTGGCGGCGTTTGTGACGCTGTTTTGGGCTACGCTCGGTCGTCCGCCCCTGCGCACGATGGGCGAAACACGATTGTGGTACTCGCTGTGCCTGCTTGTGGCGGGTGCATTTACCTATCTGCGTTGGAGGTATCGCTGGATTCTGTCGTTCTCGACACTGCTCGCGTCGGTCTTTATGATCATCAACATCGCCCGCCCAGAGATTCACGACCAGACCCTTATGCCTGCACTGCAAAGCGCGTGGTTCGTGCCGCACGTGGCGGTCTATATGTTCTCATACGCGCTGTTGGGTTGCGCAACGCTGATGGCTCTCTATGGTCTGTTCCGCAAGGAGCGCGACCTGAGCCAAGCTACCGAGCGACTGCTGTATGGTGGCGTGGCATTCTTCACGATCGGAATGCTGACGGGTGCGCTGTGGGCAAAGCAGGCGTGGGGTGCCTATTGGAGTTGGGATCCGAAGGAGTCGTGGGCGGCAGCAACGTGGGCGTTGTATCTGCTGGCGATCCATCTGCGCGGGCGCGGACGATGGTTTGTGACGACGGTCGTAGTGGCGTTTCTTGCGCTGCAAATGTGCTGGTATGGAGTCAATTACCTCCCCTCAGCCGAACGAAGTGTGCATACATATAATCAAAGATAACCTATAATAATGTGAGCCTATGAAAAAGAGCAAACTACTGATCCTTGCGTTAGTGCTGGCTGTCGTACTTGTGGCTGTCTATCGCATTTCGAACCGCCCGCCTTCGGCTGAATATACGCCCGAAGCGCGTGTTGCGGCAATCTTAATTAAGGGTGGCTGCTTGGATTGCCACGCAGCTGATGCCGAGTTGCCCTTCTATGCCGATTTTCCGATTGTGGGCAAGATCGTGCGTCAGGATATTGATTCGGGCTACCGAGCATTCGACATCTCACCTCTCTATGATGCCCTTGTAGCGGGTCAGTTGCCGCGTCCGGTTGATGTGGCGAAGGTCGAGAAGGTGGCTATGGACAAACGTATGCCCGAACCGAAATACTACCTCGTGCATTGGGGGAGTCAGATGACCGACGCTAAGCGCGACATCATCGTCGATTGGGCACGCAAGTACCGCGAGGAGTACTATGCCGATGGCGTGGAGGGTGAGCGTGCAGGTGAGCCCGTGCGCCCGATTGCCGAGCCGACCGACATCGACGCTCGCAAGGCGTTGCTCGGTTATGCACTCTATCACGATACGCGTCTTTCGGTCGATAACACCGTTTCGTGCGCCTCGTGCCACGGTCTGAATACCGCAGGTGTCGATAATAAGCAGTATTCGGAAGGCGTTGAGAGTCAGTTGGGTGGCGTCAATGCTCCGACGACCTATAATGCTGTATATAACTTCGTTCAGTTCTGGGACGGTCGCGCGGGAACGTTGGCAGAGCAGGCAGCAGGTCCGCCGCTCAATCCCGTTGAGATGGCGTCGACATCGTTCGACGAGATCGTTGCCAAACTCGAAAAGGATCGTGCTTTTTCGGCTGCATTCAAGGCTGTCTATCCCGATGGACTGAACCAGACCAACATCACCAACGCAATCGAGGAGTTCGAGCGCACGTTGGTAACGCCCAACTCGGCCTTCGATAAGTGGTTGAAGGGCGACGACGCGGCACTGACCGAGGAGGAGCTGCGCGGTTACGAACTCTTCAAGAAATACGATTGCGCTACGTGCCACGTAGGTGCTAACCTCGGCGGCGAGTCGTATGAGTTGATGGGTCTGCGCCGCCACTACTTTGCTGATCGCGATCTACCTATGACTGAGGAGGATAACGGTCGATTCAAGCAGACGATGGAGGAGCGTGATCGTCATCGTTTCAAGGTGCCGGGTTTGCGCAATGTTGAACTCACGTGGCCCTATTACCACGATGGTACTCGTGCAACACTTTCGGAGGCGGTTGCCGATATGGCGATCTACCAGTCGGGTGTCGAGCTGACTGAGGAGGAGAATGCTGCGATTGTAGCCTTCCTGCGCACGCTGACGGGCGAATTTGAGGGCGTGAAACTCACCAACGAGAATACGCAGGAGTAGGCCTACGCAAATAATCGTATAAGTAAAAATGGGACGCCACACAGTGGTGTCCCATTTTTTTTGTTATTATCGTCAGACTATCGACCGCGGGTTGCGGTGCTTGTCGAGGTTGTGGCGCGGGGTGAATCGCTCGATGAACTATCCGACGTGCTGCGCGATGTGGTGTGGGTGTTGCTCTTGGGTGCCTCAGGCTTGGGTTTGTTGTCGTTCGAGGTGCTGGTGCGAGCATTGCCACGCGAACTTACGCCCGACGACGAACTCGACTGCTTTTTGTCGGTCGGAGCTTTGGTTACGTCCGAAGGTCTTTGGGGACTCTGCTGCGGATTGCGATACGACGGAGTGCCGTTGCTCGGAGTACGATCCTTATCGCGGTATGCACCGCCTGCCGCTGCGCCCTGATTGGGGCGATAACCCTCCTCGCCACGATAACCATTCTGCTGGTTCTTGTTGTTGGGTTTCTGCTGCGAGTGCTGCTTGTAGTCGTTCTTGCTGTTGCTGCGGCGATCGGGATCGACCCACGGACGCAGGTTATCCCAGCTCTTGCTGTAACGGTGGTCGTTGCTAAGGCGGATCGGAATCTGCGAGCGGTCGTTGCGATAGTGCTTGTATTGCGAGCGGTGGTTACGGTTGTACTCCCACGGGTGGTCGTAGTTGATCACCACCTTGTAGATTTTGAAAAGATCATAGACGCGGTAGCTGGGCGGCAGATATTCGACACCGATCCAACGGTTGTTCGATTGGTAGTAGAAACGCGAGTGGTTCACATCGTAGTAGATGTTGATTTCGGGCATATAGTAGTATGCCGCGTAGTCGTAGCCGATCGGACCCCACGCAGGTTGCAGGTCGATGTTGATCGTAACGTCAACCGAGGGGTAGTTGTAGTTGGGAAGCAGGTGCGTCAGTGAGCACGACTGCATCGCAATGGCTACGAGGATCAAGGTTAGTAGCTTTTTCATTATTGTAAGTTTTTTGGTATATTCAACTGTTTTACAGACCCTTGCGGGCGATCTTCCACGCT
Source organism: Alistipes sp. (assembly GCA_045638285.1). GTDB lineage: Bacteria > Bacteroidota > Bacteroidia > Bacteroidales > Rikenellaceae > Alistipes. The sequence goes on along the minus strand of JAZUBB010000016.1, from coordinate 161,753 downwards.
AACCAATTGTAGGCACGCAGGGCATTCCAACGCCACGCAACGGGTAGGCGGTTGATAACCTGCAATTTGCGCAGTATGCGTCGGTTCATTTTTGTGTAGGAGAAGAATCGCTCGGTGTCGCGTGCCTCCTCCGTTCCGCCTTTGGCACTGATGATGATCGCGCGGGAAAGACCGATTCGAGCGGCATATTCGTCGAGCATTGGCTCGCGCCCGCCCGTGTAAAAGTCGCGGAATGAGGCTGTGCCGTCGTCGCCGCGATAGATCGACGGAGTGCGGTTTTGTGCCGCGCGGTTGTAGCGGCAGAGGCGTTTGGGGGTGGTGGCAACTCGATAGCTGCGTGCCAATTTGACCCACATATATGTGTCCTGCCCCATACGCATTCCGACGGGGAAACCTCCCACCTCGTCAAATACGCGACGGGCGATGGTCGTAGCCGAGGTGATACAAACGTAGCGGTGCATAGCTTCGGCAAAGTAGTCCTCCACAACGCCCTCATACTGAGGCGTATCGCCCGCAAAAGTGCCGTCCTCCGATACAATGTCGAATCCCGAGCACCAACCTCCGCAGTCGGGGTAGAGGTCGATCAAACGAGCCATTTCGGCAAGATAGTCGGGTGTCCACTCGTCGTCGGCGTCGATCATTGCAATGTAGTCACCCTCAGCGAGTTCGATGGCGCGGTTGCGGGCTACGGCTGAGCCTCCATTTGCCTGTCGGTGGAGCTTGATAAGGGGCGAATCAATAGCCTCGACGCGCTCACACGAACGGTCGGTCGAACCGTCATCGACAATGACGATTTCGAGCGGTGCGAGCGTCTGCGCCAAAACCGAGCGCAGCGTGCGTTCGATCTCCGCCTCCTTGTTATATAAAGGTATGATTACCGAAAAGCGTGGCGTGCTCATAACTTTCACTGTACTAAAAGGTTGCAACCTCTGATTTCGCTCTTGTCGATACGCCCTGCGATCTCGAACGACCCATCGTCGAGCACACGTCCCGCGTCTTCGGTCTGAATGAAGGCGCACGAGTAGACGTTGCCCAAGTCGATGATGTTGATACCGCCGCGCTGCCCCGCCGGGAGCAGTCGGAACGGATCGTTCAGGTCGCGCGTGATGATCCTCAGCCACGGTGGTGCGACGAAACGATTACCACCGCGCGAGTAGGCTTGCGAGGTCAGCTCCGCCATTCCGTATTCGGAGTGTATCGCGCTGACGTTAAATGCGTTACAGAGCACGCGATGAAGCTCCTCTTTGGGCAGCTCCTTGCGCTTGCCCTTCATTCCGCCTGTCTCCATCACCACCACATCGTGCAGGTCGGGCGCAAATTGCTCCGCAAGATCGAGCAGGGCGTAGGTCACTCCGAGCAGGATTTTCGGGCGCGGGTCGGCAGCAATATCCGCCAGAAGTCGCTCGTAATCATCGAGATAGAAACCTCCGTGACCACCTGCGTCGGCAATCAGCCGATCGACCATATAGATCAGCGACGAACCCTTGCGCTCCAAGTACGAGGGCAGCAAACCATAGATACTCCACTCCGAGGCGTCGCCATAGAAGTGTCGGAACGCTCCGCGGAACGCCCGTTCGTAGATTCGCAAATCCGCCATCGGGTGGCGCGAGGGCACACCTCCACCCGTCGAGCTACTCGTAAAGACCTGCTCAGGCGGCTCGGCACCGCAATAGATATTGTGTGTTTTGAACAACCCGATAGGCAGAAACGGAATCTGCTCCACCTCGCGCACCTCCTCAGCCTCGACCCCGATCAAACGAAGGTATTGGCTGTAAGGCTCGCACCGTTCCGCCTGAAAACGAAACAGCGCGAGAGCCTCGTGACGAAACTCCGCGTCGTTCGTCACCGAGAAAATGCGATCTATATCGGGTTGATTCATTGCGTGTTACGCCTTCAAGAAACGCTCGCAATCCAACGCGGCGCGGCAACCGCTACCGGCAGCCGTGATCGCCTGACGATAGTGCGGATCCTGCACGTCGCCTGCGGCAAATACACCCTCGATATTGGTGCGCGACGAGCCATCGCGGGTTACGATATAACCCTGCTCATCGAGTTCAATCTGACCTGCAAAGATCTCAGTATTAGGGTGGTGACCGATAGCCATAAAGATACCCGATAGCTCGATCTCGCGCTCGGTACCGTTGTTATGGCGCACGCGCACGCCCGTTACGCCCGACTCATCGCCCAAGATTTCAGCCGTATTGTGCTCGAACAGAACCTCGATGTTGGGGGTGTTCTTCACGCGCTCCTGCATAGCCTGCGACGCACGCAGATAGGGCTTGCGCACAATCAGATAGACCTGACGGCACAGACCTGCCAAGTAGGTTGCCTCCTCGCACGCGGTGTCGCCACCACCCACAACTGCCACGTCCTTCTTGCGGTAGAAGAAACCGTCGCACGTTGCGCACGCGCTGACGCCCATACCCTTGAAACGCTCCTCCGAGGGCAGTCCGAGGTACTTCGCCGTTGCGCCCGTGCAGATGATCACGCTCTCCGCCTCGATCTGCTTTTCGCCGTCGATCGTAATCACAAAGGGACGTGCGCCCAACTCTGCTTTGGTCACTGCGCCGAAACGAATATCCGTACCGAAACGCTCTGCCTGCGCACGCATACGGCTCATCAGTTCGTTGCCGTCGATACCTTCGGGGTGCGAGGGGAAGTTTTCGATTTCGGTTGTTGTAGTGAGCTGACCACCGGGGGTGATACCCTCGTAAAGCACAGGGTTAAGACCCGCACGTGCGGTATAGATTGCTGCGGTGTAGCCCGCAGGACCACTACCGATAATAAGGCATTTTACTTGTTCCATAGTGTTATATTTTTGCGTTGTTTGTTTCTGAATAAATCAATATGCGCGTAGCGCACCTTTTATATGAATTTACAAATATAGCGATTTTCGTTGAATAATCAAACGATTACTCCTCGACAGTGGGGTGGAAGTGGTCATAGACCTTGCGGGCACGTGCCAATCCGACCACCTCTGCGAGTTCGTCCAACGTCGCACGACGCACGCGAGCAACCGTGCGGAACTTGCGCAGCAGATCCTCAATCGACGCCGCGCCGATACCCTTGATCTGTTCCAACTCGCTGGTTATAAATGCCTTCGAGCGTTTCTGTCGGTGGAACGTAATGCCGAAACGGTGCGCCTCATCGCGCAGGTGGGTGATGACCTTCAACGGCTCGCCCGTACGATTGAGGTAGTAGGGATTGGGGTCGAACGGGAAGAAAATCTCCTCCAATCGCTCCGCCAAGCCGACTATCGGAATCCGCTTCTCCAACCCCAACTCGACCAGCACCGAGTAGGCGGAACTGAGCTGTCCCTTGCCACCATCGACCACAATCAGATCGGGCAGATCGCCGCCCTCCTCCACCAGTCGCGTGTAGCGACGTCGCACAATCTCGCGCATCGTGGCGAAGTCGTCGGCTCCGATTACGGTTTTGACGTTGAAATGGCGATATTCGCTCTTCGAGGGGCGACCGTCGCGGAACACAACGCACGCCGCTACGGGATTGGTACCCTGCAAGTTAGAGTTATCGAAACACTCGATGTGGCGGGGTTGATGTTCGAGGTGCAGCTCACGACGCAGAGCCTCCATCAGTCGTTCGGTATGTCGTTCGGGGTTACGTATTTCGAGATTTTTCAACTGCTCGGCACGGTAGATTCGCGCACCCTTCTCCGAAAATTCCAGCAGTTTGAGCTTATCGCCACGCTTCGGAACGGTGAACGTAATGCCCTCGAAAAGCTCCTCTTCGGGCAGAAACGGCACCACGACTTCGCGTGCCAATCGCCCCGCAATGCGTTCGCTGATCTGCTGAATTGCCTGCGTGAGCACCTGTCGCGGTTCGCTCTCGACACCGAGCGAGAGTTGCGACGTGAACGTACCCGTCACCGCGCCATTGACTATTCGCACGAAGTTGCAGTAGGCTGCGTCGTCGTCGATCAACAACGAAAAGACGTCCAGCGTAAAGAGTGACGAATTGACAATCACCGATTTACTCGAATAGTTCTCCAATGCCGCCAGACGCGATTTGTAGCGTGCTGCCGCCTCGAAACGCAACTCCGCCGCCGCCTCGGTCATCTGCTGTTCGAGCCACGAACGGGTCGAGCGCAGGTCGCCACGCAGCGTTGCACTGATTCGCGCAATGTCATCGTCGTACTCCTCGCGGGTCTGGCGACCGACGCAAGGGGCTTTGCAGTTGCCGAGGTGGTATTGCAGACAGACCTCATAGCGTCCTCGCGCGATCTGCTCGGGCGAGAGATTCAGACGGCACGTGCGTAGGGTATATACCTCGCGAATGAACTCTAACACAGAGCGTTGCATCGAGATCGAGGCATACGGACCGAAATATTGCGAGCCGTCACGTACCACGCGGCGCGTCGATTCGACTCGTGGAAAAGGCTCGTTGCGAATGACAATCCACGGATAGGTTTTGTCGTCTTTGAGCAGAATGTTGTAGCGCGGTTGGAGCGTTTTGATCAGCGAATTTTCCAATAGCAGCGCGTCGCTCTCGCTCCCCACGACAATATGTTTGATGTCGGCAATCTGACGCACCAACGCACGAACTTTTGCCGAATGTTCCTTACTCTCAACGAAATAGGACGCAACGCGACGACGCAGGCTCTTTGCCTTGCCGACATAGATCACCGTGCCCGATTTGTCCAAATATTGATAGACTCCCGGGTCGAGTGGCAGTGCCGCCACCTGCTCTTTGAGGCGTGTTATGCGATCGTCGTTCTGCATCGTCAAGTCGAAAAAGGGGCAGTCAAGTCGAAAAAGGGGCAGTCGCCTCCCGCTTCACGTCGGATTGCTCCTGCCCTTTGAGTGTGTGTTGTCGCTGTTTAGAAGAGCAATTTGCCTGCCTTTACGCGCTTAACCAATCGAGCAACGTCGTCCCAAGCCTCCTCAGTCGGGGTTGTACCGACGATCTCGATCACCTTACCTGCGGTGATTGCTCCGATCGTGCCGCACTGACGCAACGACAGACCCTCGCACATACCTGCCATAAAACCAGCAGCATAGAAGTCGCCTGCACCCGTCGTGTCGACGCGCTTAGCTGCCGCCATAATGCCCACGTGCGACACCTCGTTGCCCTGCTTGATCAGCGCACCGCGCATACCGATTTTTACGATCACAAGGTCGCACATCGTCGAGATATATTGCAGAGCATTGACGGGCTCCTCCTCGCCCGAAAATGCGCGAGCCTCGTCCTCGTTAGCAAATACGATATCGACATACTCGCTGATCACCTCGCGCAGAAAATCGAGGTTCTCCTCCACGACGTTGAAGCTCGCCAAGTCGATTGCTACCTTCAACCCCAGATTCTTAGCCATACGGATTGCGCCGCGGATAAGGTTGTGATCCTGAACCAAATAACCCTCGACATAGAGGCAGTCGTAGCCATCAAAGATTTCGGGTTTCAGATCCTCTTCCTTCATCTCGACCGCAGCACCCAAGTGGGTCACCAGCGTGCGCTCGCCATCGGGCGAAACCAACGACACGCACTTACCCGAACGCTCCTCGCCACGCATAATGAAGGGCTGAATACCAAGATTATCCAATGCCGATTCGAAGAAATCGCCTGTCGAGTCGCGTCCCACCTTACCGATGAAACCAACCTTGCAACCGAGACGAGCCATTGCACGAATCGTATTGTCGGCCGAACCACCGAGCGAGAGGGTGTAGGGGAGTCCCGAAACCGACTTCGAGATCTCCTTCTGCTGCTCCGAATTAACGAGGCTCATACTGCCACGCGGCAGATCGAATTTTTCGAGAACCTCGTCCGAACGCAGGTTCACTAGCATATCCGTCAGGGCATTTCCAATGCCGATAACTTTCTTCATAATTGGGTTCTATTTTATTGATTATTAGATCGAAAGAATTTTCAACGTATTGAGCAGGTCGCGGTTGATCGGCTTGTCCTTGCGGATCGCCTTCGTGAAGGGAATGTAGACCAACTCGTCGTTCTGCACACCGATCATCACGTTGCGCTGACCCTCCATCAGTGCGTTGATCGCCGCCTCGCCCATACGACTTGCGATGATACGGTCGCTTGCCGTCGGTGAGCCGCCACGCTGAATATGTCCGAGGATCGTCACACGGGTGTCGTACTGCGGATACTCCTTTTTGATTCGCTCCGCAACACCCATCGCACCGCCTGTCAGTTCGCTCTCGGCAACCAACACGATCGACGAGTTCTTGCTCTTGCGGAAACCGTTGCCGATCAACTCACCCAGCTGGTCGGTCTCGGTCATAATTTCGGGAATGATTGCCGCCTCGGCACCCGACGCAATAGCACCATTCAGCGCGAGGAAACCCGCATTGCGACCCATCACCTCGACCAGAAACAGACGCTCGTGCGACGAGGCGGTATCGCGCAACTTATCCACTGCGTCCATAATAGTATTGAGAGCCGTGTCGTAGCCGATCGTGGTGTCGGTACCGTAGAGATCGTTGTCGATCGTGCCGGGCAGACCCACAATGGGCACATCAAACTCCGACGCAAAGACACGCGCACCCGTCAGCGAGCCGTCGCCACCGATAACTACCAGCGCGTCAATGCCTTCGCGGCGCATTGTGTCGTACGCCACCTGACGACCTTCGGGGGTCTGGAACTCCTTGCAGCGAGCCGTTTTGAGGATCGTACCGCCCTGCTGAACGATGTTGCTGACGTTCTGAGTCTTGAAGGGAATGATCTCGCCGGTGATCAGACCGCGATAACCGCGCATAATGCCCTTGACTGTGAAACCGTTATAGATTGCTGCGCGCGTCACGGCGCGTATAGCTGCATTCATCGCAGGAGCGTCGCCGCCCGAGGTCAGAATACCGATACATTTGATCTCTGCCATAGTCTTCTGTTTTGTGAGGTATGCACGCGGGCACACCTATCATTAATAGTGCAAATATACGAATAATTCGATTCAAAATTCAAAAAAGCAAGATTCAAAATTGGTCTTTGTTCTTGTTTTAGTCTTACCATTGGCGGGTGGAAGGCACGTTATATGTGCACATCTGCAAACAAAAAAGTCGCGCCCCTCTCGGAACGCGACCTAATTATGCGAAAATTCACTAAATAATTGTGAAAATCCTTACTCCGCAGCCTTCACAATCTCGTCGTGAGCGTCATCGACAGCCTTTGTAGCTTCGTTGAGCACAACGCTTGCCGAGTCGAGTCCTGCTTTGGTTACCTCGATAACCGCCTTAGCCAGATCGGCTGCTGCCGCCTCAACCTCAGCCTCCGAGCCCTTGACAATCGCGCGACCTGCACTCTCAACCACCGCTCCCGCCGCCTTGATCACCTCGTCGGCACTCTCTTCGAGTGTCGGGGTCTCCTTTGCGCGGTTGTCGATGTCGATCTTCAAATTCTGCTCTGGAATCGAGATATAGAGCTGATCGTGACCGATCTCGATCACATTTTCGCCATCGGGATCGACGTTGTAGGTGTGGTTATAGAGCTTGACGGTCACGTCATTCAGGTCGATCGAATTGAGGAAACGCTCGTTCACGTTCCATTGGCGGAGGTTGCGTTCCACTCGCTCGCGCATATCTGCCTCCTTGATGCCTTTGCGGATCTGCTCGTGGTTGCTGAATGCGGTTGCGAAGAAGAGCACCAACGCAACGATCCACACGCCACCGACGATATAGGAGAAGGTGCGATTGATTTTATGACCAAAGACAAATCCCGACAGCAGGTAAGCCAGTAGCACCAACGGTAGCAAAACGCCAACAATAGCCGACGCTACGAGCGTGATGACTGCTCCTGAGCCGATGTAGGTTGTGAACGAACTGAACAGCTCGTATTCGCTCTCAGGAGCTACGAACAAAAATCCGAACAGCCCTACTACACAGCCGATTACGCCCGCCAAAATGCCCGCCAAAGTGAGCAATGCCATAGCCTTGAAACAGAAGAGAATGATGCGACCGATCACGTAGAATATGTCAGCCAACAGCGATTGGCTACGTTCGTCGTTCGATACCGCCTCGTGAGCCTCGGCTTGTGCGCGGGTCTTCGACGAGATGGTCTGGGCATTGATCTTTTCGCCCGTCATTTCGAGTTTTTGGCGTGCGCTTTTAGCCAACGGAATGGCAAACCACATCACAAAATAGCCCAAAATGAAGATTCCGAACAGCGATCCGCAGAAGTCGCGGAGGTTGTCCCAATCGAAGCTTTCGAATAGAACAATACCTACGATCGGTGCAAACATCGCCAAACGCACCCACACGGGGTCGATGTCGAAGAATGTGCCGATACCCGAGCAGACACCACCCAGCTTCGCGCTCTCGGGGTTGCGATACAGGCGGCGCGGGATACGCGGCGTGGGCTCTTTGGCCTTCGGTTCGCCCTCGTTGCTCTCCTCCTCGATCGCTTCGGGCGAGCCCATCTGGTCGATGATCGAGCGGATGAGCGGCAACGACACGACGGTCATATTGCTCTGACGGCTGAGGATCAACTCGGCAATGCGTGCCTCGATGTCGGCTACGATCTCTTCGCCATCGTCCGTATCTTTATAAGTCTCGTTGAGGTTGTCCAAGTATGCAGCCAAAACCTCGTAGGCGTCGATGTCAAAGACAAAACCAACGCCCGAAATGCTAACTTTCTTGCTCTCTTTCATAACTCCGTGGGCTATTCAATGGGTTCAACATCGGTGATATTACTCTCCGTTTTGCCGTAGCGAATTGCACGAACCTGCTCGACAAGCTCCTCCCACGACTCGTCTAACTGAGCGAGCGTGCGACGACCCTCAGCCGAGAGCGAGTAGTATTTGCGCGGGGGACCCTGTGGCGACTCCTCCCAACGGTAGGTCAGCAGACCTTGATTCTTCTGACGGGTCAGAATAGGGTAGAGCGTACCCTCGACCACGATCATCTGCGCAGCTTTCAGCTCGGCGATGATCTTGGGAGCATACGAATCCTCGCGCGAGAGAATCGAGAGGATACAATACTCCAAAATGCCTTTGCGCATTTGCGCCTTTACGTTATCTGCGTTCATAGCACTTTATCGGTTTAAGAGATTATTATTCAAGTTGTTTGGGGTCGCGGTGAGCCACCACGCGCTTAGGTGCCGAGGGCATTATGATCCACAGAATGATGTAGACCCACAGGCTGACGCCACCCATAATCAGCAGTAACGCAGTGATTGCGCGTACCAACGTTGTGTCCAAACCGAAATACTCGGCGACGCCTGCGCATACGCCCGCCAGCACGCGGGGATAGGTGCGCTGCAAACGGCGATTTGAGTTGTTGTTCTCCATAGTCGGTTTCTATTTTTTGAAGTTAGCGACTGCCTCGTCCGAGGGCATTACGATCCACAGAATGATATAGACCCAAAGACTCATACCACCAAAGAATATCAGCAGGAAGGTAACCAAACGGATTGCTGCCGTATCGACATTGAAGTAGCGAGCCACACCTGCGCAGACGCCACCGATCGCGCGATCGCGCAACGGACGACGGAAAATGCGCTGGGGGTTTTCGTCGTAGAGATCTTCGCGCACGCGACGCTCACCGAACTCTTCGGGGCGTCCCATCTGCGCCATTGCGGTGCGTACGGTTGCGAGCGTCACGACCATCATCGGCGAGGGAGTCTTCTCGCGGAAGATCTCGGCAATGCGGTTCTCGATGTCGGTCATCACCTCTTTGTCGTCTGCGCCCAAACGAGCCTCGACGTCCTCCAAATAGGTGCGCAGGGTCTGGTAAGCGTCGTAGTCGAGCGTAAACGACTGCGAACCGATGTTTACATTGATAGTCTCTTTCATTGTTTTATGTTGTAGTGTTATTGTTTTTTTAGTTCTTAATTAACTTTGTCAGTACATATTCAATTACGGTATCTTTTTCGGCAAAGTAATCATTGACCGTCTGCTTAACCAAAATATGTGGCTCAATACCTACGCCCTCCATCGGGAAACCTTTTGGCGAGAGGTGCGGCTCGCGCGTCGGGATTCGAAAACAAATACCATATTTTGATGTAAATGTTTCTGGTCGGCAACCAGTGTCGCCACCCGTCGGCTCGCCTACCAATGTTGTAAGCCCGCTCTCTTTGAGGTCAAGTGTGAAACTCTCGGCAGCCGAGAAAGTGTAGGGGCTTGTCAGTAGGAACAACTCGCCTTGATAAGCATTGGGTTGAGGAGTAATTTGTCCGCCCACACAATGAGCCTGCTCCTTGCAGAGCAGATATTCGGCAATCTGTCGACCGTTGCCGCTATTGCCACCACCATTATTGCGCACATCGACAATCAAATATGGAAGATCACCCACTTGCTCGTATGCCTGCTTGAAATCCTCCACCACATTGCCCATCATCGACGTGATGTTGATATATCCCACCGAGTCGTTTAGCGTCTTGCTGGTTGCTGCCAAATCAGGTTGCTGTTGCTTGATATCACCTTTTCTCTTCAACGGTACTTCGATGCTCAGTCGCTCGCCATTGCGCAGTACATCGCAAATGAGTGTCGAATCAGCGAACGAGTCGATCAGTACCCATCGGCGTGTGTTGTACATTCGAGCCGCTTCGGTCGATGCTGGGAGATACTTTTTCAGGCGGTTCACATACTCGTCCGTCGTCATCTGATTGATCCCGACGATCTCGTCTTTGTCGCAAAAACCGCAACTTGCCAGATAGTCGTTCGGCTCGCTGAGGAACAACCGATCCTCGATAACCTCCACGCGCTGTCCTGCCGAATAGGCATAAATCGTCGTCCAAGCGTGCCCGATGTTGAGTGCAGCGAAATACTCACAAACCATCAGCGCATAATCCGTTTTGGTCTGTACGTTGCGCCCGATGCGGTCGGCAAACACTGTGTAGAGCGAGTCGATGTCGTAGCCCTTCTGCTTGTAGAGCGAGCAGTGCTCCACGACCTGCTGATGGATACTCTCGAAATCCTCGGCAAACTGCGCAGGCTCAACGGGAATCTCCGAAACGAAATGTTTGGGTTGCTCTTGTTGTTCCGCTTTTGAGAGAAAATCCACTAACTCCTCTTTGAAAACGGTTACAGAGAGAGTAACCACCGTCGCTAATAGGCAGATCGTGGTTAGTATAGTTATGAAAAAATACTTTATAAATTTTTTCATCGTGTTTTCGATAGAGTTGTTTTATTTCGTACTGCAAATATATGAATAAAATTTGGTACTTTGCAACACATAGAACTATAAAAGTGCAAATTTTAGACCAAAAGACCAATATTTGCGACATTTGGTTGCGATATGGTTGAATGTTAGTGAGTGATTGGCTCGCGGATCGTGTGCGAGAGGCTACTTTTGGTTGATGATTTTTGCAACCTCGGCTAATCGTTTATCGAGTTCACGAACGTCGGCAAGGGCGTTCCACGCACCGTCCTCCGAGAGTACTCCGCGCTTCAAATCGTGGGGCAGGCGACCCGCCGAGTCATCATCGTAGTCACCTCGCCACTCGTCGCTCCCATAGTAGCGGTCGAGAGCCTCGATATCGCTCTGTATGGCGATATATTGATCGAGGGCTTTGGACAGAGAGGTTGTTGCCTCTGTGATCGCATCGAGCCTTTGCTCCATCGTGCGAATGCGCTCTAATTGATTGGTAGACATAAGTTTGAGGATATTTACAGAGGTAGTCCAAGTTCGGGGGCTGGGGCGGTCGCCCGTAGGGCGAGCCCCCGAACTTGGGCAGTTTTTCCGAAAACTGCCATCTCTGTCGTTATTTAATTTTTGAAAGAAATCAATTGTGAATCGTGAAACCTCTTTATCCTATTATTAAATAGGTAGCCACCGAGCAGATGGTCAGCACCAGACCAACCGCCGACTCGTAGGGGATCAGGCGCAGACGCTCCTTGATGTTCATCTCGACAGCACCGCCCGTAGCGTGGAAGAACGATCCGTGGGGCAGGTGGTCGAGCACCGTCGCGCCGACATTGACCAGCGCAGCACCCCATACCGCCGAGATTCCCGACGCCAAGATTGTCGGTGCGAACGATGCCGAGGCGATGGTCGCACCTGCTGTGGTTGAGGCGGTTGCGGCAGACATAATAGCACCTGCGAGGGGTGCCAACAGCAACTTCGCACCTTCGCCCTGACCGAGTACCGAGATCAGCGCGTCGGTCAGCGACGAAGCTTTGATAATGCCCGCGATTGCGCCCGTAGCAACCAGCAGAACGGCTACAACCGACATCTTCTCCAAGCCGTAGCTAATGCTCTCGGCGGTGCGGCTCCACTGACGTGTGGCGCAGATTCCGACGACGCCACCAACGGGGAGAGCGATCAGCGGGTCGATAGCTATGCCTACCAACGGACGCATTGCCAGCAGCGCGATAACCACTAACGGACCTGCGATCGACGCCCAGAACGAGGGCAGCGATTGGTCGTTTGTGTTGAGGTTTGTGCTCTCGGCAATGGGGTTAGTATATCGTTTCGACATCAGAGGAATGATGACGTAAACCGTTGCGAACAAGCCAATTACGGCGGGGATAATATTTGCCGCCATAACCGACGAAAGGGGTGCATCGAAGTTCTCGGCAGCGATGATCGTGTTGGGGTTGGGCGAGATGATGTTGCCGCACTTGCCGCCGCCAACCATTGCCAGCAACATCGGGAACTTAGCCACGCCCATACGGTCGGCAATGATGATTGCGATCGGAGCAACGGTGATCACCGCCACGTCGATAAATACACCAACGGCAGTCAGCAACATCGTCGAGAGAGCCAACGCCAAAAAGACGTGGCGCGAGCCGAGTCGATTGACAATGGCGTGCGAGATTGATGCCGCCGCGCCCGTTTTGATCAGCACGCCCGACAGCACACCTGCCGCGATGATTCGCACGATGGCGGGGGTGATGTCCTTGACGCCTGTGATCATATTTGCGACCGTTCCGTCGAGCCCCATACCGCCGAGCAGACCGCCGACGATCGCGCCCAACAGAAGACTATATACGGGTGAGAACTTGCGGATAATCAGCACGATGGCGACCACGAGTCCAATGATTGCTCCAATTGCACTATTCATTGTTATTCAGTTTTTTGAAGTGTTAGTAATCCGGCTATTTGTGTGGCTGTGCGACGCACGTTCTCGATTGCGACCTCACGCTGCATAGCCACTTCGAGCGCAACGGGTCCCGCCACAATGGGTAGCACCGCCGCAAAACCGCTCTCGCTGAGCTCCTTGCAAGGCTGCACCGCGCCACCGATCGCAACGACGGGAATCCCCTGTGCCTGCACCGCACGCAGAACGCCACTCGGAGCTTTGCCCATTGTTGTTTGGCGGTCAATACGACCCTCGCCCGTAATAACGAGGTCGCTGCCCGCGATGATCTGATCGAATTGCATTGCGTTGAGTACCATATCAATACCGCGCTCCAAACGCGCTCCGAGCAGAGCTTTGAAACCTCCGCCAAGACCTCCCGCAGCACCTGCACCGGCTATCGTGTCGACCTGCACGCCATTGAAACGCTCGATGGCGCGGGCGTAGCTGCGCAAACCTTGATCCAGACGTTCGACCATCGCGGCGTCGGCACCCTTTTGGGGAGCAAAGACGTATGCTGCACCCTCCTTGCCGTAGAGTGGATTGGTGACGTCGCACGCAACGATAAACTCGCACTCGCTCAGCTCTTTACGTGCAGTCGAAGAGTCGATCGAGGTGATCCGTTCCAAGATCTCGCCACCACCAACAAGTTCGCCACCCTCGCTGTCGAGGAATCGGAATCCCAACGCGCGTAACATACCCGTACCGCCGTCGTTGGTTGCGCTGCCTCCAATGCCTACAAGGAATTTGCGACAGCCGCGATCCATTGCGTGGGCAATCATCTCGCCCGTGCCGTAGGTCGAGGTGAGCAGTGGGTTGCGCTCCTCAGGGGCGATCAGTGGCAGACCGCTTGCTGCCGACATCTCCATTACAGCCGTGCGACCGCTGTCAATTACGCCATAGCGAGCCATAATCGGGCGTCCGAGCGGATCGGCAACACGCGCCTCGACCAGCTCGCCATTGAGTGTCTCGACCAGCGCGTCGACCGTACCCTCGCCACCGTCGGCGATTGATACTTTGCGCACCTCGCACGCGGGGATTCGCTCGCGCCACCCAGCCTCGAAGGCGTCAGCCACCTCGCGCGAGGAGAGCGACCCCTTGAACGAATCGACAGCTATCGTAATACGTTTCATAGGTTGCAATTCTAAGTTAGTTTCAATGCAAATATACAAAAAAAATCCAATGCTAAGATTGTGCCTTAAAGATTATTCGGGGGTGCGAGATTTTTGATTTTAGCAACAATTTGCTACCTTTGTATCTATCCGCAAGGAGCAACCTGAGTGTGAAAACGAAAACTACCCATAATTTATGAGCGAAAAATCGATCTATGGCGCAATGGACGCCGCAACAGCTAAGCGATTCAAACATTGGCAATTACGCACCATTATCGTGTCGATGGTGGGCTATGCTGTCTACTATTTCGTGCGCAAAAACTTTTCGTTGGCAATGCCCGGTCTGACTGCCGAGTATGGCATTTCGAATACGAGTTTCGGTATCGTAATCGGTATCGGTTCGCTGGTTTACGGTCTTTCGCGCTTTGTCAATGGTTTTGTGGTAGACAAAATCAGCACTCGCGCGGTGATGGCGATCGGTCTGCTGTTGTGTGCGGCGGCAAATGTGGCGTTCGGCTGCGGCTACGACCTGAGCTACGCAATCACGGGCGTGGCAGAGGGTCCGCAGGTGGTCAATATGTTGATTCTGCTGATGGGTATTACGATCATCTTGAACCAATATTTTCAGGGTTTGGGCTATCCTCCCTGCGCACGTATGTTGCCCCATTGGATTCACCCCTCGGAGCTGGCAACCAAAATGTCGATTTGGAACACCTCGCACTCGATCGGTGCAGCGGCGGCAGTGGTTGTTTGCGGCTACATTATGGGGCATTTGGGGCAGGATCTGAGTGCCAATGCCGAGGTTGTGGCACGTATGGCGGAGAATATGGGTGTGGCGACCGATGACGCCGAGGGAATGAAACGTGTGCTCGAATATGCCGCGCACTATGGCGCGTGGAAGTGGTGCTTCTGGATCCCTGCGGGCATTGCGGTGTTGGGTGCGGTGTGGCTGTTTGTGGGTCTGCGCGATACACCCTCGTCGGTGGGTCTGCCCGAACTGCCCGACACCGATACACGTAGCGAGCAGGCGTCAATGGATAAGCACGGTCGCAAGAAGTTCCTCGCGCATATGGTCTTCAAGAATCGCTGGGTTTGGGCGCTCTGTATAGCCAACGTATTTGTCTACATTATGCGAATGGGTATCCTCGATTGGGGTCCGAAGTTCCTCACCGAGAGCCGCGGAATGAGTATCGTCAGTGCGGCGTGGAGCGTGGCTGTGTTCGAGATCTTCGCAATCATTGGAACGATCTTCGCGGGCTGGGCTACGGATAAGATCTTCAAGAGCAAGGCACACCATATGTGTCTGGTTTGTATGGTTATGGCAACGGTGTTTATGGTCATCTTTGTGGCGTTCCCGCAGATGCCGCCCGTGCTGTCAATCTTTGTGCTGGCAATGGGTGGATTCTTTATCTATGGTCCTCAGGCTCTGATTGGTATCGCTGCCGCAAACCAAGCGACCAAAGAGGGCTCGGCAACGGCTAATGGCGTGGCGGGTGTGTTCGGTTACGTCGGGTCGTTCTTCTCGGCGTTAGGTGTGGGTCTGCTGGCTGACGCCTATGGCTGGAATACGGTATTCTATGTGATTGTGGCGGTGGGTGCGCTGGGAGCCATCGTCTTTGCAACGATGTGGAAAGCTCCGCGCGACGGTTACGAACGCGCCAAGGAGATTAAATATGAGGAGGAATAAACGATGACAAACTTCGATCAATTCAGCTCGCCATACACCGACGAAGAGCTGCGTGAGCGTCTGCACCGTATTCGCCACGTGGCATTCGATATGGACGGCACGATCTATATGGGCTCGACGCTCTTTCCGTTCACGATAGCGACTTTGCAGTCGTTGCGCGATAATGGTGTGGGCTACTCGTTTCTGACCAATAATCCTTCGCGCAGCATAGATGCCTATCTTGCTAAGCTCGCAGGAATGGGTATCGAGGTCGAGCGCGAGCAGATGTATACGACAGCAGTGGCGACGGTGGACTATATCCGTACGCACTATCCTGAGGCTCGCAACCTCTACCTGTTGGGTACGCCGAGTATGGTCGAGGAGTTCGTTGCGGCGGGATTTCGCCCGACTGAGGACTCAGCTGAGGACGTGCCCGATGTGGTTGTGGTGGCTTTCGATATGACGCTCGACTATGCGCGTCTGTGTCGTGCGGCGTGGTGGGTGTCGCAGGGTGTGCCCTACATCGCCACCAACCCCGACCGTGTCTGTCCGACCGACCAACCGACCGTTTTGGTCGATTGTGGTTCGATCTGCAAGTGTATCGAACACGCGACGGGTCGCACGCCCGACATCACGCTCGGTAAACCCGATCCCAATATGTTGAGTGGAATTATGGCGCGTCACGGTCTGCAAGCCGATGAGATTGCGATGGTGGGCGATCGAATCTATACCGATGTGGCGATGGCTCACAATGCGGGGGCGTTTGGTGTGCTGGTGCTCTCAGGCGAGACGACGCTCGATGTGGCACGCGCGGCTGATCCCCAACCCGACTTGACGGTGCGCAATATTGAAGTGCTGAGTCGTTTGATTAGCAGACACAGATAGTAAATAAAAAAAACGGTTGTGAGATTCACAACCGTTTTTTGTAGTGGGAGTTGACGGATTCGAACCGCCGACCCTCTGCTTGTAAGGCAGATGCTCTGAACCAGCTGAGCTAAACTCCCTTATTAGAACTTTGCATTGCGGAGCGTTTATCTCTCAAATGCGGTGCAAAGGTAAGGCAAAATTTCATATCTGCAAATTTTTCGAGCAAAAAAATCAAAAAAAATGCAAATTTTCTCGTTTTTCGTCCCGAAAATGCCCGAAAACCGCCCTGCGACCGCCCCGAAACAGCCGCTCCGTTACGCCAACTGCTGCATTGCAATCAGCTTGGCGTAGATGCCATCTGCTGCCATCAGCTCGGTGTGGGTGCCCTGCTCGGCAATGCGACCGTGGTCGATAACCAAAATGCGGTCGGCATTGTGGATCGTGCTCAGACGGTGGGCAATGATAATCGAGGTGCGACCTTCGAGCAGAGTGTTGAGTGCCTCCTGCACCAACTGCTCGCTCTCGGTGTCGAGTGCCGATGTCGCCTCGTCGAGAATTAGAATCGGCGGATTTTTCAACACCGCGCGGGCAATGCTCAGTCGCTGACGCTGACCGCCTGAGAGTTTCATACCGCGATCACCGATGTTGGTCGCGTAGCCCTCCGAGCACTCGGTGATGAAGTTGTGCGCATTGGCTATGCGTGCCGCAGCCTCGACCTCGGCGTCGGTAGCCTCGGGGCGTCCCATACGGATATTCTCGGCGATGGTGTCGTTGAAGAGGATTGTTTCCTGCGACACAACACCTATATTAGCATTGAGCGAGTCGAGCGTGTACTCCTTGACGTTGCGACCGTCGATCAGGATCTCGCCCTGCGTCACGTCGTAGAAACGGGGAATCAGGTCGGCTGTGGTCGATTTGCCGCCACCCGAAGGACCCACCAGAGCTACGGTCTCGCCCTTGCGAATGGTGAAGTTTAGTCCGTCGATAACCTCGCGGTCGGTTTCATACGCAAAGTGGACGTTGCGGAACTCGATCTGCTCGCTAAACTCGCTCAGCTCGGCAGCATTTTCGACCTCGGTAATCTCGCTTTGGGTGTCAAGCAGGCTGAATACGCGGTCACCCGCTGCAATACCCTGATTGATATTTGCGAAGGCGTCCATAAACGAACGCACGGGGCGCGTAATCTGCGAGAAGATAGCCAGATAGGCGATGAAACCTGCACCCGTCAGCGAGCCATTGACTACCAGCACGCCACCATAAATCAATAGACCTGCTGCCGCAGTAATACCCAAAAATTCGCTCATCGGTGACGCCATCTGCTGCTTGCGAGCCATCGAGAGCGTTATGCGCGAGAATTGTTCGTTGATCTTATGGAATTTCGAACGCATAAAATCGACAGCATTGTAGCTACGCACGATTTTGACACCCGTCAGCGATTCGTCGATCACGCTCACCATCTCGCCCATACTCTCCTGACCCTTGCGGGCGGGGTGGCGCAGACGCTTGACGATGGTGCCGATGATCACCGCCACGATGGGCAGGTAGATGACGGCGAAGATACTCAGGTCGGTCGAGATACGCAACATACCGATGAGGTAACCGATGATGAGCAGCGGGTCGCGGAATGCCACCTGTAAGGTGTTGGTAATGCAGAACTGCACGACCATAACGTCCGAGGTGATCTTCGAGATGATGTCGCCCTTGCGCTCGTTGCTGAAAAAGCCCACGTGCAGACCCATCACATTGTCAAAGACCGAGTTGCGGATACGTTGCAGCGTGCGGATACGCAACTTCTCCATTGTCCACTGCGCCAAATAGCGCGACAGGTTGCTGATGAACGCTGACATCGAGATGATTACGGCAAGTACCACCATCACGTCGATGGGCGAGAACTCGGTTCCGTGCACCAAATAGAGCACGTGACCCACGAAGGCGTAGAAATAATCCATCGTAAATTCGAGAGGTGGCAGGCTCTGTATGGCGGTGATCTGATTGACGCCATCGGCGTCGAACAACGCGCTGACGATCGGAATGATCATCACAAAGTTGAACGTATTGAAAATGGCGTAAAATATCGAGAACAGAAAGTACGGAATGGCGTATTTTTCGATCGGTTTGGCAAAGCCAAGTAGTCGCAAATATGTTTTCATCGCGTTAAAAGTCGAATACTTTGATTAATATACGCCACAAATTTACGATTTTCCCAATAAATTCTCTAATTTTGCGCTAAATTTGATAAATATAAACACAAAACTATACCAAATTATGGAAACAGTATTGAGCGGAATCCGCCCCACCGGACAGTTGCACTTGGGTAACTACTTCGGCGCACTTCGTAACTTCACAAAGATGCAGCACACCGATCGTTGCTTCTTCTTTATAGCTGACTACCACGCGCTTACCACGCACCCCGACCCTACGTCGCTGCACGGTAACGTACGCAATATCTTGGCTGAGTATCTCGCCGCAGGTCTTGACCCGCAGGTGGCTACGATCTACGTTCAGAGCGACGTGCCTGAGGTTGCCGAGCTGTCGTTGTTGCTCTCGATGCACGCCTATGTGGGCGAGTTGGAGCGCACAGCATCGTTCAAGGACAAGGTGCGCAAGAACCCCAACAACGTAAATGCAGGTCTGTTGTGCTATCCCGTGCTGATGGCGTCGGATATTCTCCTGCACCGTGCAACTCGCGTGCCCGTTGGTAAGGATCAGGAGCAGCACTTGGAGCTGACCCGCCTCTACGCTCGTCGTTTCAACTCGATCTATGGCGTCGAGTTCTTCCCCGAGAGCCAGCCCTACAACTTCGGCGAGGAGTTGATCAAGATCCCCGGTCTGGACGGTAGCGGCAAGATGGGTAAGAGCGAGGGTAACTGTATCTATCTCTCGGACGACGACAAGGTGATTCGCAAGAAGGTGATGAAGGCGGTGACCGATTCGGGTCCGACCGAGCCCAACTCGCCTATTTCGGAGCCCGTGGCAAACATTTTTGCAATTATGAAGGCGGTTTCGGATCCCGATACCATTCAATTCTTCAAAGAACGGTATGCAGATTGCTCGATTCGCTATGGCGACTTGAAGAAGCAGCTGGCTGAGGACGTGATCCGCACCGTAGCTCCGATCCGCGAGCGCATCAAGGAGATCTATGCCGACGAGGCATATCTGAGCCGCGTGGTTGCCGAGGGTGCCGAGAAGGCTCGCGCGAGTGCCGCAGCAACGGTTGCCGAGGTACGCCGCATTATGGGTATCCACAAAATGTAGTTTTTTGTCGAAACAAAACGAATATTGAACTATGGCGCGACGACGCTACGATAAGATTTATCACTACTATCTGTGGCTGACACACCGCTTGACCGACCGTCAATTGATGATGGTGCTGGCTGCTGTGGTGGGTTTGGCAGCAGGTATGGGTACATATATCTTCGAGGTGCTGCTGCACTTTATCCGCGAGGGATTGGTCAATTGGTTTCCCGTCGAGCGTGCGCAGTTCCTCTATCTGATCTATCCGGCAGTGGGTATTATTCTTGCGACGCTGTTCGTCAAGTATGTGGTCAAGGATAATATCTCGGAGCGTGTTACGCGCGTGCTCTACGCTATGTCGCGCACCAATTCGCGTATCCGTGGTCACAACTGCTGGACCTCGGTGGTGGGAGGTGCTACGACTATCGGATTTGGTGGTTCGGTAGGACCTGAGGCCCCGATTGTGCTGACGGGTGCGGCTATCGGCTCGAATATCGGTAAGCTGGCGCGTCTGAACTATAAGAACGTAACCCTGCTGCTCTGTTGCGGTGCGGGTGCGGCACTGGCGGCGATCTTCAAAGCTCCGATTACGGGTGTGGTATTCGTGTTGGAGATTCTGATGTTGGACATTACGATTGGCTCGGTGACGCCGTTGCTGATCGCCTCGCTGTCGGCTACGACGCTGGCACTGACACTGCGCGGTTTCGACCCGATACTGCCCGTAACCCTTTCGGTAACAGATAAATTCGAGTTGGCGCAGATCCCGATGTTTATCGTTCTGGGCGTGCTGTGCGGATTGATGTCGTTCTACTTTACGTCGGTCAATACGGCAGTGGGTCGCTTCTTCCGCCGCTTCGATTCGCAATATAAGAAGTGGGCTGTGGGTGGCGTGCTGATTGGTGTGTTGATCTTCATCTTCCCGCCGCTCTATGGCGAGGGTTACGAGGCGATGACGGCACTGATGAGGGGCGAAACACACTCGCTGTTCGACAATTCGTTGTTCTTCCGTTTCAGCTCGATCGAGTGGGTTGTGATCCTGTTCGTGGTGGCAACAATGCTATTCAAGGTGGTGGCTATGGCTGCAACCAACTCGGCAGGTGGTGTGGGTGGTACGTTCGCACCGTCGCTGTTTGTCGGCTCGTTCATTGGTGCACTGACGGCGTTGGTTTTCAATATGATTTTCCGCTGGTTGGGTGTCGATATGCAACTCTCGATCGTGTCGTTCACGCTGGTCGGTATGGCGGGCGTGATGGCGGGCGTGATGAATGCACCGCTGACCTCGATCTTCCTTATCGCCGAGCTGTCGAACGGTTACGAACTCTTTATCCCGCTGATGATTACGGCGTCGATCTCGTTCGCGTTGGACTACTATCTCAATCCCGACTCGATCTATACCAAGCAGCTGCGCGAGCGTGGCGAGTTGCTGACACACAATAAGGATCAATCGGTGCTGGTCTTCCTGCATATCGACCGATTGATGGAGACCGACTTCCTGCGTATTGACGAGTCGTTCACGCTGGGCGACATCGTGAAGATCATCTCGAAGGCTCACCGCAATATCTTCCCCGTGGTCGATGATGACGACGATCTGTTGGGCGTGGTGCAGTTGGACGACCTGCGTGCCGATATGTTCGACCGCGATAAATATTCGACCCCGATTACTCACTATATGATCCAGCCGCCTGACAAGATTCTGCCTCAGGAGCAGATGCAGAGTGTGTTGGAGAAGTTCGAGGATAACAAGACGTGGATGTTGCCCGTGGTCGATAAGCAGAACCACTATCTGGGCTTTATCTCGAAGTCGCGCATTTTGGCAGCTTACCGCGAGCAGTTGGTTGAGATCAGCCAGTAACCTATCGTCAATCAACGCTGACCCATTATGAAAGCCCTTTCACGAATCGTAGTTATGCTGTGTGCGCTTGCTTTTGTGGCGTGCGCGGGGGAGCCTACGCGCTCGTTGGAGGAGTTTGCGACGGCGGTCTATGAGCCTGAATATGCTACGGGATTCGATATCAGCGGAGCCGAGGGCGCGGCAAGTACGCTCATCACGGTGCGCAATCCGTGGCAGGGTGCCGAGGGTGTCGAGCGACGTCTGTTCATCTCGCGCGAGGGCGAACGTGCTCCCGAAGGGTTTGATGGACAGGTGATTGAGGGTGCGGCAGAGCGAGTGGTCTGTATGTCATCGACCTACGTGGCGATGATCGATGCACTCGATTGTACGGAGCGTGTGGTCGGAGTGTCGGGCATTGACTTTATCTATAATGCGCGTGTGCGCGAGGCGGCGGCTGAGGGTCGCGTGCGCGATGTGGGACACGACTCGGATATCAATTTCGAACTGCTGCTGACCCTGCAACCCGACGTGGTGCTGATCTATGGCGTGGCGGGCGAGAATGGAGTGGCAAATGCGAAACTCGACGAATTGAATATACCTTATTTATACTTAGGCGATTACGTCGAGGAGTCGCCGTTGGCTAAGGCAGAATGGACGGTCGTGGTGGCTGAGGTCCTTGGTGTGCGCGAGCGTGGCGAGGAGCTCTTTGCGGGCATTGCGGAGCGTTATAACGCGCTGCGTGAGCAGGTTGCTGCGAGTGCTGCTGAATGCCCGACGGTGATGTTCAACACCCCCTATCGCGATACGTGGTATATGCCTTCGTCGCGTAGCTATGTTGTTCAGCTGGTGGAAGATGCAGGTGGTCGATACATCTATGATGGCAACCACAGCACCACTTCGCAACCTATCGACTTGGAGCAGGCATACGTGCTGACGCGCGAGGCGGACTATTGGATCAATGTGGGGCAGTATGCGACGTTGGAGGCTCTGCGCCGCGATAATCCTCGGTTTGTCGGGGCGAAGGCGGTGCGCGAGGGGCGTGTTTACTCGGCGGACCGACGCACGACCGCGAAGGGCGGTAGCGATTTTTGGGAGTCGGCGGTGGTCAACCCCGATGTTGTGCTGAGCGATCTGGTGACGATCCTGCACCCCGAACTGAACCTTATTGACGAGGAACTGACTTACTATAAACGAATCGAATAACCTATCCGAATTATGACCCGTAACCGATTGTTGTTCACTGTATTGGCGGTAGCGTGTGTGGCGTTGTTCCTGACCGATTTGACTTTGGGATCGACCGACATCGCACTGCGCGATGTGTGGGCGTCGCTGACGGGTGGTGAGGTCGATGGGGTGGTGCGCGATATCGTGCTCAAAATCCGACTGACAAAGGCAATTGTGGCAGTTGCGGCGGGTGCGGCATTGGCGGCAAGTGGCTTGGCAATGCAGACGCTCTTCCGCAATCCGTTGGCGGGACCCTATGTGTTGGGTGTGTCGTCGGGTGCGAGTTTGGGCGTTGCACTGTTTCTGTTGGGTGCGCCGCTGTTGGGCGTGGCGGGCGGTTCGATGATGCAGACCGTCGGACTGGCGGGTGCAGCGTGGATCGGCTCGGCTGCAATCTTGGCTATGGTGCTCGCGGTGAGCCGTCGAATCAAAGATATTATGGTCATTCTGATCTTGGGAATGATGTTCTCGTCGGCAGTCGATTCGGTGGTGCAAATACTTCAATATCTGAGTAATGAGGCAGCATTGAAAGCATTTGTGGTGTGGACAATGGGCTCGCTGGGCGACGTCACGGGACGCGAATTGTGGTTGATGTTGCCCGTTGTGGTGGTGGGTTTGGTGCTGTCGGTGGCGGCAATCAAATCGCTTAATCTGCTGCTTTTGGGCGAAAATTATGCCCGAACTATGGGACTTAATGTGCGTCGATCGAGGGTGCTGATACTCTCGGCAACGGTGCTGCTGGCGGGTACGGTGACCGCTTTTTGCGGTCCGATCGGATTCATCGGCTTGGCTGTTCCGCACGTGGCGCGAATGGTGTTCGCGTCGGCGGATCACCGCACACTGATGCCTGCGTCGATGTTGATTGGCGCGGTGGTGCTGCTGCTTTGTGACCTGATTTCTAAGCAGTTGGGATTCCCCGTAAATACCGTTACGGCATTGCTCGGTATTCCGATCGTGGTGCTGGTTGTTGTACGTAAAAAGAGCCTTTTCTAACGATGATACGCCTCGAAAACATAACGCTCGGCTATGGTGCTCGACGCCTGCTCGAAGGGGTTACAACTCGCTTTGAGGCGGGAACGCTGACGGCACTCATTGGTCGCAATGGCGCGGGCAAGAGTACCCTGCTGCGAGCATTGGCGGGTTTGGAACCGTTGCAGGCGGGTGCGATAACGATCGGCGGGACACCGATTGCTGCGCTCGATGGGGCGGAGGCGGCACGTCGCGTGGCATTTGTGGCAACCGATAAGGTGCGTATCGCCAATCTGCCGTGCGAGGATCTGGTGGCTTTGGGACGTGCGCCCTATACGAATTGGATCGGACGTTTGCAGGCGGTCGATCGTGAGATTGTAGCCGACGCGCTGGCTAAGGTCGGAATGTCGGACTTCGCTCACAAAACGATGGATCGAATGTCCGATGGTGAGTGTCAGCGAGTTATGATTGCGCGAGCATTGGCGCAGCAGACTCCTGTGATCTTGTTGGACGAACCGACGGCGTTCCTCGATATGCCCAATCGCTACGAACTTTGCCGCTTGTTGCAACGCTTGGCGCACGACGAGCAGAAGGCGATAATCTTCTCTACGCACGAGCTCGATATCGCTACAAAGATGTGCGATTCGATCGCGCTGATTGACACCCCGACGCTGCTTCACCAACCCTCGGCGGAGATGACCGCGAGCGGAGCTATCGAGCGTCTGTTCGGGATTTAGATAATTCACAATTAAGCCGCGCTCGTTTGGGCGCGGCTTTTTCGTATTTATCCAAGTTCTGTGGCTGGGGCGGTCGCCGAAGGCGAGCCACAGAACTTGACACGTTTAAAAAACGTGTGATTTATCTCTTTTTGAGGGGTTTGATCGATTTCTCTTTGAGAACGCCACGCACTCCCCCCCCATTTCTTACGTGGCGGGATCACCTCTCTCTTAGAAAACAGAAACAAAAATTTGTTTCAAAAAAACCACAGAGCGCAGTTGGCGTAGAAAAGGAGAGCGCAGTTGGCGGAGATAGAGAGGGTGCAGGCGAGCGAGGAGGAAGGAGGAAGGAGGAAGGAGGAAGGAAGGAGGGCGCAGGAGGGTACGAGGTGGTGGAGAGAAGAGTGGCGACGCACGCAAGGGGCAAAAGTGGCGGGGCAACAACGTGTGTAGTGTAGTAGGAGCGGAGTGCTGGGAGTTTGAGTTGCAGTCCAAGTTCTGTGGCTGGGGCGGGCGCCGAAGGCGAGCCACAGAACTTGACGATTTCCGCAGAAATCGCGTGTCGTTATTCAGGGTGTACGTGACGAATCTAATTTTGAATTTTGCTTTTTGAATCTTCATCATTGGCGGGTGGGGGGCTCGACTGAAAGCCGACCCGCCAATGATGACGCACCTGACGAAATCAAAGATTTCGCCCGCAATGTGCGCGAACAGAAAAAATCACCCTTAAATTGTTGAATTTTAGGCAACATAAATTGAAGTTCGGCGTTATTTTAGTACATTTGTCGATTGGAATCACGCGAATAGATTATCAAAATATGAATAACTTCAAGAAACTCAACAATTTAGTGGGCTGGATCGTCTTTGCCATCGCAACGATAGTCTACCTGTTGACGATGGAGCCGACCGCGAGCCTCTGGGATTGCGCCGAGTTTATCGCAACATCTTACAAACTCGAAGTGGGACACCCTCCCGGTGCTCCGCTCTTTATGATGTTGGCGCGTCTGTTTATGCTCTTTGCCCCCTCGACCGCATCGTTAGCCGCAATGGTCAACGTGATGTCGTCGGTGGCGAGCGGTTTCTGCATTCTGTTTCTCTTTTGGACAATCACCCACCTTGCGCGTCGAATCTACACATCGGGTGGTCGCGAGCTGACCGAAGGCTCGATGTGGGCAATTTTGGGTGCGGGTGCTGTGGGTGCGCTGGCTTATACCTTCACCGATACCTTTTGGTTCTCGGCAGTTGAGGGTGAGGTCTACGCCCTCTCGTCGATGTTCACTGCGCTGGTGGTGTGGGCAATGCTCAAATGGGAGGACGCCGCTGACGAGCCCCACGCAAATCGTTGGTTGATTCTGATCGCCTACCTGATGGGTCTGTCGATCGGTGTGCATATCCTTAACCTGCTGACAATCCCCGCGTTGGTATTTATCTACTACTTCCGCAAATGGTCGACAATTACCCTGCGTGGTGTCGTGGTGGCAACCTGCGTGGCGGGTGCTATTCTGTTGGTTGTCAATAGTATAATTATTCCCTATACGGTGGCTGTCGGTGCAGCAGTGGATCGTCTGTTTGTCAATACGTTGGGTCTGCCGATCAATTCGGGTATGATATTCTTCGTCTTCGCGCTCTTTGCGGCGTTGGGCGCGGCGGTGTGGTTTACCCACAAAAAGGGTAAGGTGCTGCTCAATACCATTGCGTTGGCGGTGACGGTCATTATGCTCGGTTACAGCTCGTATGCCTCGATGACGATCCGCGCTGTGGCTAACCCCCCGATGAATAGCAACAACCCCAACAACCCCTACGCTCTGCTGTCGGTATTGAACCGCGACCAGTATGGAGCGCGTCCGTTGCTCTATGGCGCGTACTACTCGACCCCGATTCTCGACGTGACGACTAAGAAGGTCTACTACGTTGGCTCGGACGGCAAGTATCAGTCAAAGGAGGTGCTGGACGGCTACACCTTCCCCGATGAACATAAACACCTCTTCCCGCGTATGTGGAACGCCCACAAGAGCGAGAGTGAGTATCAGGCGTGGGCGTCGTACCGTACTCGTAGTGACTTTGCACGCGATGAGCAGGGTGAGATTTTGCGCGATGAGTCGGGGCGTCCGATCAAGATCGAGGTTCCCGATTTTGGTAAGCGCGTGACCTTCCTCGATGAGAATGGACAGCAGCGTTCGTTCGTTGAGCCGACGTTTGGCGAGAACCTGCACTTCTTCTTCTCGTATCAGCTCAACTATATGTATTGGCGTTATTTCTTGTGGAACTTTGTGGGGCGTCAGAATGACCGTCAGGCAAACCTCTCGACGCTGACCGACGGTAATTGGCTGTCGGGTATCCGTTTTATCGACGAGTTGTATCTTGGTCCGCAGGACGATATGCCCGACGATTTAGCATCGAACAAGGGGCGCAATACATATTTCTTCCTGCCCTTCCTGTTGGGTCTGTTTGGTTTGATCTATCAGCTCAACCGCGATCAGAAGAACTTCTCGATTGTGATGTGGCTATTCATTATGATGGGTATCGCGCTGGTGGTCTACTTCAATACCTCGCCCTCGGAGCCGCGCGAACGCGACTACGTTTATGCAGGTTCGTTCTACGCCTTCTCGATATGGATTGGTCTGGGCGTGCTGGCTGTGCGTGACGCATTGGCTCGCCTAACGAAGCGTGAGGGTGTGTTGATTGCAGCTGTTGCGACGCTGATCTGCGCCGTTGTGCCGACCATCTTGGCAGCTGAAAACTGGGACGACCACGACCGTAGCCACCGCTATGTGGCGCGCGATATCGGTAGCAACTACCTCGAATCGACGCTGCCCAACTCGATTATCCTCAATTTCGGCGATAATGACACCTTCCCGCTGTGGTACAATCAGGAGGTCGAGGGCGTGCGCCCCGATGTGAAGGTGATGAATATGAGTTACTTGGGTGCTGAGTGGTATATCGACCAGATGCGTATCCGCTCGAATGACGCTGCGCCTGTGCCGTTCACTCTGCCCCGCGAGAAATATACCTACTGCAACGAGTTGGTACACGTTGTCGATCGCTTTGAGCGTCCGGTTGAGTTGGCTGATGTGATTGATTTCGTTGCCAGCGAGGATCGCCACTCGAAGGTGCAGCTCGGCGATGGCAGTTGGAGCGACTATATCCCCGCACGCCGCTTGGCTCTGCCCGTCAATAAGGAGAACGCCCTGGCGAGCGGTATCGTCAGCGAGAAGGACGCGCACCTGATGGTCGATACGGTCTACATCAATATCAGCCCGAATAAGAGCTATATCGAGAAGAGCGAGTTGATGTTCCTCGATATGTTGGCGCACTTCGATTGGAAGCGACCGATCTACTTCACGCAGATCTACTCGTTGCAGAAGTTCGGTCTGTTGCCCTATTTGCAGTTCGACGGCTATGCCTACCGTCTGGTGCCGATCTATACACCGCTGGGTGGTCGCTACGATGTGATTGGTCGCATTGATACCGACTACACCTATCCGCTGATGATGGATAAGTTCCGCTATGGCAACGTCGCCGACGAGAGGGTCTATGTCGATGGTTTTGTCACCTACAACCTCAATGTCGCACACGCACGTGACTCGTTTGCGGCGTTGGCTAAGCAGTTGGTGCGCGAGGACGATAAGGAGCGTGCGCTCGAAGTGCTCGACGCGGGTGTTGAGCGTCTGCCGTTCACCCAGCTCGAACACTCGGAGATCAGTACCATTCCCATCGTCGAGGGCTACTACGAGGCTGGTGGCTTGGAGAAGGGTGACGCAATCCTGCGCGATTATGCTGCGCAGTTGGTTGATCATATCGACTACTATGCGCGTTTCGACGGTCGATTCTCGTCGCTGGTCGATCCGGTGTTGGACGAGAAGTTGGAGATCTACGAGATCCTCTATATGACTGCCGCGCGCTATGGTCGCCGTGAGCTGGTTGCCGAGATGAACGACTTCTATCGCTCGATCGGAGTGGAGGAGGCTGATCTGATTCAGCTGACCGAGTAATGAGTTGTAAATAATTAAACGAATGATAGATAATATGAAGAAATTGTCGATTCTTGCGGCATTGACCGCAGCTGTGATTCTCACCTCGTGCGGCTCGTCGGGTGGTGTTCGCGAGCTCAAAACCGAGTCCGACTCGTTGGCATACGTGATCGGACTGAATGTGGGTTATAACCTCAAATACAACACCGATTCGACGCTCGATGTCGATGTGCTCTGCGCCGCAATCCGCGACACCTACAACGGCACTCAGCAGATGGATATGGAGCAGGCGGGTGCCTTCTATCGCCACTACTACAATATCGTCAAGCCGCGCCGCACCAAAGCCGAGTCGGAGGAGTTCCTGTCGCGTGTCGAGCGCGAGAATTCGGCAGTGAAACGCACCGATAGCGGTCTGCTCTACCTCGTTGAGCAGGAGGGTGATACCATTCGTGCGGTGAAGCCTGCGGATCAGGTGCGTATCCAATTCCGCGCAATGACCAAAGAGGGTCGTGAGTTCGAAACCACGTACGACGACAACGAGCCCGAAACATTCGCTCTGAATCAGGTCGTTAAGGGTCTTAGCGAGGGTTTGCAGATGGTCGGTCAGGGCGGCAAGATCAAGCTCTGGGTACCTGCTACGTTGGGTTACGGCTCGACGGGCAATAAGAAGATCGGAGCTAACGAGGCACTCTGTTTCGAGGTCGAGGTGGTGGAGGTAATCCCCGCCGAGGAGGAGAAGGAGGAGTAAAATCGCGTAAAAAACTGCAAGTTGTTGGGTAAAAGTGATTCATTCTCACAAAAAAACACTACATTTGCCCTCTCAAAACTAACAGAATAGAACGAAACTAATTAAACAGAATAAAGCAATTATGAAGAAAATTTTGGTTATCATCGCCACCGCAGCTGCAATGCTGATGGTTTCGTGCTCGTCGAAGGAGTCGTCGATCACCGTAGGCGGTTCGAGCGAGCTGGACTCGCTGTCGTATGCGTTGGGTTCGAACATCGCATATATGATTAAGTATAACCTTGGCGATCTGGACGTTAACTACGACAAGATCACTAAGGGTATCGAGGATTTCGCTCGTGGTAAGAACTCGTTCACTCCTGAGCAGGCTGGCGAGATTTTGCAGAGCTACTTTATGGCACCGCGCGATAGCGTAGCATTCCGTTCGGAGGCTCACCGCGACTCGATCTCGTATGCTCTGGGCGTAGATCAGGGTAACGGTATGGACGCT
Source organism: Alistipes sp. (assembly GCA_045638285.1). Classification (GTDB taxonomy): domain Bacteria; phylum Bacteroidota; class Bacteroidia; order Bacteroidales; family Rikenellaceae; genus Alistipes. The sequence continues at coordinate 131,950 of JAZUBB010000016.1, read as the reverse complement.
GCACGTGTTCCCGCACAGACCAAGTGGATCAACAAGGCATTCGCTGACGTGAAGGCTGACCACAGCGCATTTGGCGAGGGTCAGGACGCTGAGCGCACCACTATGCGCGTAATGCAGAACTGGTTTATGGTTGAGGCTCCTAAGATGTTCTTGAAGGAGTCGGAGGATTTCTTGGCTAATATCGAGAAGGACAAGAAGTGGCAGAAGACCGAGAGCGGTCTGCTCTATCAGATCGTTGAGGAGGGTGACGCTGAGGTTCGCGCTACCAAGATCACCGATAAGGTTAAGGTTCACTACAAGGGTCTGAATATGAAGGGCGAGCAGTTCGACTCGTCGTACGATCGTGGCGAGCCCGCTGAGTTCCCCCTGAACGCTGTTATCAAGGGCTGGGGCGAAGGCGTTATGCTGATCGGTCAGGGTGGTAAGATCAAGATGTGGTTGCACCCCGACTTGGCTTACGGTCCTCAGGCAATGAGCGCAGAGATCGGTCCCAACTCGGCTCTCTATTTCGAGGTTGAGTTGTTGGAGGTTATGCCCGACATCTCGGCAGAGGAGCCCGTTGAGGCAGAGGAGGTTGTTGAGGAGTAAGCTCCGAAGAACATTCCGCAATAGAACGCCGCACTCCGAAGGGGGTGCGGCTTTTTTCTCGCCATATGGGCGAGTTTTACTATTTTCGGTTTGGCGAATCTTATTCAGCTTGCAAAACCAGCAAACTCTTTGCGAACCAGCACCTTGTGTATTCTTTGCCATATGGGCGAGTTTTACTATTTTCGGTTTAGCGAATCTTATTCAGCCTGCAAAACCAGCAAACTCTTTGCGAACCAGCACCTTGTGTATTCCTTGCTATATGGGTGGGTGCACACTCGCGGGCTGGGGCGGTCGCCCGAAGGGCGAGCCCGCGAGTGTGTGTCGATTTCGCCGAAATCGACAAGCGTGAATTAAAAATTCAACGATTTTTTGTTTTTTTATTAAAAATTGTGAATTGTGAATTGTGAATTGTGAAATTTTTTACCTATTTTTGTAAAAAGTAAAACCAAAATAGTAAAAACGATGAAACGTATCACGATGATTCTCTGCTCGTTGTTTGCTGTCGCTTGCGCAGGCAACCAGCCCACAACCGAGCAAAACAGCGACGCGGCAGTGCACTGCCATATCGAGGGTAAGGTACACAACCGCCCACAATCGGAGGTACTGCTGCTCTATGTCGGTATCGACGGAATGGTGGCGCAGTCGTCGAAACCTCACACCGAGATCGAGATTCGTGGTGGAGAGTTCTCGTGCGACCTCTACCTCGACGAGCCGCAATATTGCGAGTTGGTTTTTGCTGACGAGTTGGCTATGGGATCGTGGCGTGCGATCGACTTTATGGCTGACAACAGCACCGTGAAGATGGATCTCTATGCCGAGGATCAGTTTGCAAATACGAAGATCGAGGGTACGGGTGCAACAGCTGAGTATCAATCGTATAGAAAAAAGGTTTGGGATTGGGGCGAGCAGATCAACGTGGAGTATGACAAACTCTACGACGCGGAACGTTTCAATACGCAGGAGTATGATGAGTTGGTGGCAGAGATCGAGGCTATTGAGGGCAATACGCCCGAACGTGCGGCTCTGATCGAGCGTTTGCAGACGATGACCGACGAGCAGAAGTATACCGCCGAGGCGATGGCTCTGCAAAAGCGTAGCAAAGCTGAGAAAAAGGCTCTGTTGCTCTCGATCGTCGAGGGCGAGCCGTCGGTGTCGCGCCTTGCAATGTTGGCGCGTCAAATGGTTTATAGCCTTCCTGATCAGGAGTTTATAGATGTTTTTGAGGAGGTCTACGCGATCGAAATGCCTGAGAATCCGATGACTCAGTTCTGCCGTCGTCAGATCGACGGTCTGAGTTTGCAGGTGGGTTCGCACTATGTCGATTTCGAGGCTCCCGACCTTGACGGTAAGATGCACCGCCTGTCGGAAATGGTTGCGGGTCAGAAACTTGTGTTGCTTGATCTGTGGGCGTCGTGGTGCGCTCCCTGCCGCCGCGCGTCGATGGAGATGATACCGCTCTACGAGAAGTATAAGAATCGCGGCTTTATGGTCATTGGCATTGCGCGTGAGTCGGAGTCGACCGACGCAATGGAGGCGGCGATCCGCAAAGATGGCTACGAGTGGCAGCAGCTGGTTGAGCTGGACGACCGCGCAAATATCTGGTCGCAATATGGTTGCGTGAATGGTGCGGGTCGTCGAATTTTGTTCAACGACGAGGGCGAAATTTTGGCATTCGACCCGACGATTGAGGAGCTGACCGCCGAGGTTGAGAGCCGTCTGGGTAGCCCGAAAAACGAGTAAAAAGCTCGGCAAAACGGTTCAAATAGAATAAAATCGAGCAAAATCTCGCACATCACGGTGCGGGATTTTGTTTTTTCGAGCGAAATGTGTACTTTTATGGGTTAATTCGAAACATTAGTAACTATTTAGAATAAAAGTGTTATGAAAGCTAAATTGATGCTTTACAACACTCTTTCGCGCAAGAAAGAGGAGTTCACACCCTACAACCCGCCATTTGTAGGGTTGTACGTCTGTGGCCCCACCGTATATGGCGATCCGCATTTGGGTCACGCCCGCCCCGCAATCACCTTCGACCTGCTGTTCCGTTACCTCAAATCGGAGGGCTACAAGGTGCGCTACGTTCGTAACATCACCGACGTAGGTCACCTCGAACACGATGCCGACGAGGGCGAGGACAAGATCTCGAAGAAGGCTCGTTTGGAGCAGCTTGAACCGATGGAAGTCGCTCAGTACTACACCGATCGCTATCACGATGCTATGCGCGAGCTGGGCGTGTTGCCCCCCTCGATCGAGCCGCACGCGTCGGGTCACATCATCGAGCAGATCGAGTATGTGAAGCGCATTCTGGATAAGGGTTTGGCATACATCAGCAATGGCTCGGTCTACTTCGACGTGGAGGCGTACAACGCCAAGTACAACTATGGCAAGCTGTCGGGTCGCAATCTCGACGATATCAAGGCTAACACCCGCGAGCTGGACGGTCAGAGCGACAAGCGCAACTCGTTCGATTTCGCGCTGTGGAAGAAGGCGTCGCCTGAGCATATTATGCGTTGGCCCTCGCCGTGGAGCGATGGTTTCCCCGGCTGGCATATGGAGTGCTCGGCAATGAGTGCCAAGTACTTAGGTGAGCAGTTCGATATCCACGGTGGTGGTATGGACCTGATGTTCCCCCACCACGAGTGCGAGATCGCGCAATCGACCGCAGCGTGTGGTCACGACTCGGCTCGCTATTGGGTGCACAACAATATGATCACGATCAACGGTCAGAAGATGGGTAAGTCGCTGGGTAACTTCATCACGTTGGAGGAGCTCTTTACGGGCAACCACAAGCTGCTCGAACAGGCATACTCGCCGATGACGATCCGTTTCTTCATTTTGCAGGCGCAGTATCGCTCGACGCTCGACTTCTCGAACGAGGCTTTGAAGGCGGCTGAGAAGGGTATGGACCGACTGATGAAGGCGGTTGAGACACTCTCGAAGGTTAAACCCGCAGCTACATCGACGGTCGATCCGAGCGATTTGGAGCGTCGTTGCTCGGAGGCTATGGCGGACGATCTGAATTCGCCGATGGTTATCTCGGCACTGTTCGATTGGGTGCGCACGATCAATCAATTGGCTGAGGGTCAGCAGACTATCTCGGCTGAGGATTTGGAGACGTTGCGTGCGATCGTCAAGCGTTACGTATTCGACATTTTGGGTCTGCGCGACGAGAAGTCGGCAGGTGCGTCGGGCAACGATATGGTCTCGCCGCTGGTTGAGATGTTGCTCGAAATGCGTCAGCAGGCTAAGGCTGAGAAGAATTGGGCTCTGTCGGATCAGATTCGTAACCGCCTGACCGAGATCGGTATCCGCGTCAAGGACCGCAAGGACGGCTACGATTGGGAGATCGAGTAACGAGTTGAACAATGCCAAATTAGACAAAGCAATGAGTGAGAAAAACGCGAGCAGGGCACAGGTATTGCGATTGGATTGGCATTAGGTCTCTGCTATGGTCTCATTTTCGACAATCTCGCCATTGGTCTTTGTATTGGTGTGGCATTGGGCGCAGGTATGGACAGCTACAATAAACGCAAAAACAATAAGGAGCAGTAACCCTGATGGTTAGCGACGAACAAATACGCGAACTTGTGGAGCGATTGGCGACGCTCGGTCGATGTCTGAACATCGAGCAGCGACGTATCGACCTCACGAACGAGGAGGAGAAGACCCAAGAGCCAAACTTTTGGGACGACCCCGATCGTGCGCAGGAGCAACTGCGCAAGGTGTCGTCGATCAAGAGTTGGATCGAGGAGTACGACACGCTGGCGGGCGTGGTTGGTGATGTGGAGCTTGTGCCCGATTTTCTGCGCGAGGGCGTGATGGAGGAGGCTGAGGCCGACGCTCTCTATGCCGACGCGATCGAGAAAACCGAGGCTCTCGAACTGCGCAATATGCTTCAAGGTGAGGAGGATAAGATGGGCGCGATAATGGATATCAACGCAGGTGCGGGTGGCACCGAGGCGTTGGATTGGGCGTCGATGTTGCTGCGTATGTACACCCGTTGGGGCGAGGCGCACGGCTATAAGGTGCGTATTCAGGACTATCAGGCGGGCGACGAGGTGGGCGTCAAATCGTGCACGTTGGAGTTCGATGGTCCGATGGCGTATGGTTACTTGAAGAGCGAAAATGGTGTTCACCGTATGGTGCGCCTATCGCCTTTCAATGCCAATAACAAGCGTCAGACAACCTTTGCGTCGGTCTTTGTGTCACCGGCGGTCGATGATACGATTGAGATCACCATCGAGAAGAGCCGCCTCTCGTGGGATACCTTCCGCAGTAGTGGCGCGGGTGGGCAGAACGTCAATAAGGTCGAGTCGGGAGTGCGTCTGCGCTACCTCTACAAAGACCCCGATACGGGTGTCGAGGAGGAGATTCTGATCGAGAACACCGAGACGCGCGACCAGCCCAAGAACCGCGAAAATGCGCTGCGTATCCTCCGTTCGAAGCTCTATCAGCGCGAATTGGACCGTCGTATGGCGACACAGCAGGCGTTGGAAGCGACCAAGAAACGTATTGAATGGGGCTCGCAGATTCGCTCGTATGTATTTGACGATCGCCGAGTTAAGGATCATCGCACGGGCTGCCAGACCTCGAATGTCGAGGCTGTAATGGACGGCGAAATCGACCAATTCATCAAGTCGTTCCTAATGCAGTTTGGTGCAGAGGTGTAGTTGCGCAATTCACAATTCACGATTCACAATTCACAATTATGCCGCGTTCCGTTTTGGGGCGCGGCTTTTTTATTATTCAAAATTCAAAATTCAAGATTCAAAATTACGCGATTTCCGATGGGAAATCGTCCACCTTCGCGGGCTCGCCCTTTGGGCGACCGCCCCAGCCCACGAAGGTGCGAATCGTTATTATTCAAAATTCAAAATTCAAAATTACGCGATTTCCGATGGGAAATCGTGTCAATTAATTTTGATTTATTGATTTTTGGATCGCTCCGACGATTCGTTCGAGTCCGCTGCGAGCCATTGGGGTGCGACCGAAACGGGCGGAAAACTCCTCTTTGCTCATCGACAACCACTCCTCGGCTGAGATCTGTCGCGGGTCGAACGAGGGTGCGATGGCGGGTAGGGTAGCGACGGGTTTCGAGTGGTTGTGGGGGCAGGCGTTTTGGCACTCCTCGCAACCGAATACCCAGCCGTGTAACGAGCAGCCGTCGGGCATAGCCGCCTCGCGCTCAATGGTTAGGCGCGAAATGCAACGGCGCGAGTCGATAGTGCGATCGTCGCCAATCGCGCGATTGGGACAGGCGTCGATACAGCGTCGGCAGTCGCCACAACCGCTCCCGACGTATGGCTCGTCGTAGCTATCCACCTCGTCGCACAAAACCAACGCACCAAGCAGTACCGACGTGCCATATTCGCGCGTGACGAGCAACGATTGGCGTCCGATCCAACCCAAACCAGCCTCGACTGCCCACGCCTTTTCGGCGAGTGGTGCCGAATCGACAAAGGCGCGTCCCGTAAGTGTTGGATTGCTCTGGCGCAGACGTTCGAACAGAGTGTGCAACATCGCCTTGATGGTCGTGTGGTAGTCGGTTGTGCAGGCATACGACGCAATTTTGCAACGATCATCGGCAGAGTAGCCGTTGGTGATCTCGTTGCGATAGTTCACAGCGCAGACAATCACCGACTTTGCCCCCTCGACAAGTTGTGCGGGGTCGAAACGTTTGTCGATATTGCGCAAAAGATAGTCCAGCCCGTCGCCTCGTCCTGCCTCGATCCAATGCTCGAAACGGACGCGCAAAACATCTAAGGCTCTGCACTTTGCGACTCCACAAAGCGAAAAACCCACATCACGTGCGGCAGCGTGTATATATTCTTTAATCAACATAAGTGCTATTTTCGACCATAAAATTAGTGGTAAAATAATAAAAAATAGTAACTTTGCGTTTTAATTCCCGTATTAAAGTTGAAAAAATATGTCTTTTAGAACTCTTGCCGAGATGTTGAAACAGAGCGTCGAGAAGTATTCCGACCTGATGTGCTCGCAGATGCTTGGCAACACGAAGATGACCTTTAAGGAGCTCGGTGAGCGCGTCACAAAGGTCAAAGATATGCTCGTAGGTGCGGGCTTGAAGGAGGGCGATAAGGTCGCTCTGTATAGTTCGAGCCACTCGAATTGGGCTGTCTGCTATATGGCTACCGTATCGGCTGGTATGGTAATCGTTCCTATTCTCCCCGATTTTTCGGAAGTTGAACTCGAAAAAATCCTCGAACACTCGGAGGCTAAGGCTCTCTTTGTGTCGGACAAACTCTACACCAAAGTGTCGAAAGAGCGCGTGGCGAAGTCGAATATCGTCATTCGCACAAAGAACCTCAGCGTGCTGGCGCAGAATGTCACCGAGCAGGGCTCGATGGCTGAACCCAAACCTGAGGATCTGGCTGCAATCATCTACACTTCGGGTACTACCTCGTCGCCCAAGGGCGTAATGCACACCCACCAAAGCCTCTGCTCGCAGTTGCACCTGTTGCAGCAACTCTATCCGATCCACCGCGACGATGTGTGGCTCTCGGTGTTGCCTCTGTCGCACACCTACGAGTGCTCGCTGGGTATGTTGTTCCCGATGTCGCGCGGTTCGAATGTGACCTATCTCGATCGTCCGCCTACGGTGTCGGTGCTGCTGCCTGCATTGAAGCAGGTGCGCCCCACGATTATGCTGATCGTACCGCTGATTATCGAGAAAATCTTTAAACATCAGGTGCTTGCAACCTTCAACGCGAATGCTATCACCCGTGCATTGTATGGCTGGGTCCCCACGCGTCGTGTTCTGCACCGTGTGGCGTCGGCTAAGTTGGCGAAGGTCTTTGGCGGTCGTATACGTTTCTTTGGCATTGGTGGCGCGAAACTCGATCCGCAGGCAGAGCAATTTCTGCTCGAAGGCAAGTTTAACTACGCTATTGGCTATGGTCTGACCGAGACTGCTCCGCTGATCGCGGGTGCGCTGCCCGGTTTGACCCGTTTGGGCTCGACAGGTCCCGCAATGCAGGGTGTTGAGGTGCGCCTTGACAATGTCAATGAGAAGGGCGAGGGCGAGCTGGTGGTTAAGACCCCTTGTGTGATGAAGGGTTACTACAAGAATCCTGAGGCTACGGCTGAGGTCATTACCGAGGACGGTTGGTTCCGTACGCGCGATATCGCTACCATTGCTGACGATGGCTACATCTCGATCAAGGGTCGCGTCAATAGTATGATCGTAGGTCCCAGCGGTGAGAACATCTATCCTGAGGAGATTGAGCACGTGCTCAACAGCAACTCGCTGGTTGCCGAGTCTATCGTGACAATGGAGGAGGGTCGTCTGATTGCTCTTGTAAACTTCAATCGTGAGGAGTTGGAGCGTCGCTATCTCGATCTCAAAGATGACTTCACCGAGAAGATGGAGGAGGTTAAGAAGGAGGTTATGCAGTACGTGAACTCGCAGGTGAATAAGTTCTCGCGCATTTCGGAGGTCGAGGAGGTTGAAGAGTTCCAGAAGACTCCCTCGATGAAGATCAAGCGTTTCCTCTACAACGCTCGCAAGAAGAACGAGAAGAAGTAATTAATTCATACGCTACATTTAAGCCGCGTTCCCGATCTTGGGCGCGGCTTTTTTTGTTCACTCACCATAGCGGCGGATAAAATTTCGGGGTGGAGTCTTGCGAAAATGGGATTTTTTTAGCAATTTTGTATATTCGGAGTGGAGCGCGCGAAGTTTCGCTCCGTAAAAATCATACAAGTAACCACACTATGAAAGCTCCCAAACTCGGTCTGCTACCGAAGATTATCGTCGCAATTCTTGTCGGTATCCTCTGCGGATTATTCTTTCCCGATGCGCTGACCCGCGTATTCCTTACGTTCAATTCGCTATTCGGCAACTTTCTCTCGTTCGTCATTCCGTTGTTGATCATCGGTTTGGTAACTCCCGGTATTGCCGATTTGGGTCGTAGCGCGGGTCGTCTGCTGGCAATCACCGCACTGCTGGCATACGCCTTCACGCTGATGTCGGGATTTATGACCTACGGCGCGTGCGGAGCTATCTACCCCTCGTTGTTGCGCGGAGCCGCACTGCCCGATTTAGGTGAGCAAACGGCTGCCCTCGTGCCCTACTTTACGGTCGAAATGCCGCCGATTATGGGTGTGATGAGTGCGCTGATTGCGGCATTTGTGATGGGTTTGGGTATCGCTTACTGCGAGGCAAAGACTATCAAGAGCGCGTTCGACGAATTTAAGGCGATCATCACTGCCGTTATTACCAGCATAATCATTCCGCTGCTGCCGTTGTATATCTTCGGTATCTTCCTGCAAATCACCGTTTCGGGACAGGTGGCGGCAATTATGGGCGTATTCCTCAAACTGATCATATTGATCTTCGCACTGACCGTCCTGCTGCTTGTGGTACAGTTTTCGATTGCGGGCGTGGTGGCAAAGAAGAACCCCTTCAAGATGTTGCGTACGATGCTGACCGCCTACTTCACCGCACTCGGTACGCAGTCGTCAGCCGCAACAATCCCCGTAACGCTCGAACAGACCTTGAAGTTGGGCGTGCGACCTGAGTTGGCATCGTTCACCGTACCTCTGTGCGCTACGATCCATCTGTCGGGCAGTACGATGAAGATCGTGGCTTGCGCAATGGCGATTATGATGCTCACGGGCGATGGGGTTTCGGTGCTCGATATGTCGGCATTCATTATGATGTTGGGCGTGACGATGGTGGCGGCTCCGGGTGTGCCGGGTGGAGCGATTATGGCGGCTATCGGCGTGCTCGAATCAATGCTCTGTTTCGACGAAATGCAGATCGGTCTGATGATCGCACTCTACATCGCAATGGACAGCTTCGGCACCGCAACGAACGTTACGGGCGATGGCGCAGTGACGGTTATAGTGGATAAAATGTATAAAGGTGATTGATTGCGTGCGATTTTCTTTTGAGATTCGAAAGAAAACCGTAAATTTGCAACGCAAATTGTTCGATAACGAAATAAACACATAATAAACAATAATTTTTCTAAAAAGATTTAAGACTATGCAAATCATTAGTGTTCACGCACGTGAGATCCTTGACTCGCGCGGCAACCCGACCATCGAAGTTGAAGTAGCAACCGCAAGCGGCGCATTCGGCCGTGCAGCAGTTCCCAGCGGCGCATCGACCGGTGAGAACGAGGCTTTGGAGCTTCGTGACGGCGACAAGAACCGTTACCTCGGTAAGGGTGTTCAGAAGGCTGTTAAGAACGTAAACGAGATCATCGCTAAGGAGATCGTAGGTATGAACGTTACCGATCAGGTTGGTATCGACAAGACTATGATCGAGTTGGACGGCACCAAGACCAAGAGCAACCTCGGCGCAAATGCTATCCTCGGCGTATCGTTGGCTGTTGCTCAGGCAGCTGCTGACTACTTCGGTCTGCCCCTGTATCGTTACATCGGCGGTACCAACGCTAAGACTCTGCCCGTTCCTATGATGAACATCATCAACGGTGGTTCGCACTCGGACGCTCCTATCGCATTCCAGGAGTTTATGATTCGCCCCGTTGGCGCACCCACCTTCAAGGAGGGTCTGCGTATGGGTGCTGAGGTATTCCACGCTTTGAAGAAGGTTCTGCACGACCGCAACCTCTCGACCGCAGTAGGTGACGAGGGTGGTTTCGCTCCCGCATTGGACGGCACCGAGGACGCTTTGGATTCGATCATCAAGGCTATCGAGAAGGCTGGTTACGTTCCCGGAAAGGACGTTATGATCGGTATGGACTGCGCTTCGTCGGAGTTCTACAAGGACGGTATCTATGACTACACCAAGTTCGAGGGCGAGAAGGGTGCAAAGCGCACTTCGGCTGAGCAGGTTGAGTACTTGAAGGGTCTGGTTGAGAAGTATCCTATCGACTCGATCGAGGACGGTATGAGCGAGAACGACTGGGAGGGCTGGCAGCAGCTCACCGCAGCTATCGGCGACAAGTGCCAGCTGGTAGGTGATGACCTGTTCGTAACCAACGTTGAGTTCTTGAAGAAGGGTATCGAAATGGGTTGCGGTAACTCGATCCTGATCAAGGTTAATCAGATCGGTTCGCTGACCGAGACTTTGGACGCTATCGAGATGGCTCACCGCGCTGGTTACACTTCGGTTACTTCGCACCGTTCGGGTGAGACCGAGGACGCTACCATCGCTGACATCGCAGTTGCAACCAACTCGGGTCAGATCAAGACCGGTTCGATGTCGCGTTCGGATCGTATGGCTAAGTACAACCAGCTGCTCCGTATCGAGGAGGAGCTCGGCGACGAGGCTATCTACGGTTACAAGAAGGTTTATCGCAAGTAATTCGATTTGCTTTCGAAATAGTGAGGGGCTGCGTTTCGACGCGGCCCCTTTTTTTGAATTTTGAATAAACAAAGCCGCGCTCCGTTTCGGGGGCGCAGCTTTGTTTTATATTGTTTAATTAGCTATTTACAGCAGCGACAGTAGCTTTGCCATCAGCACACCGAAGTGGTTACTGAGGGCGTAGCCGACGATACCAGCTGCAAGACCCGTCACCAGCGAATTTTTGTTGCGCAGGGCAGCCGAGGTCATCGGCACGAACGGGGGCGAGTTGATGAACGAAACCGAAGCAACCATCATCGAATCGGCGTCGATGCGCATCAATCGGCAAAGAATAGCGTGGATTGTGAGCGAACCAAAGATGGCTATTGTTAAGAATATCAGCAGATTAACGCCGCCCTCGACTTGCAGATTCGAGAAGTCAGCCATCGAGGCGATCGTAATGCTGAAAATGTAGATCAGATACATTCCCGCGTCGTAGCTCGTGTCGAGTTTTCGCACTGCGGGTAAGAACGACGCCACAACGCCTAACGTGGTGATCAGCAGGATAAACACAACCATAAACCAACCTTCGGGCAACACAATCGCCACGCCTGCCGAAACGGCTACAATCGCCAGCGTCAGCAGCAGAGCCTTGCCCGTTTGGCGCAGACCCTCGCGGGTGAGCAATTTGCGATAGGGGTTCTCTTGTGTCTTTGCGATCTCGCGGTCGATCTCCTCTTGGTCGCTCTGCGAGATCACCTTGTTGCGCTCGCCATACAGACGGCGGAACATTGGGATACCCACGCTCAGCAGGAAGACGAGGTAGAGGAACGAGATGATAATATCGTACGAACTCATCAGAATGTAATTCTCGCTATCGACTTGGAAGATAGCTTGCAACGCAGCGGCATTGACCATACCGCCCGTATACATACCCGACATAATTCCACCCATCATATCGCCCTGAGGCACGTGGCTACCGAAGAACAGGTAACCCACCACGACGGCGATACAGACCGACAGAAAACCGCTTGTGCAGAGTTTGACTTGCAGACGCAGCTCCTTGCGCGAGAAGGTACAACCGTACAACATCATCGGAATCGCCAGTGGCACCATAATGTTGGGGATCATATCTTGCAGGGGCTTGATTTCGGCAGGCAGTGTGGGCAGGTTGCCGATAGCCATACCGATGGCATAGAGCACCATAATCGGACCTATTTTGCCGAGCAGCGGAACGCGACGACAGAGCCACAGCACCAGCGCGGGCGTAAGGCAGAAGATGAGCGAAAGGACGATGTAATTGACGATTGACATAATTTTATCGCTTTAAGTCGGGGTTATATAGCACAAAGATAGGCGATATTTTGGGAAATTTCGACAGAAAAGCGACGAAATGCCACGTGCTGACTCAAAAAACTATATAAGAGCGTCGCATTACATTTCAATTTTTTGTATATTTGTAACAGACTAACCACCACACAACTAATGAAAAGACTATTATTGCTCGTGGCCGCATTGTTTTCGATGTGGCACGCCGCTGCTACCGATAATGGTACGGGTTCGCTGACCGAACATACCCTCAAATACAAGGGTGTCGAATATACCTATCATCTCTATACGCCGAACGATCTGCCTGCCGACGCTCCGTTGGTGATCTTTTTCCACGGCTACGGAACTACCGATGTCCATAAACGCAATCTCGGTCTTAATGCCGAGGCGGACAAGCAAGGTTTTGCAGTCTGCTATCCGCAAGGTCCGAACGATAATCGCGGTCAGGCGTGCTGGGCGGTGGGCTACTCGTTCCATACCGATGTGGGTTGGGAGCGTGACGATGTGGGCTTTGTGAAGCGTCTGGTCAGACATCTGCAACGTGAGTATGGATTTTCGCGCCATAATGTCTTTGCAACGGGTCACTCGAATGGTGGCGAGATGAGCTACCTGCTGGCTTTCGAGGCGTCGGAGGTCTTTGCGGCGGTGGCTCCGATTGCGGGACTCACGATGGAGTGGACGTACCGCGAACTGACGCCCAAACGCCCCGTGCCTCTGTTGGAGATCCACGGAACGGAGGACGTGGTGTCGAAATGGAACGGCGACCCCGACAATCGTGATGGTTGGGGCGAATATATCGCTGTGCCGCGTGCTGTTGCGCTCTGGGCGGCTGCGAATCGTTGTACGCACGAGGTGACCGAGGAGTTGCCCGTGAAGCGCAATCGAGTGATCGCGCACCGCTATGTCGAGGGCACGAATGGCAACGAGGTGTGGCTGTATGAGGTCGTTGGGGGCTCGCACGCGTGGCCCGACGCGGATCTTGCGACCGCCGCCGAGATTTGGAAATTTTTCAGCCGATACGTGAAGTAGTGTCGCTTGATCGCTCAGCGTCAAATCAAACCGAGTAGTGATTATCATTAAAAACAGATTAATACTATGAAAAAAATTCTCTTGTCGTTATGTTGTGCGCTTGTTGCCGTATCTTGTGTCGATTCACATAAGGCAGAGGTTGAGGCTCCTGCCGAAAAGGTGCTTGTGGCATACGTTACCTCGTGGTCTGAGCGAGATGTTGATCCCCAATATCTTACGCATATCAACTACGCATTCGGTCACGTCGATTCGACCTTTGCGGGCGTGAGGGTCGATAATCCCAAACGATTGAAGAGTATCGTCGCGCTCAAAAAAGACTATCCCCATTTGAAGGTACTGCTCTCGATTGGCGGCTGGGGTAGTGGCAATTTCAGCGAGATGGCAGCCGATTCGGTGCTACGCTGGCGATTTGCGCAGGATTGCGCGGCGAAGGTCGAGGAGTTTGGGCTCGACGGAATCGACATTGATTGGGAGTATCCCACAACGGGCGTGGCAAATATCTCCTATTCGGAGCACGATACCGAGAATTATACACTTATGATGCGCGATATTCGTCAGGCGATCGGTACGGAGAAACTACTGACGCAGGCGACCGTAGCGAGTGCGCAATATATTGATTTTCGTGCGGTTGAGCCCTATATTGACCAAACCAACGTGATGGCATACGATTTGGGTTGGGCTCCTTATCACAATTCGCCCCTCTATCCGACCGAGCGTATGGAGAAAATCTGTGTTGATGATGCTGTTCGGCTCCACTTGGCGGCGGGTGTGCCCCCCGAAAAGATGGTGTTGGGTCTTGCTTTCTATGGACGTGGCAAGAAGGGTTTTCCTCGCCAGCGCGATCTGACGCAGGCTCATTTGGTCGAGGGTGACTACACCTTTTGCTGGGATTCGAAGGGTCAAGTGCCCTACATTGTCGATGCGAGTGGCGAGTTGGTGTTTGGTTACGAGAACGAAACTTCGTTGGCAATCAAGGCGGAGTATATTCTGCAACAGGGCTTGAAGGGCGGAATGTATTGGTCGTACGAGGGCGATAACGCCGAGGGCGACCTGCGCCGCACGGTCTTCAAGGTGCTGAATCGCAACCGCGAGCAGGCGGAGTAGATAGGTCGGAATATCTATAAAAACAAAGGTGCTGGATTACCCCCCCAGCACCTTTTATATGGCTATGATTCTCTACAATCTGCGTCTGCGGCGGCGTTTGCGCGAGCGGCGGATAAGACCCACAACCAACAGCGCACCAAAGACTATCAAGATAAAGACAACCATCGAATTGTTGAGGTTGTCGCCCTTTACGCGAGTCCACATTTCGAGCAGTTGCTCGGTACGCGAGCCACTATCGTGCATCATTGTGCAGCGTTCGATGACCGAACGGTCGTGGTACAATACGGGGTTGGCAACCACGCTATCGGCACCCTCGAAGAAGTAGCTCAGATCCAAAGCCTCCTCGAAGCCCGCCTCCACAGCCGACTCCTCGACATACTCCAAAATATCAGGTGTGCCGACGACGCTGACATAACCAATCTCTTCCATATTGCGAATGGCATTCTCGGGCTTGCACATAAAGTTGATGAAGTAGACTGCCGCCCTCTTATTTTTGGCGTAGCGAGGTATCACCCAGCCGTCGAACCAGACGATACTGCCCTCTTTGGGTACCGTATAAGCCAACTCGACATCGACGTCAGCAGCCTCCTCGATAGCCCACACTGCGTCGCCGCTCCAAGTAAGATTCAACCACGCCTTCTCTTTGGTCATAATCTCCTTGCCGAAGTCAGCCTCCCAGCCCGCCACGTTCTTTTTCATCTTTTTGAGCAGCACCTCAACCTTAGCGATCGAGCTATCCGATGCGTCGTACATCAACGAGTCGCGCGACACCTCGCCGCTGAGTATCGACTCATAGTTCTCGTACATCAACAGTGGGCTGTACACATCACGAAAGGCGTCCTTAACCAGCAACTTACCCTCGAACTTAGGTTGCCACAGCGAACTCCAACTCGTCACGTCCTCCTCGTTGACGTAGCGAGTATTGTAGAGCAGACCCGTCGTGCCCCACATATATCCCACGGCATAGTCGTTGGCATTCTTGCCATAGCCGTCGATCTTATCGAAGACATTGGTGATATATGGCGACACACAACCGAAGTAGTTGATGCTGTCGGGAACAATGCTCTTGTCGATGGGCAGAATCAGATCGTTGCGCAACATTCGCTCGATGATATACTCCGACGGGCACGCCAGATCGAAATCCTCCTTGCCGCGCTCGATCTTAGCCAACATAATCTCGTTGATGTCGAAGAGCTGATATACAACCTCGACCTTTTCGCCCGTCTGTTCCTCGTACCACACCTCGAACTCATCGAGCAAAGACTGATCTATGTAGTCCGCCCAGTTGTATACTTTGAGTATCGCTGCGCGTTTCTCATCTCTGTCGCAAGCCGTAAATGCTACGCCACAGAGCAGCAAAATCAACATTAAATACTTTTTCATAGCTTCAACTCCTTCTGTTTTTCGTTGCGATAGGTGCGCACGTTAATAACGACAAGCAGGAACAATACGGTCGCAAAGATAATGGTCGAAAGGGGGCGCAACTCAGGGGTCAAACCGCCCTTGCGTGCGTCGGCATAGATATATGTCGAGAGGGTTTCCAATCCATCTGTTCCGATCGTGAAGATCGTAACCGCAAAGTCGTCAATCGAGAGTGTAAAGGCAAGAATAAAGCCACTGATCATACCTGCCTTGATTTCGGGAATGATCACCTTACGCAGTGCCTGAAATGGCGTTGCGCCCAAATCCAACGCAGCCTCGTAGATATTGGGGTTCATCTGTTGCAGGCGCGGCATAACGCACAGCACCACGTATGGGGTACAGAACGCCACGTGTGCCAGAATAACCGTCGTATAGCCCTGCGTAATGCCCAGACTGACAAAGAGCAGAAACAACGAAATACCCGTAATAATATCGGGATTAAGCATCGGGATATTATTCAGCGAATTGATTATCTGACGTTTGCGACCGCGAAGATTGTGAATACCGATAGCGGCGATACTGCCCAAAATGGTCGAGATGGTCGCTGCCACCACCGCGATAATCAACGTATTTTCGATTGCGCTGAGCAACGAGTGGTGCACACCGCCCGAGAAGAGCGACGTGTAGAGCTTAGTCGAAAAGCCGGTCCAGTTGCCCAGCACCTTCGACTCGGTAAACGAGAATATGGCGATAATGGCGATAGGAGCATAGAGCATCACCAACAGAAGCCATAGGTACGCTTGTGCAAAGAACTTCTTCATTATATGATTCCTCCCTCGTTTGAAGCACGATCCTCTTCACTGTCGCTAAACAGCTCGGTAACACAGATGATTACCAGCATAATGAGCGACAAGGCGGCTCCGTAGTTCCACATTCCGTTATTGATATTCTCTTGGATCGTTGTTCCGAAGAGTTTGATGTTGTTCATCGTGAGCAACTCGGCGATGGCAAATGTCGAGATCGTCGGCATAAACACCATCATAATGCCACTCATCACACCCGGCATCGAGAGCGGGAAGACCACCTTCAAAAAGACCTTCACGGGGTTGGCTCCAAGATCCTGCGCCGCCTCGATATAGCTGTGATCCATCTTCTGCATCGTGTTATAGATCGGGTAGATCATAAACGGCAGGAAGTTATAGACCATACCGAAGATGAGAGCCGTCTCGCCTAACGGGAACTTCATAAAGTCGAACAGGGCTACGGTAGCAAGCGTGCGCACCAAAATATTGATCCACATCGGCAGAATGAACAGAATGACCATCACCTTCGAGCTACACAACGAGCGGTTGCTCAGAATGTAGGCAGCGGGGTAGCCCAGCAGGATACACACAATGGTGGTGATGATGGCAATGCCGATCGAATAGACGAAGGTGTTGGCAGCCTCGGGACTCGACATAAACTTCTCGAAGTACTTCAAGGTGAACTCACCCGTCTGCTCGTCTTGGAACGCATATATAAATATGAGCACCAACGGCAGTACCACCATAAACAGCAGAAATATGAAGTAGGGGATACTCCAATTACTGCGTTTGGTAAACAGTTTCAAAAACCATTTCATAGCTGTAAGACCTCTATTAGTGCTTATCAACAAACTCAATAGCCATATCCTCGGGCATAATGCGTACACCGACAACATCGCGGTCGTCCCATACGTCGTGCGTATCGACATAGATGTTGTCACCCGATACGGTGCGAACGGTCAGGTGGTAGTGGTCGCCCTTGTAGAGAATAAATCGCACATCGCCCACCAGCGTACCGTCCTCCTTGTTGTCCATCAACTCGACCTTGCCGAAATTGACCTTCACATTGACCTTCTCGCCACCTTTGACCTCGCTCAGTTCGTTGCACACGAACGACGTGTCGAGAATCCTGACGTGCGTCGAGTCGATCATCTCGCCCTCGAAGCAGTTGCAGGTGCGCTCCTTTGCCATTACGTGAATATCCGAAGGCTTGATAATCATACTTACGTTCTGACCAACCTCGAAGGCGTTGTAGTCCTGAATCATTATCTCGTAGCCGTCGGGCGTGAGCACCACCATCTCGTAGTGCACACCCTTGAATATGCACGACTGCACTACGCCCTCGAACATACCTGCGTCGCACTTCGCCATAATGTAGACGTCCTCGGGACGAATAACCACATCGACCGGCACATTCTCGCCAAAGCCCTCATCGACACACTCGAACTCACGACCCATAAACTTCACCTTCTTGTCGCATACCATCGTGCCGTTCAAGATGTTACTCTCGCCGATAAAGTCTGCCACAAATGCGTTCTTCGGTTCGTTGTAGATGTCGGTCGGGGTGCCTATCTGCTGCACCTTACCCTCGTTCATCACCACAATCGTGTCGCTCAAAGTCAGAGCTTCCTCCTGATCGTGAGTGACATATACGAAGGTGATACCTAACGACTTATGCATCTCTTTGAGCTCCATCTGCATATCCTTGCGCATTTTGAGGTCGAGTGCCGCCAGAGGCTCGTCCAAAAGCAACACCTGCGGACGATTGATGATTGCGCGTGCGATAGCTACACGCTGCTGCTGACCTCCCGAAAGCGAATTGACGTCGCGCCACTCGTAGTCGGTCATACCCACCATCTTCAACACCTTGCGTATGCGGCTGTCGATCTCGTCCGATTTAACCTTTTTGAGTTTCAAGCCAAACGCAATATTGTCATATACGTTAAGGTGCGGGAAGAGCGCGTAACGCTGGAACACCGTATTTACGGGACGCATATGGGGCGGAGTATCCGTAATGCTCTCGCCTGCAATGCTAATCTCGCCCTCATCGGCGGTGCCAAAACCTGCCAAGATACGCAGCAGCGTCGTCTTGCCACAACCCGAAGGACCGAGAATCGTCACAAACTCTCCCTTCTTAACAAACAAACTAACATCATCTAAAACAACCTTATCACCAAAGCTCTTCGACAGATGACTCAACTCGATGATGAAATTTGACTCTTTCATTGTTATCTCAAAATATCTAATTATTCAACCCTAAATTTTACTTATTCTTGTTCTTATTAACGATACGCGAAATTGTGCCAACCACATCAAACTTCCACGTCAAACCGATATTGATTGCGTGACGTTTGGTGTAGTTGTTCGACGACCACACAGCGTGCAGACGTATCGACTTATTCTCTTTCAATGGGAAGTACTCCAAACCCGCGCCATAGAAGAGGTAGTCGTCGCCCGAAATCAGGAAATCGGGCATCACCGCTCCCGACTCGTCAAATGCCGTTTCGCCCATAGGCTCGTCACCAAAGCAGTTCATCGACAGTCGCTCCCAACCGAACTTGCCAAACAGGCGGACGCGGTCGCCAAACTCATAGGCTGGCATCACCGTGACCGACATATCGTCGGTGATGTTGCGGAGTGTAGCACCACGCATCATCAGATCTGCCGTAATTGACGCATTGCCAATGTAGAAAGCATTGCCCAATGCGATATTTTTCACGAAAGTACCGGGGGTATCCTCCCACAGATTTACGGTCCAATACGACTCATACCAATCCCAAGCACCTTGCCAACCAAGACCATAGGCATAGAGATTAGACACTTTGGGCGATTCCGAGAATGGCGAGTTGCTCACCTGAAACAGAAAGGTTGATGTCTCGCTCTTGTTGGTCCACGAGCCCGTCAAGCCCCAATGACGCCCTTCGAAACTGTTGTAGAACATCGAGCACATATCGAAATATGCGTCCCAATCGTAGGTGTCATACTCCCAGCTGCCGAGAATCACATAGTCCTTACCAGCCGAAAAGGTGAATCCTCCCACATTGTATGCGAGAGTCAGCACATCGGTAGCATCAAATACAGATACATCTTCGCCATTAGATTCGAACAAACGTTGGCAAAGCGAATACGAGAAATGTTTACTTATCTTACCGTCAATATTCAAAAAGAGCCCGTCACCGCCAAAACCGGCAGAATTTCCAGAGATCGTGCGATCATAACCGAATCTCGTGTCAAGCGAGATCGCGGGCACCCAATCACCATTCTCTTCATTAGTTACACCCTCGTCGGATGTCAGCGTCTGCTCTTCGCCAGTACTAACCACTTCCTGTGCATTAACCGCAGCGCCGGCTACAATAAATGTAACCACCAAAAAGCAAAAAAGTCTCTTCATTAAGCAGTAAAAAAGTTAAATTACATAAGAGTATTCTATTAGTTGTTTTAATTAAAATATGTCTTTGTCCTTCAACGTTCCACACCGCGAATCGCCACAAACTGCGTCACCTCACGCGGATAGGATTACGACTACTGCCGCAATAAAAACAAAAGTATAAAAAATATTTAATTTCCAACCCATTTTTTATATTTTTTTGCAGTGATTAGCCATTATCATCTCTCTGCTGCCGACCATAAACACGACAAGGTGTCGAATTCTCGACACCTTGTGTTGCTTGTATTTGATTGGGGATTACTGCACTCGCTTTTGCTCGTTGGTGATCCCCTGCGCTCGCCGCGGGGCGCTGAACAAAAAACTCCGCAAGAGGTTGATAAATCAACGCTCTTTTGTCTTTATTGGCAGATGTCTGCAAGTAAACTTGCGCCACCGCCAACAAAAACAAAAGGTGTCGAATTCTCGACACCCTCTTGCTTCGTTTTTGTAGTGGATAGGGCATTATTTTGGGGAGTTCGCCTTAGTTTGCTACCGTTCCATTTTTATTTGTAACGCCTTATATATCAACTACTTTAGAGGAACGCTTATTCCAATTAGTTTGTTTCAGTCCGTTTTGATACGCCAAAAAGTGGATGTAAAAATGGCTACAAAACATACTTTCACTCATTTTCTCTCTTGCAAAGATAAGTAAAATTTGTTAATTTCGCACTATGAGTAAAAATCTTATTTATAGACCCAATGTACGACTCTTCTCTCGACTTAATAAAAAGGGGGAAGCAAGCATCCAAATTCGCCTATCATTCAATGGTGAAAGAGTCAATCTTGAAACAGGATACACCATAGACCCCAACAAATGGGATAAAGATATAGAGAAGGTAAAACGAAACTGCACCAATAGTCAAGGGCTAACATTTGCCGAGATAAATGATGGAATAGCCAACTACCTATATATAATAAATGGTATCTTCAAGAGGTATGAGCAGTTAGGAGAGGGTTATCCCACAAAAGAACAGGTAAAAGAGGAATTCCATATTGCGACCAAACGAAAAGACAAAGTCGTAAAGACTTTGTTGGAATATTATGAAGAGTTTATGGAAAATCGTTCCATACTTAACTCTTGGAGTGATAATAATAAAAAGAAGTACATCGCAATAAAAAATAAATTCCAAGAATACAACCCATCATTACAAATTGAAGAGTTATCTGAACAAACCCTCTTGCAGATTGCAAAATTCTTTCAGCGATATTGGAAGAATAATTCAACTTTCACAAAGAGGTGGCAGGACATTAGAGCATTCTTCAAATGGTGTGATGACAACAACTATCCCATTCACAAGGATTGGAAACGCTTTCAAATCAAGTATAAAACTGCAAAGAAGTTTATAGTTTACTTGGAGGCTGATGAATTGTTGAAGATATACAATCACGATTTTACAGGAGACAAGTCCCATCTTGCATTGTGCCGAGATTGGTTATGTTTTGGAGCTTTTACATCTTTGCGATTTAGTGATATTGGTCGTTTGGAGAAGAAAGATGTTCGTGATGACTATTTTGAAATCACGACCAAGAAGGATAGCGACCCTGTTAAGATTGAACTTAACAAATATAGTAGAGCAATCATCCAAAAATACAAGAAGAATCCATTTGCTAAAAAAAAGGTATTACCACCTGTACACAATGCTGTTTTGAATAAATACCTTAAAAACATTGGAGAAATTTGTGAGGTTAATACCACAATTACCAAAACATACTACGAAGGAACTAAGCGTATAGAGCTGAGCAAACCCAAGTATGAATTCATTACAAGCCATACAGGTCGTAAGACTTTTATTTGTCTTGCCTTGTCAATGGGAATACCTCCAACTACGGTTATGGCTTGGAGTGGACACGAGAGTTATGAGGATATGAAACCATATATTCGCATCACTGACCAAGCAAAGGCTGAGGCTATGGCTAAATTCGACACGCTCGAACAGCAGACCCTAACCCCATTAGAGGAGGTGGAATAGTATATATAATAAGGTATATTTTCTAATTCCACAATTCAATCTTTGTGGAAGTAAGAGCCTAATTTTCATTTGGTTTTCTCATATTTTTTTTGTATATTAGTAAAAATTGAAAAAATATGAGTGAAACTATTAAAGAATTTAGGTATGAAAAAAGTGGAGTGATTTTATTTAATTCGTATTCGAAGATTGGAACAGAAGTATTGAGCAACCTCCACTTGTGTAGGATGGAGTATGATGGTAAGGTATTCCACAGCTCGGAGCAGTTGTTTTATTGGTTAAGATTGATGGGATACCCCGAACATCAGGAGGCTTTGTTGCAGTGCTCAACTCCCAAAGAGACAAAGAGGATGGGGGAAAGATTTATGAAAAAGTTGGGAATTGCTGATGATATATATCAGGATGTCCAACTGCTTAGATTGGCAATTAGGGTGAAGTATAATTGTTGTAGGGAGTTCAAGGCGTTCCTTGATAATCATCCTGATGTTCCCATTGTTGAATATGCTTGGTGGGGAGACGATGAGTATGGATGCGTTGATGAGAAGAGTGGTTTGAAGTACGATTGGACTCAAGGAAGCGTGATAGGCAAGAATGTCTGCGGAAGAATCATCAGGGGTGTTAGAGATGAACCGAAGGATGATAACGGGCTGTGTATCATCACTCGACCTGAGTGTTTGGATACGATGCGACCACTAACATTGTTTAGTTAGTAAAAAGTAATGGACGGCTAAAAGATGCCGTCCAATTTCATTTCTGAGGGGTTAGCCAACCTCAACTCCTCTTCAATACTCTTGGTATATATTTGGGATGTTGCAGGGGATGCGTGTCTTAGTACACTCTGGACATCACTCAGTGTTCCGTGCTTGAGCAGCATCACAGCTGTTGTGTGCCTCAACGAGTGAGCTGTGTACTCTTTGCCATCTATGCCTATGGCTCGGAAGCCCTCTTTGCATATCTTGGAGATAGTACGGGTAGTTAAGCGACCTTGAAAATTTCTATTTGATGTTGAAACAAACAATGGTTCCTTGAGTGTTGTGGAGCCTCGTGTGTCAAGGTAAGTCTTGATTGGAGCATAAGCCTTGTCAGTTAGCACCACAAAAGCATCACGCTCATCCCTACCTTTGCCCCATATCTTAAGAATTCTTTGTCCGCCCTTGAAGGTTATATCCTCAACATTCAACCTTATTACCTCCACGCAACGGAGACCCGTACGGAGCAGAAGGTTTACTATGGCATAGTTTCGTGGATTACCCTCAAAATATTGGAGCAGTTGGTGAATCTGATTCTCTCGTAGGTGCTCTTTGAGATAGGCATTTTTTCTTTTTGGGGATTTAACACCCCTTGCAATGTTGGGATAAAGCTTATTTCCTTCTGCCCACTCGTAGAATCTTCTCAAAGCAACCATATACCCTGCAATGGTGAGATTGCTATGGGTCTGCAACAATGTCTCCTTGAAAGCTAAGATGTCCGCGCGGGTAAGCTCCCTAATCACCCTGTCTGTTTGCTCTACCCACTTGAAGAAGTAATGCAAACCTCTCCTGTAAACATTCTTAGAATTTGCGCGGATGTCGCACTCACTTAGGAAAGCCTCAACAGCCTCAACGATTGAAATATTTTTATTCACTACGGGAGCATACCCCTCAACCTTAACAATCCTCTCCATATACATATATATTATTTGGTCTCAACCATTCCGTCTATTACTCGCACGAGGCAATCCAAATACACATCAGTCTCCTGTTGCTTGATACTGCCATCTGCATTATATGTGTTCACCTTGAACAAGTCTGCTCCTTCGCAGTAAACCACCTCAACCTCGCCCTGATGCAAATGTCCATTCACCTTAAATCGGAGACCATTGTGAATAGGATACGCATTGTGAAAACCCCAACTGAAAACAATCATCGGTTGAGTCCTAAAGATGCTGAGTATGTATTTTGCCATTTCCATAGTGAGTGAGTTTGTGGGAGGGTTGCCCTCCCCATAAGACTTAGAATACCTGAATCAAATTCTCATATCGCAATGAACGATAACCACCTTTCTCTACATCCCAATACTTGATGGTGTTCACTTGGTCTCCACTCAATCCTCTACCATTCTGTGTAGCCTTCATAAGCTGATGTGAGCAAGTCCCCCAAGCCTCACGAATCTCACCTGTGCTCTGCTTTTTGTAGAGGAAGTGAGCTACACCATTACGAAGCTTCTCCTTGAGCAAGTCAATCATCTGGGCTTTTACGCAGCCCATTGCTGCTGAACCTGTACGAGCAAAAATCACATTAGCACGATGTGCTGTCATTCCGTTTACTACTACCATTGTCTCCATATCTGTAAGATTTTTTATTACACTTATACTTTTGAATAACTTCTTCTAATCTGCTTTGGCTCTCCCCAACCATTCAAGCGATATACCTCACGCACAGCCTCCTCATACGAAAATACATCCTTAACAAACGAAGCCATCGTTCCTGTTTCAGATACCATAGTGTACCTCCAAATGCCCCACAAGTTATAATGGCGACCAAACTTGTATTTTCCAACTTCTGCCTTCATAGTTATCATCCTTTTGTTGATACAAAGATAATATATTTATATTATGTATGCAATACTTTTAGATAATAATTTGCAATAAAAAGTGATTATTTTTATCTTTTATATTTGTTGTTTGATAATTCTTTTGTATTTTTACTGAAAATTATACTAATATGAGTGGATTAGACCTTGAAAAGACCTACTTTGAGGAGCACGCTGCCGAGATTCTTGCTGCTGCTAATATGAACAAAGCACAATTTGCAAAGGAGATGGGTGTACTGCCTCAGAACATCAATAAACTTATTGCGACTAAGAACGCTCTATTGCTGACTAAGGTTGCAACGGTGCTCAACACCACTATCCAATTTTTGTTATATGGAAACTACCAAAATGAGGAGGTTGAGCAGTGTGATGTGCACGGGTGTATCTATATCAACAACACACCTCACATCTTCAACAATAGAGCAGAGTTGGATGAACTATTAAAACAGGAGTAAAATGATTACAGGCGAGATTAAAAACCGTATAGATAGCATTTGGGAGACCTTTTGGTCAGGTGGTATTGCAAATTCTATATCCATTGTTGAGCAGATGACCTATCTGTTCTTTATGAAGATGTTGGATGATGCTCAGCGTACCAAAGAGGCTAATGCCAATGCTTGGGGTACAGCCATCAAAGACCCAACTTTCAAAGATGGTATGTGGCACAACCCTGAAACCGACAAGGATGTTCCTTATGAGCAACTTCGTTGGAGTGTGTTCCGCAATTTGGAAGCAGAAGCAATGTACCGTACTATCTCCAAAGATGTGTTTGTATTCATAAAGAATCTTGGAGAGGGTAAGGAGTCTGCATATAGTCGCTTTATGGCAAATGCTACCTTCCTTATTCAGTCACCTCGTACTCTGACCAAGATTGTGGAGGGTATCAATGCCCTTGATATGAACAACCGAGACACTATGGGTGATGTCTATGAGTATGTGTTGGGTAAGATGGCTGCATCAGGTAATAATGGTCAGTTCCGTACCCCACGCCACATTATCCGTATGATGGTTGAACTGATGCGGCCCACCTTGAAGGATACCATCTGCGACCCTGCTATGGGTTCTGCAGGATTTATCGTTGAGTCTGCAAAGTATATCCAACAGCACTACAAGAGCGAACTTTTGAAGAAGGAGCACTCAGAGCACTACAAGAGTGGTATGCTGCACGGTTTTGATACTGATGCCACTATGTTGCGTATTGGTGCTATGAACCTGATGCTACACGGAGTGGATAACCCTGATATTGCTTACCGTGATAGTCTTTCAACAGACAACACCGATGAGAACAAATACACCCTCTGCCTTGCTAACCCACCATTTACAGGTAGTTTGGACAATGAGGCTGTGAGCAAATCCCTGCTTGCAATCACCAAGACCAAGAAAACTGAGTTGTTGTTCCTTGCTCTGTTCGTGCGTATGTTGCAGACAGGTGGTAGATGTGCATCTATCGTTCCTGATGGAGTGTTGTTTGGTAATAGCACAGGACACAAGTCTATCCGCAAGGAGTTGATTGACAACCACCGTTTGGAAGCAGTTATCTCTATGCCTTCGGGTGTGTTCCAACCCTATTCGGGTGTGAGTACCGCAATCCTTATCTTCACCAAGACCAATGCAGGAGGTACTGATAAGGTGTGGTTCTACGATATGAAGGCTGATGGTTACTCGCTCGACCAAAAGCGAAACGAGGTAGCAGAAAATGATATTCCTGATGTAGTTGCTCGTTTCCATAATCTTGAGGGTGAGGCTGACCGTACCCGTAAGGAGCAGTCATTCCTTGTGCCTGTGGAGGAGATTCGTGAGAAGGGTTATGACCTCTCGATGAACAAATATAAGGAGGTGGAGCGTAAGGTGGTTACCTACGATGCCCCTGAAGTTATTATGGAGCGCATCACCACCCTTGAAACTGAAATCCAAAACGCATTGGTTGAACTGAAAAAGATGATTTAGATATGGAACACAAATTATGCACATTGCTTAAGCGATTGGTCGCCCTACCCAAGGAAAACGAATGGGTTGAATTTAAGCACAATTTTCACAGCGAAGATGAAATCGGTGAGCGCATATCGGCAATAGCCAATTCTGCTTGTATTAACAATAAGGCCTACGGTTATCTTGTATTTGGAGTAGACGATGAAAATCACAACATTTTAGGTACATCGTTCAAACCAACTCAAAAGATGATTGGAAATAATGAGTTGGAAAATTGGCTTATACAGAACCTGACACCACGTATTGATTTCCGTATATACGAATTTCAGTGTGATGGTAAAGATATTGCCCTGTTTGAAATACCTGCTGCAGAGAATGAACCTGTAGACTATAAAAAGATTCCATACATAAGAGTGGGTAGTATTACTAGAAAATTAAGTGAGTTTCCAAACAAGGAGAGAAAAATATGGAATAATGTTAAATATAATTTTGAAACAGCAATTGCTCTTGAAGGGTGCAGTGCAGCCGATGTGATAAAACTTATAGACACCCAAGCCTACTTTGATATGATGGAGCTACCATACCCAACCTCTCAGGATGGTGTGATAGAAAGGTTGATAATGGATGGACTAATTGTTGATAAGGAAGATGGAATTTCCATTACCAACCTTGGTGGTATTTTGTTCGCTAAAAACCTTCACGATTTTAAGAATTTGGAACGTAAAATCATTCGTGTTGTTCAATACAAAGGCAACAACAAGATTGAAACTATATTAGATGAAGAGTTTCCACAAGGGTATGCAGTTGGTTTTGCATCATTGGTAAAGTTTATAAACGACTTACTGCCAAAAAATGAAGTTATAGGAGAAGCTCTTCGCCGAGATGTAAGAATGTATCCTCAGTTGGCAATCCGAGAGTTGGTTGCCAATAGTATCATTCATCAAGATTTTAATATATCAGGAACTGCGACGATTATAGAGATTTACAATGATAGGATAGAGTTCTCTAATGCGGGAGCACCCCTTATTGATACGATTCGCTTTATTGATGAGTATCGTTCTCGCAATGAGAAAATGGCGTCTCTTATGAGAAGGTTAAAGATTTGCGAGGAAAAAGGCAGTGGTATTGATAAAGTTATTTTTCAATGTGAGTTTTATCAGCTTCCTGCGCCATATTTCATTTCTACCGAAGTTCATACGAAAGTCATATTATATGCCCACAAGCAACTTCGAGAGATGGATAGGAATGACAAAATCAGAGCGGTGTACCAACACGCTAGCTTAAAATGGGTGTCAAATGATTTTATGACCAATCAAACTTTAAGAGAACGTTTTAGCATTGATGACAAAAACTATTCAATGGCATCACGCCTCATCAAAGATGCTTTAATTGCAGGTGCAATCAAAGAGGCAGATACCGATAGCAAATCAAAAAAGTATGCTAAATATCTCCCATATTGGGCATAATCTTATGTGATGGTTATGTGATTTTATAGTGCAATAACAATGGTATTTCAAACCTATGTGCTTGATTTTTAGACAATAGGGTGTGTCTGTTTTATGTGATGGTTATGTGATTGAGATGCAATGTTAGAGTTGTATTCATAAAAATCAATCCCTTTTATATGTAAAAACTAATAAATGGACTACGAAACCAAAATACTACTAAACAAACTTGTCGAGGCTGTAAACAGCCCCGATTGGTGGACTATTCTATTAACCGCAATCAATACTATTGCAGTGATTGTTATTGCTGCTGCACAGATAAGACTGCAAAAACGACAAGCAAAGGCGCAGGAGTATGACCTATACCGTCGCTTGTTTTCCCAAGTTTACGAGTTAGACTTTTTCAATAGGACTATGCTGCATAGAATTGTTGCAATATTGACAAGCAATGAGGACAAAAAACTTAGACTCAAATTGATTGAAGATATTTGGAAAGAGTCCAAAATATTATCTGATAAGTTTAATGAGTGTACCATTGATATGGAACTCAAACAATGTGGAGAAGGTCTTGATGCAAAATACTATTATGATGCGTTACTGGCAAGTAAGCAAGTGGTATCAATGTTTAGGTATTTTGTTGAAGAGGAACTTGTGATTTTTAATCCATCTGTGATATATAATATCCCGATGGAATACACAACACCACCTGAAGATTTTGTCGATGTTCTTCTAAAACTATTCAGGGGAAATAATGCTCAATTTTTAAGAAGTCAGCTGCTAACCTATGTAGAGATAGTTAAGAAGATGAATGATGCACAACTACTCAATATTATTAAAGACCGCATAACACCAAACAATAAGAAATGAAACAAGGTTGGGAAATAAAGAAACTCGGAGAGGTTTGTACGATAGAGCGTGGAGGTTCACCACGTCCTATTCAAGCATATATTACCGAATCTGATGATGGTATAAATTGGATTAAAATCGGAGATGCAACCGATGGGTCTAAATATATCACATCAACAAAAGAAAAAATCAAACCTGAGGGGATGAAAAAATCTCGTTTTGTTCATAAAGGAGATTTTATTCTTTCAAACTCTATGAGTTTTGGACGACCATACATATTAGCGGTTGATGGTTGCATCCACGATGGTTGGCTTGTTATTCACGATGATAGCAACCGATTTGATAAGAACTATTTGTATTATTATTTAGGTAGTCCCAACATATACAATGAGTTTAAGCGATTGGCGGTCGGAGGAGTTGTTAATAATCTAAATAGCGAACTTGTCCGTAGCGTTAATGTATGTATTCCACCTCGGGAGGAGCAGGAGAGGATAGTGGCGGAGTTGGATTGTTTGAGTGGGGTGATTGAGCGTAAGCGTGAGCAGTTGCGTGAACTTGATGCGTTGGCGCAGTCAATCTTCTACCAAATGTTTGGCGACCCCATCACCAACGAAAAAGGTTGGGAAGTAAAACCACTTAAAAACTCTGTGGTTGAAATGTTTTTAGGTCCATTCGGCAGTGCGCTAAAAACTGATTGCTATGTTAGCAAAGAAGATGCTTATTGTATGGTATATGAGCAGAAGCACGCAATCAAGAAAACGATGGAACTTGAAACTCACTATATTGACAAAGACAAATTTGAATCACTTAAAAGGTTTGAAGTTCATTCAGGAGATTTTATAATGAGTTGTAGAGGTACTATTGGTGAGATTTATAGATTGCCTAATGATGCTCCGATTGGTATTATTCACCCATCATTAATGAAGATTAGAATTAGGGAAGATATTTATCATCCAATATTTTTTGTCAGATTGATAACTCGTATAGTGAAGAATGAAAACACCAATGGAAATTGTGTACAGATGGCAATTACAGCAAAAGAACTTGGAGCAAGGGAACCTATTGTCCCTCCTCTTGCCCTCCAACAAGAGTTTGCAGATAGAATTGAAAATATCGAGCAACAGAAAAAGTTGATAAGTCAGTCAATAAAGGAAGTTGAAGATTTATTCAACAGCAGAATGTCGTACTACTTTAACTAAACTAAAACGATATGAAGAAACAATTTGCAGAATACTACGAATTACCCGAAGAACGCATCAAAGAGATATGGGAAGATTCTTTGATTGTGTTCGATACGAATGTACTGCTGAATCTATATCGCTATAATGAGGATGCACGCACAGAGTTTATCAATGTTATAAAATTCTATAAAGAGCGTTTGTGGATTCCATATCAAGTTGGTTTAGAATTTCATAGGCGTAGAGAGGAGATTATGCGAAAAAATGCCAAAGCATATAATGTTTTGGCAGAAAAAATATCAAAAGAATTGGTAGGTGTTGTTAGTTCTTTAGAAAGTGAGTACATACGCCACCCGTATATAAGCATTAAAGATATAAAGAAGAGGGTGGAAAAATGTGCCGAATCAATAACAAAAACATTAGAGAAACAAGCATTAGCGCATCCTGACTATTCAAATGGAGATGAAATCCTTCAATCAATCACTGAATTATTTGATGGGCGTGTGGGCAGTGATTTTGAAGAAAAAGATTTAGAAGCACTATATAAAGAGGGCGAAAAACGATATGCAAACAAAATTCCTCCTGGTTATTGTGATGAAAAAAATAAAAAGGATAAAGGCAAAAGAAGTCTGTATGGAGATTTAGTTGTTTGGAAGCAAACGATTCATCATTGCAAAGAACAAGCAAAGAGTCTAATATTCATAACTGATGACCATAAACCCGATTGGTGGGATAAGGCTGATGGCAAACACACTCCACGCAAAGAATTGATAAAGGAGTTTGCTGATAGCACAGGACAGAGCATCATTATATATGATAGTAGAAAATTCTTGGAGTATGCGAAGAACAACAAGGTCCAGGTGAGTCAAAAGACTATAAACGAAGTAGAAAAAGTTAAAACCGCTGACTCCATTTTCGCAAATAATGATTCATTACATTCACTATGGGGTATCCCTGATAATATAAATGAATTATTCAATCCGTTTGGCTCTCAACAAACAAAAAACGACATATTGAATAATTATGCAAGACTATTTGATAATAACTTAAACGATAGTTACACCCCAATGCATAACATTAATAAATTCGATACACGCTCTCGTTATTTCGATGGAGTACACGATATTGTAAACCAAATAGGGGGATATCGTGAGGTGGAAAGGCGGATGCAGGACCTTAGAAATTTGACAAATTCTGAAGAACGTAGAAAAATGATGGAAACATATTTATCCAAACATAACGATAACGCTGAATAGGTATGAGAAATTTCGACTATATAAAGGATTTGGGGATTGAGACCCTATACCGATTCTGTGCTGCCGCAGAGGAGAATCAGGTGAGCAATCCCGATATGTGTGCCATAAATGCCCGCAGAGCTTTGGAGTACATCGCAAGAGCTTTGTATGAGATGAAGGGGCTGCCCATTGGTGAGCGCACATCGCTTTTCGAGTTGGTAGATGGCGAGCCTTTCCGCGAGTTCATCGGCGACGACAAGGTGATGATGGCGGTGCACTATGTTCGCAAAGTGGGAAACAATGCTGCTCACGCTGCTATGGTGAGCAAGAAGGAGGCATTCTTTGCGTTGCTCAACATCTACAACATTGTGGGGGCGGTATTGCTGAAATTGCGTGTAGTCGAAGATGTAAAACCATTTGACAAGACCCTGATTCCAAACTATGTGCAGAAGCCGACGATGGTGCCGACAGAGGTGAAGGTATTGCCGACGGACAAGGTTGTAATGGCAGCAGACAAGGAGGCTGTAAAGGCAAAAGAGCCTGTGGCGGAGATTGCGTGTGATATATCAGAGGCAGAGACACGCAAGATGTACATCGACCTGATGCTGAAGGAGGCAGGATGGGATATTCTCACCACTGAGGGTGCTGTACAGCCTTTGAAAGCGTGCATTGAGGTAGAGGTTAAGGGTATGCCAAATGCTCAGGAGTTGGGATATGTGGATTATGTGTTGTTTGGTGGTAACGGTAAGCCTTTGGCAGTAGTTGAAGCAAAGCGCACATCTGTTTCACCCATCAAGGGTAAGCATCAAGCAGAACTATATGCAGATTGCTTGGAGAAGCAGTATGGTGTGCGACCTGTAATCTACTACACCAATGGTTTTGAGACATATATAATTGATGGATTGGGCTATCCTCCTCGCAGATTGTTTGGATTCCATACAGCCAACGACTTGGAGTTGATGATTCAACAGAGGAGCAGGAAGGATATAACAGATTTCACGGTCAAAGACCACATCACCGACCGAGCATATCAGAAGATGGCAATCAAGTCAGTGTGTGAGCATCTGAACAAGAAGCATCGTAAGGCTCTGCTTGTGATGGCAACAGGTACGGGAAAGACACGAGTATCCATATCATTGGTGGATGTGCTGATGAGAAATGGTTGGGTGAAAAATGTGTTGTTCCTTGCTGACCGTACATCACTTGTAGGTCAGGCACACAAGAACTTTGTGAAGTTGTTGCCATCGACCACGACCTGTGTATTGAGTGACAACGGAGAGAAAGACCTGAACGCACGAATCACATTCAGCACCTATCAGACAATGATTAACTACATCGACACTGATGACAAACCATTCTCGGTGGGTAGGTTTGACCTGATAATCATTGATGAGGCACACCGTTCAATCTTTGGTAAGTACGGAGCGATATTCAACTACTTTGATGCGATGCTGGTGGGTCTGACCGCCACGCCGAGAGATGAGGTAGAGAAGAGCACCTACGACATCTTTGAGATGGAGCAGGGCGTGCCGAACTATGCCTATGAGTTGGAGGATGCAGTTGGTGAGGGTTACTTGGTGAACTATCGTGGATTCAAGCGAGGTTCAATGATTCTGAAGGAGGGTATCAAATACAACAACCTTACGGATGAGGAGAAACAGGAGATGGAAAAGATTTGGGTGTATGAGAGTGCTATCAAAGGAGTGCAGAAGATACTTGATGACCGCAATCCATATCCTACTCGTGATATTGAGAATAAAGAGATTTTCAATTATATATTCAACATTGAGACCATAGATGCAGTATTGCAGGATTTGATGGAGAAGGGTTTGAAGGTGCAGTATGGTGAGCGTATCGGCAAAACCATCATATTTGCATACAACCACAAGCACGCAGAGTTGATAGTTGAGAGATTCCATATATTATATCCTGAGTACGGGTCTGAGTTCTGTGTGCTGATTGACAATTATGTGACCTATTCTCAAGATTTGATTGATAAGTTTGAAGTAAGAGATAATAATCCACAGATTGCTGTATCAGTAGATATGCTCGATACGGGAATTGATGTGCCTGATGTGCTTAACCTTGTTTTCTTTAAGCCTGTGAAGAGCAAGATTAAGTTTATGCAGATGATTGGTCGTGGTACTCGTTTGTCTGAGAATATCTTTGGTGATGGTAAGGACAAAGAGTGTTTCTACATATTTGATTGGTGCTGTAACTTTGAGTACTTTGATAAGAATCCAAATGGCAGGAGAGCAAAAGAATCCATATCACTCACAGAGCGCATATTTGGACTCAGAGCAGATATTGTGTTCCACTTGCAGTATCAGAAATACCAGGAGGATGAGTATTGTAGGGAGTTCCACAACGAGTTGAGGGGCATCTTGAAGGAGCAAGTGATGGCATTATCAGATAGTCATATCTCGGTGCGCTCCAAGTGGGAAGAGGTGAGCCATTTCAAGAATGAGGATAATTGGGTGTCATTGTCAGAGGTGGATGTGTACACCTTGAAGAATGACATTGCTCCACTGCTATCAAAGAACACAATGGAGCCTACTGCAAAGATGTTTGATGCCCTGATGTTGGCTATCGAGTTAAGTTTTGTGGATGAGGAGGTAAATGCAGACAAGAAGATTGCTCAGGTGAAGAGGGTTGCAGATATTCTTATTGAGAAAAAGGCTACACTACCACAAGTACAGGCTAAGATGGCGACCTTGAAGGAGGTATTGTCAGTTGTTGCGTGGGAAAATGTATCACTCGGTTGGTTAGAGAAGGTACGCAAGGACTTGAGAGAGTTGATGCAGTTCCTTGTTGGTGATAAAGGTAAGACGTTTGTGATTGACATTCACGATGTAATCACTGATGATGGCGAGGCTGAAGGTGTACAGATGAGAGTGTCATATAAGCAACGCATACTTGATTTCCTCGCAGCAAACCGCAACCTACCTGTATTAAGGAAGATAAAGAAAATGGAGCAGTTATCCATAGATGACATCAATGAACTTGAACGCATCTTGTGGGAGGAGCTTGGAAGTAGAGAAGAGTATGATAATCACACAAAAGGAATGTTGTGTGGTGGAAATGTTGCTATCTTTATTCGTTCTTTAACGGGTGTGGACAGGAAAGAAGCACTTGATAAGTTTAGTGAATTTTTGTCTGATAATGCACTTAGTGCAGAGCAGGAAGATTTCTTGAATACCATCGTGCAGTATGTTTGTGAGAATGGCGACATCACAAAGGAGATTGTGGTGAATGAGTCTCCATTTGATGAGCGTTTGGTGCTTTTTGCTCCATATATGATTCCACTTGGAAGGTATATTGATAATATCCATAATGTTATCACGCCACAGGGATATACCTCTGCGTAATTGGATATATAGAGAACGCCTAAAAAATAACAAAGAATTCAGTTGGGATTCTTTTCAAAATATATGTAGACAAATTGGTTGAAATTCTTGAAATAACTAATTGTAGAAGTAGGGGAAATGGCTGTTTTGATGTTGTTTTGAAGTGCCTAAAACGGAATTCTCAAATTGGATTACAGCCATTGAAGGTGCTGAAGGAATCCAAAACATATTATATTTCGAGGATTGTGAGCAACTCAGTCCCACCGTTAGTTTTGAAAAGCATATAAAGCCCCCAAAACCGCTACCTAACAGCATCAGTCTGTAAAGAAACTATTGAAATATACTTAATAATACTTATAAATAATTGAATTTTAGTATTTTATATTATTTATTTTATTAAATTTTATAATTTGAATAAAAGTAAGTAATATATGGAATTATTTTTATATTTTATTGATTATTAGTATATTATATTAAATTTAGATACTCTTGTAAGGATACAGCAATCCCCTTAAGGGAATCTCAAGAATACCTATCCTCGTGCGTTCAGATGTTAAGTTTGGGGTGATAAGGGTTCTTTTGTATTTCGCTCAGATTAGGTAGCCTCTATACTACTTAAAATCCTGATTTCCTTAAGACATCAATCAGTAATCACTCCTATATAGCATCCATTTTTGACGATGGAGGGGCTTACGCTAACATTCTATGTGCCTCTGCTTGTATCTCAAGCATACTACAACCCTCCGTCTAAGCCTCGTTCTGGTCTGCTTACTGATTGCATTGCTACGAGGCTGAATCCACACTATGCCGTGTGGTCGTCTGCCATTTTAAGAATTTTATATCATATTTGTCGGACTGCTCACAATCAGCCCACCGTCAGTTTTTCAATTTTTATAAATATACAAAAAATAATTGAGAAAATCAAGTATTTTTCAATCATTCCTAATTATAAATAGTTGGTAAGCTTGAAAAGTATAAAAAGATTGGAAATTTTTAGTAAAAAAATAATGCCCCGACACTGAGTCGAGGCATTGCCGTTAATAAACACCATTGGTGGTTGAACCTGTATTCCGTTGGGGTATCTGCTGCCAATAGTTCTCCAACCCCTTAGAGATATTGGTGCAATGGCTAAGGCTCTTTCTTCTACCCTTAAGACTTGAGGAGATTTTCTGTTTAGTGGCATCACTTAACGCTCGTTGTTTTCTTTTATATTCCATACTTTAACCTATTTAAATATAAATAGTTTAATAACTATAAAAAGTATGGTAGGTCGATATTTTTTTATGGAAAATTTTACCCAAAAATTTTCACGCCCAACTGCATAAAGCCTATCTACTAAACCTACGAGAGAAAAGTTATCGTAAGTTCGTTAGGTTGTTTTGAATATGCCCGAATATAGGCAGTATAAGGTCTTAAAATTTTAGGGAAATTACCTATATTTTTACCTTGATTTGTCGTTAAGGATATTTTATCGTATCTTTAAGAAAAATTTGAAATATGGAAGCAATTAAGGCACTATTGGGAGAACTAAGGAGGTGTGAGATACTCAATGATTACAAAGAGGTGTTTTCGTACAATGGAATTACCTTTGATGAATCATCTGTGGCGTTTCAAAAACGATTGCATCGTCTCTATGAAGATGCTTTAGTTGAGATTCCATTACTCAGTCAGGATACAAAAGAAGGTTTTGTCAATATCATTGATAGGTATGCAGAATCACAGAAGCTCTTTGATGTCCCCGATGAATCTATCTTGGAATCTATGAATAGGGAGATAGAAGCGGGCAACACCAATGTAAGCCTTAGAACGGAGCGAGACTTTGTAAAGATGATTTGTGATTGTGTATCCTTGCAAAAGTATTATCTTAATGAGTTTGCTGCTGCTATTGGTTATACTCCAACAGAGCAGGAGAGTGAACAACCGTCAATCATAGTTGATGATGAACCCATAGCAGATGAAGATGCTAATCAAGAATGGGTGTATGGCTACAAAGGTATAATGTCTGCTTTCAAGTGGGGAAGAAACAAGGTAGCAGGATTCTTGAAAGATTCCTTCTATGAAGAGGCAATAGTAAGAGAAGGTGATAAGATTGCAGTGAATGTCCCAAAAGCACGGGAATTGATGCAGAAAAAGGAACGAGAAAGGAAAAATCCTAAGAGAAGAAGATGTTGAAAATGCAAAAAGTGGATGTAAAAATGGCTACAAAACAAATAAGGCGCTGAATATCAGCGCCTTTTGTAGTGGATAGGGGATTCGAACCCCTATGTCGTGCGTGAGAGGCACGTATCCTAGCCCTTAGATGAATCCACCATCGGTTTTTTCGTGGTGCAAATGTACGACCATTTTTTATATCTACCAAATTTTTCGATGATTTTTTTGCGTTTTTACCTATTTTTTTGTTTTTGGGCCCAAAATCAGCCTCCGAATACCTTAATTATATATATTAAAACAACAACTCCCGACCGCCAGCCGACGATCGGGAGTTTGTCATTTGCGCTCGATTCGATCGAGCCTAACCGCTAATTAGTCCTTCAACTTAGCTGCGAGGAACTCGCGGTTCAGGCGAGCGATATGGGTGATCGAGATCGACTTGGGGCACTCAGCCTGGCAAGCACCGGTGTTGGTACAGTTGCCGAAGCCCAGCTCGTCCATCTTAGCAACCATAGCCTTAGCACGACGTGCGCCCTCTACGCGACCCTGGGGCAGCTTAGCCAACGACGATACGCGAGCTGCAACGAACAGCATAGCCGAACCGTTCTTACAAGTTGCTGCGCAAGCACCGCAACCTACGCAAGCTGCTGCGTCCATCGACTCCTCAGCGTCAGCGTTCGAGATAGGAATGCAGTTAGCATCAACTACGCTACCCGTGCGAACCGAGATGAAACCACCAGCCTGCAAAATCTTGTCGTATGCGCTACGGTCTACAACGAGGTCCTTGATTACGGGGAACGCTGCCGAACGCCACGGCTCGATGGTGATGGTCTCGCCGTCCTTGAACTTACGCATATAGAGCTGGCAGGTGGTTACTGCGGTCTCAGGACCGTGAGCGTGACCATTGATGTGCATCGAGCACATACCGCAGATACCCTCGCGGCAGTCGTGGTCGAATGCCACGGGCTCCTCGCCTTTGTGTACCAGGTCGTTGTTGAGGATATCCATCATTTCGAGGAAAGAGGTATCCGATGCGATATTCGTTACCTCATAGGTCTTGAATTCGCCCTTGCTTTTAGCGTCCTTCTGACGCCATATCTTTAACTTGAAATTCATAGTCTTGCTTTGTATTAAAGTATTGTACGTCAGTGAGAATTAGTTCTTATAGTTACGCTGTGCACGGTGAGTGAACTCGTAGTCGAGAGCCTCCTTGGTCATCTCGGGAGCCTCGTCCATACCCTTGTACTCCCAAACTGCTGCGTAAGCAAACTTGTCGTCGTGACGCAGAGCCTCGCCCTCTTCGGTCTGGTGCTCCGAGCGGAAGTGACCACCGCACGACTCCTCA
The DNA here is from genome assembly GCA_045638285.1 of Alistipes sp. Lineage (GTDB taxonomy): Bacteria > Bacteroidota > Bacteroidia > Bacteroidales > Rikenellaceae > Alistipes. The sequence continues at coordinate 94,018 of JAZUBB010000016.1, read as the reverse complement.
CGCTGCAATGCGTCGCGTGCCATCAGCTCGCCGAGCTCCAAGAAGTCAGCCAAACGCAGTGCCTTCTCCAACTCAACGTTGAACGAATCAGCCGTACCTACAAGTTTCAGATCCGACCAGAACTCCTTGCGCAGAGCCTGAATCTCAACGATTGCCTTCTCCAACGACTCCTTGGTACGAGCCATACCTACGTTGTCCCACATAATCAGACCCAGACGCTTGTGGATATCGTCAACCGACTGCTCACCCTTGATAGCGAACAGCTTCTCGATCTTCTCCTGAACGCCCTTCTCAGCCTCGTCGAATGCCTTGGTAGTGGTGTCTACCTTCGGAGCCTGAATCTTAGCCGACAGGTAGTCGCCGATGGTGTAGGGCAGTACGAAGTAACCGTCAGCCAAACCCTGCATCAGAGCCGAAGCACCCAGACGGTTAGCACCGTGATCCGAGAAGTTTGCCTCACCGATTGCATACAGACCGGGGATAGTAGTCATCAGGTTGTAGTCCACCCAAATACCACCCATAGTGTAGTGAACTGCGGGGAAGATCTGCATAGGCTGCTCGTAGGGGCTTACGTCGGTAATCTCCTTATACATATCGAACAGGTTGCCGTAGCGCGCCTTGATGACCTCCTTACCCAGACGCTCGATAGCGGTCTTGAAATCGAGGAATACAGCCAAACCGGTCTCGTTCACGCCGTAGCCAGCGTCGCAACGCTCCTTAGCAGCACGCGATGCAACGTCACGCGGTACGAGGTTACCGAATGCGGGGTAGCGACGCTCCAAGTAGTAGTCGCGATCCTCCTCAGCGATATCCGAAGGCTGGATCTTGCCTGCGCGCAGAGCCTCGACGTCCTCCATCTTCTTGGGAACCCAGATACGACCGTCGTTACGCAACGACTCCGACATCAGCGTCAGCTTCGACTGCTGGGTGCCGTGGATAGGAATACAGGTGGGGTGAATCTGAGTGAAACAGGGGTTAGCAAAACCTGCACCCTTGCGATAGCACTGGAATGCAGCCGAGCCGTTCGATGCCATAGCGTTGGTCGACAGGAAGAATACGTTACCGTAGCCACCACTTGCGATTACAACTGCGTGAGCACCAAAACGCTCCAACTTACCGGTTACCAAGTTGCGAGCGATGATACCGCAAGCCTCGCCATTCTCAACAACTACGTCGAGCATCTCGTGGCGGGTGTAGCACTTAACCGAGCCGTTAGCGATCTCCTTGTTCAGTGCTGCGTAAGCACCGAGCAGCAGCTGCTGACCGGTCTGACCACGAGCATAGAACGTACGCGATACCTGAGCACCACCGAACGAACGGTTAGCCAGCAGACCGCCGTACTCACGAGCGAAAGGTACGCCCTGAGCTACGCACTGGTCGATAATTGCGTTCGACACCTCAGCCAGACGATAAACGTTAGCCTCACGTGCGCGGTAGTCACCACCCTTGATGGTGTCGTAGAACAGACGATAAACCGAGTCGTTATCGTTCTGGTAGTTCTTAGCGGCATTGATACCACCCTGAGCTGCGATCGAGTGAGCGCGGCGGGGCGAGTCCTGAATGCAGAATACCTTCACGTTGTAGCCCATCTCACCGAGCGAAGCAGCAGCCGATGCGCCACCAAGACCGGTACCTACAACGATGATGTCGAGCTTACGTTTGTTTGCGGGGCTAACCACCTTGATAGCAGCCTTATGATTGCTCCACTTGTCGGCCAATGCGCCAGCGGGAATCTTCGAATCTAATTTGAAAGCCATATTTGTTTGTTCTTTTTTATTGTTCGACTTTGTGATTTAGTGATTAGCAGCAGCCGAGGCTCTTAACGAAGAACACTACTGCTACCAATGCGAAACCGCCGCAGATCAGAGTTGCTACGAGGGTCGAGAGGCACTTCAAGCGGGGATACCACTTGTCGTTAGCCCAACCTACGGTCTGGATCATCGACCAAGCACCGTGCGAGAGGTGGAACCACAGAGCAGCCAACCATACGATGTAGATCAGTACGTTGTACCACTTCGAGAAGGTGTAGGCGATCAGACCTGCGCCATCGGTGGGAGCGTACTCAACGCCACCGATTACAACCGAGTGCTCACCCATCAGCTCAACGAGCATCATATTCGACCAGAAGTGGATCAGGTGAATTGCCAGACCGCCGATGATGATTACGCCCAGAACGAGCATATTCTTCGATGCCCACGAAACGCCCTTTTCGGTTACGGTTACAGCGTAGCGCTGCTGACCGCGAGCCTTACGGTTCTGGATTGTCAGCCACAGTGCGTAAGCGAAGTGTACGAATACACCTGCTACCAGCACCAATGTGCCTGCTACGGCATACCAGTTAGCACCGAGGAACGCGCAGATTGCGTTGTAAGCCTCGGCCGAGAAGAGTGCCGCGATGTTCATTGACATGTGGAAGAGCAGGAAGAGTACGAGGAAACAACCCGAAATACTCATCACCAGCTTCTTGCCGATTGACGAATTGCAGAGAAAATTACTCATAGATTTAAAAAAACTTTTATATTTGTGAATTAATTTTGGTTCGATCGTCTGTTTGCACCGTCGGTCGTTACCGCCAATATAGTCGTATTTCAAAGTACAAATATAATAATTGTTTGTCGAATAACAACCTTTTCGGGCTTTAATTTTACGTTATGGAGAGGACTTTTCTCACAAAATCGGAGTTGCGGCGTGTGATTCGAGCCGAGATTCGTTCACTTTCGACCGAAGAGCGCACCGAGGCGGCTCGATTGATCGCTGCCGAGATCGAGCGCGATCCCCGTTTTGAGGCGGCGCGAACGGTCGCAGCCTATATGCCTTTGGGCGATGAGCCACCCCTGCGCGAAGTGGTCGAGCGTTGGGCACAGAGCAAACGAGTTGTCGTGCCGAAGATCGAGGGCGATGATATGCGTTTCTACGATTTTCGTGCCGAACAGATGGCGTCGGGAGCCTTCGGAATTGAGGAGCCGCAGCACGCCGTGTTGTGTTCGGCGGAGCAGATCGAGGTGATGGTTGTTCCTGCGGTTGGGTTTACTCGCGCAGGGGCACGAATGGGGCGCGGTCGCGGTTACTACGATCGCTATTTAGGCGCACCTGAGGCGACGCACATATATAAGATAGGTACGTGTTTTGCTTGTCAGCTGGTCGATGAGTTGCCGACCGAGCAGCACGACGTGGCGATGGATTGCGTGGTGGCGCACTAAGGTCTAAGCCTGCACCTTGCACTAAGGCTGATAGATCAGGGCTACCGCCTCGGCAGCTACGCCCTCCTCGCGACCTGTGAATCCGAGTCGCTCGGTTGTGGTTGCCTTGACCGACACCTGATCCAATGCGACCTCCATTGCTGCTGCCATCTCCGCGCGCATTTGGTCGATGTAGGGACGCACTTTGGGACGTTGCAAGATGATGGTGCAATCGACGTTGCCGACCTCCCAACCCTTGTCGCGGAGCAGGGCTACGGTGCGGCGCAGCAGGATACGCGAGTCGATACCCTTGAATTCGCCTGAGGTGTCGGGGAAGTGCAGACCGATGTCGCCCATTGCGGCAGCACCGAGCAGCGCGTCACACAGCGCGTGAATCACCGCGTCGCCGTCGGAGTGGGCAACGCAACCTTTCGAGTGGGGTATAGCCACGCCACCGAGCGTGAGGGTCAGCCCTTCGGCTAATTGGTGGACGTCGTAGCCGTGTCCTATGCGAATATTTTTCATCTTGTTACGAAGTGCAAAAAATGGTTTCTCGCCACAAAGATAAACTTTTTTCGCGGCTCACGTCGCGCGGTATCGAAAAAAAGCATAACTTTGTCCAAAATCCCTAAAATATTTATATAGATTATGTCACAGATTTCAGAACTCTCTCCCGCGATTGTTTGGGAGCAGTTTGATGCAATTACGAAGGTTCCCCGCCCCTCGAAGAAGGAGGCTAAGATCATAGAGTGGCTCGTGGCGTTTGCCGAGAAGCACTCCATTGAGTATAAGCGCGATGCAATCGGTAACGTGGTGATGCGCAAGCCCGCAACCGCAGGCTATGAGAATCGCCCCACGGTCGCTTTGCAGGCACATATGGATATGGTCTGCGAGAAGAATTCGGACGTTGAGTTCGACTTCGAGAACGATCCCATTCAGGCTTACGTCGATGATGAGGGCTGGGTGCGTGCTCGCGGTACGACCTTAGGTGCCGACTGCGGTATCGGTATGGCGGCTGCGCTGGCAGTGATGATTGACCCGACGATCGAGCACGGTCCTGTTGAGGCACTCTTTACGGTCGATGAGGAGACCGGTCTGACGGGTGCTTTCGAGCTGGGCGAGGGTATGCTTTCGGCTCAGTATCTTGTGAATCTCGACTCGGAGGACGAGGGTGAGATCTTTATTGGTTGCGCGGGCGGTATTGACACTATCGCAACCTTCCGCTACACCCCCAAGGCTGCTCCGAAGGATTATGTTTACTATCGCCTTGACGTATCCGACCTTAAAGGCGGACATTCGGGCGACAATATCAACGACGGTCTGGCTAACTCGAATAAGATTGTGGCGCGTATGTTGTGGATCGCCGAGCAGCGTTTCGACGTGCGCCTGAGCTACTTCTGCGGCGGTAACCTGCGCAACGCAATTCCGCGCGAGGCTTACGCCATCTTCGGTATGCCTGAGGAGGACGCTAAGCAGTTTGAGGTTGAGTTTGAGCAGTTTGCAAAGGACGTGCGTGCCGAGTATCAGTTCACCGAGCCTAACCTCTCGATCACGCTGAGCCGCTCGGCTGCCGATATGGTGATCGACGAGCAGACGCAGCACGCACTGATCTATTCGCTCGTGGGTGTGCCCAATGGCGTGCTGGCAATGAGCTACGCAATGCCCGGTCTGGTTGAGACCTCGACCAATCTGGCGTCGGTTAAATTCGTTGATGACAACCGCATCGTGGTAACCTCGTCGCAGCGTTCGTCGCTCGAAAGCGGTAAGTATTACGCAATGTCGACCGTCGATTCGGTCTTCACGCTGGCAGGTGCCGAGGTTGAGCATAGCGACGGCTACCCTGGTTGGGCTCCCAACCCGCAGTCGATGCTCTTGGACGTAACCCGCAGTAGCTACGAGAAGCTGTTCGGCAAGGAGCCTAAGGTTCGCGCTATCCACGCAGGTTTGGAGTGCGGTCTGTTCCTCGAAAAGTATCCCGCTTTGGAGATGGTTTCGTTCGGTCCGACGCTGCGTGGTGTTCACTCGCCCGACGAGCGTTTGGAGATCGCGACCGTCGATAAGTTCTGGCGACTGCTGCTGGACGTTCTGCGCGAAATTTGATAGCCGACGCCCGAAAAGAGTTGCAGAGTGTTGCGATTTTGCGCCGAATGGTGTAATTTTGTTACAAAATCGCTGAAAAACTTTGTTCGGGGTATAGGTATTCCAAACAAAATTTTGTAAATTTGCGCTGCAAACTGTGTAGAAACAATTGACTAACAAACATAAAACAAAAGAAAACTATGGCATTTTTAACTGACGAAAAACTCGTTATTGTAGGTGCAGCTGGTATGATCGGCTCGAATATGGTTCAGAGCGCATTGATGATGAACCTCACCTCGAACATCTGTCTGTATGACGTATTCTCGCCCGAAGGCGTGGCTGAGGAGATGCGCCAGAGCGGTTTTGACAACGTGAACATCACCGCTACTACCGACGTTAAGGAGGCATTCACCAACGCTAAGTACATCATCTCGTCGGGTGGTGCTCCCCGTAAGGAGGGTATGACTCGTGAGGATCTGCTGGCTGGTAACTGCAAGATCGCTGAGGATCTGGGTAAGAACATCAAGGCTTACTGCCCCGATGTTAAGCACGTTGTGATTATCTTCAACCCCGCCGATTTGACAGGTCTGGTAACTCTGCTCTACTCGGGTCTGAAACCCGGTCAGGTTACTACCTTGGCAGGTTTGGATACCACCCGTTTGCAGAGCGCATTGGCTAAGAAGTTCGGCGTAATGCAGAGCGAGATCACCGGTTGCGCTACCTATGGCGGTCACGGTGAGCAGATGGCAGTATTCGGCAGCGCAGTTAAGGTCGCTGGTCGCGCACTGAACGACATCATCGGTACTGAGGAGTTCCCCGAGGAGGAGTGGGAGCAGATGAAGAAGGACGTAACGCAGGGTGGTGCAGCTATCATCAAGTTGCGTGGTCGTTCGTCGTTCCAGAGCCCCTCGTATCTGTCGGTTGAGATGATCCGCTCGGTAATGGGTGGTGAGAAGTTCCGCTTCCCCGTTGGTACCTACGTATGCAACGAGAAGTACAACCACATTATGATGGCTATGGATACCACTCTCGACGCTGAGGGTTGCCACTATCAGATGCCCGTTGGTACTGAGGAGGAGATCGCTAAGCTCGACGCAAGCTACGCACACTTGTGCAAGATGCGCGATGAGTTGGTAACTTTGAACATCGTTCCCGAGATTTCGAAGTGGGGCGAGATCAATCCCAACTTGAAGTAATCCGATCTGAGTCACTCAAAACGAAAAAGCCGTCCCAAACGAGGGGCGGCTTTTTTTGATTCACAATTCACAATTCACGATTCTCCACTTGCAATCGCAACTTGCAATTCACCACTCGCAAAGCAATTCGCAATTTTCGGATTACTATTCACAAAATCGCCCCAGCCCGCGAAGTTGCGCCTAACGATATTGGCGAGTTTTGGTGTTTTGATGTTGCGAAGGCGCGTCAATTAGATGAGTGAATATTGGGCACGCCAAAATAATAATGCCCCAAATAATAAAGCGTTCCTCCTTGCGGAAGAACGCTTTGATTATGGATCGTGAGTTTGTCGGTTTACGATCGTGGTCGCTTAGAACCTGATCCCGATTCGGAATGTGATTGACGGTCTTTTATCCTCCTCGCAAATCTCGTTCTCTCAGCCCCCTCTTTCGTCCGTCGGAGCCAACGCGTCGCTGATACACCACTATCAAACCTTTCGGGCGCGAGCGTCTTACAGGCAAACGTTACGCCGTGTGGCAGTCGACGGTAACTTTCAAACTCGTTATTCCTTGATGATTAGAGCTTCGGACCAGCCTCAACCAGCTTCTTGCCCTCCTCGTTGGTGGTGAACTTAGCGAAGTTCTTTACGAAGCGACCTGCCAGATCCTGAGCCTTAACCTCCCACTGCGAAGCCTCAGCGTAGGTATCGCGGGGATCAAGGATTGCGGGATCAACACCCGGCAACTCGGTAGGAACGGTGAAATCGAAGTAAGGAATCGACTTGGTAGGAGCCTTGTCGATCGAGCCATCGAGGATAGCGTCGATGATACCGCGGGTATCCTTGATCGAGATACGCTTGCCGGTACCGTTCCAACCGGTGTTCACCAAGTAAGCGGTTGCGCCCGAAGCCTGCATCTTCTTAACCAGCTCCTCACCGTACTTGGTGGGGTGCAACGAAAGGAATGCAGCACCGAAGCAAGCCGAGAAGGTCGGCGTAGGCTCGGTGATACCGCGCTCGGTACCAGCCAACTTAGCGGTAAAGCCCGACAGGAAGTAGTACTTGGTCTGCTCGGGGGTCAGGATCGAAACGGGAGGCAGAACACCGAATGCGTCAGCCGACAAGAAGATAACCTTCTTAGCAGCGGGAGCCTTCGATACGGGCTTAACGATGTTGTTGATGTGGTACAAGGGGTACGAAACACGGGTGTTCTCGGTCACGCTCTTGTCGGTGAAGTCGATCTTGCCGTTCTCGTCAACAGTTACGTTTTCGAGCAGAGCGTCGCGCTTGATAGCGTTGTAGATATCGGGCTCAGCCTCCTTCGACAGGTTGATAACCTTAGCGTAGCAACCGCCCTCGAAGTTGAATACACCCTCGTCGTCCCAGCCGTACTCGTCGTCACCGATAAGCAGACGCTTGGGGTCGGTCGAAAGGGTAGTCTTACCGGTACCCGACAGACCGAAGAAGATAGCGGTGTTCTCGCCATTCATATCGGTGTTAGCCGAGCAGTGCATCGAAGCGATGCCGCGCAGGGGCAGCAGGTAGTTCATAATCGAGAACAGACCCTTCTTCATCTCACCACCATACCAAGTGTTGAGGATAACCTGCTCGTTCGAAGCCAGGTTAAATACGGTAGCGGTCTCCGAGTTCAGACCGAGCTCAGCGAAGTTCTCAACCTTAGCCTTCGAAGCGTTGAACGATACGAAGTCGGGCTCGCCGTATGCCTCCAACTCCTCCTCAGTGGGGCGGATAAACATATTCTTAACGAAGTGAGCCTGCCAAGCAACCTCCATAATGAAACGAACCTTCAAGCGAGTAGCGGGGTTTGCGCCGCAGAAGGTATCCATTACGAACAGACGCTTGCCCGAGAGCTGCTTGATAGCGAGTTTCTTCAACTCAGCCCAAGTCTCCTCCGAGCAGGGTTTGTTGTCGTTCTTGTACTCGTCCGAAGTCCACCATACGGTGTTCTCGCTTGCCTCGTTCTTCACGAAGAACTTGTCCTTAGGCGAGCGACCGGTGTAGATACCGGTCATTACGTTTACAGCGCCGAGCTCAGTCTCAACGCCCTTGTCAAAACCGGTCAGACCTTCCTTGGTCTCCTCCTCATAGAGGGTCTCATACGAAGGGTTGTGCAGAATCTCGACAACGTCGGTGATTCCGTACTTGCTCAAATCAATTTTAGCCATAGTTGTTAATTAGTGTATTATTTTGTTAAAACCTCATCAAAATTCGGGGTGAAAACGGCTTGCGATTTGGCTCGGCAAAACTCGTGCAAACTGCCGTTCGAAACAAGCCCTTTTTTCACGGCACAAAGATAGTAAAATTATTCAAAGTGTGAAAAAAATAACAATAAAATTATTCAACAATTTTAGTAATTGCCATTTGAAGGGCATAGATGACCAATTTTGAGGATATTATGTGCGCTACTTGGAACTGTTTCTCGCACGCACGCGCGTACGTATATATATTCAAGTATGCCGACGGGCGGCAGGCTCCAAATTCAAAATTCAAAATTCAAGATTCAAGATTCAAAATTCAAAAATCCCAAAAGCAAAATTCAAAATCGTTTACTTCGCTTTTAGTTGGATTCATTATTGGCGGGTGTTGGTGCGTATGCTCTCATTGCCAATAAATGTTATTTCTGAATTTTGAATCTTGAATTTAGAATTATATCTTTGTTGTCCGATGGCTGGAATCTATTTTCATATCCCGTTTTGCCGACGCATTTGCGCCTACTGCGACTTCTATAAGAATGCCGATCTGCGCCTGATGGAGCAGACCTTGGCGGCAATGGAGCGCGAGGTAGTGGCGCGTCGCGGGTTTCTGCGTGGTGAGGCGGTGCGCACGATCTATTTTGGTGGAGGTACGCCCTCGTTAGTGTCGGCGGAGTGGATCGGGCGAGCGATTGAGCTGTGTCGTGCGACGTTCGACTGCTCGACGTTGGAGGAGGTGACCCTCGAAGCCAATCCCGACGATCTGAGCGAGGAGTATCTGAGAACTCTGCGCGAGGTGGGCGTCAATCGTTTAAGTATTGGTATTCAGTCGTTTGACGATGAGGTGTTACGCACGATGAATCGACGTCACGACGCTGCGGCAGCCGTTCGAGCAGTCGAGGCGGCTCGCGGGGCGGGTTTCGATAATATCACGATTGATCTGATTTATGGGCTGCCGTTTGGCGCGAAAGATGCACTCGCGCACTCGCTTGCGCAGGCTGTTGCGCTTGGGGTGGAGCACATCTCGGCTTATCATTTGACAATCGAGCCGAATACCCGCTTTGGACGTATGGCGGCGCGTGGCGAGCTCGCTCCCATTGCTGAGGAGGAGAGCGAACGTCAATATAGTCAAGTACATACGACGCTCACCGCGGCGGGTTATGACCATTACGAGATCTCAAATTTCGCACGCGAGGGACGCCGTTCGCGCCATAATTCGTCCTATTGGCAGGCTCAACCCTATTTGGGAATAGGTCCTGCGGCGCACTCGTTCGATGGTGAGAGCCGACTTTGGGCGGTGTCGTCGGTGGCTGAATATTTGGCGGGCATTGACGAGGGTGAGTGCTATCAAAATGAACTTTTGACCACCGATGATCGCTATAACGAGACGATAATGACGGCGTTGCGCTGCCGTGAGGGTGTCGATTTGGCGGCGTTGGAGAAAAAATTTGGTCGCGCCCGCAAAGAATATTTTGTGAACGAATCGTCGCGTTTTGTGGCGTCGGGAGTGCTTTTCAGAGAGGGCAATCGCATTGCAATGTGCCCCGAGAGGTGGTTGGTGAGCGATTTGGTCATTGCCGAACTCTTTGTCGAAACGGAGAATTGAACCTAACGTTTTGATTTTTTGGCAAGAAAAATGATTATTAAATTTTTTTACTATTTGGAAACCACGATTAAAAGTATTACTTTTGCGCGGCGAAAAATTGCTTATTGAAGAATTAACAACATAAATTAACGTATGAATAATAACGAAATTTTGGCTCCTGATTACTTGTTTGAAGTGAGTTGGGAGGTGTGCAACAAGGTGGGTGGTATCCACACTGTGATTGCAACCAAAGCCCTGACTATGACCGAGAAACTCGGCGACAAGTACATCTTGTTGGGTCCCGATGTATATCGTGAGAGCGTGAACCCCGAATTCGAGGAGGACGCTAATCTGTTGAAAATGTGGCGTCAGACGCTCTATAATGATGGTATCCGCGTGCGTATTGGTCGCTGGAAAGTGAAGGGTTCGCCCATCGCTGTTCTGGTTGATTTCTCGTCGATGCTGCCTCAGAAGGACGAAATCTTGAAGTCGTTGTGGGAGACCTACCGCGTTGATTCGATCAGCGGTCAGTGGGACTACATCGAGCCCGTATTGTTCGGCTATGCAGCTGGTAAAGTGATTGAGAGCTACGTAGATAACTTCTGCACTTCGACCGATAAGGTGGTTGCTCACTTCCACGAGTGGATGACTTCGAGTGGTGGTCTTTATCTGCGCAAGCACTCGCCCTATGTGGCATCGTGCTTTACGACCCACGCAACCGTAATGGGTCGTTGCTTGGCAGGTAATGGCTTCCCCCTCTATGGCGACTTGGAGCGTTTCAACGCTGACGACAAGGCTCGCCAGTTCAACGTAGTGGCTAAGCACTCGTTGGAGAAGATCGCTGCCGCATACCACGACGCATTCCTTACAGTGAGCGATATCACCGCACGCGAGTGCAAGTATCTGCTTGGTCGTGAGGTTGATATGGTTACTCCCAACGGTTTCGAGGACGATTTTGTATGGAAGGACAAGGAGTTCGACTCGAAGCGCAAGGAGGCTCGCAAGCAGATGATCGAGGTTGCTGAGGCTTGCCTCGGCACTAAGTTCGAGAAGGAGCCCCTGATCGTTGGTACAAGCGGTCGCTACGAGTTCAAGAACAAGGGTATTGACCTCTTCGTTGAGTCGTTGAAGAAGGTTGCTGAGAATGACGAGTTGAAGCGCGACGTGTTGGCTTACATCACCGTTCCCGCAGGCAACAACGGTCCTCGCAAGGATTTGCAGGCTCACTTGGCTGACAAGTCGAACGCAATCGACGGTGGCGTATTCAAGTACTCGACCCACTATCTGGCTGACCAGAATTGGGATCCCGTTGTACGCGCAATGAATGGCAGCGTGCTGCTCTCGGAGAATCCTAAGGTTAAGGTTATCTTCGTTCCGAGCTACCTGAACGGTAACGACGGCATCTTCAATAAGCACTACTATGAGTTGCTGGTTGGTATGGACGCAACGGTATTTGCGTCGTACTACGAGCCGTGGGGTTACACTCCGCTCGAAAGCGTAGCATTCTCGGTTCCGACCATCACCACCTCGTTGGCAGGTTTCGGTATGTGGGTTAAGGGTCTCGAAGGCAAGGTTAAGGGCGTGAACGTAATCGAGCGCACCGACACGAACGATCAGCACGTGATTGACGAGATCGCAGCAGCTATCGTACGTTTGGCAGGTGCTGATACCCGCACGGTAAACGCTGAGCGCAAGGGCGCAGCAGCAGTTGCCAAGATGGCTCTGTGGGAGAATTTCATTAAGTACTATAACGATGCTTACGCATTGGCAATCGAGAACTCGGTGGCACGTACCAACAAGGCTATGTTCGACGGTGGTGGTGCTTACAACGAGCAGATCAACTTCGTTCGTCAGCAGCTGGTTAGCCAGAAGCCCACTTGGACTCGCGTGATGATCGAGAAGACGCTGCCCGAGCGTCTGCACGCATTGGAGATCCTGTCGCGCAACTTGTGGTGGTCGTGGACTCTGGGTGCACGCGAGTTGTTCGAGCAGATCGACTATCAGCTGTGGGTTGAGTGCGACAAGAACCCCATCTCGTTGCTCGATAAGGTAAGCTACGCTCGCTACAAGGAGTTGGAGCAGGACGAGGCATTCTTGGCTAAGATGGACGCAGTTTATGCTCAGTTCCAAGAGTATATGAACGAGAAACCCGATCCGAAGTCGGCTAAGGTCGCCTACTTCTCGATGGAGTACGGTCTGCACTCGTCGTTGAAGATCTACTCGGGTGGTCTGGGTATCTTGGCAGGTGACTACTTGAAGGAGGCGAGTGACAAGAACGTTCCGATGGTTGCCGTAGGTCTGTTGTACCGCTACGGTTACTTCACTCAGCGTCTGTCGGCACAGGGTGCTCAGGAGGCAACGTATGAGGCTCAGAACTTCTTCAAGTTGCCTATCTCGGCAGTTCGTGACGAGGAGGGTAACTGGGTAAGCGTTCAGATCGCTCTGCCGGGTCGTACGCTGACCGCACGTGTTTGGAAGTGCGAGGTGGGTCGTACCGATCTCTACCTGCTCGACACCGACCACGACCTGAACTTGGACGAGGACCGTTCGATCACCCATTACCTCTATGGTGGCGATTGGGAGAACCGTTTGAAGCAGGAGATTCTGCTCGGTATCGGTGGTATCCGCGCATTGCGCCAGATGGGTATCAAGCAGGAGGTTTATCACTGCAACGAGGGTCACGCAGCATTTATCGGCATCGAGCGTATCCGCAATATGGTAGGTCGCCGCAAGCTTTCGTTCAGCGAGGCTATGGAGGTTGTACGTTCGTCGTCGTTGTTCACGACCCACACCCCCGTACCCGCAGGTCACGACGCATTCCCTGAGTCGATGATTCGTCAGTATATGTCGCACTATCCCGATGTGCTGGGTATCACTTGGGATCAGTTTATCAACCTCGGTAAGACCAACCCGAACGATCCCAACGAGAAGTTCTCGATGAGCGTTTTGGCTTGCAATCTCTCGCAGGAGGTGAATGGTGTATCGTGGTTGCACGGTGAGGTGAGCAAGGATATTTTGGGCAATATGTGGCCCGGTTACTTCAAGGACGAGCTGCACATTGGCTATGTAACCAATGGTGTTCACTTCCCGACTTGGACTGCGTCGAACTTGCGTCGTCTGTACTCGCGCTACTTCAACGATGGTTTCTCGGGTCACTCGTACGATATTCCCGCTTGGCAGAAGGTTCATCAAATTGATGACAAGGAGCTGTGGGAGGAGCGTATGTTCTTGAAGCGTCGTTTGATCGACCATATTCGCAAGCGCGTGAGCGATCCTAAGCAGGTGCGTTTGGATTCGCCCCGTCAGATGGTTCGCATCGTCGAGGGTCTGAAACCCGATGTGCTGACGATCGGTTTCGCACGCCGTTTCGCAACCTATAAGCGTGCTTACCTGCTGTTCACCAACTTGGACCGTCTGGCTGCTATCGTGAACAATAAGGAGCGTCCCGTACAGTTCGTATTTGCCGGTAAGGCTCACCCGAACGATAAGCCCGGTCAGGATCTGATCAAGCGAATCGTTGAGGTATCGGCAATGCCGCAGTTCGTGGGTAAGATCCTCTTCTTGCAGAACTACGATATGGAGCTGGCTCGCAAGATGGTTCAGGGCGTTGACGTATGGTTGAATACTCCGACCCGACCTTTGGAGGCGTCGGGTACCAGCGGCGAGAAGTGTGTAATGAACGGTGTAATGCAGTTCTCGGTTCTCGATGGTTGGTGGGTTGAGGGCTACAAGGAGGGTGCCGGCTGGGCACTGCCTATGGAGCGCACCTACGCTGACCAGCGTTTCCAGGACGAGCTCGATGCTGAGATGATCTACACGACCATCGAGGAGGAGATCGTACCGAAGTACTACAACCGTGGTACCGACAACATTCCTTACGAGTGGATCGGTTCGGTTAAGAGCTGTATTGCTGACATCGCGTCGAACTTCACCACCAACCGTATGTTGATCGACTACGAGGAGCGTTTCTATAACAAGCTGCGCGATCGTCATCAGCAGATGAAGGCGGGCGACTACACAATGGCTCGTGAGATTGCAGCTTGGAAGCGTAAGGTTTCGGCTGTTTGGGATCAGGTTTCGGTACTTGATGTTAAGCAGATCAATATCGACAAGGAGGCAATTTACGTAGGTAATTCGTATCGCTACGAGGTGACCGTAGATGTTGCAAATCTGCGTCCTGAGGACATCGGCGTTGAGATGGTTCTCGCTAAGCAGATCGAGCAGGGTCAGGGTGTCAAGGTCGTTTCGACTCACGAGTTGAAGATCGAGAAGGCTGAGGGCAACCGCGTAGTCTATACTCTTGATATGACGCCTGAGCGTACGGGTTCGTACGACGTGGCATTGCGCGTGTTCCCCAAGAACGCGAAGCTGCCCCACCGTATGGATTTCGCTCTGGTTAAGTGGGCATAATCAGCCACACGAAAGGGGTCGGGAGGTCGCAGAGGTGATCTCCCGACTCATTTTGTAGATTGAGGCTTGAAGTGGGAACTGAGAGCCGCAAAAGGGCGAGCAAAGCGAAAAAGAAATTTTTATACTCAAAAAAGTGAATTTTGTTCGCGCTGAAAATCGTAAAAGCGATAAAAAAACCTGCTGGTTTTATTGCATTTAGCGAAAATATTACTACCTTTATACCAATTTTGTGAACAAATCTAAACAACAATAATATGTCTGTACTCAATTTTGACAAAGACCAACTCGGTAACTTGGAGTATTCGCTGCAACGCGAGATGCTCTCGACCGATCGTAAGGGCGGTTATATGAGTACCACTATCGTGTGCTGCAATACGCGCAAGTATCACGGTTTGGTGGTGACTCCTATCGACGAAACCGATCGCCGCTTCGTACTGCTCTCGTCGCTCGACGAAACCGTAATCCAGCACGATCAGGCTTTCAACCTCGCGCTGCACCGTTTCCCGGGTATCTATGAGCCCCGTGGACACAAGTACATCATCGACTTCCAGTACACTCCGACTCCCACGATCACCTATCGTGTGGGTGGCGTGGTGTTGCGTAAGGAGATGTTGTGGATCCACTCGCGCACGCAGTTGTTGATCCGTTATACGCTCGTTGACGCTCACTCGCGCACGCTGTTGCGCCTGCGTCCCTTCCTTGCTTTCCGCGAGAACCACACCGTAGGTCAGGCTAATATGTATGCCAACGGTCATTCGTACCCCGTTGTAAACGGCGTTAAGACCCGTATGTACGCGGAGTTCCCGTGGCTGTTTATGCAGACCGACAAGAAGGAGATGGAGTTCGTGGCGGCACCCGATTGGTACTACAACTTCGAGTATGCTGAGGAGGCTCGTCGCGGCTATCCCGCACACGAGGACCTGATGACTACGGGTTACTTCGAGGGCGAGATCGCTAAGGGCGAGAGTGTGATCTTCTCGTGCTCGCTCGAAGAGATGGCTTCGTCGAAGGAGATTGACAAACTCTTCGAGGAGGAGTTGGCACGCCGTACCAATAAGGTGGACTTCCTGAGCTGCCTGCGCCACTCGGCACGTCAGTTCATCGTTCGTCGTGGCGAGCGTACCGACGTTATCGCAGGTTATCCCTGGTTCGGTCATTGGGGTCGTGACACCTTCATCGCACTGCCGGGTCTGACCCTTTCGCAGGGCGACGTGAAGAGCTGCCGCGATGTGTTGGATACTCAGGTGCGCGACATCAAGGACGGTCTGTTCCCCAACCTCGGCGAGTCGTATAACTCGGTTGATGCCGCTCTGTGGTTCTTCTGGACCTTGCAGCAGCTCGATAAGCACGTCGGTGCAAAGGAGATCTGGGAGAGCTATGGTGAGAAGATGAAGGAGGTTTTGGCTGCGTTCCGTCGCGGTATCGGCGAGTGGGTAGCAGTTGACGCTAACGGTTTGGTTCGCGCAGGTCACCCCACGCTGGCAATGACTTGGATGGACGCCGTAGTCGATGGCAAACCCGTGACAGGTCGTGAGGGCTATCAGGTCGAGGTCAATGCACTGTGGTATAACGCAGTTTGCTACACCTTGGAGCTGGCTCGCAAATATAAGGACAAGGAGTTCGTGGCAGAGTGGAAGGATATGCCTGAGAAGATCAAGGCTTCGTTCGTTGAGAAGTTCTGGTTGGACCGCGAGGGTTATCTGGCTGACTACGTAACCGTAGAGGGCGAGGTGAATAAGTTTATCCGCCCCAACCAGATCATCGCTTGCTCGATGGATTACAAAATGCTCAACTCGGAGCAGTGCGTGAACGTCTACCGCGTGGTACGTCAGCACTTGGCAACCCCGAAGGGTCTGCGTACGCTGTCGCCCCGCAATCCGTTGTATCAGGGTCGTATCGAGGGCGATCAGCGCACTCGTGATTTGGCTTACCACCAGGGTACGGTTTGGGTATGGCTGATGGAGCACTACGTGAAGGCTGGTTTCGACTTGAAGGGCGAGAAGTTCTTGCAGGCAGCCGAGGATATGTTGTCGGATTTCGAGGAGGACTTGACCACGTCGGGTATCGGCTCGATTAACGAGATCTACGACGGTGATCCCCCGCACGCACCTCGTGGTGCTGTGTCGCAGGCTTGGAGCGTAGCGGCAGTTCTGCGCATCAATGAGATGATCGAGAGCTACCGCAAGCCCGCTAAGAAGGCGACGAAGAAGGCTGTAAAGGCTGAGGCTAAGGTCGAGAAGGCAGAGGTTGCCGAGAAACCCGCAAAGAAGTGCGGCACGAAGAAGTGCGCACCGAAGGCTGAGAAGGCAGCTAAGGAGGAGAAGCCCGCCGAGAAGAAGAGCGCGAAGAAAGTAACGAAAAAATAAACATAAGGAGGAATAACAATGAGAGTATTAATGTTCGGTTGGGAGTTCCCGCCCCATATCGCCGGTGGTCTGGGTACGGCCTGCTACGGTATGACACGCGGCTTGGCCAAGAACGACGTTGAGGTAATCTTCGTGATGCCTAAGGCATCGGGCGATGAGGATCAGCGTTTCGTGAAGGTGGTCAATGCGAGCGATGTCGAGACTGAGTTTGGTCCGACGGAGGGTGCCGAAGATCTGTGGAGCAAGATCTCGTTTGTTCACATCGACTCGAATATGGTGCCTTACATCACTCCTGAGGAGTTCGAATCGTACCACGACGAGTATGTCAAGACGGGTCGCCGCACTTGGCAGCACGGCGACGTGTGGAAGCAGCGTTACACCTTCTCAGGTAAGTATGGCGCAAATCTGTTCGAGGAGATCGCTCGTTATACGATGGTGGCAGCACAGGTGGCTAAGGATCTCGAAGGTCAGTTCGACGTGATCCACGCCCACGACTGGATGACCTACTATGCAGGTATCGCCGCTAAGCGTGTTTCGGGTAAGCCGCTGGTGGTGCATATGCACGCAACGTCGTTCGACCGCTCGTCGGACGATAATATCGATACGCGCGTCTATGAGATCGAGCGTTCGGGAATGATGGGTGCCGACCGTGTGATTGCGGTAAGTAACCTCACGCGTAACATCTGTATCGAGAAGTATGGTATTCCTTCGGATCGCGTTGTGACGGTACACAATGCCGTTCGTTTCGCCGAGGGTCAGACCAACGAGGCAGAGCGTTATGTCGATGAGAAGATCGTGACGTTCCTCGGTCGTATCACCTTCCAGAAGGGTCCCGACTACTTCGTTGAGGCTGCGGCAAAGGTGTTGAAGCGCGTGCCTAACGTACGTTTCGTAATGGCGGGTAGCGGCGATATGATGAACCACGTGATCCGTCGTGTGGCTCGTTTGGGTATCGCTGACCGTTTCCACTTTACGGGATTCTTGCGCGGCGCGGACGTGCATAAGATGTTCACGCTGAGTGATGTATATGTTATGCCTTCGGTTTCGGAGCCGTTCGGTATCTCGCCCTTGGAGGCTATGAAGTCGAACGTTCCGGTGATCATCTCGAAACAGTCGGGTGTGGCTGAGGTGCTGGATTACGCTATCAAGGTCGACTATTGGGACGTTGACGCGATGGCAGACGCTATCCACGCGCTGGTATGCTATCCCGCTCTGTCGAAGATGTTTATGCAGAAGGGTCTTGAAGAGGTTGAGGGTCTAAAATGGGATAAGGCCGCAGCTAAGGTCAAGGCAGTGTATGAATCGGTAATGTAACAAAAATAAAAAAACAAATACAATGAAAACAATCTGTCTTTATTTTCAGGTACATCAGCCGCTTCGTCTGCGCAAGTACCGTTTCTTTAATATGGGCAAGGACCACAACTATCTGGACGATCTGACCAACCAGTCGATTATGCAGAAGGTTGCACGTCTGTGCTATCTGCCTATGAACTCGCTGCTTCTGAATCTGATCAAGGAGCATAAGGGTGCGTTCAAGGTGTCGTTCTCGATCACCGGTACGGCTATCGACCAGTTCCGCGAGTACGCTCCCGAGGTTTTGGAGTCGTTCAAGGAGTTGGCTAAAACGGGCTGCGTTGAGTTCTTGGCTGAGACCTATTCGCACTCGCTCTCGTCGTTGGCTGACAAGGACGAGTTCGTACGCGAGGTTAAGGCTCACACCGCGCTGATCAAGAAGGAGTTTGGTCAGAAACCGACCGCATTCCGCAATACCGAGTTGATCTATTCGGACCAGATTGGTCAGATGGTAGCCGAGATGGGCTTCAAGACTATGCTGGCTGAGGGCGCGCGTCACGTGATGGGTTGGAAGAGCCCTGACTACGTATATGCTAACGCTATCGACCAGAAGTTGCGTCTGTTGCTGCGTAACTACAAGCTGAGCGACGATATCGCATTCCGTTTCTCGAATCAGGGTTGGAACGAGTACCCGCTGACCACCGACAAGTATGTTGATTGGTTGAAGAGCGAGAATGGCGAGGTGCTGAACCTCTTTATGGACTACGAGACCTTCGGCGAGCACCAGTGGGCTGAGACGGGTATCTTCGACTTTATGCGTGCACTGCCCGCAGCAGCGTTGGCAAGTGGCGAGTTGGAGTTTGCTACCGTGAGCGAAACCTCGGCTAAGTACCAGCCCGTAGCTGTGTTGTACTGCCCGCACGCAATGTCGTGGGCTGATGAGGAGCGCGACGTTACGGCTTGGTTGGGTAACGAGTTGCAAAACGAGGCGTTCGCTAAGCTGTATGCTCAGAAGGATAAGGTTCGTGCATTGAAGAATGCTGACTATGAGGCTGTTTGGAACTTCTTGCAGACCTCGGACCACTTCTACTATATGGCTACCAAGTGGTTCTCGGACGGCGACGTGCATAGCTACTTCAATCCCTACGATTCGGCATACGAGGCGTTTATCAACTATATGAACGTTCTGTCGGACTTCATCAACGAGTTGGATAAGGCTACCGCAGCTAAGAAGGCAAGCCGCAAAAAGGCTAACGCATAAGCGCAGGGTTGCCCCGAACGAAAAGAGCCCCACCGCAAGAGGTGAGGCTCTTTTTTTGTTATTCAAAATTCAAAATTCAAAATTCAAAATTCAAAATTCAAAATTCAAGATTCAAGATTCAAGATTCAAAATTTTTCATTTATAAACTATTGGCGAAATCTTTGATTTCGTCATACTCTCGGTGGCTCGTGCGACGGAGTCGCACGCCCCCCCCAGCCACCGAGAGTGCGCTTTGTTTGAGGCGCGAACGTGCGCAAGCCGAAGTCAGATAAATCTTGAACCGACGCCAAGCCGAATGTCGATAAATTTTGAATTTTGAATCTTGAATTTTGAATAGACAAAAAACCGCGCCCCAATATCGGAGCGCGGCGTAATCACGTGTAATGCAGAGTGTTACTCGGCGGGATTCTTGACGTATTTGTCGAGCCACGAGAAGAACTCACGATTCCAAGTGAGCGAATTCTGCGGCTGGAATACCTGATGACCCTCGTTCTCGAATACAACCAGACGCGAATCCAAACCACGCAAGCGAGCAGCAGTGAACGCTTGCAAGCTCTGTGTGTAGGGGATACGGAAGTCGTACTCGCCCGTGAAGATCAGAATGGGCGAATCCCAACGGTCGATAAACTTGTGGGGCGAGTTAGCGTACGAGCGCATTGCCGTAGCGTTCGACTTATCCCAATACGAACCGCCGTAGTCGTTATTTACGAACCACAACTCCTCGGTCTCGCCATACATCGACTCGAAGTTGTAGATACCGCAGTGAGCGATGAATGCCTTGAAACGCTTCTCGTGGTTGCCGGCGAGGAAGAAGGTCGAGTAGCCACCATACGATGCGCCGACGCAACCCATACGATCGCGGTCGCACCACGGCTCACGTGCCACGTCGTCGATCGCCGAGAGGTAGTCGCGGATATTCTGACCGCTATAATCGCCTGAGATCTGATCCAACCACTCCTGACCGAACGAGGGCAGACCGCGACGGTTGGGAGCAACAACAACGTAACCCTGAGCCGCCATCAGCTGGAAATTCCAGCGGTAGCTCCAAAATTGGCTTACGACGCTCTGAGGACCACCCTGACAGTAGAGCAGCGTAGGATATTTCTGTGCGGGGTCGAAGTTGGGAGGCAGGATCACCCAAACGAGCATCTGCTTGTTGTCGGTGGTCTTCACCCAACGCTTCTCGACGCGACCCATCGTGATGTTGTCGTAGATGGGCTTATTGACGTTCGACAGCTGTGCGATAGTACCCTCAGCGTCAATGGTATAGAGTTCGGTAGCCGACGAGATGGTCGTAATCTCGGCAACCATCTTCTCGCCCACCTTCGTGAAGGCGTTGATGTCGTGATCGCCCTCGGTCAGCACCTCGACCTCACCCGTAGCAACAGCCACGCGGCAGATTTGGTGGGTAGCCTCGATCGGAGCGATGAAGTAGATCGACTCCTCGCCCTCCCAAACTACGTTTGCGGCGTTGTAGTCGAAACACTCGGTTACGTCCTTGAATGACTTCTCGGCGCAGTTGTAGACCAGCAGACGATCCTTGTCGCTCTCGTTACCCGGGCGACGCATCGAGCGGATAGCGATCTGGCTATCGTCGGGCGACCAAACGGGATACTTGTCGTAGCCTGCCATCGTGGGCATAATGCGCAGACGGGGATCCTCCACGGGCTCCTCACCTACGAAGTAACCCTTGCAGATGTTCTCGGTCTTGCCACTCGCAAGGTCGTAAACATAGACGTCCGAGTCGGTCGAAACGGCATACTCGGTGCCCGTCAGCGGCTTGCAGGTGTATGCCAGCGCGGTACCTGCGTTGTTCCACGCGATCTCGGCAGCGTCGAAGTAGGGTGCCAGCGGGGTGTCCCAAGCAGCCTCAGCACCGATGATGTCAACGGGGTTCGAGATGCCCTTCGCAGCGTCGAAATCGGCAACGAAGATATGGCGGTAGTCGCCCTCGTCCCAATAGCTCCAATGGCGAGCCATCAGGTCGTCGTAGATACGAGCCTTCGACTTGTCCATATCCTTATAGACGTCCTTCGAGAGAATGTCCTTGACGTGTACGGGCAGAATGTAGTAGACCTTGTCGCCCGTCGGTGCGATACCGAATGCCTCGATGTCGCCCTCGATGTCCGACACCTGACGCAACATAGCGTCGGCGGTGGTTACGTTCCAGATCTGCATCTTTCCGCTACGATTCGAGAGGAAGAAGAGCGAGCGGCTGTCGGCTGCCCACTGCGGGCTGACGTCGTTGGCGGCGTTGTCGGTCAGCTGACGCGGCTCGCCACCCTCGATGGGCTGAACGTAGATCGAGGTCACGCCGCGATTCTCCGCCATATTATAATAGGTAACGGTGTAAGCCACTGCGCTACCGTCGGGCGAGAGCGACGACGAACCTACACGTCCCATCTTCCACATCACCTCAGGTGAGAGGATACCTGCCTCGATCTCGGCTGCGGTCAGCGCGTTGTCGATCGCGAGCGGCGTGGGCTTGCCTTCATTTTGGCAAGCGGTTGCGGCAAATGCAATGAGTGCCATAAAAAGAATCAATTTTTTCATTGTGAAATGGGTTTTGTTATAGTTTGTTTTGTGTATTCGTGTATAACTTGGGCGATGGTGGGGTAGCTCTCGGTTGTGGCGCGACGCTCAGCCTCGCCGATTGTACACCACTCGACGCAGGCAATATCTTCGTCAGTTTGGGGTGTGACGGTGGTCGACCCTAAGGCTCGAACCGAAAACCACGTGGTGCGTTTCAACTCCCAACGTCCGTAGGTGTCGTAGATGTGCATTGTAGTGCAAAGTTTCTCTTCGACAGCGAGTTGCGACAGTCCGCACTCCTCCTCAATTTCGCGTGCGGCACATTCGGCAAGGCTCTCATCGACGTCGCGGTGTCCCTTCGGCAGATCCCAGCGTCCGCGTCGGTGAATCATCGCCACGCGCCCCTCGCGGTCGGCAACGACACCTCCTGCCGCCTCGACTTCGATAAAAAACGAACAAAAATGGGCGAAAACCTCCTCGAAATCATCGGATAATACCTCGATACTATCGGAAATCTCGAATATTTGCAATAACTTTGCGATATCGTCCGCGCGTGCAACCTCCGCGCCCGCAATTTGTAACGAGCCAACGTTGCGAGCCTCGCGGTCGAAACTGATCGAATGGTTATTGAAATAAACTTTATACATCGCTTATGAACACAATTGAACGTAAAGTGGCGCAAACGCTACTGCAAATTAAGGCAATAAAACTCAGTCCTGCAAATTATTTTACGTGGGCTTCGGGTTGGCACTCGCCGATTTATTGCGATAATCGTAAAATTTTGTCGTTTCCTGAGGCTCGCAAGCTCGTTTATGAGAGTTTTGCTGAGGTGATCGCCGAGAAATATCCCGACGTTGAGGTGGTGGCAGGTGTCGCTACGGGCGCAATCGCTCACGGCGTGCTGGCTGCCGAGAAGATGGGCAAACCGTTTATCTATGTTCGTTCGGCTCCGAAGTCGCACGGTCTTGAAAATCAGGTCGAGGGCGAGGTTAAAGCGGGCGCAAAGGTGGTCGTAATCGAGGATCTGGTTTCGACAGGCGGCAGCTCGCTGGCTGCTGTCGAGGCTCTGCGCAAGGCGGGTTGCGAGGTGCTGGGTATGGTTGCGATCTTCACATACGGTTTCCCCGTTGCGGTTGAGAATTTCGAGAAGGCAGGCGTTAAGCTCGACACCCTGAGCAACTACGGCGCAATGATCTCGCTGGCTGCCGAAGAGGGTTACGTGAAGGAGGAGGAGCTCGAAACGCTGCAAGAGTGGCGCAAGAACCCCTCGCAGTGGCGTCAAAACGAGTAGCACGCTATGGGTTTGGAGAAATACGAGAGCAAGCAGGTGCAGATTCGTCGCCCTGCGGCTCAGATCTATGCGATGGCAAGCCGCTTCGACAACTTCACCCCCGTGTTGAAGGATCGTGTCGAGGAGTGGCAGGCTACCGAGGATACCTGCTCGTTCAAGGTCAAGGGTTTCACGGCGTCGATGCGAATTGTTGATCGTGTTGAGCCTAAGCTGGTTAAGATCGTCAGCGGCGAATCGACACCGATGGATTTCACCTTCTGGTTCCAGCTGCACGAGGTCGATCCGACCGACACACGTATGCGTATGGTGCTGCACGTCGAACTGAATATGATGATGCGAATGATGATCGGCGGTAAGATTCAGGAGGCACTCGATAAGATGGCAGAGCAGATCGCTACGGGTCTGAATAGTGCATTCTTTTAATCCACTGATCAATGGGAAATAAACTAAGAATCTCGATCGACTCATTGTCGGAACTCTCGCGCGTGGCGGACGCTGTGATCGAGCGTTTGGGTGAGCGTCGCGTGGTGGCTTTTCGTGCTCCGATGGGCGCGGGAAAGACTACACTCATTGCCGAAATCGTGGCTGCGTTGGGATCGGGTGATGTGGTGACAAGCCCGACGTTTGCGCTTGTGAATGAGTATGATACGGGCGATGGTGGGGTTGTCTATCACTTCGATTTCTATCGTATCGAGCGCGTTGAGGAGGCGTTCGATATGGGCTACGAAGAGTATTTTTATAGTGGTGAGCTGTGTCTGGTCGAGTGGCCTGAGAAGATTGAGGAGCTGCTGCCCGACGACGTGATGACCGTAACGATCACGATCGACGGCGACTCGGCTCGAACATTCGAGATTGATTAAAAACGTAAATTAAGATGAAGCGATTTTTTGCAATGCTTGTGGCGGCGTTGGCGATTGTTTGTGTCGCTACGGCGTGCGATGACGAAACGGAAGTGACGCTCGAAGAGGAGAAATTCTTGGAGGTCTCGACTGCGACAATTGCGGCTACCGACGTGGCGGCTGAATATTCGTTTACGATCAAAGCCTCGCACCCGTGGACGGCGGCGTGTAGCTCGGATTGGTTGAAGGTTAAGACGATTTGGGGTCAGGCGGGCGAGCATACCATCAAGGTTAGCGTCCAAACCTCAGATTTGGAGTATACACGCACGGCTACAATCGTGGTCAATAGCGAGAAAGCTGCGCTGAAAAAGGAGATCAAATTGACTCAGGCAGCAGTCTCTGCCGAGCGTTTGGCTAACCGCAAGATCTATTACACCACAACCGACGGCAATACAATCACGCCACTTAACCCGTACAATGTCTTCAACGGTCCGACGATTGCGTCGAACAAATACTCGAATGGTCAGGGTGTGATAACTCTGACGGGAGAGGTGGTCGAGATCGGTACGTTTGCTTTCAGCGAGTTTGAGACGTTGGTGTCGATGAAACTCCCGAAGAGCGTCAAAGTGGTGGGTTACAACACCTTCTTGGGTAACCCGAATATGACCTCAATCGAATTGAACGAGGGCTTGGAAAAGATTGATGTTATGGCGTTTGCGCGTAATCCTAAACTGACTGAGGTGAAGATTCCGCAGAGTGTCAAGGAGTTCGGTATGGCACCGTTTGCAATGTGCCCCGCGTTGAAGCGTTTGGAGGGTAAGTATGTTGTTGGTGACGGTCGCTATTTGGTTTTCAATAAGGAGTTAATCGCATTTGCACCTGCGGGAATGACCGAGTGCGTGGTGCCTGAGGGTGTGGTTTCGATCCAGCAGGAGGTACTCAAAGAGTGCCGCGAACTGACCTCGGTGACGCTGCCTGAGGGACTGACTTCGATTGGTGTCAGTTCGTTGCGCAACTGCGAATCACTGCTCTCGATCGAGTTTCCTGCTTCAATCACGCAGTTGGGTATGGGTGCTTTTCACGGCTGTAAGTCGCTCACTTCGGTGGTGTTACCCGAAAAACTTACGATTGTCGAGATGAGTCTGTTCGAGGGCTGTCAGTCGCTTGCGGAGGTGGAGATCGGGTCGAATGTTACGCTGATTGAGGGCGATGCCTTCTCGGAGTGCGCCCTCACGACGGTGGTCTGCAAGGCCGCTACACCGCCCGCAACGGAGTGGAATGTATTCGGCACTGCGAGCTCGGAGCTGGTGATCAAAGTTCCTGCTGCGTCGGTCGATGCCTACAAGTCGGCTGAGTGCTGGAAGGAGTACACGATCGAGGCAATAGAGTAGGGTCGGAAATAGTGTAAAACGGACGAACCCTCTGAGGTAGAGAACTACTTTGGAGGGTTTGCTGTTTGTAGTGGGGCGATGAACGACGAAAATAGTGTCTAAAAGGGCGATGAAATGGTTCGCAAAATGCGTTTTGTCGATAAAATGTTGACCTTTTATTGTTAATGTTTTGCGACTTCGGAATATTTGCCGTACTTTTGTGTCGAGAAAATAATAGGCTCATTGTATTATCGGCAATCGTTTATGATTAATAGTGGTAACATACTTTCGATGCGATTTTACGTCGATACGCGCAACGGGCAGTTTACCCGTAATAGTTTTGACGCATACATACTGTACTAAATTGGTGAGTGGAGCAGCCGAAAAAGCATTTCCACTCATTTTTGTTTTTTGTTACATTTCGGTTAAATTGACTTTGGGTCGAGCGGGCAACCGATAAAAAGTGTTAGCTTTGCACCGCCAAATGGGAGAGTTAGACCGACAAGAGAGCCAAACAGAGATTGAGCAACAAACATTTTTACTAAATAACTTTTTATTAACTAAACCATTTTTTATGAAGAAATTCGCCTTTTTGATTCTGTCGATTTTCGCAACCTTGTCGCTGTCGGCACAGGTTACGACTTCGAACATCAGTGGTAAGGTAACCGACGTAAAGGGTGAGGCATTGGTAGGTGCTACCGTAGTTGCTACTCACACCCCGTCGGGAACGCAGTATGGTGCCGTTGTTGATGTTGACGGTAACTATCGTTTGCTCAACGTACGTGCAGGTGGTCCTTACACCGTGCAGTTCCAGATGCTGGGTTACCAGACCGTAGAGCAGCAGGGTTTGCAGGCTGCACTGGCTGATAACCTCGTACTCGACGCTACTCTGAAAGAGGAGTCGATCGGTATGGACGCAGTTGTTGTAGCTGTTGACGGCGCAAATTCGTCGATGAACAGCCAGCGTTCGGGTTCGATGACCAGCGTTTCGAGCAAGCGTATGGCTGTTACCCCCAGCGTTAGCCGCAGTATGAACGACATTATGAAGCTCACTCCGCAGGCTAACTCGACTTCGAACGGTTTGGCTATCGGTGGTGGTAACTACCGTCAGTCGTATGTAACCGTCGATGGTGCAGCATTCAACAACGCATTCGGTATCGGTGGCAACCTGCCCGCAGGTGGTACCCCCATCTCGCTCGACGCTTTGGAGCAGATCTCGATCTCGATCACCCCGTTTGACGTTCGTCAGAGCGGCTTCACCGGTGGTGCTATCAACGCTGTTACCAAGAGTGGTACCAACGAGTTCAAGGCTACCGTTTACGACTACTATCAGGACGAGGCTTTGAAGGGTGCTCACTACGGTGTAACCGATGAGACCGGTATGTACAAGCGTCTGAACAAGAGCAAGCAGATCAACAACACTACCGGTGTTAGCGTTGGTGGTCCTATCGTTAAGGACAAGTTGTTCTTCTTCGCTAACTTCGAGTACGATATGGACGAGACTCCCGGTTCGACTCGTCAGGCTCGCCCCGATGCGAATACCGAGTGGGGTAACGGTACTACCTACAACCGTCCTACCGTTGCTCAGATGGAGGAGATCAAGAAGTTCTTGATGGATAAGTTCGGTTACGATCCGGGTCGCTACCAGGGTTACTCGCTGAGCACTCCCGACTGGAAGTTGGTTGCTCGCCTCGACTGGAACATCAACAAGAACCACAGCGCAAACGTTCGTTTCAGCACTACCCGCAACAAGTACTCGTCGAGCCCTTCGTCGTCGGTTAACCCGCTGAACCCCAACCCCTACAACCGTAACAACTACGGTCGTACTTCGCAGTACGCTATCTACTTCGAGAGCTCGCGTTACTTCCAGGAGCAGAACTTTACTTCGTTCGCTGCTGAGTTGAACTCGCGTTTCCTGGACGGTCGTCTGACCAACACTCTGCGTGGTACCTACTCGAAACAGTACGAGCCTCGTAGCTTCGTGGGCGACAACTTCCCCACCGTTGATATCTTGCAGAACCTCGAAGATGGTACCAAGGCTCTTCTGACCTCGTTCGGTCCCGACCCCTTCACATACGGTAACTTGCGCGACGTTGCAACCACTGTAATCACCGACGAGATCGCTTACACTGCTGGTAAGCACAACATCATCGCTGGTTTGCAGTTCGAGCACAACAACACCAAGAACGGCTTTATGCAGGGTGGTCTGGGTTACTACGTTTACGATTCGTGGGAGGATTTCAAGGCTGCTGCTAATGGCGACAAGAGCGTTAATCCTCTGGCATTCGCTATTACTCACTCGAACCGCGACGACTTGAAGCAGGTATTCCCCTCGTTCCAGTATATCCAGTACTCGGCTTACGTTCAGGACGAGATCACTTTCAGCAACCGCTTTAAGCTGAGCGCAGGTATCCGTTTCGAGTTGCCTACCTACCCCAACATCGAGGGTAACAACAACAAGAACTTCGAGGAGATGTACAAGAATCACGGTGGCTACCGCACCGCAGATATGCCTAAGGCTCGTCTGAACGTTGCTCCCCGTGTAGGTTTCAACTGGGACATCACTGGCGATCGTAAGTACGTTCTGCGTGGTGGTACCGGTATCTTCACTGGCCGTATCCCCTTCGTTTGGATCGTATCGGTAGCTGGTAACAGCAACTGCTTGCAGGCTCAGTACATCGCTACTCACGACCTGATTGAGGGTGGTATGAAGACTCCTGGTTTCCACCAGAATGTTAACGATATCCTGACCGACCTCTACGGTGGTACCTTCAAGGCTAACGACAACCTGCCCGCTCCTTCGGGTGCAACCATCCTGGACAAGAACTTGAAGATGCAGGGTGCTTGGAAGTCGACTTTGGCTTTGGATATGAAGCTCCCCGGCGACATCAAGGTTTCGTTGGAGGGTATCTACAATATGGATATGAACACCGTGATGTGCAAGTACCTCGGTATGGAGGAGGTTGCAGGTGGCGTAACTCTGCCTGGCGAGCCCGCTGCACGTAAGTTGTGGGCAACCGAGAAGGGTCTGAACAACGCTTATTACATCACCAACGCTGGTAAGAACGGTTACTACTACTCGTTCACCGTTAAGGCTGAGAAGGAGTTCCGCAACGGTCTGTCGTTGATGGCTGCTTACACCCACTCGGGTTCGAAGAACGTTATCGACGGTATTGGCGACCAGGTTTCGTCGGCTTACAACACCAATACCTACAACGTTCACGGTTCGAACAATCCTGAGCTCGGCTTCTCGTCGTACGTTGCTCCCCACCGTGTAATCGCAAGCATCGCTTACAACAAGGCTCTCAACAAGAACGTGAACACCACTTTGGCTCTGTTCTACGAGGGTTACAACTACGGTTACGTAGATTCGTACTCGTACAACCGCTACTCGTACACTCTGACTTCGTGCGTAACTGGCGATAAGGGTGCTTACAACCTGATGTATATCCCCACCGAGAAGGAGCTGGCTTCGATGCCCTTCGCTAAGGAGGATAACAAGAAGGCATTTGGTGAGTTCATCGCAGCTGACAAGTACCTGAGCAAGCACCGTGGCGAGTACTCGACTCGTGGTGGCGCAGTAATGCCTTGGTACAACTCGTTCAACTTCAAGTTCGCTACCGACATCATTCTGAACACCACCGGTCGTCAGAACAAGATCACCGTAGGTGTTGACGTGAACAACGTTGGTAACCTGATCTGCGGTCGCTGGGGTAATGTTCAGCAGTTGAGCACCAGCAGCATCTTGAAGTGGGACGGCAAGGCTTACACCTTCACCGCTCCTACTTGGAACAAGTACGTAGGCTTCGCTTCGACTTGGTCGGCTATGCTGAGCTTCCGCTACACCTTCAACTAATCGAGTGAGAGTTCGTCAGAACTTAAACGACATTAGATAATTCGCGGGTCGCTTCCTTCGGGGAGCGACCCGTTCTGTTTCACGCCATTGGGCGGGCGAGCCTGCGAAGGTGGACGAAATCAAAGATTTCGCCTTAATTGTGAATCGTGAATTGTGAATTGTGAATTGTTTCGTTATCTTTGTATAAAAGAAAATCAATAAACCGATGAAACGACTGCTGATATTGGCATTTGTGGCGGTGGCTGCGGCGTGCTCGCCCGTGCAACGTGCTGTGCGCGAGGTCGCTGCTGACCCCTACAACAACGATAACCGCTATGTGATTATCCTCTCGATGGACGCTTTCCGTTGGGATTTGGCAGAGCACGCCCATACGCCGACGCTCGACTCGCTGCGTGCGGTGGGAACATACGCCGAGATCTTCCCCGTATTCCCCTCGAATACCTTCCCGAACCACTATACGATGGCTACGGGATTGCACCCCGACGATCACGGCGTGGTCAATAACGGATTCTATGACAAGCGGTTAGGTCGTCAGATGTCGGTGTTCAATTATGACGATACTCAGACTCCCGACTTTTGGGGTGGCGATCCGATCTGGAACACAGCCGAGCGTCAGGGTCGTGTGGCGAATATCTTTATGTGGCCTGGTAGTGAGGTGCCCATTGACGGTCGTCAGGCGACGGTTTGGACACGCTATTCGGAGGAGCCGAGTTATCGTGAGCGTGCTGATTGGGTTGTCGAGGCGATGACGCGCGAGGTTGAGCAGATTCCCAACCTTGTGATGTGGTATTTCGAGCAGCCCGACGCTGCGATGCACCGTCACGGACCGCTGTCGGAGCAGGCTGTGGCGCAGGCAGAGCATATCGACTCGACACTGCGTTACTTCTTTTGGAAAATTCGTCAATCGCCTGTGTATGATAAGATTAACTTCATTGTGACGGCAGACCACGGTATGGCTCAGCTCTCGGACGAGCGCATTGCAAACCTCTACGAAGTGCTCGATCCGCAGCGTGTTGTGCGTACGGCCAGCGGTCGTCCGTTTGGCGTGGAAGTTGAGGCGGAGTACGAGCAGGAGGCACTGCGTGCACTGCGTAAAGTGAAGGGTATCAAGGCGTATCGACGTACCGAGATTCCCGCGAAATATCACTATGGCAAGCACCCGACACGCATTACCAATATCGTCGTGATGCCCGAAATGGGTTGGACGGTAGAGTATCGACAGCCCGATGTCGAGCGTCGTCCGATCGGTAAGGGAGCGCACGGTTTCGATAACTTCGAACGTGAGATGTCGATGGTGTTCTACGCTACAGGTCCTGCGTTCCGTCGCGGTTACGAGCAGCGAAAGTTCCAAAATCTGAATATGTATATCATTCTGTGTCACTTGCTTGGCGTCGAGCCGTCGGAGAACGATGGCGATTGGCGTGCGGTGCGCAAGATGTTCGTTAAATAGTGAGAGAGTTATGCCACGTCTTACGGTTGTTGTCGCTACGTATAATCGTGCCGAGTCGCTGGTGCGATGTTTGGAGTCGTTCCGCACGCAGTCTGCGCCGCGCGAGCAGTGGGAGGTTGTGGTTGTGAACAACAACTCGAAGGACGATACCGAGGAGCGTTTTGCGCAGTTTGTGGCGTCGAATCCCGATCTGCCCGTGCGTATGGTGCGCGAGGAGCGTCAGGGACTGAGCCACGCCCGAAATTGCGGTATGGCGGCGGCACAAAGCCCCTATATCGCAATTATCGACGACGATGAAACGGTGAATGTGGATTTCGTGCGCGGTTATATCGACTTTTTCGACTCGCACCCGAAGGTTGTGGCGGCGGGAGGTCGCATTGTGCCGAGCTACGAGCAGGGTCGCCCCGCGTGGATCTCGCCCTATACCGAGCGACCGATTGCCAATCCGCTCGATCTGGGCGATGAGGTGCGCCCGTTTGGTCGCGGTCGCTGCCCGGGTGGTGGCAATATGGCGGTGCGTCGTGAGGCGATCGAGCGTTATGGAGCCTTCGATCCCGCGTTGGGACGTACGGGCAAACGGCTGATTGGTGGCGAGGAGACCGATTTCTTCAATCGCCTTGCACGTAGTGGCGAGCCGTTCTACTATGTTCCGCAGTCGGCGATCTATCACCATATCTCGCCCGATAAACTTACGCGCGACTACTTTACGCGCCTGAGCCACGCCATCGGTGTGAGTGAGCAGATTCGTACGCGCCAGATCGGTCGCTATGGCAGACGTTTGGTGTCGGAGGCTGTGAAGTGGGCTGCTACGCTGGTTTTGGCGGCAGGCTACACGTTGGGCTTTCAGTGGTCGAAAGCTCGCTATCTGGTGCTTATGCGAGCGCAAATTACGCGCGGTTTGTGCGAAAAATGTTAAAAATGCCCTATGTTGAGCCTAAAACTACGGTCTAAATTTTGGTTTTTTAGGCTTTAAGTCTTAACTTTGTGATAACCTAACGGCAGACACGAAGAGGTCTGTTAATGATTCTTTACACAAAACCTAATTGTTAGAAATGAAAAATAATACGGAGAAACTTCCCGCATTGACCAAGGGCGAAGAGAGCGTGATGCAGGTTCTTTGGTCGCTCGGTGATGGACTTGTTTATGACATTATCGACAAGATGGACGAACCCAAACCTAAGTATTCAACCGTCGCTACATTCATCAAAATGCTTGAAAACAAAGGATATGTGACCCATCGTGAGGAGGGGCGATTTTATCGTTACTATCCCGCCTTCGAGCGCGATGGTTACGCCCAACGTGTGTTGCGTGGTGTGTTGGATACCTATTTCGATGGTCAGATCACCAATCTTGTGGCGTTCTATGCCGAGAACGAAAATCCTTCGACAGCCGAACTGACAGCTCTTGCTGAGCAAATCAATGTCGCATTAGCTCAAAAATAGTCGCACAGGGTAGTCAATGCACTAAAATGTGGTCGCTCCGCACATTGCGGGGCGACTTTTTTGTGCGTTGGGTGCTGGCGGTCGAGTGCGATCGGTGCTGACAGATGAGATTAGCGTTTCGAACGCTTCGGTTTGCTCGATAACTGACTGATGAGTTGGCGATTAAGTTCATCAACACGGCTGTGGTCGAGTTGCGCAAGGTAGATATTCGTGGTGCGCTCCGAGGTGTGACCCATACCTGCACTGATGACCTGAATCGGTGCGCCCGAATCGCGTGCCATCGTCGCCCACGTGTGGCGTGCAACGTAGTAGGTCAGAGGCTGCTCGAATCCCAATTCGCGCCCTAACGCACTGATATGTCGATTCATATCGCGCTGCTGCGACCGATAATTTTTGTAGCTGTCCTCTTGCAGAATGGGCAGCAGAAACTCCGACGAGGAGTCGTAACGGTCGATAATCTCCTGCATACACGGCTCGATTGCCATCGTGAGCCACTGCCCCGTTTTTCGGCGACGGTAGTTTAGGAGTTTGTCGTGGACGTCGCTCTTGCGCAGGTACGCCATATCGACAAACGACATTCCGCGTGCGAAGAAACTGAACATAAACAGATCGCGTGCAAGCACCATACGTGGATTACGGTGCGAGAGGTCGCAGTCGGCTATGCGACGCAGGTTCGCGGGCGAGATGGCGCGTTTGATCGTAGATACCTGATTGATATGTATATAGAGGAACGGATCGTGTCGTGCGTGGAGGTTGATCTCCATTGCGGCGACGTTGTAGACCGCACGCAGGTAGCGCAGATAGAACGAAATGGAGTTTGGGCTGAGTCCGCTCTGACGCAGCCACGTTTCGTATTCGACAACCACCTCGCGCGTCAGTTGCGCCACACTCGGACGTCGCAAACCAAGAAACATCGCAAATTTGCGCCACGCCATTCGATAGTTGGAGGCGGAGCCTGTGCGTCCTTCGCGTTCGATTCGGAGAACATACTGAGCAAAGAAATTGAGTAGATCGGGTGTGCGTCCTGCGCTACGGAGTTGAGTGGCAGTGAGTTGTTGGGTTTTGGGTGCTCTCATTTCGGTTTGAAGGTTAAAGTTGGAACGTGGTACAAAAAAGCCCCGAATGGTCGTTTCGGGGCTTTTGGGTGAGTTGTCAAAGTTTTAGTTTTATATGCAACTTTTCGAGCAGAATCGAGAAATACGCCATTGCGATTGCCCAAGCTGCTGATCCACAGATAGCTAACATCGCGCTGTCGGGCTGCTTGTAGAAGAGCAGTCGGAAGGGTAGTAGCGCAATTGCCGAGTAGAGCACGCTCGGTGCGAGGTAGGTTGTCATCGAGTTGCGACCCGTTGTTTCGAGTAGCGAAGTGAAGCGCGTGCGACCGCAAATATCGGTGCGGTAGAATACAAACGCAAGCACTAACAGGCTGATGCCGTTGCAGATAAGTCCCCAGCTCGGAGTTGCCAGAATCTTCGAAATGATATACCAATTGCGCAGCACGAAACCTGCCGCGATCGACACCACGCCCGCCACTACAAGTGTCCACATCTTGCGACGTTTGTCGTGTGAGCTACGCATAAAGTAGGTGCCCGTGACCAGACCCGTCAGTACGATCATCGGTGTATTGCCTTGAAGCACAGTGCCTAAGATCGGGCGGAGCGATACAGCCCAATCGTTGATGCCTGCCGACGAAATGCAGTTCAGCGCGAAGAATACCGCCCAAACCGCTATTGCTCCGATGAGCGAGCCACGTGTTGCGAGGCTTGTCAGTGCGGCAACAACATAGCCCCAACCGATCAATCCGAGGATACCCCACCAGCTGGCAACCAACCACTGAGGATTTTCGGGCGTGCCGGCGCGGAAAATTGCCAACAAGACCACGATACCGACGAATCCGATAGCTTTCATCACCTTGAATAACAGCGCATAACGGCTTTCGCGGGGGTAGTTGTTCCAAAGCATAAAGAGGAACAGATAGAACAACCAACGCCACGTCGAGGAGCTGATTCCGGTCATCTCGGCGTTGATTCGACCCGCATTGAGCAGAGCCACGCCAATGCAGATCAGCGACAGCGTGCGCCAGAGGATATGCCCTACGATTGCGATGTCCGACGAGCCGCGGCGACGACGCGCCTCAATCGCGTAAGGAATTGATATTCCGACCATAAACAGGAAGCTTGGGAAGACCCAATCTGCCAATCCCATTCCGTCGAAATTCATCTCCGTATGCCCCAACCACGCGGGTACACCGGGCATATAGAGGTCGTTGACGAATAACATCAACAGCAACGTCAATCCTCGAACGATGTCAATCGAGAGGATACGTTGCGACGAGTTTTTTGAGTTAGTATTCATATAGTTAGTTGTTGTGTGTCAGTGTGTTGCGTGCGGCTAACGGTTGTCGTACATACGGCTGTAATAGTTGCGATATTCGCCCGAAGTGACCGCCGCAAGCCACTCGTCGTTGTGCAGATACCAGCGAACCGTGCGCTCGATACCCTCCTCGAAACTCACTTCGGGCTCCCAGCCCAACTCCTCGCGCAGTTTGGTCGAGTCGATAGCGTAGCGCAGGTCGTGTCCCGCACGGTCGCGCACGAACGTAATGAGGTTATCGTCCTCACCCTCAGCGCGTCCGAGCAGTCGGTCGGTCGTTACAATGAGTAGTCGAATGAGGTCGATGTTGCGCCATTCGTTCGAGCCGCCGATGTTGTAGGTCTCGCCCACGCGACCGCGATGGAAAATCAGGTCGATCGCCCGCGCGTGATCCTCGACATAGAGCCAATCGCGTACGTTCTCGCCACGTCCATAGACGGGTAGTGCACGACGTTCGCGTATGTTGTTGATAAACAGCGGTATGAGCTTTTCGGGGAATTGGTACGGACCATAGTTATTCGAGCAGTTGCTGATCACCGTCGGCAGCCCGAACGTGTCGTGGAACGCTCGCACGAAGTGGTCACTCGACGCCTTGCTTGCCGAGTAGGGCGAGTGGGGTTCGTAGCGCGACGACTCGGTGAACGCACCCTCAGCTCCCAGCGAACCGTAGACTTCGTCGGTCGAGACGTGGTAGAAGAGGTGTGGCGTGTCGTCGGTCCAACGCTCCTTAGCCACCTGCAACAGCGTCAGCGTGCCCAGCACATTGGTGCGAGCGAAGGCAAACGGATCGTCGATCGAGCGGTCTACGTGGCTCTCTGCCGCGAGGTGAATCACGCTGTCGATTGCGTGGCGGTCGAAGACCTCACGCACCGCTTCGACATCGCAAATATCGACGCGCTCGAAGCGGTAGTTTGCTGCCTCCTCCACGTCACGCAGATTGGCGGGATTACCCGCGTAGGTAAGCGCGTCAAGATTGACTATCAGATAGTTGGGATATTTATTGACCATCAACCGTACCAAATGCGATCCGATAAATCCGGCTCCGCCCGTGATCAAAATTTTGCGTTCCATCGTCTTTGCCTTTTGCGTGTTACTTTTTGGCGTCGGCTACTTTCAGCAGGTAGCGACCATAGGGGTTACGCGCCATTGGCTCAGCTACTTGGCGCAGTTTGTCAGCTGTGATCCAACCGTTGCGGAAGGCGATCTCCTCCAAGCAGGCGATCTTGACGCCCTGACGTTTCTCGATCACCTCGACGAAGATCGACGCCTCGGCAAGTGAGTCGTGCGTACCCGTATCGAGCCACGCAAATCCCTCGCCAAAAGTATCGACGTGTAGTTCGTTATCGCTCAGAAATTGCTGATTGACAGAGGTTATTTCCAACTCGCCGCGTGCCGAAGGACGTATCGACCGAGCGATCTCGACCACGCGATTGGGGTAGAAATAGAGTCCGACAACGGCATAGTTTGACTTCGGCTCGGTCGGTTTTTCTTCGATCGAAAGGCAGCGACCCTCATCGTCGAACTCCGCCACGCCATAGCGTTCGGGATCGTCCACGCGATAGCCGAAGATCGTCGCACGACCCTCATTTTCAGCGCGATTGACTGCCTGAGTCAGCTTTTCGGCAAGTCCCGCCCCGTGAAAAATATTGTCACCCAGCACCAAACAGACGCTGTCGCCTGCAATAAACTCCTCGCCAATCAGAAATGCCTGCGCCAAACCGTCGGGCGAAGGTTGCTCGGCATACTCCAACCTTACGCCAAAATCAGATCCGTCGCCCAGCAGACGGCGGAACGAGGGGGCGTCTTGTGGTGTCGTAATGATCAGAATATCACGCACTCCTGCCTGCATCAGCACCGAAATGGGGTAGTAGACCATCGGTTTGTCATAGATCGGGAGCAGTTGTTTCGAAACGCCCTTAGTTATCGGATAGAGTCGGGTGCCGGAGCCTCCGGCAAGAACGATACCTTTCATCTGTTTGCTGGTTAAATGGTTGCAGACGAACGAAAACGCCTACTAACCCAAATTTATTATTACAAATATAAAACATTCTTGCGAGAAAAACAACCCTACGTCGCGCGTTGAGTTGCAATTCCCGAAAAATGAGCGTAAATTTGCAACTCATAATCGCGTGCGCAAGTGCGCGTCGGTTTACTAAATTGAGGATTAAATCAAAAGTACATAACACAATGGCAGAGAAGAAATTGCGTTTCGAAACGCGCCAAATTCATAGCGGCTATCACGTCGATCAGACGGGCTCGCGCGGTGTGGCGATCTATCCCACAGCGGCTTACCATTTTCGTGATTGCGACCACGCGGCTCGATTGTTCGAGTTGAGCGAGGGCGGCAACATCTACACCCGTCTGCAAAACCCCACCTCGTCGGCATACGAGGAGCGTATCGCAGCGTTGTATGACGGCGTGGGCGCGTTAGCAGTGTCGAGCGGTATGTCGGCTATTCTGTTGACAATCACTTCGTTGGCTGAGAAGGGGCAGAACATCGTTACCTCGCCCTTCTTGTATGGCGGTACGTACAACCAGTTCAAGATTTCGTTGCGTAAGCTCGGTATCGAGTGCCGCATTGCACCGCACGATTCGATCGAGGCAATGGAGGCTCTGATTGACGAAAATACTCGTGCGGTTTATGTCGAGAGTATGGGTAACCCGACCTGCGATGTGCCTGATTTGGAGCGCATTGCCGAGATGGCACACCGCCACGATGTCCCCTTCGTTGTGGACAATACGTTCGGTGCGGGCGGCTACCTCTGCAACCCGTTTGAGTGGGGTGCGGACATCGTTTTGGAGTCGGCAACCAAGTGGATCAACGGTCACGGTACGGCAATGGGTGGCGTGATTATCGACGGCGGTCGCTACGATTGGGGCAATGGTAAGTTCCCGCAGATCGACGGTCCGTCGGAGGGCTACCACGGATTGAATCTCTACAAGGCATTCGGACCGGCAGCGTTCGTTGTTAAGTGCCGCGTCGATGGTTTGCGCGATTTGGGTTGCTGTCCCTCGTCGTTCGATTCGTATCTGATGCTTATCGGTCTGGAAACCTTGTCGTTGCGCGTCGATCACGAGGTGCGTTCGGCGTGGCGTCTGGCTGAGTATTGCCGCAATCACCCGAAGGTGCGTCGCGTAAGTTTCGTCGGTTTCGAGGATCACGCGGGACACGTCAATGCCAAAAAGTATTTCCGTCACGGCTCGTCGAGCGTCTTTACGATCGAGTTGGAGGGCACGCTCGATACTACGATTAAGTTCGTTGAATCGCTCAAATTGTTCGCCCATATGACTATGATTGGCGATTCGATCAGCGTCGTGACCCACCCCGCCTCGACCACGCACAAGCAGCTCAGCGACGAAGATAAGATCGCTGCGGGCGTAACGCCGACGTTGTTGCGTATCTCGTTGGGATTGGAGAATGTCGAGGATTTGATCGACGATTTCGAACAGGCTTTTGCCGCAATCGGTTAATAATGAACGAAGTAAAATATTTCGACTACACCTCGCCCCTGACGCTCGATTGTGGTGCCGTGCTGCCCGAAGTGCGCATTGCCTACCACACTTACGGCGAGATGAACGAGGATCGTAGCAATGTGATCTGGGTTTGTCACGCGCTGACAGCCAACTCCGATGTGGCTGATTGGTGGGAACATACGGTCGAGGAGGGTAAGTTCCTCGACCCCGCACGATATTTCGTGGTTTGTGCCAATTTTATCGGTTCGTGCTACGGCTCGACGGGTCCGCTCTCGATCAATCCCGCAACGAGCAAGCCCTACTATAACGATTTTCCGTTGGTTACGGTGCGCGATATGGTGCGCTGTCATCGACTCTTGGCAGAACATCTTGGTATCGAGCGAGTTGCGATGCTGATTGGTAGCTCGATCGGTGGCTATCAATGTTGCGAGTGGGCGGTTCAGTGTCCCGATTTTGCCGAGCGTTTGGTGTTGATTGCCACGCTTTCGCACTCGACACCGTGGGCAAATGCCTTCAACGAGTCGCAGCGTATGGCTATTGAGTGTGATCCTGAATTTGGTGAGCCACGTGAGGACGCGGCTTGGAAGGGTATGGCTACGGCGCGTTCGATCGCACTGCTCAGCTATCGCGGTCAGCAGGCGTACGACAAGACGCAGCAGGATCCCGACGCGACGCAGAAGATTACGGGACATCGCGCCACGACCTATCAGCGTTATCAGGGCGAGAAACTCTGCCGACGATTCAATGTCTATTCGTATCATCGACTGACTCACGCCGTTGATTCTCATCACGTTGCGCGTGGTCGTGAGCAGAGCGAGGCGGAGCTTCTAGGGGCGATTCGTTCGCGTACGGTGGTCATCGCCATCTCGTCGGATCTGCTCTTCCCTGCCGATCAGATTGAGCAGATGAGCCGCCTGATTCCCAATGCGGAGTACCATCTGATCGACTCGGATTTCGGTCACGACGGATTCTTGATCGAGCACGTCAAGTTGAACGATATT
The DNA here is from genome assembly GCA_045638285.1 of Alistipes sp. Lineage (GTDB taxonomy): Bacteria > Bacteroidota > Bacteroidia > Bacteroidales > Rikenellaceae > Alistipes. The sequence continues at coordinate 54,830 of JAZUBB010000016.1, read as the reverse complement.
ATTATGAATGTGCTTGAAAAATAGCTAATTATGAGGAAGGTATTGATTCTGTTAGTGGCTCTTATGGCGGTGTCGTGCGAGGTTGCCAATCACGTGACCAAGCGCGATTCGAAAGAGTTTGTGCTGATGAGCTACAACGTGCGTAACGGCAAGGGGCTGGACAACAAGCGCGACTTCGATCGTACGGCGGCGGTGATTCGTGCTGCGCAACCCGACGTGGTGGCGTTGCAGGAGATCGATAGTGTGACGCGCCGTAGCGAAGGCGTCGATGTTGCGGCTGTGTTGGGCGAGAAATGCGCGATGTATCACACATTCTCGAAGGCGATTGATTTCGATGGCGGAGGCTATGGCGTGGCACTTTTGAGTCGTGAGAAACCCGTTGCCGTTCAGCGATTTGCGTTGGCAGGACGCGAGGAGGCGCGTACGTTGTTGGCAGTTGAATTTGAGAAGTATATCGTTGTTTCGACCCACCTTTCGCTGACCGAGGAGGATCGAATGGCGTCGTTGGCGGTGATTGACAGCGTGGTCGCGGCGGCTCGCAAACCGATCTTCATTGCGGGCGACCTGAACGCTACGCCCGATAGCGAATTTTGCCGCGAGATGGGTGCGAAAATGCAATATTTGAGCGATACGACCGCCTTTACCTTCCCTGCTGACAAGCCCGACCGTACGATAGATTATATCGTTGCGTCGCGCCAGCAGAGAGTAGAGGTAGTAAGGCGTGAGGTTGTCAATGAACCTGTGGCGTCGGATCATCGACCGATTGTGGTGGCTCTAAAATTCTAAACATATTAGCATAAACTGCTGAGAAATTGGCACATTTTGCCCGAAGCGGGGTAAAGTGTGCCAATTTTTTAAGTAAAAAAGCGTATTGCGTCGGCGGGTTTTTATGGCGAACTTTGTACATATATTTATAATATATGTGTGGCAAACAAAACTTAAAGAGGAAATAGTATGAAGAAATTTACAAGATTTATGCTTTTGGCTGTTGCTGTGCTGACCTGCTCGGTGGCAATGGCTCAGGACGAGGAGGCAAGCGAACGAGAGTTGGAGGCGCGTGTCCTAAAACTCGAAGAGAAGTTCTCGTGGCTGCCTAAGATAAGCGGTTCGGTACAACTTCGCTATCAGTTCGAGACCCTCGGTGCGGTGAATGCGTTCGATATTCGTCGCGCACGTTTGGATATTAAGGGTAATATCTCTCCCAAAATCGACTACCGTTTGCAGTTGGAGTTCTCGTCGTCACCTAAGATTATCGACGCTTTTGTGCGCTATACACCAGTTAAGGGTTTCGGCGTGCAGTTTGGTCAGGCGAAATTCCCCTTCACGTTGGAGAACCCCTATTCGCCCCTCAAACTCGAAACTATCGACAACGCAATGGGCGTTAGCTATATGTCGGGTTTCAGCGATTTGGCAGGCATTAAGTCGAATGGTCGTGATATCGGTCTGTCGATCTTCGGTGATCTGTTCAAAGGCGTAATCAACTATCAAGTAGGTATTTACAATGGTGCAGGTATCAACAAATCGGACGACAATAAGCATAAGGACTTTGCTGGTCGTCTGAATGTCAATCCCATCAAGAACTTGACCCTCTCGGGCTCGGTCTACTTGGGTAAGACGGGTGCGCAGGAGACTATGGTGGATCGTAACCGTTACGCTGTGGGTGCACGTTTCGACAACAAGGCGTTGGTCGTTCGTTCGGAGTATATCTGGGGTTGCACCGGTGAGCAGCGTAGCGAGGGCGTCTACGCTATGGCGGGCTATTGGGTGACCAAGAAGATTATGCCCATTGTTCGTTACGACTATTTCTGCAAGAACGCAGCTGCAAGCGACGTAGCAGTGAAGAAGGCTTCGGCGCAGACCAACTATTTGGTAGGTGTCGATTATTGGCCTTTGAAGAATCTGCGTTTGCAACTCAACTACACCTATCAGCACTTCACGGGCACAGGTAACGACTCGGGTAAGCTGGCATTGCAGGTGTGTGGCGTGTTCTAAAAAGAGGAGCTACGTGGCACAAATTTAAAAAGATTATTAACGCTTAAACCTTTTGATAATGAAATCGTTTTTCCAAAAACTGCTGGTCGAGGACTGGGTTGTTGTGATGCTGTCGATTCCGCTGTTGCTGCTGTGCGCATTCGGATCGTATCTGCCCTCGATTTCGATTCCTACGAATATGCTCGAAGCGTCGTCGTGGGGTAAAATTGCAATGTTGTTCGTCATTGCGCTGGTGACGCTGTTTGCTGGTAACAAACTCCTTAGCCGCCCGATGAAGGGTATGCTCGGCTCGTTTGTGGTGGTGTTCCTGATCGCTGCGTTGGCTATGTGGATCGGTAATATCCCCTACATCAAGAGTGAACTGGGCTTGGAGCCTGTGTTCTTCTCGGTGATCTTCGGTCTGATTATTCGTAACGCTTTCCATATTCCCGAGTGGTTGAAACCCGCTATCCAGAGCGAGTTCTATATCAAGATCGGTGTGGTTTGCCTCGGTGCTACGATTATGATTAGCGACGTGTTGAAGTCGGGTGCTATGGGTCTGTTGCAGGCGCTGGTGATCGTAACCGTAGTTTGGTTCTTCGCTTACATCATCTCGCGTAAGGTGTTCAAGGTGGAGCAGGCAACGGCAATGACCCTTTCGAGCGGTGTAACGATCTGCGGTGTGTCGGCTTGTATCACGGCTGCGGGTGTTGCTGGTACGGACAAGAAGAGCCTGTCGTATATCGTTTCGGTCGTTCTGATCGTTGTTGTTCCGATGATCTACTTTATGCCTTGGCTGGCTGGTCTGGTTGCTCCGATGTTGTCGTCGGATCCCGTTGTGCAGCAGGAGATTATGGGTGCTTGGATCGGTGGTACGATCGATACCACGAGTGGTGTTGCGGCGTCGTCGGAGATGGCGGGCGAGATCGCTAACCGTACGGCTATCGTGGTGAAGGCTACTCAGAACGTACTGATCGGTGTCGTTGCATTCTTCATCGCTCTCTACCTCTCGACTAAGGGCGAGGGTGGCAAGTCGCAGCGTCCGTCGCTCAAAATTGTTTGGGATAAATTCCCGAAGTTCATCTTGGCATTCGTTGTTGCGTCGTTGGTATTCTCGCTGTTGAAGGAGGCTGACCTGCTGACACTCAACGCTAAGGGCAAGCTGATCGAAACTTCGTTGGCTAAGACGATGTCGACGCTGTTCTTCTCGTTGGCATTCGTTTGCATCGGTCTTGACACCCGTTTGAAGGATATTATCTCGAAGGAGAACCGCTCGACGCTCTATGCCTTCCTGACGGCTCAGTGCTTCAATATCGTGGCAACGTTCGTGGTTGCTTGGTTGTTCTTCGGCGTTGTGAAGCCGATGATCGGATAGTCCTTGCAGACTAAAATATACGAAAATAGGTATAGCGATTTGGATTTTTGTGTCCAAATCGCTATATTTGTTATCGGTAACAATCTAAAACTCTAATTCTATGAAGAAGTATTTAGCGGAAATGGTCGGTACGATGGTTCTCGTACTGATGGGTTGCGGCAGTGCCGTATTCTTTGGCTGTACGGCTCCCGCTGAGGTGCTGGCCGTTGCATTTGCATTTGGTCTTTCGGTAGTCGGTATGGCTTACTGCATTGGCGGCATTTCGGGCTGCCACATCAACCCCGCGATTACGTTGGGTGTATGGCTCTCGGGTCGTATGAGCGGCAAGGACGCGCTGGGTTATATGGCATTTCAGGTTGTTGGCGCAATCATCGGTGCAGCTCTGATCTTCGCTCTGACCTCGACGGGCGAATTTGGCGCAACAACTGCTACGGGCGCAAACTCGTTTACTGAGGGCGAGATGTTGCAGGCTTTCTTGGCTGAGGTGATCTTCACTTTTGTATTTGTGCTGGTTGTACTCGGCACAACCGACAGCGAGAAGGGCGCAGGTAACCTCGCAGGTTTGGCTATCGGTTTGACGTTGGTGCTCGTTCACATTGTTTGTATTCCCATCACGGGTACTTCGGTGAACCCCGCACGCTCGATCGGTCCTGCTCTGTTTGCAGGTGGTTTAGCTCTGAAACAGCTCTGGTTGTTCATCGTAGCTCCGTTCGTAGGCGCGATCTTTGCTGCCGGCACTTGGCATTGCCTGAGCACCGAGTGCAAGTGCTGCAAGAAGTAACGCACAATTCAAGTTTTAAGATTAAGCCGCGCTCCGTATTTGGGGCGCGGCTTTTGTTTATTGCTATTTGACCATTAAGCCTGCTATTTATTCTCCTTATCGGCGGGTGGGGCACACCCAATGGGATTTGCTACGCGCTGCCCCTTGCCACCGCGTATGCCTAATTCTTCGCTAAATAAAACAGATCAAATCTGTCCTACGGCAGACAATTTTGAATCTTGAATAGAATGCAAAACGGCGGCACCCGCAATGGGCACCGCCGTTTGTGTATGATTGAGCGTTGTTCGATTAGAAGAACTTAACACGCAAATCCTCAATCTTCGAACCCTCGTAGAGAGCCTGGCTCATACGCTGTGCAGCCTGAGCCTCAGCCATAGCCTGCTGGCGTACACGCTCAGCGTCAGCGGTCTGATTCTCAGCCTCGACAACCTGATCAACAACGATGATGTAAGCACCGGTCAGGTCGTTGATGGGCTGCGAAACCTCGCCCTCAGCGCTCTTAGCGATAGCGCCGATAGTGCGGGGAGCGATGCCGATACCGTCGATATAGAAACCGTTAGCGGTTACGTTCTCGAACGTGCCAACCTCTACACCCAGAGCTGCGGCAGCCTCCTCGATCGACTTGCCAGCCAACTGCGACTTCAACACCTCGAACTTCTTCTCGCTGAGAACCATCGGATAGATCTCGTTGTAGACCTGCTGCATAGTAGCGTACTCCTCGTCGCGCTGCTCGGTTACGATAGCAACAACGTAGTCGCGCTCAACGGTGTAGATCTCCGAAACCTCGCCAACCTCAGCGTCGAATGCCCAACGAACGATCGAACGCGAGTCGTCGCCCATACCTGCCATCTGGCGGTCGGTGTTCATAATGCGAGCCACGCGGGGAACAACAGCGTACTCCGAAGCTGCGGTGTTGAACTTCTCAACCGAGCCCTGAGCTGCAACGCTGAACTGGTTAGCAACCGAGTGGATCTCCTTTTCGGTTGCGGGGCTTGCCATAATGGGGTAGGTGATCGTAGCCACCTGAGCCTTCATCACGGGAGCGTCCTTGCGATCAACGCGAACAACGTAAACTACCTGACCCATATCAACCTTGAAGAATGAACCCTTCGAAGCGTTGTCGATCTCAGCGCGGAACTGCTCAGGATAAGCCGAGTAGGGCAGTACACCCAGCTCGCCACCCAGCTCTGCGGTTGCGCGATCCTCCGAGAACTCCATTGCCATAGCAGCGAAATCTGCGCCGCCCTTAGCCGCAGCCATCAAACTGTCAGCCTTAGCAGCGTTCTGAGCCAAAACAATATAGCTTACGCCAACCGAGTCGGGCATCAAGCGCACGTCGGTAACACGCGAGATATGATAAACATCGTTCTCCAATACAGGACCATAAACCTGCGAGCGATCCTTACCGAAAGCGATAGCTGCCATCTCGGTCGACAGAGCCTCGCGCGAGTAGTAAGCCTCGTCAACGGTCTCGCGGCTCTTGCTCTTAGCGTAGATCATAGGCTCCTCGGTAGCCGCGAACTCAGCCACCATCTTCTCCACCTCGTTAGCGGCAGCCAGACGGTCGTCGTCGGTAGGCTCAACCTCGAATACTACGTACGATACCGAGCGCGAAGGCTGCTGCTTGAACATCTTCTTGTGCTCGTTGTAGTACTTCTCAACGTCAGCCTTCTCAACCTTCACCAGCGAGTCAGCAACCTGCATATAGTTCTGACCAACCCAGCGACCCGAGAATGCCTTGTTAGCAGCGGTAACACCTGCTGCAACCTCCAAATCATTTACGAATACGCCCTTCGATACCAGACCAGCGTACTTCTCCATTGTACGCTGCACCTGAGCGTCCTTAACCAACATCTCGTAACGCTGCATCATCAGCGGACCGTACTGCTGGTCAGCTGCGGCTGCGTTCAGGTAGTTCACAACCTCCTCGGGCGAGAACATACCGGTCTGCGGGTTGGTGAATGCCGAAACGATGATAGGCGAAACGTACTGACCCGAGATCAACTCGATACGCTCGTCGTTGGTAACATTGATACCCATCTTCTCGAAACCGGGCTGAACGGCATACTGGTTGAGCAACTGCTGCCAAGCCATATTGTGAACAGCGTCCTGTGCCTCGCTCAACGAGTAGTCCTGACCGCTCATTGTGCTCAGGTTGTTCTGCGTAGCGTCGAAGATGTCCTGATAGTGGGTGTAGGTGATTTTCTCACCGTTGATTTCAGCGACTTTGGGATCCTGACTGCCCATACCGCCGTTCTCGAATGCCAACGAGATGATAAACATCAGCAGCGCACCACCGATGAAGATCGTCAAAAACAGACCACCTTTGGTCCTAAGAGTGTTTAATCCTGCCATAATAGCTTTTCTATTTTTATTATTATTTTTGTTTCAATTCGTCTTCGTGAGGTTACGAAAAAGCCCCCAAAGATAGTAAAAATCTGTGAGTTCTCACACTTTTTTGATCCTCAAATACTATATTTTATATCGGAATGGTCCTTTTTTTATCTCTTGGGCTACTTTTTGCGACGATTTAGGGTGTTTGTATCTTGATCTTAACCAACTCGATGCGCGACTGCGACGTGCGCAAAACCTTGATCTGCTTGCCCGCGATCATCACCGTCTCGCCCGCCGAGGGGATACCTTCGTGGTGGTAAATCACATATCCAGCCAACGTGTCATACTCCTTGCTCTCCTCGATTCCGAGGTCATATTTTTCGTTCAGATACTCGACTTCGAGGCGTCCCGAGAGCACAAATTCGCTATCCGAAATGCGTTTCTCGACCATATCCTGCTGGTCGTGTTCGTCCTCGATCTCGCCGAAAATCTCCTCCAACATATCCTCCAACGAGATGATACCCGCCGTGCCTCCAAACTCGTCGATCACGACCGCAATGTAACTGCGACGCTTGATAAAGTCGGTCAGCAGTCGCTGCAAAGGCATCGTTTCGGGCACGTAGTTGACCTTCATCATCACCTCCTGCAACGTCTTGGGGTTGTTGAACAGGCTCTTCGAGTTCACGTAACCGATGATGTTGTCGATCGTATCCTCATAGACGAAGATACGCGAATATTGGCTCTCGGCGAAGTGTGCCGTCAGCTCCTCGATCGGGCAGTCAGCCTCGACCGCCTCGACGTCTACACGCGGCACCATACAATCGCGTACGGCGAGGTCGGGAAATTCCAGCACGTTCTGAAACAGTTTGATTTCGTTCTCCTCGTGTTCGGCGTCGGTCGTATCTTCGAGCAACATCGCAAGGTCCTCGCGGTCGAACTGCTCGATCTCGCGGCGATCCTTCACCTTCTGTCCCAACAATCTGAGAATCAGATATGAAATGCCCGTTGTCAGTTTGGCAATGGGGTAGAGCAGAATGTAGAACAGATAGATCGGAATAGCGAATGTACGGAAGTAGAAATTGGGGTTGAGTTTGAACATCGACTTGGGGATAAACTCGCCCACGAAGATGACAATCAGTGTCGAGAGTGCGGTTTCGAGCAGTACCGATCCGTTGGCGACGCTCTCCCAACCGAGTTTCGAGCCGATCACTTGGATCAACGTCGACATATAGAGTGAGTAGATGACCAGCGCGATATTGTTACCGACCAGAATTGTGGTGATATATTGGCTCGAATTGCGCGTGAAAATATCGGCAATGACGTCGAACGTGCGACTCTGTTTACGGTCGATTTCGGTTTTGAGTCGGTTTGCGCTGACGAAGGCAATCTCCATACCGGAGAAGAACGCCGACAACGTCAGCATTATCAAAACCACTATTATCGAACTTACGATCATCTCTGAGTTATTTATTTTTGTAATGTATTGTACGCCAGCCTTTTCGACTGACTCAGGTGCGGGTCTTTATCTAAAAACTCCCCCCTGCATACCATAGTCCTGCTCTCTTGCATACCTACCATAGTTCTGCCCCCTGCATACCATAGTCCTGCCTCCTGCATACCTACCATAGTTCTGCCCACCGGCATACCATAGTCCTGCCCCCTGTTTTTGAGTAGCGGGGCGGCTACTAACTTTGATTTTTCAAATTTTGCCCAGTGCGCGAACTCCTCTACTGCTCCATCAATTTGAGCGGCTGTCGCTCGACGTCGCGTTTGGGCTCGTCACGACGCTTTTTCGATGGCGTCGGCGTGGGCGAATTGTAGTTCGGGCGTCGTTCGCTCGGTGTGTTTGTCGGTGCCAAATGCGAACGGGTGCGATCGCCTCCAAGCGTATTGGTGTTCACTTTTCGCGAGTCTGTCGGGATTGTGATTGTGCGATCGACTGCGGTCGAATCCTCTGCGCGGTTGGGATCGGCATCGACCCACATACGACCGCGATAGCGACGGAAATGCCAATCGTTCATCTCCTCGTCCGACTCGAAACCCTCGCCAAACCAATAATCGTCGCCCATCAGTACCTTGCAATCGACATTCGAGTAGATACGTCGCGACTTTTGATCCCAGAACAACTGCTGGGTGTAAAGTGTCTGACCATCACCGTTTTTGGCAACGACATTGCCCTTCACCTCCCACAATTTACGCTGTTCGTAGAAGATACCGTAGTTTGCCGTCAGGTGCGACTCGACCTGCGTCGTATCTCCTTCGCCCTTGTAGGTTGTGATGTCGATACCCTCGCGGAACTCCATATAGGGGTCCTTCGCAAGTTTGTATCCCTCCATCAGCGGGGTTTGGAATCGGTATGCCTTAGCTCCATTTTCGGTGGTGATCATCGTCAGATTGACGCTATGTTCGGTCATAATAGTCTCTTCCGACTGCTCCTCGACCGCTTGTTCGCCACCGCAGGCAGTAAGCAAGATAGCACTCCCCACGATGGAGAGTGCTACCAATACATATTTTCTATATTCCAAACCTCTCATTCGGAGCTTGAAACGATGTTTCTGATTACTTGAAACGAACGGTGGTCGAAGTACCAGCAGCCAAACCGCACTTAACGGTGTAGCCCTGACCAGCCTTCAAGTCGTTGAAGAAACCGTCCTCAGCAGTGGGGAAACCACCACGGTATGCGCCCATCATCTTGTCAGCAACCTCAACGATGTTCTGCATCTCGGTATCAGCCTCCATCAACTTGCGAGCCTGCGACATCATATCGTAAGCTGCCCAGTAAACTGCGTTCTTGTCGATACCCTGGCAACCGCCGCTGGTTGCAGCGTAAGCCTGAGCCAAGAAGAAGTATGCCAAACCGTTCTCAGGGTTGTGCTCGCGAGCGGTCTTAGCAGCCTTAGCAGCCTCCGAGTAGTGGTTCTGAGCGATCTCCAAACCTGCGATACGCGAGTAGAGCTTCGACAACTCAACGGGCTCGGTAGTGTTGCCCAATACGTCGTTGATATATTTCAGAGCCTTCTCGTTCTCGCCGCGGTTCTGGAATACGTTAGCCAAGAAGTCAGCGGTTGCAGCCGAAGGCTTCACAGCGTGCTGCTTCTCAGCAACCTCGATATAGAACTCGTTCTCGCCGCAATCCTTAGCACGCGACATCAAACCGAATGCACGCTCCAACAGTGCCTGATCCTCAGGAGCAGCCTCCAACTTCGAGCGGAACAACTTCTCCAAGTTCTCGCACTTAGCTGCGCCACTCTGACCGAACAGTGCCTCCAAGTCGCCCTTAGCCTTCTCGTCAGCAGCAACCATCGGCTCGTACTTCTCATAGGTATCCAGAATTACGTCAGCCTCAACCTCCATAAAGGTCTTGTAGTCCTCAACCAACTCCGAGAATACCAATACTACGAACTCGGGATCAACCTCTGCGCCACAAGCCTCAACAGCCTTAGCCATAATGTCGCGTACACCTGCACGGTCATCGTACTTGTAGGTCAGGTACTCACGAGCTTTGAGGGGGTAGGTGGTCTTAATGCCGAACTTAGCGTGGTCACCGAAATACTCCATACGCTGATCGTAAACGTGCAACAGTGAGTCTACCAACTCGGCCTTCTTTGCAGCGTCCTTCTCAGCAGCGATACGACCCTTGTAAGCGGTTGCACCGTAGATGTAGATGTTTACGCTTGCCTTGGGGCACTTAGCAACTACCTCGGGATACATACGGGTAGCCTCAGCCCAGTTACGGTTAACGTAAGCGTCCTTGTAGAAGTTGTAAAGCGTAATGTTCTCCTTACGCTCCTCGGGAGTGTCGCCATACTTTGCGTACGCGGGGTTGCTGAAATCCTGTGCGGATACAGCCATTGCAGCGATCGAGAACGCTGCCACGAGCAGTGACTTCAAATTTTTCATCTCTCTGAATAGGTTTAATTTTGATTATCTCTTTAATTTCAAGTTAGCGTTATATTGTTGCTTTTCAGCCACGTGTATTAGTCGATCTTGTAGCGAGCGAACCAATAGTCCTCACCGAACATTGCCATACCGACCGAGATCTTGAAGTAGTTGTCGCGGATCATTCCGTTCGACAGCGAGCCTCGTCGTCCATACTCCAAACCTACGTCGATCGACGATGTTCCGAATAGCTTAATCGGGATACCGACACCGAGTGTTACTGCCATTTCGGGGAGTTTGTTCCCGTGGAAGGTCATATACGATTGACCGTAGCGGGCACCCAAGCGGTACGACCAGCGGTTCAGCGGGCGACGCACATCGCCTCGGTTGGGGGTGAACTGCACACCTACTTTATATGTATGGGTATTTGTATAACCCACTTTATTCACCTCGTCATACTCATTTTTGCTCTTCCAATCTTGGTAGACATAGTCGAAACCGGCAACCCATTTAGGGCTTTGGAAGTAGATACCTGCGCTCACCGAGCGGGGCAGAGCGATGGGGCTGATGCCCTGAGTCAGTTTTACGGTATCGCCATAGATGTTGTTCGACGATACGAAATGTTTCTCCTTAGCCTTCAACTCGCCACCGAAATCGTAGACAGCACCGACGGTCAATGCCGCCTGAGGTTTCATAATGATATGATACTGAGCACCTACGTTACCCATCACGCGCGAAACGCTGAAATTATCCAGTGCCGTAGCTGACGAGTATGCGCCCTGACCTGCGGTGATGGCTGAGATACGAGTCGTGTACGAGCGATCGAGGTCACCAACGTAGAAGATAGCCGACGCGCCGATAAAGAATCGCTTGAACGGCTCCCAGCCCATCGCCAGCTTCGCCTCGGTGATCGAGCCTTCGCCAACGTGGTAGTAGTCAACGTAACCAATGTCGGCAATGACGTCGGGATTGGTCTCCTCGGTCAGAATGCGGTAACCGACACTGCTGTACGGAGTTATGCTTGCGCTCATACCCAACTTCTTGGTGATCGGGAACTGAATAGCGATATCGCGCACGTTGAACGTGTTGAAGCTCGTCTTGGTGTCACCCTGCTTCGAGTAGATGTTCTGACCCTCAGTACCGAAGTTAAAGATGAAGGTTTGCTGCATTGTGTTGCCTAACGCTGCGGGGTTCAACGGGTTATAAACCAAATTGCTTTGCATTGCCACTCCGACGCCACCCATCGAGCGTTGTGCCACTGTACCGGGTGTGTGAAGGTCACCTACGCCATAGAGGGTGTAGGGCGAAAAAGCATTCAAGCTGCTCTCCTGTGCGCGGAGCACCGAGGGAGCAACTGCAAAAGCAGCCGTAGCAAGCAGGAAAAATATGTTTCTAAAAAATCGCATTAGTTTCAAATATTCAAGCAGATAAGGATAAAATCTCCAATCGTAACCGCAAATATCGTGTTTTTAATTCGTATTGCAAAATTTTACGGCAAAAAATCAATTTTTACCCCCATTGTTCTCCTCTTTTGTCGCCTCAGAGCGCAATGAGTGCAGTGTTTGCCACGCCGATTCGATACTATTTATAGCTCTAACGGTCATTGCGAGTCGATTATTGTTCTGACGCAGCACAAATTTTTGCGGGCGGGCGGTTATGGCACGCAGAAGGTTCATAAATGTGTCGCTTTTGAAGTAGGGAGATTGTTGATTTGCAACGAAATGGACAATCATCAAGCCGTTTTTGACCTTCACGCGCTCCAAACCGAGTGCAATAGCCTCACGACGCAACCTCACCACGTTCATCAACTCCGTCGCCTCGCGTGGTAGCGGTCCGAAACGGTCGATGAGTCGCTGCTCGAACGACAGCAAGTCCTCCTCGCGGGTCAGGTTGTCCAACTCGCGATAAAGGCGCAATTTCTCCGCTGCCTGACCGATATATGAGTCGGGCAGCAAAGCCTGAACATCGGTGTCGATCGTTGTGTCGTCGACGTAGCGCACCTCGCTGTCGCCCTTCGCAAACTGCTCGGCATCAGGAAGATCGTGCATATCGACGCCCTCGCTACGTAGCTCTGCCATCGCCTCAGCCAAAATTTTCTGGTAGGTTTCGAAACCAATGTCGGCGATGTAGCCGCTCTGCTCGGCACCGAGTAGGTTACCCGCGCCGCGAATATCGAGATCCTGCATTGCGATGTTGAATCCCGAACCCAAATCCGAGAACTCCTCGATGGCTCGCAGACGGCGTCGAGCATCGTCCGTGAGTAGTTCGTCGGGCGGCGAGAGCAGGTAGCAATATGCCTTTTTGTCCGATCGTCCCACGCGACCGCGCATCTGGTGTAACTCGCTGAGTCCGAACTTGTGAGCGCCGTCGATGATGATCGTATTTGCGTTCGGTATGTCGATTCCGTTCTCGATGATCGAGGTTGCGATCAGCACATCGAACTCGCCATAGATGAAGTCCATAATGAGCTTCTCCATATCCTGCGCGTTCATACGTCCGTGACCGATTGCCGTACGTGCTTTGGGGCAGATTCGGGCGATCATACCCTGAATCGAGAGCAGGTCGTCGATACGGTTGTGCACGAAATAGACCTGACCACCGCGAGCCAACTCAGCCTCGATAGCCTCACGAATGATCTCCTCGCCGAACAGATGTGACTCTGTTACAATGGGTTGGCGATTGGGCGGTGGTGTCGAGATTACCGATAGATCGCGCGAGCCCATCAACGAGAACTGCAACGTGCGCGGAATGGGGGTTGCGGTCAGCGTCAGCGTATCGACATTGACACTCATCTGGCGCAGTTTCTCCTTCGCGCCCACGCCAAATTTCTGTTCCTCGTCGATAATCAATAGTCCCAAGTCCTTGAACTTGACGTTCTTACCCAAAATCTTATGTGTTCCGATCAGAATATCAATCTTGCCTGCCTCCAAGTCGGCGAGGGTTGTGGTGACGTCGCGTGTTGATTTTGTGCGGCTCAGGTGCTCAATACGTACGGGGAACTCGCGCAGGCGGTGCGAGAAGGTGCGGTAGTGTTGCAACGAGAGAATCGTCGTAGGTACCAAAACCGCCACCTGCTTGCCGTCGGTCACTGCCTTAAATGCCGCACGTACAGCTACTTCGGTCTTGCCAAAACCCACGTCGCCACACACCAATCGGTCCATCGGGCGGGTCGATTCCATATCCTGCTTAACTGCCTCGACCGCCTTCTGCTGGTCGGGCGTATCTTCGTACTCGAACGACGCCTCCAACTCGTGTTGCAGGTATCCGTCAGCCGAGAATGCAAAACCCGGTGTCGCCTTGCGCTTAGCGTAGAGCGCGATCAATTCGCGAGCTATATCCTTGACAGCCTTCTTAGTAGCGTTTTTCAACTTCTGCCAAGCACCCGTGCCGAGCTTATAGATCTTTGGGGGTTCGCTGTCGCCCGCCTTATAGCGTGCAATGCGGTGCAACGAGTGGACATTGACCAGCAGCACGTCGCCATCGCGGTAGACCAACTTGATCGACTCGAACTGCTTGCCATTCTCGACCGTTTTGACCAGTCCGCCGAAACGACCCACGCCGTGATCGACGTGAACAACATAGTCGCCCACCTTCAAGGCGTTCAGTTCGGCAACCGTAAGGCTCTCATCACGAGCGATTTCGCCGCGCAGACGATAGCGGTGATAGCGGTCGAAGATCTGGTGATCGGTGTAGCAGCACATCTTCAAACGCGACCATACGAAACCCTCGTGCAGTATCAGCGATAGGGGCGAGAAACGCACCGAGGCGCGTCCCGACTGACGGAATACATTTGTCAGACGCTCGATCTGCGCCTTGTTTTCCGAGAGAATATACGATGTGAAACCCTGCATTGCGCGTGCCGTCAGATCGTCTGCCAGCAGAGCAAAGTTCTTATTGAAAGCGGGTTGGGGCGAGGTAGCGAAGTCGATGGTGCACTCTGCCACGCGACCAATGCCTTCCGAGCGGTGCATCAACATCACCGCCTTGCGGCTGTCTGCCATAAACAGATTGCCCGACACCACGCGCTCGTCGACCTCCGACTGCTCGCGCCCGTCGCTGAGCAGGCGTTTGCGAATATCGTTCATTCGGCGTGCAGCGTGCAGCGGGTCATCGACCCAATAGCAGACCTTCGCGCCTGCAAACTCTGCCACCGAAACACGTGCCTGCTCCACCTCGCGCAGATTGGGAATGATCTCAATGCGGTTCAGACGCTCCTTCGAAAGTTGTGACGAGATCTCGAACGAGCGGATCGAATCGACCTCATCGCCAAAGAAATCGACGCGGAACGGTCGGCTCTCCGAATACGAAAACAGATCGACGATACCTCCGCGTAGCGAGTACTGCCCAGGCTCATAGACGAAATCGACGCGCTCGAACCCCGCCTCTTCCAGCAGTTCGACCAACGTTTCGTGCGACAGATGTTCGCCTACGCTGACCGTGATCGTGCGGTTGCTCATCTCGCGCTCGGCAACCACCGTCTCTGCCAGAGCCTCAGGGTAGGTGCATACAGCTAAATATCCGCCGCGGAAATTGCGAATGGCGTTGAGTGCCGCCGTGCGTTGCACCGAGCCACCTGCGTCCTCCTGCCCGAACTGAATCGAACGCTTATAGGACGTAGGTAGGAACATAACCCGCTCAGCGTCAAGTAGTGCGTAGAGGTCGGCTGCTGCGTACGCCGCTGCGTCGCGGTCGTCAGCCACCAAGATATGTACACCTCCGCGTTTGCGAATCGTCGCTGCCGCCGCTACGGTATATGCCGAGCCCGCCAGCGACTCCAAACGAATCGACATAGTGCCTCGATCGAGTCGGTCATTCAACTCGATAAACGCCTCATCGCGCGTGATCGCCGAGAGTAGTTGTTCGCGGGGTGTCATTTTTTCTACCTATTTATATATATTGAGGGGCGGCACATTGTCCGCCCCACGTTGTTTAGTCCACCAAATTGCGGCCCTTTCGATCGAGGTAACGTGTCTCGACGATACCCACCGATTGATCCTCCGTAATGGCGATACGGCAACGGTAGCGCAAGCACCAACGCAGACGCAACGACCACAAGCCGCGCTTCAAGAACGACGCCACGTAGGGACTGACTCTCAGACGGATATACTTGATGCCCTTGTCGCCTGCCAAGTACGAAATCTGGTTTTCGATCTTGCGGTCGAGCAGGATCGTCGGCTCGATCTTGCCCGTACCATAGCAGGTCGGGCAGACGTCCTTAACGTCCGAAATCGCCTCGGGACGCACTCTGTGGCGCGTGATCTGCATCAGACCGAACTTCGACAGAGGCAGAATCGTATGCTTTGCGCGATCCTCAGCCATCAGTTTGGTCATATATTCGTGCAGAGCCTGACGGTTTTGTGCCTTGTGCATATCAATGAAGTCGACCACGATGATACCGCCCATATCGCGCAGTCGCAACTGACGCGCAATCTCGGCCGCCGCAGCCATATTGACCTCCATCGCCGTAACCTCCTGATCGTCCTCCTTCTTTGTTCGGTTGCCGCTATTGACGTCGATAACGTGCATAGCCTCAGTGTGTTCGATGATCAGGTACGCGCCGCGCTTCAACGAAACGTACTTGGCAAACAGCGACTTGATCTGCTTCGAGATGTCGAAGTTATCGAAAATGGGTACCGAACCCTTATACAGACGAACAATCTTCTCCTTGTCGGGCGCAATCACCTTGATGTAGTCGCGGATCTGCTCGAACATCGCCTGATCGTCAACCGTAATCGACGAGAACGAACTATTCAGCAGGTCACGAATAATCGTATTCGCGCGGTTCAACTCGCTGAGCAACAGCGAGGGGGGCACTTGATGACGCACATTGCCTAACGCGGTATGCCACTTATCGACGAGCGAACGAATATCGTGCTCGACATCGGCATCGCTTGCGCCCTGTGCCGCCGTGCGGATAATCACACCGAAGTTACGCGGCAGAACAGCCTGAGCAATACGTTTCAGACGTTTCTTCTCCTCGTTCGAACGGATCTTCTGCGAGATAAAGACCTTGTTCGAGAAGGGTACAAGCACCACGTTTCGACCTGCCAACGAGATGTCGGCGGTCAGTCGTGGACCCTTAGTCGAGATCGCCTCCTTGGCAATCTGCACCATAACGCTCTGTCCCACTTGAAGGTACGAACTGATCTTGCCGCCCTTTTCGATAGCGGGCTCCAATTGCAAACCTTCAAGACGCATCGGGCGGCGACCACCGTTCTGACCTGCAATGAGTTTCGAGAGCGAGGCGAACTGCGAGCCCAAATCCAAATAGTGAATAAATGCGTCTTTCTCGTGACCAATATTTACAAAAGCGGCATTCAGACCGGGCATAATCTTACGAATCTTGCCCAGATAGATGTCGCCGACGGCAAAACCCGTCTTGCATTGTTCCTTATTGAGTTCGACCAAAACCTTGTCTTCGACCAGAGCAATCGTGATTTCAGTCGGTGTAACGTTGATAATTAATTCTCTGTTCATATATCGTGAGTTCCGCTTTGACTTTGCCCTCTTCGGGGCGGCACGGGCGGAAACGACGACCGTACCTTATGCGTTTATTTGATTTAGAGCGCGTCGAAGAGGTTTTGCTCAACCCGCTTTGGCACGCTAAGTTGTTTGGTTGTTCACGCTCGACGCCGTAGTGTTCTTTGAATTGGGGTGGCGCGAGGCGTTTGGGGCGGGGGAGTGGTTGTCGGTCGCGGAGTTGTGTTCTTTGAATTGGTGTACCGACCTGATGTTCCACCGCGTGTGTGGTTGGGGGTGATTCTTTCGAATCGGGGTTGTTTGATAACAAATAAAGCCAAAAACCGCAGTAGCGGCTTTTAGCTTTATTTATCGTGCTCACGCATACGAGAGCTACCTACTTCTTCTTCTTGTGACGATTCTTGCGCAGACGCTTCTTACGCTTGTGGGTAGCCATCTTATGCCCTTTTCTTTTCTTACCGCTTGGCATAATTGTGTAATTTTAAGAGTGAGTTAAAAAATTGCCTAAATTATTTTACCTTAGCAACGAAGCTCTTAGCGGGCTTGAATGCGGGAATGTTGTGCTCGGGAATGGTGATGGTAGTGTTCTTCGAGATGTTACGAGCCACCTTGGTAGCACGCTTCTTGATGATGAAGCTACCGAAACCACGCAGATAAACGTTGTTGTTCTCAGCCAACGAGTCCTTTACGCTCTCCATAAAAGCCTCTACAATCTGCTGTACCTGAACCTTCTCAACACCGGTGTTCTTAGCAATTTCGTTTACGATATCAGCCTTTGTCATAGTTGTATGTTTTTTAAGTTAATTGTTCGTTCGAGAGTGCAAATATACGATAATATTTAATTAATAACCAAATAGAAACGATTTTTTATTAAATTTTTTTGCATTGTGACCATTTCCTGCGCAATCGAGTGATGTCGAGCTTCATACCGCAAAAATCGACCCAAACCTCAGTCAATCAGCGAAATAGATATTGCTACGTCTGAAAATCAGGCAGTTACGTCGGCACAATCGATCGCAACGTAAATTTTTCTCTTTCGCGCAACAAAATCGCCCGCCCGCACAATAAATTGCCCTGCTTTTGCATTATACAACTATATTAAGTACCTTTGTAGTGGTTGCCGAGGGCGTTTTTGTGCCTTGATTAAGAGAGTAGCCGCACTTAAATAACCGAACATTTATGGTAAAGATTCTATGGGTTGATGACGAGGTCGAACTGTTGAAACCTCACATTCTCTTCCTCAAAGCCAAAGGCTATGAGGTCGATACCTGCAACAATGGATACGACGCAATCGAGATGGCTGCGGCAGAGAGCTACGATCTGATAATTCTCGACGAGATGATGCCCGGCATTACGGGACTCGAAACCCTGCCCCGTATCAAGGAGATTCGCCCCACCACGCCTGTGATTATGGTCACCAAGAGCGAGGAGGAGAATATTATGGACAAAGCGGTCGGATCGAAGATTGCCGACTACCTCATCAAGCCCGTCAATCCCAATCAGGTGCTGCTGTCAATCAAGAAGAATGTTCATCAGCAACAGCTTGTGACTGAGCAAACTACGGCTGATTATCGCGCCGAGTTCGGTCGCATTGCGGCGCAGGTGGGTACGGCTCGCTCGTTCGAGGAGTGGTGTGCAATTTACAAGAAAATTGTGAGCTGGGAGATCGAACTCGCCGACTCGACCGACAAGAGTATCAAAGAGGTGCTGGCGTACCAAAAGAGCGAGGCGAACAACGAATTCTGCAAGTTTGTGCGTCGCAACTACACCTCGTGGATCAATCGCCGCGACGAGCAGACGCCCGTGATGTCGCACACGTTGATGCGCAGCAATATCTTCCCCGTGGTAGACAACAACTCGAAGACTACGCTGCTGCTGATCGACAACTTCCGTTACGACCAGTGGCGTTCGATCAACTCGATGTTGCACCCGTTTTTCGATGTTGCGGTCGATGATTTCTATTGCGCGATTCTGCCGACGGCGACGCAATATGCTCGAAATGCGATATTTGCGGGCTTAATGCCGTTAGCGATTGACAAACTTATGCCCAAACTTTGGCTCAACGATAACGAGGAGGGTGGCAAAAATCAATACGAGGAGGATTTTCTGCAACGTCAAATGCGCACAAGTGGCAAGAACTATCGCTACACGTTCGATAAGTTGGTGCGCCCTGAGGCGGGTCGAAAGTTGATCGACAATATTCAGCGCGTCTATGATGCCGATTTTTCGGTCATTGTCTACAACTTCCTCGATATCCTCTCGCACGCCCGTACCGAGACCGAGATTATCCGCGAGCTGACCGAGGACGAGGCAGCTTTCCGTTCGCTCACACGCTCGTGGTTCGAACACTCGGATCTCTTTGTGATTCTCAAAATGCTCTCGGAGCGAGGTCATACAGTGATCGTGACCTCGGATCACGGCACAATTCGCGTGACCAATCCCGTGAAGGTCATTGGTGACCGCGAAACCTCGTCGAATCTGCGTTATAAGACGGGTCGCAACCTCAATTACAATACGCGCGAGGTCTACGATATTACACGCCCCGAGGAGATTCAGCTGCCTGCGGGTTCGCTAACGTCGAGCTATATCTTCGCATATAATAGCGACTTCTTTGTCTACCCGAACGACGCTAACCGCTTTGTGCGTTACTATAAGAATACGTTCCAGCACGGCGGCATCTCGATGGAGGAGATGATTGTCCCCTATATCGTCCTCAAACCCAAGCAGTAGGGTAGGCGATTTCGTGCTCGGCTATCGCGGACTCGACTATGCTTGTTCACCACGTGCGGGCTATATATAAATAGGTATCGAAGGTGTGTCAATTTTGGCACACCTTTTTATTGCGCCTCGTCCCTCTCTCGCACATCGTTTAATAAAAAAGAGCAACTTGCCTTTCTCTCTACACAGCAAAATGTGCGTCCCTCAGCCATTGCCCTTGTATCTCATCTGCAAACAGAAAAATACTTGCTTTGACCATCAAGCCACTTATTTTGTTAAGCCTTGCTTTGGATAGTGTTGCCTCCATTTTGCTCATCTTAAAAATTTTACTTACCTTAGAGGCGTGTTTCAGCATTGAAACCTGCGACAAAGATAGGTCATTATTTTGACCTATGCAAGTAAATAGGCTAAAAATGACCATTAAAGAAAAAATTTTGTCCTATATTGATTACAAGGGCATTAAAAAAACAGAGTTCTATGAATCTGTGAACATTGCTGCATCTAATTTTAAGGGTGGCGCAAAGTATAGTGAATTAGGTAGTGATAAACTAGTCAATATTTTGACTCAATATCCTGACTTATCCCCAGATTGGCTACTTCTTGATAGTGGTGATATGATACGGGAAAGATCTATTAAGTCAAATACAATTGATCAAAAAATTGATACAGATGTGTTGCAGCAACTTTTAATGCGAATCGACGCAAAGGATAAACAGATTGGAGAGTTGCGAGAAGAAATTGGAGCATTGAAGGAGCGTCTACGATCAAACATCAACACCCCTGCCGACTATATACCGCCTGCGAAATGTGCAGATGCAGGGTAGTCGGACCATTTATCATTAAGATTCATTAACCTCAAATTTAATATTATGGAAGAGAATAAAAACTACGAAGAAAAGATCCTTGAACAACTTCAAGAGATCAATCTTAAAGTTAAGTCAATTAATCGGGTTGTTGTATTTTGGACTTTTGCAATTATCATTTTATATGCCTTGGGCGCATTCATTGGAATCACCAACCTTGCCTTGTATTAGACTAATTTCCTCAAAACGAATAAGTGTTTTTATCGACCTTCCTGAGGCTGCCTCTTTGGTAGCCTCTTTTATTATACATAAGTATCTATTTTGCAGAGATTTACGGCTAAATAGTTGAAAAACTATGCTATTTTGCCCAAAATAGCCCCCCCCCTGAAAGCGACGCAAAACCCCGAAGATAGGGGGTATTTACCCCCCCCCTAAAATCGCCGTTTTTTTACAAAATGTAACCCCATTTGTAACCCCATTGACATTTTTGCATTTTTTCGCACTTTTGTAAGGGCATAAAAAAAGGGGCATTTTAAGCCCCATTTATTCGCCCTTTCGGGCCGATTTCAATCTCATTTTTCGCTTGTGGGAACTCTCCCGCCAAGCTGCTCGCCGATGGGCGCGCTTCAACCTCCGCCGAGCCCCAAAATAGCCCGAAATATCAGCGTTTTACGCCGTTCTCGCCTTCTCTTCCGCTAGTGCATTCAAACCCTCAAATTTGGGCATTTTGCCTAATTTACGGCTCGATCTTCGGCAGCCTTCGGCGAACTTCGGTCAAAACCCTCAAAAACTTCGGCTAAATTCGGAGGAATTCACCCATTCGT
The DNA here is from genome assembly GCA_045638285.1 of Alistipes sp. Classification (GTDB taxonomy): domain Bacteria; phylum Bacteroidota; class Bacteroidia; order Bacteroidales; family Rikenellaceae; genus Alistipes. The sequence continues at coordinate 33,665 of JAZUBB010000016.1, read as the reverse complement.
TTTGTGGGTATATTTCTAACTTATTGATAATCTGATATGTTCTAAATAGAGATATACTTATTCGTTTTATTATTTATGCCCCTCAAACAAAAGAGTGTGTCAAACAAAAAAGTGCGCCCAACAAAAAAAGTGCGCCCCGAGGGGCGCACTTTTTATTATATTCGCGGTTATCGCTCGAATTACTTCTGAGTGATGATAACGGCACGGTTGGGAGGCAGGTTGGGGAACTGAACCGACTCACCCTTCCAATCAATGTGGAGCTTCTCTGCGGGAACACCACGCTGAACCAATGCGTCCTTAACAGCGTTTACACGACGCTGGCTCAGAGGGATATTGTGCTTAACGGTACCCTCTTCCGAAGCCCAACCTACGAGGTTGAATTCACCCTCCGACTCCTTCATCATCTTAGCCAAGTAATCCAGCTGGATACCTGCACGCTGAGTGATCTTATGCTTGTCCCACTCGAAGAAGATGATCATTTCGATAGGAATTTCCTTGCCCTGATAGATTACGGGAGCCTCAGCCTCTGCCAACTTCTTAGCCAACTCGTCAGCCGATGCCTGAGCGTTAGCCAACTCGTTCTCCAAGTTCTCGATACGCTTGTTGTAAGCCGAGTAGTCGGGCTCGGGGCAAACCTCCGGACGAACAAAACCACGACGGTTGAAACGGTAGGTAATACCTGCGGTCAACGACAGCAAGTTACCGTACTTGTTGAAATTGTCAAGAGTTGCTTGCTGATCACTGCCACGCAGACCGAACGACTCACGAACCAACATATTCTTTGCTTCGAGGGTCAGGTCGATAGCCTCCGATACGCGGAACTTGTTCAACAGACCATAAGAGAAAGCCCACTCCTGGTTGCCATTCAGATAGCCATCGTAGCCGCTGATGTGCGAACGAGAATAACCAAAACCACCAAAGATAACGGGCTGCCATACGCGCATCTCCTTGTAACCACCAATCCAGTTACGAAGGTTGATCAACGCGTCAGCGTGAATAAAGTAGTAGCTCCAATCAGCCTGAGGATAGATCGAACCATCGTCCCAAGTGAGATTACTCTTGCCAGGCTCATTCAAATACAAGCAAGTCGATTTCATCTGCAAGCCCTGACCCTGCAAACGAGCACCAAATACGGGGGTGATCCACTTAGTAGCCTGAATGTCTACCTCATACGACAGACGCTTGCCGAACTTGCCTTCGTCCTGATTATCACCGAAGAACCAAGTCTGAACACCTGCACCTGCACCGATTTCCCAGTTGTCCCAGAACTTGTTGGTAACGAAGTTCGCGTGACTGGGCTTCGGCTCAACCTCCTGCTGCTGAGCGAACGCACTCAGAGCCGCAACCATCAATGCGATAGTGAATAAAACTTTTTTCATAAATGTTTGATTATTAAAATTTTACAAATTCTCTCTCCTTTTTTATTGCTGCACTCTATCAGCCACCTAACCTATATGTAGTAATTTATTGTAAGTGCTGTATATGAATGCACGGTGCAAATTTATATAAAAAAAATGAGAAATGAACAAATTTTATCTTTTTTATTTCAAGTTTTTGAATAAAAAATCGACTTGAAACGTTACTTTCAAGTCGATTTCGGAAATTATGGTGATGTTTTACGGGGATCAACCACACTTTGAGTAGCCGCAAGACATACAAACGGGGCAGCCATTCTGGTAAACCAACGAGTCCTCGCCGCAGTTCGGGCAGGCCTGCTTTGCCTTGGTGCCGTTCGAAATGTACTTCTTCAAAGCACGCTCAACGCCGTTCTTCCACGTGTTGATGGTTTCGCTATCGAGGTGCAACGACTCGATCAGTGCCACAACGTCGATGATGGGCATACCGTGGCGCAAGACACCCGAGATCAGTCGTGCGTAGTTCCAGAACTCCTCGTCGAACAGACGCGAGATTCCACCGATGGTGTTGGTGTAGCCGTAGCGGTCCTCGTACTGGAAGTCGTAACGCGATTCGCCATCTTTGTCCTTGACCTTGATGATGTTACCCTTCTTAACCTTGCGGGGGATATACATTGCGTCCTCCTCGATCTTACCGGTGAAGATCTCGTAGGGGCGACCATTGACCAAGCCCACGAATGCGATCCAATCCTCCGAGCCGTTCTTGAATCGTACCACCTCAGCTTCGAGCGACTGAGGGCGACGGATCAGCTGCTTGTGCTCCTCTTGACACTTGCACTCCTCGTCCTTACCCTTCTTCTTTTTCTCGATCAGTACACCCGAGCGCGAGCCGTCGCGATAAACCGTAACGCCCTTACAGCCACACTCCCAAGCGGTCTTGTAAACGTCGGCAACCAGAGCCTCGTTCACGCTGTTGGGAAGGTTTACCGTTACCGAGATCGAGTGGTCAACCCACTTCTGGATAGCACCCTGCATCTGTACCTTTGCAACCCAGTCGATGTCGTTTGCCGTTGCCTTGTGGTAGGGCGATGCTGCAACCAACTTATCGAGCTCTTCGTCCGAAATAGAGTTCAAATCGTCGGTCTTGTAACCATTCACCTCCAACCAAGTGAGGAACTTATGGTGGAATACGTTGTACTCCTCGAACGAGTCGCCGCTCTCGTCAACGTACGAAATCTTAACGTCCTTATCGTTGGGGTTCACCTTGCGGCGACGCTTGTATACGGGGCGGAACACAGGCTCGATACCCGAGGTGGTCTGCGACATCAGCGAGGTGGTGCCCGTCGGAGCGATCGTAAGCATAGCCACGTTACGACGACCGTGCTTAACCATCATTTCGTAGAGTTCGGGATCAGCCTCCTTGATACGCTCGATCATCGGGTTGCCTGCCTCCTTCTCCGAGTCATACATCGGGAACTTGCCACGCTCCGAAGCCATAATGACCGATGCGCGATAAGCCGAAGTAGCCAGCGTGCGCTGAACATTCACTGCGAAGTCGATCGCCTCCTGAGTGCCGTAGGTCAGACCCAGTGCTGCCAACATATCGCCCTCGGCGGTGATGCCCAGACCGGTACGGCGACCCTTCAATGCCTTCTCGCGGATCTTCTTCCACAAATCGAGCTCTACGCGACGAACGTCCTCGTCCTCGGGGTCGCTTGCGATTTTAGCGATGATAGCCTCGACCTTCTCCAACTCCAAGTCGATGATGTCGTCCATCATACGCATTGCCTTGTTGACGTGCTCCTTGAACAGATCGAAATCGAACTCAGCCGCAGGGGTGAAAGGATTCTTCACGTAGCTGTAAAGGTTGATAGCCAGCAGTCGGCAGCTATCGTAGGGGCACAAGGGGATCTCGCCGCAGGGGTTGGTCGAAACCGTCACGAAGCCCTCGTCAGCGTAGCAGTCGGGCACGCTCTCGCGGATAACCGTATCCCAGAACAGAACGCCCGGCTCAGCCGACTTCCACGCATTGTGGATAATCTTGTCCCACAACGCTTTTGCATCTATGTCCTTTTTGTAGAGAGGCTCCTCGGCGTTGATCGGGAACTGCTGGCGATAGGGGGTGCCACTCAGTGCGCAACGCATAAACTCGTCGTCGATCTTGATCGAGACGTTTGCGCCCGTAACCTTACCCAAATCGGTCTTAGCGTCGATGAAACGCTCAGCATCAGGGTGCTTGATCGAGAGCGAGAGCATCAGTGCGCCACGACGACCGTCCTGAGCCACCTCGCGGGTCGAGTTCGAGTAACGCTCCATAAAGGGAACGATACCGGTCGAGGTCAGTGCGCTGTTCAGTACGGGGCTACCCGTAGGACGCAGGTGCGAGAGGTCGTGACCTACGCCACCGCGACGTTTCATCAGCTGTACCTGCTCCTCGTCGATACGGATAATACCGCCATACGAGTCGGCGGGGTTCTTGTGACCGATCACGAAGCAGTTCGACAGCGACGCGATTTGGAGCGTGTTGCCGATACCTGTCATCGGACCGCCCTGCGGAATCACGTAGCGGAAGTGGTCGAGCAGCTGGAATACTTCGTCTGCCGACATCGGGTTAGTGTAGCGGTTTTCGATACGGGCGATCTCGTTAGCGATACGCCAATGCATCTGTTCGGGCGAAGCCTCATAGATGTGACCGAAGGAGTCTTTCAGAGCATACTTGCTCACCCACACCGTTGCAGCCAATTCGTCACCTGCGAAATACTCTTTCGCGGTCGCAACTGCCTCAGCGTAAGGATACTCTTTCAGCTGGGTTGTTTTTTGTTTTTCGGACATAGTATATTGTTTGTTTTATTGTAATTGCCAGACAACAAAGCACGCAACCCGACAAGTGAGAGTTACGTGCTTACAAAGTTGAGGATAATTTTCAGGAATTATTTCTCAGTATGTACGAACTTATTTACAAATTATTAACAGTTCTCGTAAACGCCTTAGCGAGTGACGCCTACGGTTACCCGTTCGATTTTGCCACCGAGCGGCGGAGCCAACTTCGATACCTCGACCCGAACGCGCTCCACCTGCGACCATTCGGCTTTGATTGCGTCGCCAATGCGCAGTGCAACGTTCTCCAAGATGTCCGAGGTGATACGCATCTGCTGTGCCACCAGCTCATAGACGTTGAGGTAGTTGACCGCCTTCTGCACATTGTCTTCGCGTGCAGCCTCTTCGCTCTCGGCGTCAATCTCGACCGACACCACGAAACGATTGCCCACCTTCTTTTCCAGATCGTAGCAACCGTGTGCGGCACGGAACTCCATATTTTCGAGTCGAATCGTGAAAATCATCTCTTTTTATATTATATAGGTATGTCCTACTCAACCGTGGTATGCAATTTTTGTCTACCTTGCGACTTGCACTCTCTGTGCCACTTGTGGCACTAAGCCCCTGCCTGAGGCGGGGGTTTGGGGGTGGGTCATAATTGCAACCGACGCCAACGGCGGCGCGGGCTGCGACAAGGGTGGAACTGAAAACCGCTTACTCAACCGTGATAAGGTAATAATTTTTCTTACCCTTCTGCACCAAAAGGTACTTGCCTGCGATCAGATCCTCCTCGGTAACGGCACGCATCGGATCGGCAACCTTCTCCTTGTTGAGCGAGATACCGCCGCCCTGAACGAGCTTACGGGTTTCGCCCTTCGACGCGAAGATGTTGCAACGCTCAGCAACCAACTCGATGAAGGGGCAACCCATTGCCTCCTTCGATACAGTGAACTGAGGAACACCGTCGAATACCTGCAACAGAGTCTGCTCGTCGAGCGCGTGCAGAGCCTCAGCCGTAGCCTGACCGAACAGAATGTTCGACGCAGCAACCGCCTTCTCGTACTCCTCAGCCGAGTGGATCATCGTCGTTACCTCCTTAGCCAGACGCTTTTGCAGTACGCGCAGGTGGGGTGCCTCCTCGTGCTCGGCGATCAGCGACTCAACGGTCTCGCGGTCGAGCAGCGTGAAGATACGAATGTAGCTCTTAGCGTCGTCATCGCTCACGTTCAACCAGAACTGGTAGAACTTATAGGGCGAGGTGTAGCGTGCGTCGAGCCATACGTTACCGCTCTCAGTCTTACCGAACTTTGTACCGTCGGCTTTCTTGATCAGCGGGCAGGTGATAGCATAAGCCTCGCCACCCAACTTTCGGCGGATCAACTCGGTACCCGTAGTGATGTTGCCCCACTGGTCCGAGCCACCCAACTGTACCTTGCAACCGAGGGTCTCGTAGAGGTGCAGGAAGTCGTAACCCTGCAACAGCTGATAGGTGAACTCGGTAAACGACATACCGTCGCCCTCGCCATTGAAACGCTTCTTAACCGAATCCTTCGCCATCATATAGTTTACGGTGATCATCTTGCCGATGTCGCGTGCGAAATCGAGGAAGGTGAAGTCCTTCATCCAGTCGTAGTTATTTACGAGCAGAGCAGCGTTGGGAGCGTCGCTGTCGAAGTCAATCAACTTCGAGAGCTGAGCCTTGATAGCCTCCTGATTGTGACGCAGTGTAGCCTCGTCGAGCAGGTTACGCTCCTGCGACTTGCCGCTGGGGTCGCCAATCATACCCGTAGCACCACCTACCAGAGCGATGGGGCGGTGACCGCAACGCTGGAAGTGCTTCAAGATCATAACGCCCACCAAGTGACCGATGTGCAACGAGTCAGCCGTGGGGTCGATACCCAAGTATGCAGTGGTCATCTCCTTCTCCAACTGCTCTTTGGCACCGGGCATAATGTCGTGGATCATACCACGCCATTCGAGTTCTTCTACAAAATTCATTTTTTGTTTGTCTTTATTATTTGTTTATCGTTATTCCAATTCCAATTCGAGTGCCTTGCGCAACTTCGCCACCAACGGGTTCTTATCGACAAGGAACGCCATTCGATCCTCGACACGAATGGGCTTCGGGGCGTGATACTCAACCTCCGGACGCACAATCTCCAACTCGATCATACCATTCACGCTCGCCGTTTCGGCTAACAGGTGTAGCACCTCGCTCTTGTGATGGCGAATCTCCTCTTCGAGCACGTCGCTCTCAGCCTCGATTGTCAAGCGGTTGCCATCGACCTTCATCGTGTCGAATGCCAACGCCAAACGTACGCTCTGTTCGCGCAATTTGGCGATGAAACGCTCACGCGCGTTGGCAATCTTCTGCTCGGTCAGCGGATCGACCGACGCCAACGTGCTGCCTGCGCCCTGCTCAGCACCCTCCTCGTTCTTAGGCGCGACCTTGCCCAATAACGAACCGATCGACGCTCCCGAAATCGAGGTGCGCGACGTGGTTGTCGAACGAGGTTTAGGTTGTGGCGAAGTGGGTGTAGGTTGGGTTGCAGGTTGCTCTACGGTCGGTTGCTGTGCGGTTTGTGCGACCGTCTGTGTAGCAATATTTTGCGGAGCTGCCTTCGGAGTTGCAACCGTTGGTTGTGCCACCGAGGGGGCTGCGGCTGCTCCATTCAGTTGTGGCAGCTCGAACGATTCGAGATCACCTATCGGCTCATTTTTTTTTTGACTCAGTCTGCAAAGCTTCATCAGACCGAGTTCAACCGTGAGGCGTCGATTAGTTGCCGTTCGGATCGTGGCGTCCAGCTGGGCAAGCAGCGTGATCGCCCCGAACAGAAACTCCGCATCACACGTGGCTGCTTGTGTGCGGTAGCGTTCGAGCAGCGTGCCCGTCACTTCGAGCAGGGGCAGCGTCTGCTGGTCGCGACACATCAGTAGGTCGCGGCAGTGCTGAGCCAAGCCCGCCATAAAGGTCTGCGCCGAGAATCCAGCCGACAACACGCGGTCGAACAACAGCAACGCTTTGGTATAATCGCCCGCCATCAGTGTGTCGATGGTGGTGAAATAGGTGTCGTAGTCGAGTACGTTGAGCGAGCGAGCCACCTCGCGATACGAGAGCGACTGACCGCAGAACGAAACCGCCTTGTCGAACATCGACAGCGCGTCACGCATACCGCCGTCCGCCTTTTGAGCGATCAGGTTGAGCGACTCATCGTCGTAGGCAACGCCCTCTTGCTGAGCGATATATTTCAGGTAGCCGACGCTGTCTTCGACACGAATACGGTTGAAGTCGAAGATCTGGCAGCGCGACAGAATCGTCGGAATGATCTTATGTTTCTCGGTTGTTGCCAAGATGAAGATGGCGTGTGCGGGGGGCTCTTCGAGCGTTTTCAGGAACGCATTGAAAGCGGCTGGCGACAACATATGCACCTCGTCGATGATATAGACGCTGTAACGACCCACCTGAGGCGGGATACGAACCTGATCCACAAGCGAGCGAATGTCATCGACCGAGTTGTTCGACGCGGCGTCCAACTCGTGGATATTGAACGAGCGACCCTCGTTGAACGAGCGGCACGACTCGCACTCGTTACAAGCCTCATTATCAATGGGTGAGAAACAGTTGATCGCCTTAGCGAAGATACGTGCGCAGGTGGTTTTGCCCACGCCGCGCGGACCGCAGAACAGATAGGCGTGTGCCAACTGACCGCGAGCTATGGCATTTTTGAGTGTTGAGGTAATATGTGTTTGACCCACCACTGATGCGAACGTGGCGGGGCGATATTTACGTGCTGATACAACAAAATTCTCCATAGCAATCGCAAAGATATGAAAACTTTTTCTTTCCCGCGCAACATCGCGCTATAAAAATATACGCACGTGCGCCTATGCGAGCGACAATTTGTCGCGTGGTGGGTGTCGATTCGGCACGCTTTGGCAGTGTGAAGTGTCGGAAAGTCAGTCGGTTGGCGCACTCTTGTCAGTCGCGTGCGACAAAATGCCCGACCGATAACATTGGCAGTGGATTTGCTGTAAAAGTTCTTCGTAAAAACGAAAACAAATATCAAAACACAATAAGACTATGAACATCAATTCACTTACAATCAAGGCGCAGGAGGCTCTGCAACAGTCCTTTGCGCTTGCACAACGCAGCGGTCAGCAGGCTCTCGATCCGCTGCATATTCTCTCGACGCTCATTGCCGAGGAGGATTCGCTCAGTGCATTTTTGCTGGGACGTGTGGGGGTGAATGTCAAGCTCCTGCGCGAGAATGTTCAACGTGCCGTCGCGTCGTTGCCGCAGGTGTCGGGAGCTACGGGCGAGCAATATTTTTCGCACGAGGCGTCGGCGGTGGTGCAGCGTGCCATTGATTTCACCACGACCTTTGGCGACAAATATGCCTCGGTGGAGCACCTGCTGCTCGGTCTGATAGCCGAGCGCGGTGAGTCGCAGCGACTTTTGAAGGAGGCGGGCGCAACCGAGAAGGAGTTGAAGGCGGCTATCACCGAGTTTCGCAAAGGTGCGAAGGTCGATTCGCCCACTTCGTCGCAGGAGTTCAATGCGTTGGGCAAGTACGCCATCAATCTCAATGAGCAGGCGCGTCGTGGTAAGCTCGATCCCGTGATCGGGCGCGATGAGGAGATTCGTCGCGTGTTGCAGATTCTCTCGCGTCGTACCAAGAACAATCCTATTCTGGTCGGTGAGGCAGGTGTGGGCAAAACCGCTATCGCTGAGGGTATTGCGCACCGTATTGTCGATGGCGATGTGCCTGAAAACCTGCGTTCGAAGAGTATCTTTTCGCTCGATATGGGTGCGCTCATTGCGGGTGCAAAGTATAAGGGTGAGTTCGAGGAGCGTTTGAAGGCAGTGGTGCAGGAGGTGATCGCCTCGGACGGTCAGATTCTGCTCTTCATCGACGAGATTCACACGCTGGTCGGTGCAGGCAAGAGCGATGGCGCGATGGACGCTGCCAACATCTTGAAGCCCGCTTTGGCACGTGGCGAGTTGCGCACGATTGGTGCGACGACGCTCGACGAATTTCAAAAATATTTCGAGCAGGATAAGGCTTTGGAGCGTCGTTTTCAAAAGGTTATGGTCGATGAGCCGACCGTCGAGGACGCCGTTTCGATCCTGCGTGGATTGAAGGAACGCTACGAAAATCATCATCAAGTTCGTATCAAGGACGAGGCGATTGTGGCAGCGGTCGAGCTGTCGCACCGCTACATTACGTCGCGTTTTCTGCCCGACAAGGCGATCGATTTGGTCGATGAGGCGGCGGCACGTCTGCGCCTCGAAATGAACTCTGTGCCTGAGGAGATCGACACCCTCGACCGCCGTGCGCGACAGATCGAAATCGAGCGCGAGGCTATACGTCGTGAGGGTGATGAACAACGTGTTGAGGAGCTGACGCGCGAGCTCGACGACCTCAATTCGCAACGTAACGCACTGCGTGCCAAGTGGCAAGGTGAGCGCGATCTGTTGCAGCAGATTCAGTCGAACAAGGAGTCGATTGAGCGTTTGAAGGTCGAGGCTGCCGAGGCTGAGCGCAGTGGCGACTATGGTCGCGTGGCGGAGATTCGCTATGGCAAGATCCGCGAGGCGGAGCAGCAGATCGACGCTCTGCAAAAGGAGCTCGAATTGGCTGGTACAAATGGCTCGATGATCAAGGAGGAGGTTGATGCTCAGGATATTGCCGAGGTGGTATCGAAGTGGACGGGTGTGCCCGTAACGCGAATGCTGGCAAGCGAGCGCGAGAAACTGCTCAATATGGAGAGTGAGTTGCACCGTCGTGTAGTGGGTCAGCAGGAGGCCATCGAGGTCATCTCGGACGCTGTGCGCCGTTCGCGTGCGGGGTTGAGCGATGGTCGCCGCCCGATCGGATCGTTCATCTTCCTCGGTACGACGGGCGTGGGTAAGACGGAGTTGGCGAAGGCTCTGGCGGAGTTCCTCTTCAACGACGAAAACCTGATGACGCGAATTGATATGAGCGAGTATCAGGAGCGTCACGCCGTGTCGCGTCTGATTGGTGCGCCTCCGGGATATGTCGGCTACGACGAGGGCGGTCAATTGACTGAGGCTGTGCGTCGTAAACCCTACTCGGTGGTGCTGTTGGACGAGATCGAGAAGGCGCACCCCGACGTGTTCAATATCCTTTTGCAGGTGTTGGACGACGGTCGTCTTACGGACAACAAGGGGCGCACGGTCGATTTCCGAAACACGATCATCATTATGACCTCGAATATGGGTTCGCACGTGATTCAGGATCGCTTTTCGAAGGCGATCGAGGAGGGTGGCGAGGTGCCGACGCAGACCGTCGAGCAGACCCGCGACGAGGTGGTTGAACTGCTCAAAGCGACTCTCAAACCTGAGTTCTTGAACCGTATCGACGAGATCGTGATGTTCACGCCGCTCTCGCGCGGGGAGGTCGAGCAGATTGTCGATCTGCAACTGCGCTCGGTGGAGAAGATGCTCTCTGCCAACGGAATACGCTTGGAGGTTTCGGCTGCGGCACGCGAGTGGATTGCCGAGGCGGGCTACGATCCGATGTTTGGTGCTCGCCCCATTAAGCGAACGATTCAGCGATATGTGATCAACGATCTTTCGCGCCAGATTCTTGCTGGTGAGGTCGATCGCGCTCGTCCGATACGTATTGATGCTACTAAGGAGGGCTTGACCTTCGAGAATTAGTTAGATAGATTAATTTTAATTGTTGTTGCGACGAGGGTGCGACCTGCGGGTTGCGCCCTCTTTTTTACATTTTGGGCGAGCGAGGTTTGCCATTCGAGCCCAACTCCTGCCAATTTAAAAGCCGCACTCCACGCTGGGGTGCGGCTCTCTTTTTCAACAAACACAAACTTTATTCTGCCGACGTCGCGCTCTCGGTTGCGGGAGTAGCTGCGGGAGCGTCCTCGGGGAACGAGATCAGGTAGCGCAGGTGCTCCAACTCGCGCATATAGTTACGCTTGGGGAGCTTGGGCGAATAGACATAACAATCGAGTGTAACGACCTCATTTGTAGTGGTATTGACCGTCGTGTAGCTTACGAACGGACCTCCCATAAAGTCGTTAGCCACGTCCCAAAAACCGCGCAACTCAGCCCACAGGCGACCCTCGCTGCGGAAGGTGCGATAGTCGGGGTCATAGATCTCGGCGGTGGTCATATATGATCCGTCCGACGGACCGGGGATCAGTGCGGCGTACTTGTTGCGAGCAGCGAGCAACGCCTTCTGCGAGAGATCTTTCGGACCGGTGTAGGGGTACGAATAGATGAAGAAACCCATACTCGATTGGGGCATTTCGAACGAGATCCAAGCGAAATCGTCGGTCTGATTGCGAAGAACATAACCCTTCGGAACGTTAAACATAATGCCGAACTTGTCGTGGAGCAACTGCAACAATCCCTTCTCGTAGTATTTTTTGCCATAAGCGATGGTGCGGTCGCGTTCGGTCGATTCGAGCACCTGCAACAACATCTGGCGGTTGGCATCAACGAAGGCGGTTGCCGATTTGAGGTTGGGTGCGGTCAGTTGCAGAATCACCTGCGGCGACGAAAAACGGTCATACTGAACGCTCAAACCTGCCTCCGAGTGTTCGGGATTTATGTCGATGTCGAGGATATTGCGATGACGCTGAACGAGATTTTTGAAACCCGAGGGGAGCGTGCGCAACAGATCAAACAACGGCTCGGTCTGATTGAGTACGGGCACGGGCGACTGCAACACAGCACGCAACGTATCACCCAACTCACCCTGCCACTCATCGTTTTCGGCGATGACAATCAGCTCGTAGGGCGAGCCCTGCGAAACGGGACGGTCGAGGTTGTCGGCAGTTTTGAAGGCGTCACAAGCCGAGAGGCTGACAACCGTAGCAACAACGGCAATGAGTTTCGAAATGGTCTTCATAGTTGATTCGGTATGTTTTGTTGGTTATTACGAAATTGGTAGGACAAATATATAACTATTTATTTAGTTATGCAAATTTTCGCCCGAAAAAATGGAATTTGACACAATCATTGTTACTTTTGTGCGAGTAAAACATTTAAAGCAATCTTCGCAATGCGACTGAAACCGCCTAAATTCCTGCGTCGCCTGATGCCCGATCTGGTTTGGGATATCGACGACGAGCAGAATGTCTTTCTCACGTTCGATGATGGACCGACGCCCGGTATCACCGAGTGGATCTTGGCAACGCTCGACAAGTACGATGCCAAAGCCACTTTCTTCTGCTTGGGTAAGAACGTCGAGGCGTATCCCGATCTCTATCAGCGTATTCTCGATGCAGGGCACCGCGTGGGTAACCACACCTACTCGCACCAAAAAGGGTGGGGTATGCCGACCGACCGCTATGTCGAAGATGTCGATTTTGCTGCCGATTTTATCCAAAGTGACCTCTTTCGACCTCCCTACGCACGTATCACGCCCGCCCAGACGCGAGCCCTTGCGCAGCGTTATCGACTGATAATGTGGGACGTAATCTCGCGCGACTACAACCGCAAGATCACCCCCGCAACCTGCCTGCGCAACGTTGTGCCCTATATCGAAGGTGGTGCGATTATCGTCTTTCACGACTCGGTCAAGGCGTTCCGCAATATGCGCTACGCTCTGCCCCGCACGCTCGAAGAGATCCGTCGTCGCGGCTTGCGCTGCGCCCGTATCGAGTAGTGCGAACGACCGCCAAAGGCTGATAATGAGAAAGTGAGCACGAATTTTTTTGTAACTTTCGGGAAAAGTGTTACTTTTGTCGCCGTTAAACGACAATAACTAATTAAATTATACAATTTTCTTATGCAGATTACAGCAGCAGACATTAAGATCGGTATGTGCATCGAGATGGACGGCAAGACCTTTATTGTTGTCGATTTCCAGCACTGCAAGCCGGGCAAAGGTCCCGCATTCGTACGTTCGAAGCTCAAAAACCTCGAAAATGGTCGCGTATTGGAGAACACCTTCTCGTCGGTAGGTCAGAAGATCGAGCAGGTACGCGTTGAGCGTCGTCCCTATCAGTTCACTTACGAGGACGATCTGGGCGCACACTTTATGCACACCGAGACCTTCGAGGAGATCAACATCGACAAGAACCTGATCAATAACTACGACCTGATGGCTGATGGTCAGATCGTTGAGGTTATGTTCCACACCGACAAGGAGATGGTTCTGTCGGCTGAACTTCCCCCGATCGTTGATATGGAGGTTACTTACACCGAGCCGGGTATCAAGGGCGATACCGCTTCGACCAACTCGTTGAAGCCCGCAGTGGTTAACACCGGTGCAACTGTTCGCGTACCTCTGTTCATCAACACCGGCGACAAGATCCGCGTTGATACCCGCACCCGCGAGTACTACGAGCGTATTAAGTAAGCCGAGCGAACGCTTTCAAAACTAAGGAGCTGCCCAAAGCGGGTGGCTCTTTTTTTTGTGTCTGTGGCGGGTGATAGGGCGTGCACGTCGGTGCCGAAAGTGGCAAAAATGAAAAATAATCGCTCGCGGGGTAGGTTGTTCGACAATAATTCGCTATCTTCGCAGTAGGAATCGCACGCACACGCGCGTAAGGTGTGGCAGTTTGGCGTGCGAGTTGAGGAGCATTGAACGCAAAACCGATCACTATGAAACGAACCATACTTCTTAGCCTTATTGCGCTCGTGGCGTCGTTTGTAACCCACGCGCAGGAGATCGTTATTGGCGAGCGCGTTCCCGATCTTCGCCCATCGGAGTGGCTCGGAGCGCAACCCTCGGAGGACGATCGCCGAGCAACGTTGCTGATTTTCTATCACACTGAGAGTCAGCCTTGTGTCGAGGCTCTGCCGCATATTGACTCGCTGGCACGTGCGATGAAAAACGAACGTGTGATTGTGGTGGCGATGGAGCCCAAGGAGCGCATTGCACCCTCGCTGGCGCGATATATGAGCGAGCGTTTCTATGTGGCTATTGACCTCTCGGAGCGCGTGTTCCTGAGCTACGGAATCCGCTACGTACCCTTCGGGGTGTTGGTCGATCCTAAGGGGCGTGCGCAGTGGATCGGCAATCCGAAGTTGGCAACGCCCGAAAGTATCAAACGAAATCTGAAATAACCGAACATAACTATTGATCCAAATATGGCTTTTACCAAAATCGAACATTACGAGAAGGAGCATTGCGATGCCCATCACGATAGTGCGCTGAGCGTAGCCGAAGGTGTTAACGATCAGCCGATTGTCAATCCCTATTTCGTGCGTAAACGTAAGCCGCGCCTGACGGTTGATGACTATGTGCGCGGTATTTTGGCGGCAGATATTACCATTCTGTCGCAGGCTATCACGCTGATCGAAAGCAATAACCCCGACCACTACGAAATGGCGCAGCAGATCATCGAACGCTGTCTGCCTTATAGCGGCAAGTCGGTGCGAATCGGTATCACGGGTGTGCCGGGTGCCGGTAAATCGACCTTCATCGAGGCGGTGGGTAATATGGTCACCTCGTTGCACCATAAGTTGGCGGTGTTGGCTATCGACCCAAGTTCGGAGCGTAGTGGCGGCTCGATTTTGGGCGATAAGACCCGTATGGAGAGCATCTCGTCGAACCCCGACGTCTTTATTCGTCCTTCGCCCTCGGCAGGTTCGTTGGGCGGTGTGGCTCGCAAGACGCGCGAGACAGTGGTGCTGTGCGAGGCTGCGGGCTACGATGTGATCTTTATCGAGACGGTGGGTGTGGGTCAGTCGGAGACGGCTGTGCACTCGATGGTCGATATGTTTATGCTGTTGCAGATTGCGGGCGCAGGCGATGAGTTGCAGGGTATCAAGCGCGGTATTATGGAAATGGCTGATATAATGGTGATTACCAAAGCCGATGGCGAGAATGTGCTGCGTGCAAAGTTGGCGCGTCGCCAATTCCAGAATGCACTGATGCTCTTCCCGATGCCCGAATCGGAGTGGCGTCCGCAGGTGTTCACCTGCTCGTCGCTCGATAAGGTGGGTCTGGAAGAGGTCTGGAAGGGTGTCGAGGAGTATCTCGACTTCATTCAGGCTAATGGTTACTTCCGCCACAACCGCAACCGCCAAAATAAGTATTGGATGTACGAGACGATCAACGACGCGCTGCGCAGTTCGTTCTACCTGAACGAGAAGATCGAGGGGCTGATTCCCGAGTACGAAAAACGTGTGTTGGGCGATCAGATCAGTTCGTTCGTCGCGGCTAAGGAGTTGCTGGATCTCTATTTCGGCGATAAAAAATAGAGTGCCTTATGTTGCTGGGGCGCAGATCTTTATGGGCTATGCTGATGACCGTTGCGGTTGTCAGCATAATCTGTTTTGACGCCTCGGCACAGAACTCGACGGCTCGCATTTCGGGTCGTGTAACGGCAGCGTATGATGGTACTATGTCGGTGCAGTATGGCAATGCGGATATGCAGCGATTGTCACTCGACGCGAATTGTCGCGGTGGGCGTTTCGAGGTTGAGGTACCTGTTGAGGGTACTGCGGAGGTTGTGTTGTATACTGAAAATAAGGCACTTGTGCGATTGCTTGTTGCGCCTGAGGAGTCGGTACACCTCGAATATGTCGATGGCGAACCGCGATTTACGGGCTCGGCTGGCGAGATTAATCAACAGCTCGATAACTACCTGAAAAAGATGAACTTTCGCGGTTTTACACCCTCGTATAAGGTGGCGTCGGCGGGGCAGTTTGTCGAGATTCTCGATCGCAATATCGAGATCGAACGTAAGCGTATGGAGCGCGAATTGAGCGACGCACCGCAGCTTTTGAGGCGGTGGGCGGAGGCTGAGATTCGCTATCGAAATGCGGGCTATGCGGTTGAGTATATGCGTCGTAACGCGCTGACTGACAGCGTGTCGGTGGCTACGTTGCACAACCGCGAGCGATTTCCGCTAGATCCTTCTGCGGCTCTGTGTATGGACTACGTCGACTATGTTGCGAATATGGTGCGTGATAGTTACATTGAGAGCGATCCGCGTGTGGTGGGCTTGCGCATTCAACGCGACTATGCAGGTGCCTATGTGGCTGCGCTTGAACGAGTTGCGAGGTTGGAACAGTGTGCCGAAGAGCGCGATGTGATTGGCTCGATACTTCTCAATATGGCATTTGCCGATAACACTTTGCCCTCGGTGCTCGAACAGATTCACGACCGCCAACTTGTCGGTGATGAGGTGATTGCGCACTTCGATGCGAAACGTCGCGGACGTGCCGATATGCGTCGGTTTACCGAGTATACGTTCGAGCGCTTGCTTGCCGAATCGCACTCGAAGGTGATCTATGTCGATGTTTGGGCTACGTGGTGTCCGCCCTGCCACCGCGAGATGAAACACCTGCGGAAAATGGAGAAACGCCTTGAAAATGAGTCGATTCGATTTGTGTCGTTGTGTGTTTCGTCGCCCTATCTGCAGTGGACTCTGACGGTCGACGTGCCCGAAAATCGCTCGGCGAACTATTGGCTCGACGAGGAGGCGCAAGCGACGCTCGATCGCTATATCCGTATCCGCAGCTTTCCGCGATTTTTCGTGCTGAGTGGCGGGCAGATTGTCAATGATAATGTGCAGTGGCCGTCGTCTAACAAGTTGATTGACTCGATTTTACGTGGCTACGTCGAACTGCTAAACCAATCCCGAAATGAGTAAAATCAGAGCCTATATTCGTTCGTTTCGACTGCGCACGTTGCCACTTTCGGTGGCAGGTATTGTGCTCGGCACGATGTTGGCAGCAGCCGCAGGCGAGTTCCACGCAGGACGTTTCGTGTTGGCGGTTGTAACGGTGTTATTGCTGCAAATCCTATCGAATGTTGCCAACGAATTGGGCGACACGTTGCGTGGCACCGACTCCGATGAGCGTCAGGGTATGGTCTATTCGTTGCAGAGTGGCGAGATCACGATTGCTGCAATGAAACGACTGATTATCTGGCTTGTAACGCTATCGGCATTGAGCGGTGTGGCGTTGATAGCGACCTCCTTCGAGGTCCTTTTTTCACGCGAAGGCTTGACGATGTTGGGTCTTGGAGCGTTGGCCATCGTGGCTGCGCTCGGTTATACACTTGGGCGGCGACCATACGGCTATATGGGTTTGGGCGATCTGTTTGTGTTCCTCTTTTTTGGATTGCTCTCGACTATTGGTGGCTATTTTTTGATGTGCTGGCAGGTGGATTGGAGTGTGGCACTGCCTGCGGCCGCTTGTGGTTTGTGGTCGGTTGGAGTCTTGAATATCAACAATATACGCGATATAGAGAGCGACCGTAAGAACCGCATAACCGTCCCGATTCTGCTCGGCGTGCGTGGCGCAAAGATCTACCAATGTGTGCTCGAATTGTTGCCGTTTGTGCTGCTAAGCATCTATTGTGCATTGCATTGTGGCGAGTGGGCAGATTATCTGTTCTGGTTGCTATTGCCACTGTATATTGTTCATTTGCAGGGTGTTTGGCAGTCCCAAGGCCGTCAGCTTGATGCCCGTTTGCCCCAACTCTCGATCTTGACTATTGTGGCGTGCGTTGCTTTCGGTGCGCTGCAACTGCTCTGACCGTCCCATATCCATCTTGCAATAAAAAACCTGACCTCGTGCTGAGGTCAGGCAGTTGATTTATTAACGTCAAAGCAACGTGTGGAGCATTACTTAGCCCACTTGTCCTTATGCTTTTCGAGCTGCTTCTTGATAGCGTCAATCGACTGATCGACAGCCTCTTCGAACGTCTTGCACTGGCTCTCAGCCACCAATTCGTCACCCGGCATTTTGACCGTAATTACTGCGACTTTGTTTCCGCGTTCGTTGTCCTTGTCGAGTTTCAGGATCACGTCGGCCGAAGTGGCACGCTCAGCAAAACGATCGAGTTTCGACATCTTTTTTTCTACGAATTCGACCAACTTCTTGTCGGCATCGAATTTCACGGATTGAATCTGTACGTTCATAATTAATCCTCCTAATTACGTTTATATTAAAGCGATTCGGTCTTCGTCACGAAGTCCTGCACGCAAAGTTGCTCGGCATCTACACTCAGTCAGCCACTTACTCCAACACTGCTCGCTCTCCACTCTTCCAACTACTTTCTCCAACATTATTCGCTCTCCACTCTTTCAGTCACTTTCTCCCACGCTACTCGCTCTCCCCTTTGTTCGCCTTCTTGCGGACCCGTTGGTGGGGGTGGGCGGAGTTGTAGGCGCGGCGAATGGCGGCAATGCTGGTGTGGGTGTATCGCTGTGTCGTAGCCAACGACGAGTGCCCCAGCAGCGATTGTATCTCACGAATATCGGCTCCACCGTCGAGCAGGTGCGTTGCGAACGTGTGTCGCAGAACGTGGGGACTCTTGCGCCCGCGCACGCCGTAAGCCCCTAACTCGCTATGAATGACGCGATAAAGCGTTGAATACGAAATTCGCTTACCTTTCTGTGTTAAAAATAGTGCTTTTTCGTCAGAAATGCAAATATTTTGCCTTGAAATTTCGTTGATGTAGTCCGAAATTTTTTCGCGGACAATCTCGATGATCGGCACAATGCGGTCTTTGTCGCCCTTGCCGCGCACGCGCAACGAGCGGTAATCGTCCAAAAAGTGGTCGCGGTCGATCCCAATCAACTCCGACGCTCGTAGCCCCATTGTGTAGAACATTAAGATAATCAGTGCGTTGCGCATTTGGTCGAAATCCTTGCTCTCGCAACGTGCCTCGCTTTCTGTTGCGATGTCGGTCATACGCTGGTGCGAGATGACTACGGGCAGGCGTTTGGGTGTTGTGAGTCGCGCAATGCCGACAAAGGGGTTGGTCGAGCACAACTTTTCGCGGCGCAACCAATTGTAGAAGGTGCGCACCGAGGCTAATGTGCGGTTGATCGACGAGGGTGCGAGAGCCTCGCCACGCGCCGAACGGTGGAGCGAACTCTCCTCCTCTTGGGGTTTGCGCGAGAGTGATTCGATCCATTTGCTCAGTTGGTCGCGCTTGACGGCTGCGGGGTCGAACGTCTGCTCTCCGTCGTGCGTCACGAACGCCACAAACTGCTCCACGTCGCGTCGATAGTTTCGGACGGTGAGAGGCGACAGACGTCGTTCGACGGTGATATATTCGATAAAGCGTTCGATCATCGGCTACGGAATTGCACTATGACAAAGTTACGAAATTCTGTGAATAATCGGCGGAATTTTTGTTTGGATATTGATAAATAATAGTTACATTTGTAGTAACTATCTAACTAAACGCCGTTTAATATGAAAACACTTATCATCTTTATAGCGATGTCGATCGCGTTTATGTTCACGTCAACGGAGCTTTTTGCGCAGGATACCAAGGGCGCAAGTGCGGAGTATATGGAACTTGACGCTGTTCCTACATTTAAGGGCGGCTCGCTTCAATCATTTGTGACGTGGGTATCGCGACGAGTCGAATATCCGCAAGCGGCTTTGAAAGAGGGTGTCAGTGGCACGGTGCGTGTTCGTTTTGTGATCGACGTAGATGGTCGAGTGAATGAGGCATATATCGTTGATGGAGTGCACTATCTGCTTGATGCTGAGGTGATCCGCGTAGTCAAGAAGTCGCCCAAGTGGACCCCGGGTATCAAAGATGGCAAACCTGTACGCGTTAGCTACGTACTGCCGATCAGTTTTAAGATGAGGTAAGGCGTTTTGCGCTTTTACCGCTCTTCAAAACAAAAAGGCGGGAGGGTATCTCGCGACAGCCTCCCGTCTTCAAGGGATTTTCACCCTTAAAACTACTAACCCAAACTTAAATAAATGAAGAAACCTTTTGTTGCGATACGGCTGGTACCGCAACATTCGATATGTTCGCAAAACCCGTGCCACGTGACTGTATAACAGCGAAATATACCACTACGAACGACTTTTACGACCTTTTGCACGATGTTTGCAACGGTGCTCTCGAACTTTAAAAACTTTGAGAGTATGAAACGTTTGATTTTATCGGTCATTGTGTCACTCGTGGCAGTGGCGGCAATGGCGCACGACAAGATGATTCCATACGCGCAGTTGCCGTTGCAGGCGCGTAACTTTATCGAGGGACACTTCGACCGCAACAATGTGGTGGCGGTGACCGAGGAGAGCGATCGCCGCACCGAGTATGAGGTGCGTATGGCGGACGGCACGAAGATGGAGTTTGACGGTAATGGCGTGTGGACGAAGGTGAGTGTGGCTCGCGGTGCGGTGCCTGCGGTGTTGGTGCCCGAGACGATTGCCAAGCAGGTCACCACGAATTACCCCAATGCCACGATTGTGCAGATCGAAAAGCGGGGTGCGGGTTACGAGATCGAGCTCTCGGACGACCGCGAGATGTTGTTCGACGCGACGGGCAATCTGATTAAGATTGACGACTAAAACAAATGGGTATCGGCTACATAGTTCGATACCCATTTTGTTGTTATTGAAGTTGCTCTTACATCGCCTGCCCGCCGCTATTGCCTGCGCCGCGTGAGGTCGATTCCATATCGTCGTTTTGGATCGAGCGGTTGGTCGATTTGACATTGACCTGCGATTTGCCAAAGCGGTAGCCGATCGAGAGGTTGAACATTCGCATCTGCTGCCACGACGAGTTCTCGCTACGATACGTGTTGGTCTGCATTACCTGAGTCAGTTTCGAATCGGCGTTGAAGGGGTTGTGAGCCGAGAAGCTTATGGTCATCTTCTTTTTGAAGAGTTGCTGGCGCAGTCCAAGGCTGTATGAGAAGTAGGTCTGTTTCATATTGCTTTCGAGGCTCAGCCCGAAACGATAGGCGTAACCGCTGGCAAAGATCGTTGCGTCCTTCCATAGAGCCGCCGAGGTGTAGAGCGAGGCGTTGTAGGTGAAACCGCGGTTCGAGAGGTTGAGTGTCGGGGCTTTGATGACGTCGTAACCTCCTCGACCACTGAGTTGTATGCTGAACTTCACGTCTTTGCGATAGCCGATCGTGGCGTTCAGTCCGTACGATTGGCGTTGGGCGATATTGCCGTATGTCAGATGTCGCACGCCGTCTTCAACGAACGAATATTGATTGACAGCATTGTTCGAGAAGGTGCCACTTGTGCCGAGCGAGATGTTCCACGCCGAAGAGAAACGTCGCCACGAGAGCGATACCGAGTGCGAAACCGTCGCGTCCAAGTCGGGATTACCATAATTGACGTTCATAGGCGACTCGTTGCGATAGGGGTTCATCTGCCAAAGGTTCGGACGGCTCAGTCGCTGGGTGTACGACAGCGAGAGGGTATTTGCGTCGTTGGGGCGGTAATTGCCACTCACATAGGGGATTATGTTGAACAGCGAGGGTGAGTAAGTGATCTTGTCCTTCTCGGTGAGAACCGCCACGTCGCTCCACGCCTGCTCCATACGGGCACCGACGCGACCCGTCAATTTCTTGCCCTTCACGTGATAGCCCGCATAGAGAGCCAAGATGTTCTGGGTGTAGTTCATATCGCTACGCGGGTAGTCGGGTGCGATCTCGAATTCGTCGGTCGTTTCGTTGCGTAGCGACGTTTGCGAGTCGTTGGTGTAGCGGCGATAGATATACTTCGTGCCCGCCTCGATGCTGTGCACCTTGTTGATCGGGTTGAAGTAGTCGATCTGTACGGTGTTGTCGAAACTGCCGTTATCGCCCAAATGGCGGCGTGCCGAGGTGGGGTAGTTGAACGTGTTATAGACGTCGTAGAGCTGCTCCTCTTTGTCGGGCGTGAGATCCATCTCGTAGGAGATGGTCAGCGTGTGATCCTTGCGATTGAACGTGCGCTGATAGTTCGCCGCTGCCCAATAGCTGTCGTAGTCGTAGCGGCTGTCTGTATAGTTGTCGTAGCCCATAACGCGCTGATTATCTGCTGAAAGTATCTCGGTTGTCGAGTAGGCGTAGCTTTTCGATTTGCCCATATAGTAACCACCCTCCAAGGTCAGCAGATTGAGTGTGTCGATCTCGTAGCTGGCGTTGAAGTTCACGCCTGTGTATGATCCTTTGTATTTGAAACGCGACGATGAGGTCATAAGGTGCATTGTCGGATCGTCGAAATTCTCGCGGAAACCATCGCTCAAATGCCACTTGCGAGCCTTGTTCATCGACGAATAGACCGATGCCGAGAGCGAGAATTTGCCCATCTGTGCCGCGATGTAGGCGTTGCCGTAGAGCGAACGCTGGGTCGAGGCTGAGAGGTTGATTGTGCCGTTGTAACCACCTGAAAGTTTGCGGTTTGTGACGATGTTGATGATGCCGCCGACACCCTCCGCCTCATATTTTGTCGAGGGGTTGGTGATCACCTCGATCTTCTTGACCGATCCTGCGGGCATACTCTCGATGACGCTCTTGAAGTTCTTCGACATCATCGACGACGAACGCCCATTGACCAACACCTTGTAGTCGCTCTGTCCGTTCAGCAGCACGTTGCCCTCGGCATCGACACTCAACTGCGGCACCTTGCGCATAATATCGACCAGCTGACTTGTGGACGAGTCGGGATCATCTTCGACGCTGTATGCGATCTTCTCGTCGTCGGCTACGATCAGCGGTTTCTGCACTGCCACGACAACCTCCTTGATATCAACACCTTGCTCCAATGCTATATGCCCGAGCTTTGTGCGCTCCTCGATAACCTCGACTGCGCGGTTGAGTGTTGTGTATCCGACCGAGGAGATTTGGAGCGTGTATGTGCCTTTTGCCTTTGCGTTGAGTTTGAATGCACCCGTAGCGTCGGCAGCCACCGCCGCCACGACGGTCGAATCGGTTTGCAGCAATGCTACGGTTGCGTAGCCGATGGCTTTGTCGGTCGTGGACTCGACAACGCGACCTTCGATCGAATAGTTTGTTGTGTTCTGCGCCGAGGCAGATGAACAGAGGAGAGTGAGTGCCAGCAGGAGCGAGCTGAGAAGTGTTTTCATCTTATTCAGTTAGTTTATTGTTTGTTTGCAACTTGTTTTGCGAGAACTGAACCCGTAATGAGGTCTTATGTTCAGCACAAAGGTATCTATTCTAAAAATAAAATCCAATAAAAATATATCGAAAAACAAAAAAAACATACTGAAAAACGATATTTTGCAGATTTTTTAGACTTTTCGTCAAATGTTTTTCGTCGAGTGTTTACATATTAGACGCACAAGTGTGCCAAAAGTTACATTGATTGCTGCTTTTTCTATAACGCTTTGCGCTAAGGAAATATTATGTAGATCACTTTTTCGTCCAAAAATTTGGAGCGAAACGATTTTTGCTATTAACTTTGTGGCGACATAAGGGGTGCTGAACGGCTCGCAGAGTGCGGTGCGCAACGTGGCAAAGCGGGACAGTTCGGCTGAGATTATACCCATTGAACCGAAACGGATAATGCCGGAACGGGAGGAGTGTAATTTACACAACATACCCCTTTTCAAACTATTGTTTAACTAAAAACTAAATGGTTATGAAAAGGTTTTTTCTTTTAGCCACAGTGGCATTCTGTGCCACAACCGTCGGGGCTATGACCTCGATACCCACTGAGGCAACAGCCTCGCAACCTGCCGAGCTCGCCTCGCAAAATTCACAAAATCAAACATTCGCCCGCGTTTCAGAGGACTCGCTCTATGCCATTCAGCAGATCGAGGTCAATGGCGTGCGTGCCAAAAGTGACGAGCCTATTGCCTTCTCGGCATACTCGCGCGAGCAGATCGAGGCTCGCAACTATGGCGAGGATATTCCCTCGATCTTAGCCAATATGCCCTCGGTGGTGATCTCGTCGGAGAGTGGTACGGGTATCGGCGCGACTTCGTTCCGTGTGCGTGGTAGCGATCCCTCGCGTATCAACGTGACACTCAATGGCGTACCGATGAACGATGCCGAAACTCACTCGGTCTATTGGTACGATACGCCCGATCTGATTTCGTCGGTCGGCTCGTTGCAGTTGCAGCGCGGTGTGGGAACATCGACTGCGGGTACGGGTGCTTTTGGAGCGTCGCTCAATATGACTTCGGCTCCGATCTCGGCTGAGTTTGCGGGTCGTGCGTCGATGTCGTATGGATCGTTCAACACCGCTAAGCAGGAGCTGTCGTTGGCGTCGGGGCTGTTGGGTGGTCATTGGGCTGTCGAGGGTCGTCTGTCGCACGTGTCGTCGGACGGTTATGTCGATCGCGCGTCGAGCGATTTGGCGTCGTATATGTTTCAGGCGGGCTACTACAATGGTGGCACGATGGTCAAGTTGCTCTCGTTTGGTGGTAAGGCGAAGGTCTATCTGACCTATTCGGGACTCTCGGCTGATCAGATGGCAGAGGATCGTCGCTACAATCCTGAGGGCGAGATCTGGGGCTATAAACCGCTGGCTGACGGCACGTACGAGTATGCCGTTGTGGGGTTCTATGACGACCACACCGACAACTACACGCAGGTGAATAATCAGCTGATTGTCAATCACATCTTCAACGATCGCTGGCAGTTGAACGCTACGGCTCACTACACTTATGGCAATGGTTACTACCGTAATTACAAGAACGATCAGGAGCTTGCCGAGTATGGTCTGTCGCCGATCAACGTTGCGGGCGCGATGGTCGAGAGCACCAATCTGCTCCGCAAAAAGACGATGGTGAACGATTTTGGCGGCGTGGTTGCCTCGGCGGCTTATACCGCAGATCGCCTGTCGCTCACGATGGGACTCTCGTTGTCGCTCTATGATGGTGTTCACTTTGGCGAGGTGTCGGAGTTGCAGCTTGCGCCCGCGGTTGCTGCGACGGAGTACTATCGCAACTACACAACCAAGTGGGACGGTGCCTGCTTTGTGAAGGCGGATTGGCTGGTTGCTAAGGGGTTGAATCTCTATGCCGATATGCAGTACCGCCACATTACGCACCGCATTTCGGGCGTGAACGACAACTTCGATTGGACTATCAATGCGATGCAACGCCTTGATGTCGATCGTCACTACAACTTCTTCAATCCCAAGTTGGGTCTGCACTACTCGTTTGCACGTCGCCACTCGCTCTATGGTTCGGTAGCAGTGGGGCAGAAGGAGCCTACGCGAAACAACTTCACCGACATCCGCGAGGGCGAGTATCCTAAGGCTGAGAAACTGCTTGATTTTGAGTTGGGTTACGGCTATCGCGGCGAGGTTGTTGATCTCTCGCTCAATGGCTACTATATGCTCTACCGCGACCAGCTGGTGCAGACGGGTGAGCTGTCCGATACGGGTGAGTTGCTCTCGCGCAATGTGCCTGAGTCGTTCCGTCGCGGTATCGAGATGGCTATTGAGGTGCGTGCAGCCAAGTGGTTGACGTTAGGCGCAAATGCTACGCTGAGCCAGAACTATATCGAAAACTATGTCGATTATATCGACGGTGTAGCTTTCGAGCGCGGTCGCACGACGATTGCCTACTCACCTTCGGTGACGGCGGGTGCTTTTGTCGATCTGCACGTGGGCGGTTTTGCGGCACGTCTTTCGACGCGCTACGTCAGCAAGCAGTATCTGACCAATGGCGAGTATGAGGATCTGACCTTGCCGCGTTACTGCGTGAGCGACCTCGACCTCTCGTACGAGATCAAGACCAAACGTATTGAGCGTGTGCGTTTTGGCGTGAAGATCGGCAACCTCTTCAATGCTCGATATTGCGCAAGCGGCTATGGCGGTTCGTGGTTGGAGGGTACGACCCTTGCCGACCGTAAATCGTGGTCGTGCTACTTCCCGCAGGCAACAATCTCGGCATTGGGCAACGTGACGCTCTATTTTTAGAGGGCGTTAGTCGCTATCTTGATCCACACCTCTTTGTTCGAGGTGTGGATTTTTTTTTATAAATATTTTTTATGCGCTTGTAAATGGCTGTAAATCAATGTAGTATGCAATTTGAGGGGGGGGGGATTTTTGGGGTTCTATGCCAATTCGGATTTGGAATGTTAGAAAATTATCGCTACTTTCGTCGTCGGAACAATCTAAAAACAGGGGTTAGGATATAGTTTTAGAGGTGTTCGAGCATCTCATTTTTGATTTTAATCAACGTATTTGATGCTTTGGCAACGATGTGTCCGTTATGGGCGCGTCTGTTGTGCTAAATGTTCTGCATTAACATACGCCAATTTCTTTGCAGGACATCAGAGGGGAGTAGCCGCGAGGGTGCTCTCCTCACTTTTTTGACCATTAAGCCGACCATATTAAGCCCACTTTTTGGTAGTTCATTGTATGATTTTGCCCGCAGAGGAATCATATAACCTTGCTCCCTCCCATCAAAAAAAACATCTGCCCCCCCACTCTCACTCTCGATACAACATAAAAAAATCCGCACCCCCGATGAGGTGCGGATCTCTTGTGTAGTATAATACTACCTGACGATTAGTAACCTGCGGTCTTCGATGCAGCGTAGCTAATCTTCAAAGCATTCGCGCGGCGCAACTCCTGCTTCACGTCGGTAATGATACCCATACGGGTCTGATTATCCGCCTTGATGCAGACAGTCATTGCGTTACGATCAGCCTCGTTGAGCTTGTCGCGCTCCGAAGCGATGAAGTCGAGAATGTCCTTGGTAGTACGGTAGCTGTCGTTGAGCTGTACCTTCGGTGCGTTACCGAACTTTGCCTGCATTGCCAAGCTCGGGGGACCGATGTGGATAAAGCTAACGAGCGACTTCTTCTCCAATTTCTGGATTTCGGTTGCAGCCGGCAGGCGGTAGCGAACCAGCAGTTCCTGCTCACGCATCTGAGTACTTACCATAAAGAAGAAGATAAGCATAAAGATTACGTCGGGCAGCGACGATGTCGAGATTGCGGGGGTCTCTTTCGAGCCCTTCTTCTTAATTACTGCCATAGTTTATTTACCTCCTACGTTACGCGGTTCAGCCTCTGAGATCTTCAAGGGCACAGCGTCGGTAATCGACTTACGAGCTGCTTCGCCGAGGTCAGTGAACTCCATACCGTACTTCTCTTTCGAGAGTTCGTTACGAACTTCGTTGAACGCGCGAGTCAACTCATTCTGTACCATAATGTAAGCCTCATAGCTTGTACCACGGTCATTTTGGAGCGAGATAACGCCCTCCGAAACCGGGTACGACCATTTTCCGCCGTCAGCGAGCTCGATCTCCTTTACCTTCTTCTCGGGAAGTGTCTCCAAATCGAAGGGGTTGAGGACGAACTCCTTGGCTTTCTCTTTCAGCTGGCGAATATCAATCACTTGATTCTCAGCCTCCTGAGTGCTAACCATAATGTTATTGTTCTGCGAGATAAATACCTTCATAAGGTTACGCTCCTTAATGTCCGAAGGCTTCTGCTCGGTGTTTTCATCGGGCATAGGCGGCAACATACGAGCCAGACCTGAGTCGGTATTCATCGTGGTAGCAACCAGGAAGAAGATCAACAGCAAGAAAGAGATGTCAGCCATTGAGCCGGCATTGATTTCCTGTATTTTTCTTTTATTAGCTGCCATAATTGCTTTTAAGTCAAATTGTTATTTAATAGCAGATTTAACCTCAGCAAACAGTGCAGCCAGCAGAGCAGCAGCCATTGCGAAATAGGTTACATAGATGCTGAAATCCGATACACCCAGAACGAGTTTGTCGTCCATTACGGTGCCGTCGGCCATATTCATCGGGGTAGTCGCGTCGGTCAGAGCGTAAGCAACACCGAGCACAACAGCGATCGCGATAATCGACACCAACGAACCCTTCAAGCCCGAAGGATTGGTGAAGGTGTTGTAAACTGCGCTACCCAATGCAGCAACCAGACCCAGTGCAAACAGTACATACGTCCAGATGATGATGCCGTTTACATCGGGGTTGCCGGCAGCGTCACGACCGCCTGCGACCATCATAATAACCAACACAACGGTGATGGCCATCATAACGCCCAACAGTATGTTCAATACTTTTTTCATTGTTTAGTTTTTAATATAGGTCGTGAATTAATAATTATTTCTTGCTGTAAGCGGTCAGCATATCCAACAGGTTGATCGAGCTATCCTCCATCGATACTACCAACGAGTCGATCTTCGAGATCAGGTAGTTGTAGAAGAACTGCAGAATACAAGCCGAGATCAGACCGAGCAGGGTAGTCAACAGAGCCACCTTAATACCACCTGCAACCATTACGGGCGAGATATCACCAGCTGCCTGAATCGAGTCGAATGCGTCGATCATACCAACGATGGTACCCATAAAACCGAACATAGGAGCTGCAGCGATGAACAGACCTACCCAAGTCAGGTTAGCCTCCATCTGACCGTTCTGAACCGAACCGTACGATACAACTGCCTTCTCAACTGCGTCAAGACCCTGATCGTAGCGATCCAGACCCTGATAGTAGATCGATGCAACGGGACCGCGAGTGTTGCGGCAAACGTCCTTAGCAGCCTCGATACCACCGTTGTTCAGAGCCTCTTCAACCTTAGCCTCGAACTTCTTGGTGTTGATCGACGAGAACGACAAGAAGAGAATACGCTCTACGCATACTGCCAAACCAAGGATCAAGCAGAGCAAGGGCAGCAACATCCACATCCACGAACCCTCGATGAACTTCTGCTTCAAAACCTGGTGCATCGACTCACCCTCGATTTCGGTCTCAGCGTCAACAACGGGAGCAGCCTCCTCAGCTACGGGAGCCTCCTCAGCTACCTGCTCAGTTGCAGGAGCCTCAGCGTTAGCGGCCTCAGCGGCCTCCTGAGCAAACACGTTAGCAGTACCAAGGCAAAGCATACCTGCTACTGACAAAGTCAAAAAAAGTTTTTTCATAGTAGATTAAATTAAATTAATTAGTTTGTTGTTTGTTGTTTGTGTTTTGTTGTTGTTTTATTTGTTTTAAGTTTCGTTTCTTGTGTCGTGTGCCCTTTGCCAAATCGGCTGCGGGACGGGGTTTATATCATTTTTTAGTTGGCCCAATAAAAATGTTTCGCGGAGAAAGCGGGATTCGAACCCACGATGCCCTTTTGAGGCATACACACTTTCCAGGCGTGCACCTTAAGCCACTCGGTCATTTCTCCAAATTGCGCCAAGTAGCCTGCGCCTATCGCGCTGACTATCAAAGCAATGAACCTCAAATTTTGCCTTTTATACCTCTCAATTATTCCAAAAAGCGCATAAAAGACTTGCGAAATATAGCAATAATTTTAATTCTGTGCAACGATTTACTCCGTAATTTCACCTTTTATTGCTTTTCGCAACATTTCGACAGCCTCATCGTGGGGCAGTCGTTGACCGAGAATATACATCAATTTGGTGACCGCAGCCTCGGTTGTCGAGTCCGCGCCGCAGATCACTCCGATATCTTTCAGTCGGCGTCCCGTCTCATAAATATCCATCGCAACCGCGCCATCGGGACATTGGGTTACGTTCACCACGATCACTCCGCGAGCGATAACTTCGCGCAGCACCTCGCCGAACCACTCGGCTGTCGGGGCGTTGCCCGCACCGTAGGTTTCGAGCACAACGGCGTGCAGTCCGTAGATGCTCAACATCGCGTGGAAGATCTGGGGGCTTATGCCGGGGAAGATCTTGACCACTGCCACACCCGTATCGAGCGACGTGGCTACGCGCAGAGGTTCGTTCGGGTCGCCAGCAGCGGGGGCGATAAATGTTTCGTGGTATTCGATATTTACGCCCACCTCAGCCAGCGGCGGGTAGTTGAACGAACGGAAGGCGTTCAGCTGCTCGGCACTATGTTTGGTGGTGCGGTTGGCGCGGAAGAGTTGGTTCTGGAAGTAGAGCGACACCTCAGGGACGATGGCGCGTCCATCTCGCTTTGCGGCGGCGATCTCGATCGCGGTGATCAGATTCTCTCGACCATCGGTGCGCAGTACGTCGATCGGAATTTGACTTCCGGTGAACACGACGGGTTTAGCCAGATTTTCGAGCATAAAACTCATCGCTGAGGCGGTGTAGGACATAGTATCGGTGCCGTGCAACACCACGAAACCATCATACGAGGCATAGTTATCGCGGATCAACTCGGCGAGTCGGCACCAATTTTCGGGGCTGACGTTCGACGAGTCGATGATCGGGTCCATTGTGATGGCGTCGATATTGACGTTCAAGCGTCTGAGGGCGGGAAACTCGTCATAGATACCGCTGAAATCGAACGGTACCAACACGCCCGTTGCGGCGTCGGTGCGCATACCGATCGTACCACCCGTATAGATGATCAGAATTGAAGGTTTCATTGCTCGTTCAAATTCGGTTTGTGGCTGCTTGCAGTGCGTAGTTACGCACTTTGCGCAAGTAACCGTCTAACAAAGTTAGCAATTATTTTCCGAAAAACAACTATTCGAGCCCAAAAATTCGCTCGGCATTGCGGGTTGTTACCTCAGCAATATGCTCCACCGAGCAGTTGGTCAGTTCTGCCACACGTGCGCATATATAGGGAATGTATGCACTTTCGTTGCGCTTGCCGCGATGGGGTACGGGAGTGAGGTAGGGGCAGTCGGTTTCGAGTAGCAGGTCTTCGGGCGACATCTCGCGGACGGCGTCGGCAAGTGTACTCTTTTTGAAGGTCACCACGCCACCAATGCCAAACAAGAAGTCGCCACACGCTTTCAGTCGTCGGTAGGTTGCCGCGTCCTCCGAGAAGGCGTGAAACACACCTCGCAACCGCTTGCCGCGCTCGCGTGCAGCCACCGCCTCACGCTCGATAATCTCACACATATCCTCCCACGCCGCGCGGGTGTGGATCACAACGGGCAGATCCACCTCTGCCGCCAAACGTAGTTGTGCTACGAATGCTTCGCGCTGATCCTCAACGTATTCCTGACTCCAATAGTAGTCCAGTCCAATCTCGCCGACGGCATAGAAACGTATCTCCTCAGGTGCATTACGCAGGTAGCTTTCGACCTCGGCAAGCTCGTCACGCCACGTGGGATTCTCGTTGACCGAGGTGGGGTGGAGCCCCATCATTGCAAAGCAATTTGCGGGGTAGCGACGTGCCAAATCGAGCATACGTTGGTGGCTGTGGGTGTCGATGGCGGGCAGCAGCATACGATCGACTCCTGCCGCAATGGCGCGCTCGACAACCTCCGCGCGGTCGTCATCAAATTCGGGTTCGTAGATATGCGAATGGGTGTCTATTAGTCGGAGCATAATTCGGTTGATTTTCAATTTCTTAGGTACATCTTGCCAGGGACTTGTCGGATCACGCCCGCCAATTCCAGATTGAGCAGCAAC
The DNA here is from genome assembly GCA_045638285.1 of Alistipes sp. GTDB lineage: Bacteria > Bacteroidota > Bacteroidia > Bacteroidales > Rikenellaceae > Alistipes. The sequence continues at coordinate 2,491 of JAZUBB010000016.1, read as the reverse complement.
GACGCTAACGTACCCGCGTCGAGGGCGGTCAGTTCTTGCAGTCGGGTGATCGAAATGGGGTCGGAGTCGCCAATGAGTGACAACAGCCCCGCCTCATCGCGCGAGAGTTCGATCGTGGGCTCACTTGCCGAGGGCAGACACCCTGCCTCGTGCATATCCCAACCCATCTCGGCAATGATGTCGTCGGCTGAGGTTACAAGTGCCGCTTTGCGATTGCGAATCAGTGCGTTACAACCTTCGGACGACATATCAGTCACGCGCCCTGGGACTGCCATCACCACGCGGTTGTAGCTGTCTGCCATTGCTGCGGTGTGGAGCGAGCCTCCCGACGCGCCCGATTCGACCACAACCGTGCCGCCACTCATCGCCGCGATGATGCGGTTGCGCGGAATGTAGTATCGACCGTTCTGCTTGGTTTGCGAGTGGAGCTCGGTCACGATTGCGCCACCTTCGTCGATGATCTCGCGGGCAAAGGCACTGTGTTGTGCGGGTGTGACCTCGGGTAGAGCATTGGCAACCACCGCAACCGTAGGCAGACCGTGACGCACCGCCGAGCGATGACAATTGACGTCAATGCCAAATGCCAAACCGCTGACAATCGTCAGCTCAGGCAAGCGGCGTGCGAGCCCCTCGACCAATCGCTCGCACATCGTCACGCCATACTGCGAGATGTGGCGCGTGCCAACCATCGAGAGCGTAAGGTGGTTGAGCACCTCGGCATTACCTTTTATATATAGTACGTGCGGATAGTCGTCAGTTTCGAGCATTAGGGCGGGGTAGTCGTGTTCAGTCGAGGCTATTGGCTCGATTCCGTGGCGGGCGCAGTAAGCCAACTCGCGGTCGGCCGCCTTGTGCGTCTTGCGGGCGACGATCTCGCGTGCAAGACTCTCTTGAAGTTCGGCACGCCCAACCAACTCGTCCACCGAGGCTGCATAGACCGCCTCGGCCGACCCGAAGGTGCGCAGAAGGTGTACCACACCGCGCACTCCTATGCGCGACTGCATACTCAGAGCAATATCGTCGATAGTAGCCATAATCGTAAATAATTTAGGTTGGGCGTTGCGGATCACTCCGCGCCCGATTTACGATTGTAAAGGTACGAAAATTTTGCGAAAAATATTTACTCGAAAAAACTATTTGTATCTATTAAAAGCCTCTTTGCCTAATAACCAGAGATATTTGTCTATGTCTTTGACAGTAAAGGAATCTAACCCATAGTACTTTTGCAATGCAAGTATAACATTGGTATATGTTCGATAACTTTTCAAATCTTTATCCCTAAAAGAGCAAAAATAATCTCTGTCGCGGAAATATTTGAGAAGTTTATGCACATAGCTATCATAAATTGGATATACGTCGGGGCGATGGTGGCTACAATACTTAGTCGCAAATGAGTAGAAATAGAATCTTTTCCCATTGATCTTTATATTTGCCAAATCATCAATTAATGACAAGTCCCCGATTTGTAACCTCTCATCAATATTTTGAGTATAATAATGTTGTGCAACATTATGCACTTTGAATATATTCGTGCTATAAAAATCATTTAGAGCCGAACACTTAATAAGAATATTTTCAATACTATTGTTATCTTTACATAAAGTTAAGAATAATTTATCCAAAGCATTTTCTTGATTTACATAATCATCAAGTTTATTCCATTTTTGAATATATTCATTAACCTCATCAATCGAAGGTCGATGGTTTTTGAGAATATTATTTTCTTTGAACATAATTGGATATTTTGTCGGCTCGGATTAGATTGTAAAGGTATAAAAAATGGAATGAAATCCGTCCTCGCTGTTCGAAAATTTGCGAAAAAACGCGAAAGAATTGCTCGAAAGTTTGGAAATTGAGAAATAAGCCGTATATTTGCACTCTCAAAACGAGCATTGTGGTCTGATGGCCGAGCGGCTAGGCACAGCTCTGCAAAAGCTGCTACAGCGGTTCGAATCCGCTTCAGACCTCACCAAAACAGCGTTAGAGACATTTCTAACGCTGTTTTTCTTTTGGTTTGTCATACATTTGTAATACTGCGTAAAGTTACGGTACTCTTTCAATTCCCGAGAGAGGTAAGAATTCTTGTGTCATATATGACAAAAAAGGACTAGGTGTGACCTAATCCTTCTGCCATATTGTCAGCGGTTAACAATATATTACGCCAAAATTCTAACCATTAGCCTAAATTATTTCATTGGCACGCCTATTGTGTTGGTTGTATTTGCATTTTTTGTTTAACACACAATAAGTTAGGAGGTGCCTATGACATAACTAGACAATGATTAAAGAGATGGCGGATTGCCAAACCCTGAAAAACGATGGCTATGGGGTGTGAAATACACATATATTACATTTTAGCGGTGCAAATATAGCAATTCGCCTCAAGTTCCACAAATAAACAGAACAAAGATAATGCCATCAGCAAAGAACATAATAAAAGCAATAGTACTAAAATATGTTGATAGAGAAAAGATACAATTTAGAATTCAAT